>CAWHCA010000023.1:0-197947 GCA_963827615.1 uncultured Gammaproteobacteria bacterium | reverse complement strand
CGTACTGGTTCTCGATCAGCTCGTAGTCGCGGACAAGGTCGGCATACTGCTTCTCGTGCACCGGCGACTGGAAAATGGCGCCTCGCAGCCGGGAGAGTTCGCTCGACAGGCTGTACCGGGCGGTCGGTCAACCCGCGGATCGCCACGTCGGCGGCATTGATCTGCGACTGCAGCTGCAAATAGGCTGGATTGGTGGGCCCGGTCGCAGCGCCGGTCGAGGACTCGGCGGTCAGCGTCGCGATCTCACGGCGCAGCCGGGCGAACGTCGGGGTGATCTTCGCTGTACCGTGCGAGTGCCGCGAGCAGCTCCTGCTGAGCCACTGCCAGGCGGTCCTCGCCACGCAGGACCTGCTGTCCGGTCTGGTCGATCACGGCGCGGTCGCGTGGCGTGTCCAGCAACTGCGTCGCCAGCAGGTCGCGTCGAGCGCGGGCATCGCGCAGGTCGTCGTCCACTCGCGAAAGGTCACGCTCCAGGTCGCCGGCGCGCCTCAGGTTGCCCTCGCTGTCTTCGGGTCGGCCTCCGCCTGTGGCCTGGCGAAATTCTGCGAGCTTGGCTTCCTGGTCACGGAGTACGGAGGCGAGCCTTTCCGACTCCGTCTTCAGGAAATTGCTCGTTCGCACGGCCTCGGCCTTGGTCCGGGTTGCGCCGGCAGAAGTGAACTGGCTCGCAATGTCGGCTGCCACGTCGCGTGCGACGGTCGGATCCCCATACTGGAAAGCAACGTCGAAAGCGTAAGTGAGATCGGCGCCACGCATGGACCTCGATCCACGACGCCGGTCACCTGCGGGCGAATCAGGACGCTCTCGTTCATGAGGGCGAACTTGTCGTCGTCCGAAAGCTTGTCGTCCTGATCGCTGTAGAGATTGTATTTCTTGATGAGCGCGCCGGCGTTCTCGGCATTCATCACCAGGTCGCGCGTCTGTTGCAGCCGCTGCTCCACGAATTCCTTGGTGCCTGCGCCGCCCAGCATCTCGGGTGTGATGTCCGACTGCTGGATCAACAGCGTCGCGTACGACTCGTAGACCGCGGGCAGCGAGAAGACGACGACGGTCATGCCGAGCAGCACCGTCAGCGCCGCGGTCACGGCCGGACGCGCGCGCCGCTTCAGCACGTGCATGAAACTGGAAAAGCTCTGGTCGTCGGACTTCGTGTTCATGATTCCCTCGGGGAAAGCATCATCAGTTCTGTGTTACTTGCGGTTCTAGTCGTGCGTACAAGGGCACGGTGGCTCGTCATTTCGACGGGCCGGGCGACCGGTCCGGTCGTTCGACGCGCGTGCCCTGCGAGAAGCGGATGACCGAGCCGATCTGGTAGTCGCGAATCTGCCGGGCATGAGTAAAGATAATCAACTCGCCGAGCAGTCCAAGGGCGAACAATTCCAGGCCGAGCACGACCAGCAGCGACGAAA
The DNA here is from genome assembly GCA_963827615.1 of uncultured Gammaproteobacteria bacterium. Taxonomy (GTDB): domain Bacteria; phylum Pseudomonadota; class Gammaproteobacteria; order Steroidobacterales; family Steroidobacteraceae; genus RPQJ01. The sequence continues at coordinate 196,538 of CAWHCA010000023.1, read as the reverse complement.
GCAGCAGCGCGGGGCGATCGGCCAGGCCGACGCCGAAGAACAGTCGTTTCGACGACCAGCCAGGTGACCAGCAGGGCGCCGAGCGCGAAGGTGCCGGCACCGACCATACCGAAGAACCGCAACGGCTTCTTCGTGAATCGCACGACGAAGAAGATCGAAAGGATATCGAGCAGCGCGCGCAGGTACTCGCGGACGACATAGCCCTTTTCGCGACGATCTTTCGAGCACTGCCGGACGGCGACCTCCTGGATGCGGAAACCCTGCCGGTCGGCAAGCAATGCGAGGAATCGATGGTGGTCGCCGTAGAGCTGTATTTCCTCCAGCACGCGCCGGTCGAAGGCGCGCGCGCCGCAGCCCAGGTCGTGGTACTTGAGGCGGGTGAAAAGACCGAGCAGGCCGTGGAACGCGCCGCGACGCAGCCTTTCGAAGATGCCGCCGGCCCTCGGCCAGCGCCAGCCGATGGCCACGTCGTTGGTTCTCGGCAGCCTCGACGAGACGGCCGATTTCGGTCGCGTCGATCTGGTAGTAAGCGGGCAGGGTGACGATCGTCTGGCCGTTTGGCCTGCTCGAAACCCGCCATCAGGGCCGTAGCCTCGCCGAACTCGCGTGTGAGGCTGACGACCGTGAAGGTCTTGCCCTCGGCAATCAGCTGGCGCAGAGCATCCGAAAACTTCGGGTTCGGACCGTCCAGCACGAAGATCAGTTCATAGTCCTGGCCCAGCGCATCGAGACCGGCCTCGTATTCGGCAATCAGCGGCCTGGCATCCGCGTGACGCTGTCCCACAGGAACGATGACGGAGATGGCAATCGACGACCCCGGATCACGCATGTTCGACCACCCCAGTCACCGCGGATCGGCCCGATCGGGTGGAGATACCGGCGGAGAGCAGAGAGAACTCGCTTTCGCGCAGGTCGCCCAGCTTGTACACCATTTCGCCGATGACTCCGCCGAGGCCCAGCATCAGCGCGCCCTGGATGAAGAGCAGGCCCGAGCCGGCCAGGGGCAGCGGCATGTCTTGCAGACCGGTGGTGGCCTTCCACAGCGAGAAGACCACGAGGATCCCGCCGATCAGTCCGAGCGGGGCCGCGAGCATGGCGAACCACAGCAACGGTCGCGTCGTGAACGTGGCGACCGTCTTGATCACCATCAGGTCGAGCAGCACCTTGTAGATTCGCGACAGGCCGTACTTCGATTGACCGAACTGGCGCGCGTGGTGCCGCACCTTGATTTCGGCGATGCGAGGTCCGGCAATGGATGCCATGGCCGGGATGAAGCGGTGCATTTCCGAGTAGAGCGGGATTGCCTTGATGAGGTCGGCACGATAGGCCTTGAGCGAGCAGCCGTTGTCCTTGATCGGGACGCGGGTGACCTTGCCGATCAGCCAGTTCGCGATTCGCGACGGGATCTTGCGCGACACCAGCTTGTCCTGCCGGTTGTGGCGCCAGCCGACGACGATGTCGTAGCCCTCGCGAATCTTGGCGAGGAAATGCACGATGTCGCCGGGGTCGTTCTGCAGGTCGCCGTCCATGGTCACGAGAATGCGTCCGCGCGCCTGTTCGATGCCGGCGGCCATGGCGGGCGTCTGCCCGTAGTTGCGCCGGAAGTTCACGACCATGACACGCTCATCCTCCCGGGCGATCTCGGTGGCGATGGCGAGCGTGCCGTCCCGGCTGCCGTCGTTGACGAACACCATCTCGAACGGGATATCCAGCGGTTCGACCGCGGCGACGATCGCCGCGTGCATGCGCCGGATGCTGTCCTGCTCGTTGTAAAAAGGCACGATGACCGAAAGTTCGGGCTGGTCGGACACTCACATCACCTCGGAACGGTCCCACAACGCGGCCAGGGCTCGCTCTGAGCCGAGGCCCGACACTCTGGCATGCTACCGGGCCTGACGACGGAAAATTGTGACGCAGTTCATGCTGCGGCGGAGCGGCAGTGCTGGAGACTACGTTCCCATCGGCCCGGCGCATATTGAAGCACGGTCGGCCCGTCGTCCCTGCCGTACATTATGTCCGGCAGACACGATGGCGCGCACCCTGCACGACCGAAGCCAATGGTCGCAGGGTGCCCCGTAGGTTAGGATTCCGATGATATTCAGGAGTTGATCGCAAGAATGGCTGGCAAGAGGCTGCAACTGGCGCGGTCGCTGATGGCGATCGGCGCCCACCGCATCGTGGCTCGGCGCGACGCTCCGTCATTGCTGGTCCTGAACTATCACCGCTTGCGTGCACGGGCGGATGCGGGCCCTTCGCAATTCGACGACGGCGTGTTCGACACGGACGTCGAGACCTTCCGGCACGAAATGCGCTGGCTGAAGTCGGCGACGACTGTCATCGGCGAGGACGACCTGCTCGAGCTCGGCGGCAGGCTGCCGCTGCGGCGCGGAGCGATCTACTCGCTGGTCACGTTCGACGATGGCTACATCGACTGCTACACGCTGGCACGCAAGGTCCTGGACGACCTCGGTATCCGCGGCATCTTCTTCCTGCCCTTCAACCTGCTGGAATCGCGCAGCCTGGGCTGGTGGGACGTGGCAGCCTACCTCCTCAAGTCCACACGACGGGATTCGATCTCCGTCGATGGCCAGACGTACGACCTCAAACGCGATTTTTCCGCTTCACTGCGACGCATCCTCGCCGTTTTCAAGCTGGAGCCGGCTGAGCGGACGGAGGCGCTGCTGACGAGACTTGCAGACGCTTGCGGTGTCGCACCACCCACGCTGGATCAGCAGAGCGCAGAGTTGATGTCCTGGACCCAGGTTCGCGAGATGCGTGCAACCGGGCACGCGATCGGCTCGCACACGATGTCGCATCGCGTGCTGGCGACGCTGGACCCCGAGGTGCAGGCGCGGGAGATCAAGGATTCGAAGCGCAACCTCGAGGCGGTCCTTGGCGGCGACGTTGCATCCTTCGCTTATCCCGTCGGTGGCCCGCAGCACATCAACCACCACAGTGTTGCGCTGGCGCGCGAAGCCGGCTACGCACAGGCATTCATGTTCCTGACCGGAAAGGCGGAACTGCCGTTGGCTGACCGCTTCCGGATACCACGCGAATCGGCTGTCTCAATGGACATGCTCAAGGCAAAGGCGCTGTTGCCGCGTTTCATGGGCCTGGAAGTCGCCGCGGCGGCTGGCGCCTGACTCGCGCTACAGCGACCTATACATTTCCCGGACCATCATGCCAGGACCCAGTCAGTCCATGCGACGTGCCACGATCTATGTCCTGTCCGACGTCCGCTCCGGCTCGACGCTCCTGGACCAGTGTCTCGGGGCGCATAGCGACGTCGTCTCGCTGGGCGAGCTGCATTGGCTGCGAGCCTACGTGCTCCAGGATCGCAGCATCTACGATCCAGCCCATCCCCTGGTTTGCAGCTGCGGGGCGACCGTGCCCGAGTGCGACTTCTGGAGGTCGGTGGCCGCGGAAGTGGGACGACCGCTCGAATCCCTCGAGGTGGCGCTGCCATTCAGGGCCGCTTCGCTGCGGGTGCTGCAGGGAATTCCGGCGAAGCTGGACGAACTGGCCAAGCGGGGAGTGCGGCGAGTCCCGCAAGTATTTCGGTCGAGCCTGGTGCAGCGGGTGTTCTCAGCGCAACGAGTGGCGCGGGACAGCGTCGAAGTCTTCGATGCAGTCTGTCGCGCGACGCACAAGCACTACTGCGTGGACTCCTCGAAGTCGCCGTTCCGCTTTCGGGCCGTGTATGACGCCGACCCGGACCGAACGCTCGCCGTCGTGCTCGGTCGCGACTACCGGGCCGTGGTGCATTCCAAGACGAAGCGTGGCGAGACTCTGGCGCGAGCCGCTCGCGGCTGGCGTGACCGGATGCAGCACATCGACGCACTGACACGCGATCTGCCGGCGGAGCGAAGGTTCCAGCTGAAGTACGAGGCGCTCTGCGAGAACCCCGAACGGGAGCTTCGTCGCCTTGCCGCCTTCCTCCAGCTCGATTTCGAGCCGGCGATGCTGGAGCGCCAGACCGCCAGCATGCATCACATCGGCGGCAGTCCCTCGAAGTTCGACCCCGCGCGCGTCCGCATCTCGACCGACGTGTCGGCCGAGGGTCACTTCAGGCCGGAGGACCTGCAAAGGATGCGGGACCTGGTCGGCGACGTCGCCGAACGTTGGGGCTACTGACGCCTGGTCCGGTTCGACCTCATTCCAGCCAGATCCTGACGAGATAGAAATCCGTGGATCCGGACCCGCCGGACGGTGTCAGCATCAGCGACCGTATGTCGCGAACGTCGACTGTTGCAGCATCTCCTGGGTGGGCCAGCGCCGCCAGCGGGATCGTGCTCGTACCCCAGGACGAGGGTGCGACATGGAACTTCGTCGCGAAGCGGGCGTCTGCCTCGGCTTCGGTGCTGACGCGTGCGTCGTACACGCGCAACTGCAGGTCGAGTGGTTTTCGATTCGGGTTCGCGATCGTGATCTCGAGCCGATCGAAGCCGCTCCAGTCGGCGAGCGGTTCGCGAATCTTGACCCCCCACCAGCGCGCTCCGCTCGATTTCACGTGCAGGGCCCGAGTCTCCTGCGCGTGGCCCGCAAGCCAGCGCGGAAGGGCGGCCCGCCGGGTCTCGGCCCCACCCAGCGCGCCGACGAAATAGTCGCTGTACGGCCGGTCGAAATCCGCATATGACGGGGAAACTCCGCTGTCGCTCGCGGTAGGACAGCGTGGCAACGACCAGGGGCGCGAGCAGCAGGCCGGTCGCGGCGAGACCGACGAGCCATCCGCCGACCCGTCGCCGTCTTCCCGGCAGCGATCGCGCGCAGCCTTGGATCGACAGTGGCCACGAAACCCAGCGCCGCGAGGGCGCCCAGGGCGTCGCGCAGTACGTCGCCGAACTCGGCATCGCGTCCGATCCTGGACTGCACGGCCTCGACGGCGATGCCCAACAGCAACGCGGCGCCGAAGGCGATCGTGTACTCGAGCAACCAGCCATTGCTGCCCCGTGGGCTCGCGACGCAGGTAGAACAGCACAATGAGTGCCAGCGCTGCGAAGACCGGGCCGTGCGCGAAGTTGCTGAGGTCGTTGGCCCAGAGGGTGTCGGCCGGAATCCGGCCGAACAACACCAGTGCGAGCAACGCGCACGCGATCAGCAACAGGGCGGGCATGCGAGAAGCGTACACGAGACGCTCGCTTCCAGCTTATGTGAAGCCCAGCGCAAATCGGGCATGCGGCAGGTGCTAGCATTCCGCGACGGGGTGTGACATTCGCGGGGCGACGACGTTTCTTGAGAGCCTACAACATGAAAAAAGCGGGCGACACCGCGATCCCTGTACTGGTTTTCGGCACCACGGTTACGGCGCTGGGTGCGGCGCGGGCCTTCGCACGCGCCGGGCACGAGGTCTGGACGCATTCGGAGCCGGGCGACGTCGTCACGCATTCGAAATATTACCGACCCGTCCCGTTGCCGCCGGGCTTCGACGCCAGGGCGTCCACCACGCAGAAACTCGAGTCAATACTGCGGTCCCTGACGATACCCAGGGCCTTTCTCCTGCCCTGCACGGACTTCTGGACGGAGGCCGCGACGGCGCTGCCACCGGATCTCAAGGAGCGCTTCCCGGCGTGTCTTTCGCCGCACGACTCCATCCTCACTCTCGTCGACAAGGGCCGTCTGGCGACGATCATGGCTGAACTCGGGTTGCCGCACCCACGCTCGTTCGCCCTCGAGCGGGAGCAGGATCTCGACGGGATCGAGGATCGAGTCTTCGAAAGCGCATTCCTGAAGCCGAAGTCGTCGCCTCTGTTCCTGCAGAAATTCAAGGCCAAGGGCCTGACCGTGCACTCTCGCGCCGAGGCGCTGGCAAGGTTTCGCGAGGTGAGCCGCCGCCGGCTTCGAGGTCATCCTGCAGGAATACATTCCTGGACCGCCCACCGAGCACTACTTCATTGACGGGTTCATGGACCGGGAGCACGTGGTCCAGGCCCGCTTCGCACGCCAGCGACTGAGGATGTATCCGCCGGACTTCGGCAACAGCACCTATATGGTCAGTGTCGACATCGGCAAGGTTCGCCCAGCCATGGACGCGCTGCAGACCTTGCTCGCGAAGCTCAACTATCGCGGGATCTTCAGCGCGGAGTACAAGCGCGATGTCCGGGATGGAAACTTCTACCTGATCGAGGTGAACGCCCGGCCCTGGTGGTACGTGGGCTTCGCCGAGGACTGCGGAGTGCACGTGTGCGCGATGGCGTATGCGGATGCGCTCGGATTGCCGCTGCCGCAACTGGATCCTTACCCTGTCGGCAAGACCTGCGTCTACCCGTACATCGACTGGCAGGAATATCAGTGGCAACGCCGCAACCATCCTGGCGTGCCGACGGCATCGTTGCTCTCGCGGATAGGCGTCTGGCTTACCGCCATCAAGCCCACGTTCGCCTGGGACGACCCGAATCCCGCCGTCGTCGGCATGGCCGCCATCTTCCGTCAGTGGGTACGGACTCGCAGGGCGGCAGCCAGATCCTGAACGCCGCGCCGCCATCCTGCGGCGCGGCAGGTGAGAGGCGCCTCAGGCTGCGCCGACCCGCTTTGCAGCAGCAGGAGCGACGGCGGCTGCCATCGGCCAGCGACTGGCTTGCTCCTGCCACAACTGGTCGCTGAGCCGCGTCGCGGGCAACTGCACGTCCGCGAAGGCCACGACCGCGTCCTTGGCGACGTCCCGCACCAGTACGCAACCCTCCGACAGCGCAATCGGCAGGGCGTCGGCTGCCCTCGCAGCCGAGTGATTGTCGATCAGGCCGTAGCTGCAGAACCCGCCGATGCCGTCGAGTCGCTCGCCGGCCTTGAGGGCGCGCTTGGCGACGGTGACGACTTCGCACGACGGGCCGGCAGCCGGTGCCACCGTGGGGTCGTTGTGCAGGACTGCCCGCGCGATGGTCGAGGGAATCTGGATGTGCGGCAGGTGGAACGGCGTATAGAAAACGTAGAAGGGACCGTCGCCGAGCTTGTAATAAGCCAGCTGGGTCTGCTTCAACGGGTTCGTCTTCGTGCACGACCACGAACCCGCCGGTGTGAGGTGCGGCGCCGACGGAGTAGTCGACGATGCCGCCTTTGAGCATCGCTTCAGGTGGCAGCAGCCTGGCGAGTTCGCGCACGTAGCCGCAGGCAGGTCCGGTCATGCCGCGCCGTGCGACGCCGAATCCCGTGGCATTGGCGAGCACGGTCGTTTCCATGGACAGCTTCGTTGCATCGGCGAACGAGGTGACCTTGCGCACGTCCTGGTCGTGCTTCGCCGCGAAGTCGCGCTGCGTGTCCGGCGTGCGGTAATAGTCCACCATGCCCTTGATGTTGCCCGCGGCGACCGGACGCAGGCCGACCGACTGCAGGTAACGGACGAGGGTCATGGCCACGCCGGGCTCGTCACCATCGGTATGAGTGAGCACGACGCCCGCTTCGTCCGCCTTGACCTTCAAGATCGGTCCGACCAGCGAGTCGAGTTCGGCGTTCACCAGGACGACGTGCTTACGGTGCGCAAAGGCGTCCAGCGCGACGCTGGCAGCGAAGTCCACCGAGCCCGTGACCTCGACGATGATGTCGATCGCGCCGCAGCGCGTCAGGACGTGAGGGTCATCAGTAAGGACCGGCATTCCGGCAGCAATGCGGGCTTCGGCTTGCTGCGGTGTGGAGGCGTGGCCCCATTCGGGGATGCCGGCCTCGCGGAAAGCCCGCTCGGCATTTGCCGTCGTACGGTTCGCAATGCCGGCGAGACGCATGCCCGGCACGGGCGTGCCGAGTTGCAAGGCGATCGCCCGGCCGGTCGCACCGGCACCGATCAAGCCGACGCGGATGGGGCGACGCTCGGCTTCGCGTGCTCCGAGCAGGCTGTAGATCGCTGTGTTCTGTGGGCTCATCGCATTGCTACTCCGTGCTAGGGCTGGAACGCGGGCCAGCCGAGATCCTGATCCGAGATCGAAGTCACGCCAAGCGGCCACTGGATGCCGAAGGCGGGATCGTCAAAACGCAGGCCGCGCGCGTCGCTGGGGGAATAATACGCCGAGGCCAGGTAGTAGATCTCGGTCTGGTCGTCCAGCGACTGGCAGCCATGGGCGCAACCCTCGGGCACGTACAGCATCCTGCCGTCGTCTGCCGACAGGACGGTGCCGAACCACGCGCAGTAGGTTGGCGAATCGGGGCGCAGGTCGACCACGACGTCGAAGATGGACCCACGCGTGCAGCGAACCAGCTTGGCTTCGAGTGCCGGGGCCACCTGGAAATGGAGCCCGCGGATCGTGCCGCGATTGACGCTGAAACCCATGTTGGCCTGCAAGGGCTCGAAATCGACGCCGGCGTCGGCGAATTCGCGTTTGCACCACGCGCGCATGAACCGGCCCCGGCTGTCCAGGTGCGGTGTGGGCTCGACGAGCCGGGCACCAGCGACAGAGACCGTGTGAAATTTCATGGTTGCGGCTCAATGCCGGGCCGAAGCCGTCTGCAGGTAGGCATCGACCTGCGCGAGGGAGAGTTCCCGCGCGTCCCGGCCGTTGCGAAGGTCGAGATACCAGCGCGCCACCCACTCCAGTGCGACGTCGATCGACAGGTCGCCGCGCCAGTCCAGCAACTCGGCTGCCTTGGTCACGTCCAGCCGCAGCTGGCGTTCTTCGTGCGCGTGGGTCACGGTATCGCGGATCCAGGGTTCCGCGATGCCCCAATGCTGCGCCAGCGCCTCGACGACTTCCGCCACCGTCCGTGACTCCACGTCCGACGGGCCGAAGTTCCAGCCGCCCGAGAAAGTCTGCGGATCGCGGGCCAGGCCCTCGGCCAGCGTCAGGTAACCGTTCAGGCAGTCGAGCACGTGCTGCCACGGCCGGATTGCTCCCGGATGCCGCAGCACGACCGGTTTGTCCGTCGCAAAAGCCGCGATCAACTCCGGAATGAGCTGGCGGGCGGTCCAGTCGCCACCGCCGATCACGTTGCCCGCGCGGGCGCTGGCGATCGCGATCCGGTGCTCGTCCCACTTGTCCAGCGGGAAGAAGGAGTCGCGGAAAGACTGGCCGACGAGTTCCGCGCAGGCCTTGCTGTTGGAGTAGGGGTCACGTCCGCCGAGCGTGTCGGTTTCGCGATACCCCCAGACCCAGCCGCGGTTCTCATAGCACTTGTCGGTGGTGACGTTGACGACGTTGCACGGATGCTTCGCGCGGCGCACGGCCTCCAGCACGCTGGCCGTGCCCACGACGTTGGTCGAGTAATTCTCGACGGGGTCTTCGTAGGAGGCCAGGACCACGGACTGTGCCGCCATGTGCAGCACGACGTCAGGCTTGAACGCGGTCAGCCGGCGCGTGAGTGCGTCGAGGTCTCGAATGTCGCCGATTGTCGAGTCGACCAGTTCGTGTACCCGGGCCAGCGCAAACAGGCTGGGCTGGGTGGGAGGTTCGAGCGCGTAGCCGGCGACGTTCGCGCCGAACCTGTGCAGCAGCATGCAGAGCCAGCTGCCTTTGAAGCCCGTGTGGCCGGTGATGAACACCCGGCGATCGCGCCAGAAATCCGGATTCACTTTGCGTCACTCCTGCGGCGACTGGCGGGCGACTTTCGTCCGGCCGGACGCGCGCTGCGCTCCAGGCCGAACACGAGCTTGCGGCAGTGGAAGCCCTCGGCGAGGCCGTCCGGCGCGCGACACTCGATGCCGCGCAGCCGCATCAGTGCCTCGAAGTTTTCGGGTTGGAACCAGGGCTTGCCCCGCTGCGATTCGAACGCGCGCATGAGCAGCGCAATCTTGCGGGCCGCCGTTGCCTTGGGCAGGGGCAGGTAGAGGTTGGGAGTCGTCAGGTCGCCGTCGTACTTGGCGATCTCGTACTCGAGGATGGCGTGATCCCGAAAGGTCTGCCAGGTGACCTGGTTGACGAGATCGTGATCCTGGTGCCGGTCGCCGCCGCGATGCGTGAAGACCAGCGCAGGCTGGACCTGCGCCCTGCAGGCCCCGAACTGCGCCTTGACCTCGGCCAGCCGGCTCGGCAACAGGGTGTCCTCGAGCTCGCCGATCATTACCACGCCACGGGCGCGTGGGCGCACGAACGCTCGGACGGACGCGAGGGCTTCGTGACGACGTTCAGGGACGGAGGTCAGGACCAGCCAGTGGATCCGGCAGTCCGGGTAGCGGGCCTGCAATGCGAGCAGCGTTCCGCCGCAGCCGATCTCGATGTCGTCGCAATGGGCGCCGATGCACAGGATCTCCGGCTGCCGATCGAACGCGGGCCCGGGTGTAAAGCTCAGCATGGCCGCCTCACTTTTTCTTCCAGACCATCCAGGGGCATTCACCCCGCGCGTCCATGCGGTCGAGCGTGATCTTGTCCTTGAACGTGTCCATGGCACGCCAGAACCCGGCGTGGCGATAGACCGCCAGCAGCTGCTTCTCGATCAGTCGCTGGAAAGGCCGCTCGACCAGCTCGTCGCCGGGCTCGATGTAATCGAAGATTTCCTGCCGCAGGACGAAGAAGCCGCCGTTGATCAGCAGTTCGCGGTCGGTGAGCGCGCCGATGCGGGTCGCGACACCTTCCGGCGAGGCATCGATCGCGTGGAAACTGCTCAGCCCGCTGACGCCGGCAAGGCTGGCCACGGCTCCCGTCGATTCGAAGTGGGCGATCATCCGGTCCAGCGGCAGGTCCGACAGGCCGTCGGCATAGTTGGCGAGGAACGCGGACTCGCCCTTGAGATGTTCGCGCACTCGCAGCAAGCGCTCGCCGATATTCGAATGCAGCCCGGTGTCGACGAAGGTGATCCGCCAGTCCTGGATGTCGGTCTTGTGCGGCACGACGGTGCGGCCGCCGTCGGACAGCGTGAAGTCGTTCGACAGGCACTCGTTGTAGTTCAGGAAGTAGTCACGGATCAGGTCGCCGCGATAACCGAGGCAGAGGATGAAGTCCCGGTGGCCGTAGTGTGCGTAGTAGCGCATCAGGTGCCAGACGATCGGCCGCACGCCAACGTTGACCAGTGGCTTGGGAATCGTGTCCGAGTGCTCGCGCAGTCGCGTGCCCAAGCCACCGCAAAACAGAACGACTTTCATCCCTTTTCCTCAGCACCGCACGCCGGACCCGAAAACTCCGGTCCGTGGCCGCGCCGCTCGTGTTCGAAGAATTTCGCGAAGACTTGCACAACCCGGGCGAACGCACAACGCAGCGGGCGAAACTGCCGACATGAGACACCGGGACCGATCGGAGAAGTGTGAACGCGGTCACAACTCGGCCAACCATTCAAGGCGCAGCTTGGCCAGCGGCAGGCGGCGCATCGCGGCAGCAGGACATAATCCAGCGCGTCGAATGTGCATGTGCGGCGCGGGTAGGTTCCGCGCGGTTCGCTGAGGTAAGCTGCCGCACTGGGTGACAGGAGCAGTGGTTTGACGGATACAAGAACATGAGCTTGACCAGCGTCGCTGCGGGGCAGGCCATGTTTTCCACGCTGAAATCGCTCGGTGTGACCCACGTGTTCGGCATGCCGGGTACCCAGACGGTGCCCCTGTTCGAAGCCCTGCGGCAAAGCGGACTGATCACCGTCGTGCCCACGCATGAACTCGCCGCCAGCTTCATGGCGGGGGCGTTCTACCGGGTGGCCGGCAGGCCCGCGGTGCTGCTCACGATTCCAGGTCCCGGTTTTGCCTACGCGCTCACGGGGTTAGCCGAAGCGCGCCTGGACTCCGCTGCGATGATTCACATCGTGCCGGCCGCGGCGGAAGGGCCATCGGCACGCTTCGCCTTGCAGGCGATTCCGCAGACGAATCTTGCCGCGAGCCTTGCCAAGGCCGTGCTGACGGTACCCTTCTGAGTCGGACCTGGCCGCGGCAATGGAGCGGGCTTTCGCGATCGCGACCTCGGGCGAGCCCGGGCCGGTCGTCGTTCAACTCGACGACAAGGCGGAGCGGGCGGCATGCCGAGCCTGGCGGCAACCCTGTCGGGCGGTGTGGACGCGACGCATGCGCTGGACCGCGTCATCGAACGCGTGCAATGCGGCTCGCCGGCCGGTCATCTATGCGGGGCAGGGCTGTCTCGGAGCTGCTCCGGTGCTGCTCGAACTGGTCGAACGCTGGGGTGCGCCGGTGCTGACCACGCCGTCGGCACGAGGCATCGTGCCCGAGGATCACCACCTTGTAATGGGGTTTGATACCCACCGCGGTACGACCGATGCGGTCAACGAGTTACTGGCTGGCGCCGACCTGGTGCTGGTGATCGGCGCTCGGCTCGGGCACAACGGCACGGCCGGGCATCACGTGAAGTTCGACCCGGCCCGGACCATTCACGTGGACACGGACCCCGCCGTGTTGGGCCGAGTGTGTCCGATCGAATCCTGCGTGAACATGCGGGCAGAGGACTTTCTTGCCCGGGTTTCGAGGCAGGGCCTGTCACGGTCCAGTTGGAGCGAGTCGCAGGTTGCCGCGGCGCGGACCGCCATCGGTGTGCCAGCGGTCCGTGCGGCTGAGCCGATCATTGCCGGTGTTTCTACGGCGCGCTTTTTTGCAGCTCTGCGTGCGACATTGCCGCGCGACTGCATCGTGGTCACCGACACGGGATTGCACCAGGTCATGGCGCGGCGCCACTTTCCGGTGCTTGCGCCGGGTGGCCTGCTGACGCCAAGCGACTTCCAGTCGATGGGTTTCGGGCTGCCGGCCGCGATCGCGGCGAAGCTCGCGGCGCCCGAGCGTCCGGTCGTCGCATTGATCGGCGACGGCGGGCTCTGCATGAGCGGCATGGAACTGGCCACTGCTGCGGGACTTGGCCTGTCGCTGCCGGTGCTGGTGTTCGACGACGGCAAGCTCAATCAGATAAGGCTCAGCCAGCAGGCGGCGTTCGGCAGCGATTTCGGCACGACGCTGCCAGGACTCGATTTCTCCGCCCTGGCGGCGGCTACCGGAGTTCGGTTCGCTGAAGTGGAGTCCGACCCGGCGCCCGCGCTGACGGCAGCATTGTCTGCGGATGGCCCGACATTGCTGCGCGTACCAGTCGGTGACAGCCCTGGAATCCGTCGCGTGCGCGCGGTGGCTCGTGCCAAGGCACTGGTCCGGGCCGGCCTCGGTGAACGCCTGGTTTCGCGACTCCGCGGCCGACGATGAGCCAGCTCGCGCGGCCTGTGCACGCATCCAGCCTGGCCTGCCGTCGTGCGCGGATCGTGACCTATGTCAAATTGCGGAGTCCCGTCAGTGGCACAATGAGACCGGGATGGCTAGTCTCGGACCATTATCTCGGCAGGTAACTACTATGTTCGTTCGAACGGCTGAAGTTCTTTCTCGTCGACCGATGGTCAGGGGTTCGCTCCCTTTGAGCGTCGCGATCTGCAGCCTGCTGGGGACGGCCCTCACTCCGGCGCAGGCTGCCGACTGGTCGTACGAGCCGCGTGTCGCGCTCAGTGCGGAATACGACGACAACCACCGCTTGACGACCGTCCCTGGCCAGGAGATCGAAGTCTACGGGCCCAAGCTGGACGCTCGCCTGGTGATGCGCGGCAGCACGCCACGGACCACGTTCACGCTGACCCCACAGGTCATCTTCACGCGGTACTTCGAGGGCGACGAAGACGACCTCGAGAACTACTACCTGCGCATGGGCCTGGACCATCAGGCCGAACGCATGAACGCCTACCTGAATGCGCGTTACTCCTCGGTCATCACGCTGGGCAATTCCTTCCCGTCCGGGGCCGGCGATGACCCCGTGCTCGGCCAACCCGACCCGGGCGAGAATGTCCCGCGCGTGGCCACCGTAAATCGCGAGGATCGCTTCGACCTTTCACCAGGCGTCGCATTCGAGATCACGCAACGCCAGGCGCTCGAACTTGGCGCAAATTACCTGGACGTCACCTACGACGAACAGCGTCCCGGCGACCAGGATTTCGAGAACATTACGCTGTATGCCAACTATCGGTTCAAGACGTCCGAGATGTCGACGCTCGCGCTCCTGACGACGTTCGAACAGTACGATCCCATCGTCGACGACTCGACCGACTACTACTCGATCAGCGGCGAGTGGACGAAGAACTGGTCGGAGACCGCCAAGGCGTACGTGCGGGCCGGCGCCAGCTTCGTGGATTCGAATCCGGGGGCGGGCGGCACCGACTCCGGCTCGAGCACGGGTTTCTCGGGTGGCGTGGGTGCCGAGTGGACCTACCAGGTCACGCGGCTCTTCGTCGACCTCAACCAGTACCTGGACCCGAATGGCGACGGGCAACTCGTCAACCGGACCCAGCTGCGCCTGGGACTCTCGCGAGACTTGAGTCCGACGACGATGCTGACGTTGGGCCTGCGCGGTATCAACGACGACGCGCCGCCGGGAGACAACACGTACAGGGGCCAGAAGTACGCCTCGGCGGATGTCGGCTTCCGCTGGCGCATGGCGCGCCAGTGGACCCTGTTCGGCGGCTACGCGTACCGCTGGAAGGAGCCCGAGGACTCGGTCAACGACGCGACCTCGAACTCGCTGAATCTCGGCGTGGCCTGGCAGCCGGATCAGCAATGATATCTGGGGAGGGGAGAATGGCTCCGACACCTGGATTCGAACCAGGGACCCGCTGATTAACAGTCAGCTGCTCTACCGCTGAGCTATGTCGGAACGGTCTCGAAAGAGCCGCCAATTTTGCGATTGGCGGCTCTTTTAGTCAAGGCAGACCGCGATCCGCCGGGTCATGCGCCCGCCAGGGCCTTACCCATGCGCTGCAGCGCCTTCTCGAGCGTCTGCATGCTGACCGCGAACGAAAAGCGAATGTGGCCCGGGGCGCCGAATCCTGTGCCGGGCACGCCCGCCACCATGGCTTTGTCGAGCAGGAACTCGGCGAACTCGTGGTCGTCGGCCAGGCCGCGCATGCGGATGGCTTCGCTGACGTCGCACCAGGCGTAGAACGTGCCCGCGGCCGGCAGGACCTTGAAGCCGGGCAGGGCATTGAGGCCGGCCGTGAAGTAGTCGTGTCGCGCCTTGAAATGCTTGTTCATCTCGGCGACGCACGACTGGTCGCCGCTGAGAGCCACGACCGCCGCCCGCTGGGCGATCGACGAGGGGTTCGAGGTGCTCTGGCTCTGAATCGTGGACATCGCGTCGATGATCGTCGCCGGCCCGCCGCAATAGCCGATGCGCCAGCCGGTCATTGCATAGCTCTTCGACACGCCGTTGATCGTGACGGTGCGGTCGTAGAGGTCGGGGCAGGCGGTGAGGAAGCTGCAGAACGGTTCCTTGGCCCAGAAGATGTGCTCGTACATGTCGTCGGTGGCGATGAGCACGTCGGGATGACGGCGCAGCACGGCACCGAGCGCGTGCAGCTCGGCGTTCGTGTAGGCGGCACCCGTCGGATTCGACGGGCTGTTGAGCATGAGCAGCCGCGTCTTCGGCGAGATGGCCGCCTCGAGTTGCGCCGGCGTGATCTTGTAGCCCTGGTCGGGACCGGCGTACGGCGTGATCGGCGTGCCCTCCGCCAGCAGCGCGATGTCGGGGTACGAGACCCAGTACGGCGCCGGGATGATGACCTCGTCACCCGGGTCGATCACCGCCATGAACAGGTTGTAGATCGTCTGCTTGGCGCCCGTGGAAACGAGGATCTGCGGGCGCGTGTACTCGATTCCATTGTCACGCCTGAACTTCGCGATGATTGCGTCCTTCAGGTCCGGGATGCCCTCGACGGCGGTGTAGCGCGTGAAACCCTTGCGGATCGCGTCCACGCCGGCGTCGGCGATGTGCACGGGCGTGTCGAAGTCGGGCTCGCCGACGCCGAGGCCGACGATGTCCTTGCCCTCCGCCTTGAGCCTGGCGACACGGCCCGTGAGGGCGACGGTGGGAGACGGCTTGACGCGCTTGAGTCGCTCGGCGAGGACGATGGCCACTGGAGATTCCGGGGAGGTGAAAAAGACGAGCGCATTTTAGGCTAATCTGGCGATCCTCCCAAGGCAGATGACACCGATCGGCGGCAGTTGATGGTGACCGACGTTCCCCGCGCTTTTCAGTTGCAGTCCGGCTACCAGCCGGCGGGCGACCAGCCCGAGGCGATTGCGCGCCTGGTCGAGGGGCTGCGCAACGGCCTGGCGCACCAGACGCTGCTCGGAGTGACGGGCAGCGGCAAGACCTTCACCATCGCTAACGTGATCCAGCAGGTGCAGCGCCCGACGCTGGTGATGGTGCACAACAAGACGCTGGCCGCGCAGCTCTACGGCGAGTTCAAGGAATACTTTCCGCACAACTCGGTCGAGTATTTCGTCAGCTACTACGACTACTACCAGCCGGAAGCGTACGTTCCGTCGTCGGACACGTTCATCGAGAAGGACGCCTCGATCAACGAGCACATCGAGCAGATGCGGCTTTCGGCGACCAAGGCGCTGCTCGAGCGGCCCGACTCGATCATCGTCGCGACGGTATCGGCGATCTACGGCCTCGGCGACCCGAAGGCCTACCTGAGCATGGTGCTGCACCTGGTCCGCGGCGAGCGGATCGACCAGCGCAAGCTGCTGCGCCGGCTCACGGACATGCAGTACACGAGAAACGAGCTGGACCTCACGCAGGGCACGTACCGCGTGCGCGGCGACGTCATCGACGTCTTCCCGGCGGAATCCGAGCGCGAGGCCGTGCGCGTCGAGCTGTTCGACGACGAGATCGAAACGCTCAGTTACTTCGACCCGCTCACGGGCGAAGTCCTGCGCAAGGTGCCGCGACTCACCGTGTATCCGTCGTCGCATTACGTGACGCCGCGCGAGCGCGTCGACAGCGCGATCGAGAACATCCGCGAGGAGCTGCGCGAGCGGCTCAAGGAGCTGCGCGCAGCCGACAAGGGCCTCGAGGCGCAGCGGCTCGAGCAGCGCACCACGTTCGACCTCGAGATGATGATGGAGGTCGGCTACTGCTCCGGCATCGAGAACTATTCGCGATACCTGTCGGGTCGTCAGGCCGGCGAGCCGCCACCGACGCTGTTCGACTACCTGCCGCCGGGCGCGCTGCTCGTCGTCGACGAAAGCCACGTCACGATCCCGCAGATCGGCGGCATGTACCGCGGCGACCGCTCACGCAAAGAGACGCTGGTCCAGTACGGTTTCCGCCTGCCGTCGGCGCTCGACAACCGGCCGCTGCGGTTCGACGAGTGGGAGGCGCTCGCACCGCAGATGATCTTCGTCTCGGCCACGCCCGGCCCCTACGAACTGAGCCACGCGGCCGGCGACATCGTCGAGCAGGTGGTGCGCCCGACGGGGCTCGTCGATCCGGAAGTCGAGATCCGTCCGGTGCGCACGCAGGTCGACGACGTGTTGTCCGAGATCCACCGCTGCGTCGCGGCTCACGCAACGAGTGCTGATCACCACGCTCACCAAGCGCATGGCCGAAGACCTCACCGAGTACCTGAACGAGCACGGAGTGAAGGTGCGTTACCTGCACTCGGACATCGAGACGGTCGAGCGCGTCGAGATCATCCGCGACCTGCGGCTCGGCAAGTTCGACGTGCTGGTCGGCATCAACCTGCTGCGCGAGGGGCTCGACATGCCCGAGGTCGCACTGGTCGCGATCCTCGACGCCGACAAGGAGGGGTTCCTGCGCTCCACGGGTGCGCTGATCCAGACCATCGGCCGGGCCGCGCGCAACGTGCACGGCCGCGCGATTCTCTACGCCGACCGCGTGACGGGTTCGATGCAGCGCGCGATCGACGAGACCGATCGCCGCCGGGCGAAGCAGATCGAATACAACCTCAAGCACGGCATCACGCCGCAGTCGATCGTCAAGGCCGTGCAGGACATCATGGAAGGCGCCCGTGGTGATGCCGACCGGGACGGCCGCCGCGGCCTGGCGGCGGACGAGGCCGACCTGTTGCTTGGCGCCAGAGCAGGCGATGAAGCGGATCAAGAAGCTCGAGGCCGAGATGTACAAGCACGCCCGCAACCTCGAGTTCGAGGAGGCGGCCCGGCATCCGCGACCAGATCGAGAAGCTGCGGCACCAGGCGTTCGGCGTGCCCGGACACGCTGGCCGGGTGACGAGGGGTTAGGGGATAGGGGATAGGGGATAGTCGGAGGTGCGGCTGAATCGGATGTCAGCGCCCTTCCGACTATCCCCCAACCCCTATCCCCTATCCCCTTTCTTCCTGTATCCTTCGCGGCTCGTTTGAGGGCGCATAGCTCAGCGGTAGAGCACTACCTTGACATGGTAGGGGTCCGTGGTTCGATCCCACGTGCGCCCACCACGATCCCGGCACCTGGGTCATCGTGAATCTTGACGGGACCAAAGACGATGCCGGTCATCACACTGCCTGACGGCAGCCAACGCAGCTTCGAACAACCCGTGACCGTGGCAGGCCTTGCCGCGAGCATCGGCGCGGGGCTCGCCAAGGCTGCGCTCGCCGGCCGTGTCGACGGCAAGCTCGTGGATACCTCGTACGTCATCGACCGCGATGCGCAGGTCTGCGATCGTCACCGGCAAGGACGCGGACGGGCTCGAGATCATCCGTCACTCCACGGCGCACCTGCTCGCGCAGGCCGTGCAGGCCGTCTACCCGGAAGCCCAGGTCACCATCGGCCCCGTGATCGAGGACGGCTTCTACTACGACTTCGCCTTCAGCCGGCCGTTCACGCCGGAAGACCTGGCGAAGTTCGAAGCGAAGATGCACGAGCTCGCCAAGGCCGACCTCAAGGTCGAGCGCAAGCTGATGCCGCGCGACGAGGCCGTCGAGACGTTCAGGCAACTCGGCGAGCACTACAAGGCCGAGATCATCGCCAGCATCCCGGCGAACGAAGACATCAGCCTGTACGGGCAGGGCGACTGGTTCGACCTGTGCCGCGGCCCGCACGTGCCCAGCACGGGCAAGCTCGGCGCATTCAAGCTCATGAAGGTTGCCGGCGCCTACTGGCGCGGCGACTCGAAGAACGAAATGCTCCAGCGCATCTACGGCACCGCGTGGGCAGACGAGAAGGCGCTGAAGGCCTACCTCACCCGCCTCGAGGAAGCCGAGAAGCGCGATCACCGCCGCGTCGGCCGCGAGCTCGGCCTGTTCCACACGCAGGAAGAGGCGGTGGGCAGCGTGTTCTGGCACCCGAAGGGTCACACGCTCTGGCGCACCGTCGAATCCTACATGCGTGGCCGCCTCGAAGTGGCCGGCTACGTCGAGGTCAAGACGCCGCAGCTGCTCGACCGCGTGCTGTGGGAGAAGTCGGGCCACTGGGAAAACTACCGGCCCAACATGTTCATCGCCGAATCCGAGGATCGCATCCTCGCGGTCAAGCCGATGAACTGCCCGGGGCACGTGCTCATCTATCGGCAGGGCATCAAGTCGTACCGCGACCTGCCGCTGCGCATGGCCGAGTTCGGTTCGTGCCAT
Source organism: uncultured Gammaproteobacteria bacterium (assembly GCA_963827615.1). GTDB lineage: Bacteria > Pseudomonadota > Gammaproteobacteria > Steroidobacterales > Steroidobacteraceae > RPQJ01. The sequence goes on along the minus strand of CAWHCA010000023.1, from coordinate 177,295 downwards.
CGCAACGAGCCCTCGGGCGCGCTGCACGGCCTGATGCGCGTGCGTGCGTTCACGCAGGACGACGCGCACATCTTCTGCACCGAAGACCAGGTCAACACCGAGACGGTCGCGTTCTGCGACCTGCTCATGAGCGTCTACAAGGACTTCGGCTTCGAGGAAGTGCGGGTCAAGTTCTCGGACCGCCCGGCCAAGCGCGCCGGCACCGACGCTACCTGGGACAAGGCCGAAGCCGCCCTCAAGTCGGCGGTCGAGACCGCGGGCCTCGAATACACCCTGAATCCGGGGGAGGGGGCCTTTTACGGTCCCAAGCTCGAGTTCGTGCTCCGGGACGCCATTGGCCGGGACTGGCAGTGCGGCACCCTGCAGGTCGATTTCGTGCTGCCGGAACGCCTGGGCGCAGAGTACGTCGGCGAGGACGGTGCCGTGCACCGGCCGGTCATGCTCCACCGGGCCATCCTGGGCTCGATGGAGCGATTCCTGGGCATCCTCATCGAAAACCACGCCGGAAAGTTCCCGACCTGGCTCGCCCCGGTGCAGGCCGTGGTGATGAATATCACCGCGGACCCAGGCCGATTACGTGCGCAAAGCGACCGAATTCCTGAAAAATCAGGGGCTTCGGGTCGAAATGGATTTGCGAAACGAGAAAGTCGGCTTTAAAATCCGCGAACACACCTTGCAGCGGGTCCCGTACCTGCTGGTCGCGGGCGACCGCGAGTCAGGGTCAAACTCGTTGGCCGTGCGCACGCGCAGCGGCAAGGACCTCGGGTCGATGGGACTGGAAACCGTCGGCGCGAGGCTTGTCGATGAAGTCGCGAGCCGCGGCCGTACTGTTTTAGCTTCAGAGGATTGATCGCATCACTGCTCCAACGACCAAGCGCATCCGGCGCAATCAAGAGATCACGGCCCCGCAACTTCGCGTCATCGGCGCGGACGGAGAACAAGTCGGGGTGATGACACGCTTCGAGGCGCTCGAACTCGCCGCCTCGCAGGAACTCGACCTGATCGAAGTTTCGCCGATGGCGGAACCGCCGGTCTGCCGGATCATCGATTTCGGCAAGTTCCAGTTCGAGACGAACAAGAAAGCCGCGATTGCGAAGAAGAAGCAGAAACAGATACAGATCAAGGAAGTGAAGTTTCGACCTGGAACCGACGAAGGCGACTATCAGATCAAGCTCAGGAATCTGATTCGCTTTTTCGAGGAAGGGGACAAGGCCAAGGTGACATTGCGTTTCCGTGGCCGTGAAATGGCGCACACGGACCTCGGCCGGCAGATGCTGTCGCGGTTGCAGAACGATCTTTCCGCAGTGGCGGTGGTCGAGCAGCATCCGCTGATGGAAGGCCGGCAGATGGTCATGATGCTCGCGCCAAAAAAGAAGTAAGGGCGGTTTCGGCCGCCTTTCGCCTTCGATCCGAAGCCGCAAGGCCGAGGTGAAACGGGCTATCAAAATTCAGGAGTTGTTACATGCCCAAGTTGAAGACCAACCGGGCCGCGGCCAAGCGTTTTCGCAAGACAGCGAAAGGCTTCAAGCGCGGCCAGTCGCAGAAGCGACACATCCTCACCAAGAAGTCGACCAAGCGGAAGCGCAATCTGCGTGGCACCACCATGGTCGCCAAGCAGGATCTCGTCCGTCTCGAACAATTGCTGCCCCACGCCTGAGGTGACCCATGGCACGAGTTAAACGTGGCGTCATCGCTGGACGCCGGCACAAGAAGGTCCTCGCCAAGGCGAAGGGTTACTACAACGCACGCCGCAAGGTGTATCGCACGGCGAAGCAGGCGGTCATCAAGGCCGGCCAGTACGCTTACCGCGATCGCAAGGCGAAGAAGCGTGATTTCCGCGCGCTGTGGATCACTCGTATCAATGCGGGCGCCCGCATGTTCGAGATGTCGTACAGCCGGCTGATGGCGGGCCTCAAGGCCGCAGGCCTCGAGATCGACCGCAAGATGCTGGCGGACCTCGCGGTCCACGACATCGAGGCGTTCGGTGCCCTGGTCGAGCAGGCCAAGAAGAGCCTCCCCGCCGCCGAGTAATGGAAACAGGGGAGCCTCCCCGAATTTCCATTGCACCAGAAGGCCGGGACGCGCAGGCGCCCTGGCCTTTTTGACTGCCATGACAAGCAGCTGCGCACGCCGCGACGGACACCCCGCCCGATGAGCGACACGACCACGACCCTCGGCCTCGACGACCTGGCGGCAGACGCCCGGGCGCGGGTTGCGGCCTGCTCGAGTCTCGCCGACCTGGAAGCGCTCAAGGTCGAGCTGTTCGGCAAGAAAGGCGCGATCACCGCGCAATTGAAATCGCTCGGCGCACTGGCGCCGGACGAACGCAAAACCGCAGGGGCCAGGATCAACGCGGTTCGTGACGAGATCGGTGCCGGCGTTCGAGGCGCGCAAGTCGGAACTCGACCGCCTCGAGCTCGAACGCAAGCTCGCTGCGGGACGCATCGACGTCACGCAGCCAGGCCGCGGCCAGCAACCCGGCGGCCTGCACCCGGTGAGCCGCACGCGCCGCCGGATCGAGACGATCTTCCGCAATGCCGGGTTTTCGGTCGAAGAAGGCCCCGAAGTCGAGGACGACTGGCACAACTTCGAAGCACTCAACATCCCTGCGAACCATCCGGCGCGCGCGATGCACGACACGTTCTACTTTCCGGACGGCCGGTTGCTGCGCACGCACACGTCGCCCGTGCAGGTGCGCGCCATGCTGCGCGACAAGCCGCCTCTGCGCATGATCATGCCGGGGCGCGTCTACCGCTGCGATTCCGACATGACCCACACGCCGATGTTCCACCAGGTCGAAGGCCTGGTCATCGACGACGGCGTGAGTTTCGCCAACCTGAAGTCGGTGCTGCACGAATTCATGCAGCAGTATTTCGAGCGCGATCTCGGCATCCGCTTCCGCCCATCGTACTTTCCATTCACCGAGCCCTCGGCCGAAGTCGACATCGAGTGCGTGTTCTGCAGCGGCGCCGGTTGCCGCGTCTGCAAGCAGACGGGCTGGCTCGAGGTCGCGGGCTGCGGCATGGTGCACCCCAACGTGCTGCGCAACGTGGGCATCGATCCCGAGCGCTACACGGGTTATGCGTTCGGCATGGGCATCGAGCGCCTGACGATGCTGCGTTACAGCGTCAACGACATCCGCCTCTACTTCGAGAACGACCTGCGCTTCCTGCGGCAGTTCGGCTGATCCGGACACCGACGATGCGCATCAGTCTGCAATGGTTGGGTGAATGGATCGGTGGGCCGCTGCCCGCGCCGAAGGACCTCGCCGCGCGCCTGACGATGGCGGGTCTCGAGGTCGAAGGCGTGGAGGCGGCCGCGCCGCCGCTGCCCGGCGTGATCGTCGGCGAGATCGTCGAGCGCGTGCAGCACCCCAACGCCGACACGCTGAGCGTGTGCCAGGTGAACACCGGGTCGGAAACCGTGCAGATCGTCTGCGGCGCACCCAATGCGCGTGCGGGCATGAAGGCGCCCCTCGCCACCGTCGGCGCGAAACTGCCGGGCGGCATCGAGATCAAGAAGGCCCGGCTGCGTGGCGTCGAGTCGTTCGGCATGCTCTGCTCGGCACGCGAACTCGCGCTGTCCGAAGACGCCGTCGGGCTGCTCGAATTGCCGGCGGATGCAAAGACCGGGGCGGCGCTCATCGACGCGCTGGGTCTCGACGACACGATTCTCGAAGTGAACCTCACACCGAACCGCGGCGATTGCATGAGCGTCCTCGGCATCGCGCGTGAGGTCGCCGCGCTGACCGGGCAGGCGCTCACTGGTCCGGCCCTGGCAGCGGTGCCTGCGGCGTCGAAAGAAGGCTTCCCCGTCGAACTGACCGCCGGTGCGGGCTGCGTGCGCTTTGCCTCGCGCGTGATCCGGGACTTGAATCCGCTGGCGAAGTCGCCCGCATGGATGCAGGAACGCCTGCGCCGCGCCGGCCTGCGTCCGATCAGTGCGGCAGTCGACGTCACCAACTACGTGATGCTCGAACTCGGCCAGCCGATGCACGCCTACGACCTGCGCGAACTCGCCGGCGGCATCGTCGTCCGTCGCGCGCGGGCAGGGGAAACGCTGAAACTCCTCGACGGCCGCGAGATCGCGATGGACGAATCGGTGCTCGTCATTGCCGATCGCGACAAGGCGCTCGGTCTTGCAGGCGTCATGGGTGGCGATCACTCGGGTATAGGCGACGGCACCACCGATGTCCTGCTCGAAGTCGCATTCTTCCAGCCCGACGCGGTCGCAGGCCGCGGCCGTCGTTACGGCCTGGTCACCGACGCCTCGCAGCGCTTCGAGCGCGGCGTCGATCCCACGTTGCAGGAACGCGCGATCGAGCGTGCAACGGCCCTGTTGTGCGCCTGCGCGGGCGGTACCCCGGGCCCGACGCAGTTGGCCGAGCTCACTGGCGAGTTGCCGCCCGCAGCCGTCGTGCGGCTGCGCCCGGAGCGTGCGCGCCGGGTCATCGGTGCCGACCTCGACGACGCGTCGATTGCTTCGATGCTCACGGGGCTCGGCATGAAGGTCGACCAGGGCGGCAGCGCGTGGACCGTTACGCCGCCGACGTGGCGCTTCGACATCGCGATCGAGGAAGACCTGATCGAGGAGATTGCACGCACGCATGGCTTCGACCGCATTCCGGAAACGGTGCAACCCGCACGGCAACCGATCCCCGCGGTCACCGAGACGCGCATTGATGGCGACGCGGCGGCCGACATGCTCGTCCAGCGTGGCTATTTCGAGGCGATCACCTACAGCTTCATAGAGCCGGGCCAGCACGACCTGTTTACTCCCGGCGCACCGAGCTTGACGCTGAGCAATCCAATCTCGGCCGAACTCGCAACGATGCGTGCCTCGTTGTGGCCGGGCCTTGCAGCGGCCCTCGCATCGAACCAGCGTCGGCAGCAGCCGCGCGTGCGCCTGTTCGAGGTCGGCCGCAAGTTCATCGTCGCTCACGAAGACGGCGTGTTGCATGAAGTGCCGGTCATCGCGGGTATCGCCGCTGGCTCTGCGATGCCGGAGCAATGGGGCGCACCAAGGGCAGCCGTGGATTTCTTCGACGTGCGTGCCGACATCGAGGCGCTGCTGCGCGCGACAGGAGCGGTCAACGAATTCCGCTTCGTGCCTGGCCAGCATCCCGCATTGCATCCAGGACAGACGGCCGAGATCCGCCGTGGTGAAACGCACGCGGGTTGGATCGGGCGACTGCATCCTGACGTCGAGCGCCGACTCGATTTGACATATTCAGCGATCGTCTTCGAACTCGAAAGCGCGACCGCGATGGTTGCCACGGTGCCGCATTTCCACGAAGTGTCGCGATTTCCAGCGGTGCGGCGTGATCTTGCGATCGTCGTCGAGGAGGCGGTGCCGGTGCAGAAACTGCTCGACTGCGTCCAGAACGCCGCGGGAACGGTGCTGCGCGACACGACCGTGTTCGATATCTACCGCGGATCGGGCATCGAAACTGGTCGCAAGAGTGTCGCGATAGGCTTGAATTTGCAGGATGTTTCGCGCACCCTTACCGACGATGAGACGGATGCCATCGTGGCTCGGGTCGTCTCCGACCTGGAGCGGGAGTGCTCCGCCACGATACGAGACAGATAAGACAAAGATGGCATTGACCAAGGCGGAAATCGCAGAAGCATTGTTCGACCAGCTCGGCCTCAACAAGCGAGAGGCCCGTGAGCTCGTCGACCTGTTCTTCGAAGAGTTGCGCATGGCGCTCGCCCATGGCGAGCAGGTCAAGCTCTCCGGTTTCGGCAACTTCGACCTGCGCAGCAAGAACCAGCGCCCGGGTCGCAACCCGAAGACCGGCGAGGAGATTCCGATCAGCGCGCGTCGCGTCGTGACGTTCCGTCCTGGCCAGAAACTGAAGGCGCGTGTGGAAGCGTATGCTGGAACCCAGCAATAACGACGAACTCCCGGCGATCCCGGGCAAGCGCTACTTCACCATCGGTGAGGTCAGCGAACTGTGCGGCGTGAAGCCGCACGTGCTGCGTTACTGGGAGCAGGAGTTTCCCCAGCTCAAACCGGTCAAGCGCCGGGGCAACCGTCGCTATTACCAGCGCCAGGACGTGCTGGTGATTCGGCAGATTCGCGCGCTGCTCTACGACCAGGGCTTTACGATCGGCGGCGCCCGCAATCGGCTCGAGGGCGAGGAAGCCCGCGACGACGTCACGCAGGCCCACCAGCTCGCTCGCCAGCTGCGAGTCGAACTCGAGGAGCTGATCAAAATCCTGCGGCGCTGAGCGATTCGGCTATAATCCGCGCCCGGTCGGAGCGTGGCGCAGTCTGGTAGCGCACTTGCATGGGGTGCAAGGGGTCGGAGGTTCGAATCCTCTCGCTCCGACCAATCGATCCACGGTGTATTCCGATCACATGGTTTACATCTCATTCCGGACACATGGTTAACACATTGTCCGGGGCGAAGGGATTGGGGCCGGGCTCGACCCGGTCCTCGTCTCGATCGAAGTATCCCAGATCGTACTCCAGGAAGCTGACCTGCCAGACCTGGTCGGCGACTTCGCGGATGCCCACGAGCTGCTCAGCCAGCGACACACTCAGGTTGATCTTGCGACTGCCTACGCAGATGCGCCCGCAGCGCGTGATGCGCACGGTGCGATCGTGGAACGGGTACTCGGGATCCGCACGGCGGCGCGTAGGGGCGCGCTGAAGGTGTATAGATCTCGGCCGGATACAGTCCGCCGAGCGCCTGGTGCGGCCGCTCCTGGTTGTAAACCCGGATGAAGTCCTCGAACCGCTCCTGCTGCTGCAGGAAGTTGAACGCAGCGGGCTTGGTCGTCTCGTTCTTGAGTGTGAGATGCATGCGCTCGTGCCGGCCGTTCTGCTGCGGCTTGCCGGGCTTGATGCGCTGCAGCCGGATGCCTAAGCGCAGCCACCACACCGCCAGGCGCGAGAGCCCGAACATCGCCCACGGTGCGGCGAAGGGGATGCCGTTGTCGGTGCGGATCGCGGCGGGCAGGCCGAAGTCGCGGAAGGTGCGCTCAAACACGGAGAAGGCGAACTTCGACTTGGTCGACTCGAGGCCTTCACAGGTCAGCAGGAAACGCGAGCGGTGGTCGGTGACGGTGAGCGGGTAGCAGTACTGGCGGTTGCCGAGCAGGAACTCGCCCTTGTAGTCGGCGCACCAGAGCTCGTTGGGCGCCAGGGCCGAGGTCAGTGGCGTGCCGCAGGCCTTGTAGCGGCGGCGCTTGCGCCGCTTGATCAGGCCGTTGCGGTCGAGCGCGGCGTGGATCGTGCTGACCGCGGGCGGCGGGATCATCGGGTACTCGCGGATCAGCTTGTCGCGGATCTTCGGCGCACCCCAGGTCGGGTACTCCTTCTTGATCCCGAGGATCGCCCGCTCGACCTGGAACGGCAGCTTGTTGGCCTGCCGGTAGGGGGCCTTGCTGCGATCGTGCAGCCCATCGAGCCCGCACTCCTTGTACCGGTCGAAGATCTTGTAGCCGGTGACCCGGGAGATGCCGAACTCACGGCACAGCGGCGCCATCTTCTCGCCTTCGAGCAGGCGGGCTACGAATCGGAGGCGTTCATCCATCGGCTTACACTCGTTCCAGGGCATCTGGAGGCACTCCCCCAAATGCGGAAATGTGTAAACCATGTGCTCGGAATAAACTGCAAGCTATCTGTCGATAAGCTCACACGCAAAAACGCCCGGCAGGGCGTTTTTTCGCTTGTGGGCATCCATTCGCGGACGTGGCTGCGCAGGGCAGGGCGATGTTATGTCCTGTGGGCGTTTCATTATGTTCAGACGCCGCTTTTTTCTTTGAAAAACCGCCACTTAGTGCTTGATTTCAGCACGGGCCAGTTGCGAAACTAGGCCATGCGGATGAATACCTACGGCCTTGCCCGGCCGACGCTGTTTCTTGTCTTGCTGCTCGGCCTTGGCAACGCGGCCTCGGCGCAGACCGTTACACCGTGCTGCAGCTCCGAAATCAAGGCGTTCGAAAGCCAGGACGCGAGTTTTCCGCCGCCACCGGGCGCTGTCGAAATCGTCGGCAGTTCGACGATTCGCCTGTGGGGCAGCGTGCGCAACGACCTTGCGCCGCTCGAAGTGATTCCGCGGGGATTCGGCGGCAGCAGTGCCGACGACCTCGATTACTACCTCGACCGGATCGTTCTCAAGTACGCGCCGCGCGCGGTGGCGATCTATGAAGGGGATACGGACACCGGTAACGGCCAGTCGGCGGAGTACGTTGCGGCAAAGCTCCAGCAGATCGTTACGCGCATTCGGACCGAGCTGCCTTCAACGCGCGTTTACGTCATCTCGGTCAAGCCCAGCCCGAAGCGATGGCAGTACTGGCCGGTCGTGCAGCAGTTGAACCAGACGATGCAGGAGTACTGTGAGCTCGGCCAGGACTGCATCTTTATCGACGTCGCCACGGCGCTGCTGGACGCGAGCGGTCAACTGGTGCCGGGTTACTACGACGCCGACAAGGTGCACCTGAGCCCAGCGGGTTACGCGGTCTGGACCGGAGTCGTCCGGCCTGCGTTGATGGCAGGCGAGGCGGGGAGCATCGTGCTGCCCCAGCTGCGGAGCGCCGATGCGGGCTTTGCCCCGACGCGAGGCTCGCTGAGTTCGAGCGACGGGTTCGTCGACGTCACTGGCTCCGGCGTGGGCACGCAGGGCCTGCTGCTCGACGGCTTCCGCTACGGATATCGACAGCTGACTGGTAACGGCCAGATTACCGTCCGCCTCACGAACCAGGAGGCGGTTACGGGCGCGAATCCGCTCGCCGGCGTGATGGTACGCGAGTTCCTGACTCCGGAATCCCGCTACGCCTTTGTGTACTCCACGCCCGGCACGGATGCTGGTTTCATGTACCGCGGCGCCGTTAGCACGGCCCCAGTCGTCCTCACGACGCAACAGACCACGGTCGGCACCCCTCGCTGGCTGCGCCTCGTGCGCAAGTCCAACGTCGTGACCGGATACCTGTCCGCAGACGGGAAGACGTGGCAGCAGTGCGGCACGTTTACGTTCAGCAGCCTGACGTGGAAAGTGTTCATCGGTGTGGCGGTCACCAGCGCGGCAGATGGCGCGATGGCATCGGCGACGTTCGACAACGCCTGGATCTACGGGACCACGGCTCTGCCCGCGGCCCCAGCCGTCGACATCTACGTTCCCTGGAAGCCCAAGAGCCTGGTGGCCACCGCGCTTGCCGCGGACAAGATCAGCCTGTCGTGGGTTTCGGGGGGCGACAAGGGCGGCACCGGTGTCGGTGGTTATCGCGTCTTCCGCAACGGCGTCATGATCGGCGTCACCCGGTCGCCGTCGTTCGTCGATACCGGTCTCACGGCAGCGACATCCTACGCGTACACCGTGAGCGCCTACGACAAGGCGTCGCCGACCAACTCAGGACTGCAGATCAGCCCCGCAGTCACGGCAACGACTCTCGCAGCGCCGCCGGCTCCGTAACCCCGGCTTCGATCCTTGATTCCCGGCCGGCGGGCGACCCGGTCTGCGGATCAACTGGTCGCGCCTTGCTTGACCAGCGACACGAGATTGCGCGTGTCGATCGTCTGCGCAGCCTGCTCGATCCGTGACTGGTATTGCGGGGCCAATCCGCGCGCCTCGGCCAGCAAGGACGTGAACGTCGCCTTCAGCGCCGCCGAATCGAGCGTGCGGCCGCCCGCGTAGTAACGCTGCGCCACGCGACCGATCGCGTACGTCGTGGCGAAGGTCAGGCCCGAGCTGGCCGCCTGCCTGCCGAGCGACCGACCGACGCCGCCGGCGAGGCCGCCCAGCAGCCCGCCCAGCAGTTTGCGTCCGAGTTGCTCGACGTACTGCGAGGTGAGGCCGACACCGAGCGTGGCGATGAAATCCTTCGCGTTCGAACTGTCCATCTCGTAGCCGTATGCCTTGCCGATGCGGTACACGAGGCGCAGCTGCAACGGAATGATCGCCATCGACGCAATCGACTCCGGCAGCAACTCGAGTGCGGCGTTGGTGATCGATGCATTCAGGATGGACTTGTCCATTTCGGCGTCGCTGACGTTTGCCTTGCCGAGCACGGTGCCCGCCACGGCAGCATCCGCCATCGCGCTGGCCTGCTGCGCGACCGGCTCCGTCGCCGTGCCGGGTAACTGCAGCGCTGCGGCCAGCTGTGCGAGGAATTCGGCTTCGGCCGGATTCTGCGAACCGTCGGCGTTGACGACGCCAACGGCCATTTCGTAGGCGTACTGGCGCAGACCCTGCGTATCGAGCGGTTTTACGACCTCGGCAAGGTCGGGCCGCGCGAGCAGGACGTCGCGATACAAGGCCGCCAGGTCGATGCTGGCTTCGGTCCCAAAGACTTCAGCCAGCTTGCGGATCGACTCACGTTCGCGTTCATCCTTGAGCCCGTCGGCGAACGCCGCCATCAGGGCCACCGTCAGGATCGATTTCGCGTGTTGGTTGTCCATACGCCACAAAAGATACAGGAATTCAATCCATCCGGGATACGGCGCCATCCAGGGCGGGCTTGTGAGACCTGCGTCACGTTTCAAACGCCGGAGCCACTGGTAGACTCGCGCCCGCTCATAGCCATCCTGACGGCGCCAGGCCGCGGATGTCCAGACATCAACTCGGGTGAGAAATGCTAGGGAACTCGAACATGACACTACGGACGGAATTGCCACTTTCAGGCGGGTCGAAGCCGGCGACGGGCATGCAGGCGCTGTTGCACTGGTCGCTGATCATGCTCGGCCTGGTCGTCATGCTCTTCGTGCAGTCCGCACGCGCGGACGTTGCACTGCGCGTCCAGGCACAGCCCATCGCGGACCCGATCCAGGCGTTCGTGACGGTGACCGACGCGAACGGTGTTCCGGTCAGCAATCTCACCGCAGCGAACTTCACGATGCTCGTGGACGGTGTCGCCGTGACGGCACCGGCGTTTCGCAGCCGCCATCGCAGGATCCGAGCCAGCACGTGTCCGTCGTCTTCGCGATGGATTACAGCCCCTCGGTCGTCGATGCGCACATTACGGTGATGCGGCAGGCCGTCATCGACTTCATCAATACGATGGAGGTCGGCGACTACGCGGCGATCGTCAAGTTCAACGTGACGAACCCGAACGGGGCCTCGGTGGTCCTGCCGTTCACGCGTATCGACGGATCGACGGGAACCCAGGCGCTGATCGCTGCCGTCAACGCGGACTACCCGGGACGCGAATCGAACATCTTCGATGGCGTCACGGTATCCGTCGCTCACTTTGCGACACCGCCGGCGCCTTTGCCGGTCGGGCCGAAGGCCATCATCCTGGTCACGGACGGCGACGAGAACAATTCCAGCGCCGAAATCAACACGGCCATCGCTGCCGCGGTCGATGCCGGCACGCCGATCTTCACCGTGGGCATTGGCGACTTCACGTCTGCGACATCGCAGCAGGTCCTGAACGCCCTGCCCGACGGCACGGGCGGTACGTTCTATCCGGCCCCGACAGACGCGGACGTTGTCCAGGCGTATGCAGACGTCGCGCAGTTGCTCAACAACGAATACGTCATCACGTATACGCCCAGTCCCAACATCACCGACTGCGCGACACACAGGCTCGAGGTCCGGGTGACGGGCCAGGGGGCGGCCATCGCGGACTTCACGCGCTGCGCGACGACACTGGTGCCGGACTTCGCGGCATGACCATCGCCGAAGCGACGGCGGCCCTGACCAATGCCGGTCTCGTGGTCGGCACGGTCACCGAGCAGAACAGCACCAGTCGAATTGGTAGCGTGGTCGCCCAGTCGCCGACCGTTGGCGCTGAACGCAATCCGGGCACGGCGGTCGGTCTCGTTGTCTCGACCGGCGTCCCAGTGCCGAACGTCGTCGGCCAGACCGAAGCGGCGGCCAGGACTGCGATCGAGGCGGCCGGCCTGCGCGTGAGCACGGTGACGCGGCAGTCGAGCGCGACGATCGCGTCGGGCACCGTCATCAGTCAGAGCCCGGCCAGCGGCGGCTTGGTGGAAGGCTCGTCAGCCGTCACGATGGTCGTCTCGAGCGGGCCCGCCGAGTCGAGCAGTGGCGGTGGCGGCGGTGCCGTGGGTCTCCTGGAGATCCTGGCAGGGTTGCTGCTGGCAGGGTTCCTGCGTCGCCGGCGCAGCGCCTGATTCACCAGGTCTGGTATTGAACACGGAAGCCCCGGCCATCGTGCCGGGGCTTCTGCATTTAAGAATGCGTGATCGCGTCCGCGCGATCAGGGCGCTCGAGGTGCGGGATCGCGTTGAACGACACCAGCCGGGCGTTTCCCGAAGTTGGGTGGATCACTTCCGTTACACCCGGTGTTGCGAATCTGCAGGTTCAGCTGGATCGCCGCGTCCGCTCCCGCGTCGAGCACTTCCGACGTGTAACGGCCGATCACCCCGCCGGACGTCACGATGAGTACGTTGTCGTCACGCCCGAGCCCGGCGCACGCCGCGACAACGCCCGCACGGATGCGGTTGCCGAACTCGGTCCAGCTTTCGCCACCCGCAACGACATCTTCGTGCCGTGACCACTTCTGCATGGCACTGCGGATCGCCGCGAAGTACTCCCGCCGGTCGCCCGATGCCCTGATGGCCTGCAGGCGGTCGCCTTCGAAGAACTGCAGCAGCGACAGGTGGTCGTACTCGTTGAAGCGCGCGTCCTGGGTGAAGTACGCGTGGGCCATCGAGCGCATTCATGATCCGTTCGCACGTCGACACTTGCCGTTGCAGCGTGCCCGCGAGCACGCGGGCGAATCGCAGGTCGCGTGCGGCGAAGTGTTCGCCGAGCCAGGTCGACTGGCGCGCTCCGAGCTCGGTGATCGAATCGTAGTTGCCCGCGAAATCGGGCTGGCCGTGGCGCACGAGATAAAGATAGGGCATAAGCGCTCCAGTTTAGCCCGGAAGACCCCATGCCCAAGGCTGCTCCATCCGTCCCGTTCCAGCCGTCCGGCATCGTCACGTTGACGACGGATTTCGGCCACAGGGACCCATTCGTCGGGGTGATGAAGGGACAGGTGCTGCGTCGGTTCCCCGCGGCCCGGCTCGTCGACCTGACCCACGAGATCCTGGTGCACTGGCCGGCCGAGGCCGGCTTCTGGCTCGGGCGTTCGTTCAGGTACTTCCCGCCGGGCACGGTGCATGTCGCCGTGGTGGATCCGGGAGTAGGCAGCTCGCGGGATGTCGCCGTCGTCGAAGCCGATGGCCAGCTGTTCCTCGCGCCCGACAATGGCCTGCTGGCCGGCGTGCTCGAACGGGTGGAGTCCACCCCGATCCTGCGACGGCTCGAGGACAGCGTCCTGCACGAACTGGGCATCCTCAAGCCGAGTGCGACCTTCCACGGCCGCGATATCTTTGCACCGCTGGCAGCCGAACTGGCCGCAGGCCGATTGCGCCCCGAGTGCCTGGGTCCGGTCGTCCGGGAACTCGTGCCCGGGGGCCTGGCTGGGCCTTTGCTGGCCGGGGAACAGCTGAGCGGGGCGGTCGTCACCGTCGATCACTTCGGCAACCTCCTGACCAACCTGGATGCCTCGCTCGTCGCGCAGGTGACAACGCCGGTGGTCCGGGCCGGCGGCCAGGAAATCGAGCTCCGGCGGACCTATTCCGACGTCCGGCCGGGAGAATACGTGGCCCTGATCAATTCGTTCGGGGTGCTGGAGGTGGCTAGAGCCCGAATGAGCGCGGCCGAGGGCCTCACCCTTGGCCGGGGCGCCCCGATCGTCGTCTCGTCGCGTCATTGCGCCGCAAAACGAATCGGTTGAGAAGCAAACCGATCCGTGTATAGTTCGCAGCCTTGTGCCTGCATTTAAGTGGGCAGCGTGTTGATAAATCAGGACTTTCTCCCAGGGCCGCGCCATGGAACGAGACGAGGAACACTTCGACTTGGACGACGAGTTTGTTGCTGGAGCTGAGGACGAGAATTACGACCGATTCATCGACCGGGTGGATCGGCGCAAGCAGGCGGCTGCCGTAAAGAAAGGCAAGGCGGCCTGGAGCAAGCTCGAAGACGTGCTTGCCGAGAAGCGCCTGCAGAAAGAACTCAAGGACTTCTACGAAGACAAGTAGTCGTTGCGAAACAACACGGGCCCCCGGCTCCTGACTCGGGGAGCCAGTGACCGTCCGGGCGACCGTAATGGCGCCGGACACGGTCAGGAAGCAAGCAGGCGGCGCCACATGCCGCGTCGTGCCGGGGTTCGCTCGAATGACCAGCCACACTGAATCGCACTGGGTCGTCCTCAAGTTCGGCGGCACCAGCGTCTCGAGCGTCAGCAACTGGAAGAACATCGCGGCCGTCATCCGCGATCGGCTCGCCGAAGGCCTGCACCCGGTCGTCGTGCACTCCGCACTGTCGGGCATCACCGACCGACTCGAGCAACTGGTGACGAAGGCCCTCACCGGCGAATGGGAGCCGGTCATGGAGCAGATCGAGCGTCGGCACGTCGATCTCGTGCGCGACCTGGGGCTGCCGCTCAGTGTCGAACTCGAGCGACATTTCGTGGAACTGCGCAAGTGCGCCGCGGGCATCCAGTTGATCGGCGAGGTCAGTGCGCGACTGCGCGCGCGGGTGATGGCCGTCGGCGAACTCATGGCCACCCGGATCGGCGCGGCCTACCTGGCACACGAGGGCATCGGGGTACAGTGGCTCGACGCGCGCACCATGCTGCACGCGGAGGATCGGCAGGGCGCTTCCGAGCGCGCGAACTACCTGGCCGCGACGTGCAACTTCGAGCCCGATCCGGCGCTCCAGCAGCGATTGGCGGCCATCGGCAAAGTCCTCATCACGCAGGGTTTCATCGCCAGCGACGCGGCCGGCGATACCGTGCTGCTCGCTCGCGGCGGATCCGACACGTCGGGCAGCTACTTCGCCGCCAAGCTCGGTGCGCGTCGCCTGGAGATCTGGACCGACGTGCCCGGCATGTTCACGGCCAACCCGCGCGCCGTTCCGGGTGCCCGGCTGCTCAAGGCGCTCGACTACGACGAGGCGCAGGAAATTGCGAGCAGCGGCGCCAAGGTGCTGCATCCACGCTGCATCCTGCCGGCGAAGCAGTACTCCATCCCCATCTACATCTACGCGACCCAGATGCCGGACGTTCCCGGCACGGTCATCATGGCCGCCCAGCGGCGCGGCGGTGCGCGCGTCAAGGCCGTCTGCACGAAGAAGGGCATCACGCTGATCTCGATGGAAACGCTCGGGATGTGGCACCAGGTCGGCTTCCTCGCGGATGCGTTCGCGGTGCTCAAGGCGCACGGGATGTCGGTCGACCTCGTTTCGACTTCCGAGACGAGCGTGACTGTTTCCCTCGATCCCGCGGCTAACACGCTGGACGGACGGGCGGTCGAGGCCCTGGTCGAGGACCTCTCGCGGCTCTGCAGGGTAGAGGTGATCGGCCCCTGTGCCGCCGTCAGCCTGGTCGGGCGCAACATCCGCGCCACGCTGCACCGGCTCGGCGAGGCCCTCGAAATTTTCGAGGAGCAGAAGATCTACCTCGTCACACAGGCTGCGAACGACCTCAACCTGACTTTCGTCGTCGACGAGGAGCAGGGCGACCGGCTCGTGCAGCGTCTCCACGACACCACGGTCAAGATGCTCCCCTCGGATCGGGTCCTCGGCCCGACCTGGGAACAGATCCATGGCGTCTGGAGCGCGCCAGCGACGGACCGCCTGCCGTGGTGGCAGGAGCGTCGGGTCGAGCTCGAGCGCCTGGCGCGTGAGCACGGCTGCGCTTACGTTTACGATCGCGCAACGGTCGAGAGCGCTGCGGACGATCTGCTCGCGATGGGTGGCATCAGCCAGCTCTTCTACGCAGTGAAGGCAAACTCAAATGCCGACCTGCTGCGCACGCTCGCCGCCCGTGGCCTGGCCTTCGAATGCGTGTCCCGCGGCGAAGTCGAGCGGGTGTTCGAGGCCGTGCCCGGCCTCGATCGGGGCAAGATCCTGTTCACGCCCAATTTCGCGCCGCGTTCGGAGTACGAGTGGGCGCTCGGCCAGCGCATCCGCGTCACCGTCGACAACCTTTACGTGCTCCGCGCCTGGGGCGCGTTGTTCCGCGACCAGGAGATCCTGGTGCGCATGGACACGGGATACGGCCGGGGACACCATGATCACGTGCGCACTGCGGGCGTGCATTCCAAGTTCGGCATCCCGTTGTTCGAATTGACGGAGCTGATGCGGCTGGTCGAGGCGACGGGGACGCGAGTCGTCGGCCTGCATGCACACACCGGCAGTGGCGTCTTCGACGTCGGCAACTGGGCAGAGGTCGGCGAGCTGCTGTGCGGCCTGCTCGAGAAATTCCCCCACGCGCGTTACGTGGACCTCGGCGGCGGGCTCGGCGTGCCCGAAAAACCCGGCGATCCACCGGTCGACCTCGTGGCGCTGCAGAAAGTCATCGCGGGCCTGAAGGCGCGCTACCCCAGCACGGAATTCTGGCTCGAGCCGGGCCGTTACCTCGTGGCGCGGGCGGGCGTGCTGGTCGCGCAGGTGACCCAGCTGAAAGGCAAGGGTGCCGTGCAGTACGTGGGGATCACGACGGGAATGAACTCGCTGATCCGTCCTGCGCTCTACGGTGCGCACCACGACATCGTCAACCTCACGCGCGCGGACGAGGCGCCGAACGAGGTCTACAACGTCGTGGGTCCGATCTGCGAGTCCGCCGACTACCTCGGGCACGAGCGGCTGTTGCCGGCGACCAGGGAAGGCGACGTGCTGCTGATTGCGAATACAGGGGCCTACGGCTACGCGATGAGCTCGCACTACAACCTGCGCGAACCCGCGCGTGAAGTGATCATCTGAGCGTGCCGCTGCTGGCCGGAATCGGAGTGAGCGTGTGAAGACTGCAATCGTTGGCTGGCGCGGCATGGTGGGTTCGGTGCTCATGCAGCGCATGCTGGCCGAGCGTGATCTCGAGCATGTGGACGCCGTCTTCTTCAGCACGTCGCAGGCGGGCGGCGCGGGTCCCTTGATCAATGGCCGTCCGTCCGGGCTGCTGCGAAATGCCAGCGACCTCGAGGCGCTCGCGCAGTGCGACGTGGTCGTCACCTGCCAGGGTGGCGACTACACGAACGACATCCATCCGCGGCTGCGCGCCGCCGGCTGGCAAGGCTATTGGATCGACGCGGCGTCCGCGCTGCGCATGAAGAACGACGCCGTCATCATTCTCGACCCCGTAAACCGCAACGTGATCGACGCCGCGCTGGCGGCCGGCGTGCGGGATTACGTTGGCGGCAACTGCACCGTGTCGTTGATGATGATGGCCCTTGGCGGGCTGTTCCGTGCGGACCTCATCGAGTGGATCACGTCGATGACCTACCAGGCGGCGTCGGGCGCCGGTGCGCAGAACATGCGTGAACTCGTGGAGCAGATGGGCAGTGTGCACGCAGCCGCATCGTCATTGCTCAAGGACCCGGCGAGCGCCATTCTCGAAATTGACCGAGTAGTTACGGCTCAGCTGCGTTCCGCGGATCTCCCGCAGGCAAACTTCGGCACCGCGCTGGCGGGCAGCCTGATCCCGTGGATCGACAAGGACATGGGCAACGGCGTGAGCCGCGAAGAATGGAAAGCCGGCGCCGAGACCAACAAGATCCTGGGCCGCGCGGGCGGCGCGTTGATTCCTGTCGAGGGCATCTGTGTTCGTGTCAGCGCGATGCGTTGCCACAGCCAGGCGCTGACCATCAAGCTGAAGCGTGACCTGCCGCTCGACGAGATCGAACGGATCATCGCCGGCGGCAACGACTGGGTTAAGCTCGTTCCCAACACG
Source organism: uncultured Gammaproteobacteria bacterium (assembly GCA_963827615.1). Classification (GTDB taxonomy): domain Bacteria; phylum Pseudomonadota; class Gammaproteobacteria; order Steroidobacterales; family Steroidobacteraceae; genus RPQJ01. The sequence goes on along the minus strand of CAWHCA010000023.1, from coordinate 159,605 downwards.
CGCGAGGCATCGATTGCCGGTCTCAGCCCGGCTGCGGTCAGCGGCAAGCTCGACATTCCGATCGGCCGCGTGCGCAAGCTATCGATGGGTGGTGGGTACCTCACGGCTTTCACCGTCGGTGACCAGTTGCTCTGGGGCGCAGCCGAGCCGATCCGCCGCATGCTGCGCATCCTTGCCGAGCGGCAGCGGGGCTGAGCGTCGTTCATGACCGACCAGCGCATCCAGCCCTCGCTCGACGAACTGGCTGCGCGGCTCGCCGAGTTCGCACGCGAGCGTGACTGGGACCAGTTTCACGCGCCGAAAAACCTCGCGATGGCGCTCGCCGGGGAAGTGGGTGAACTGCTGGAGCACTTCCAGTGGCTCTCGGAGCAGCAGAGCGCGAATCTGCCTGCCGAAGTCAAGGACGCGGTGGCGCTCGAGATGGCCGACGTCCTGCTTTACCTGGTCCGGCTGGCGGACAAGCTCGGTATCGATCTCAGTGCCGCCGCGGTGCGCAAGATCGGCCTGAACGCCATCAAGTACCCGGTCGACCAGTTTCGCGGCAGCTCGCGCAAGTACGACGACCCCGCATGAAACAGGAGCCCGCGCGTGAGCAGCGCTGACCTGGCTACGGGAATCGTCAGCCTCCTGGGCAAGCGCGTGCTGGTGACGCAGGCCCGTGAATTCATGGGGCCGGTATTGTGTTCGGTGCTGGCCGAGGCGGGCGCCGACGTTGTTGCCGACGACTCTTCGCTGATCGATCCGGGCGCACCTGCTGCGATCGTCGCCAAGGCGGGGCGAGTGGACGTCCTGGTGGCGAACCTGGCGCTTGCCGCGCCGACGACGCGGGCCCCTGACGTGGACGATGATGAGTGGCAGGCGGTGTTTCGTCACCTGGTCGACCCGCTGCCGCGGCTCGTCCGGGCGGTACTGCCGCAGATGATCGAGCGGCGGTCGGGCAAGATCCTGTTGATCGGCAGTGCTGCAGCGCTGCGCGGCATGAAGCGCGCATCGACGTACAGCGCGGCTCGCGGAGCCCAGCTGGCCTACGTCCAGGCCGTCGGCGTCGAACTGGCGCCACACAATGTCCAGGTCAATGCGATCGCGCAGAATTTCGTCGAAAACCCGACGTATTTTCCGCCGGAGGTGCAAGCCCTGCCGGCATTCCAGGACCGCCTGCAGCGCGAGGTGCCGCTGGGACGCCTGGTGGGAGCGAGGGAAGACGCGCTGTTCGCCGCGTACCTGTGCAGCAGTGCTGCCGACTGTTTCGTCGGCCAGGTCTTTCCGGTGTGCGGCGGTTGGGTGACGCGGTAAGAGCCGCCATGCCAGATGCCGCCTGAAGACGGTCGTCCGGCCACCCATGCGGCGTCCGCGTCGCGGGCATTGCCCCGCACGGTGGTCGTGCTGGGGCTCGTTTCGCTGCTGAACGACGCCTCGAGCGAAATGATTACGCCGCTGTTGCCGATCTTCCTGACGGCAACGCTCGGCGCCGGCCCGGCGATCGTCGGCCTGGTCGAAGGCCTTGCCGAAGCCACGTCGAGCGTGCTGAAGCTCATCGCGGGCCGGTTGGCCGATCGTGGCGTGGATGCGAAATCGCTCGTGGTCGCCGGCTATGGGTTGTCGAACGCGACGCGTCCCCTGATCGGACTGGCGGCAGCCTGGAGTTCCGTGCTGCTGTTGCGGTTTCTCGACCGCGTCGGCAAAGGGTTCCGCACCGCGCCCAGGGACGCGCTGATCGCGGGAGCCACGCTCGCAGCGGATCGCGGCCGTGCTTTCGGCTTTCACCGTTCGATGGATCACGCGGGCGCCGTCATCGGCCCCTTGCTCGCATTCGCCCTGCTGTCGCTGCAGGTCGACCTCAAGCACGTCTTCCTCGCCTCGATCGTGCCCGGACTGCTCGTGTTGCTGTTGCTCACGTTTGGCCTGCCGCCGGGGCAGCCTTTCGTTGCGCCGCCGCGCGCGTCGTTCTCCTGGCGCTCGCTGCACGGCAGGCTGCGCGCGATGATCCTGGCCGCGGGCTGGCTGGCGCTCGCAGCCGTGCCGGAAGCCTTCGTCGTGCTGTGGGCAATCGGCGCTGGATTGTCGGTGCACTGGGTGCCCCTGGTCTGGGCCGCCGCAAGTCTCGCCAAGATGGTGATCGCGATGCCGGCGGGGATCGTGTCGGATCGTCTCGGCCGCATTCCCGTGCTGCTGGGCGGCTGGACCCTGCGTGTCCTGGTCCTGCTGCTGCTGGCGGAACTGCCGGCGCCGCCGGCCTGGCAAGTGTGGCTGCTGTTCGTCGCATACGCCGCCACGCTGGCCGTGACCGAGCCGGCGGAGCGCTCGGTCATCGGCGATCACGCGTCGGCACACGAACGTGGCACGGCCTATGGCCTGTATCACCTGGCGAGCGGCCTGCTGGTGCTGCCGGGAGCCGTGCTCTTCGGCGCGATCTGGGAGCGCTTTGGTTCGAGCACGGCGTTCACCACGGCGGCGATCGTGACTGCGCTGGGAGCGGTGTGGATGTCCTGGCTCGCGCGTGAGCCCGGCGCGCAGGCGGGTTAGCAGCGCAGCTGCGTCGACTAGAGGCTGCCGGGAACGCGCGCACCGTGCCGCGAGGCGAGTTCGCCGACGACCTGCTCGAGCGTCAGGTTGCGGGACTTCAGCAGCACCAGCAGGTGATAGAGCAGGTCGGCGCATTCGCCGACGAGCTCGGGATCGTCGCGTGTCACCGCGGCGAGTGCAGTCTCGACTCCTTCCTCGCCCACCTTCTGCGCGATGCGGCCGACCCCGCTGGCAAAGAGCCGGGCCGTGTAGCTGCCTTCCGGGCTGTCGGCGATGCGCTGCGCAATCGTCGCCTGCAGCGTCGCGAGAAACGCGATACGCGAGGCCTGCGGTTCGCGCGAGTCGGCAAAGCACGTGGGCGTGCCGTTGTGGCACGCCGGCCCGTCGGGATGCGCGAGCACCAGGATCGTGTCGCGGTCGCAATCGGCGCTGACGTGCGTGACGTGCAGGAAATGGCCCGACGTTTCGCCCTTGGTCCAGAGCTGGTTGCGACTGCGGCTGAAGAAGGTGACGCGCCCTTCGGTCAGCGTGCGGCGCAGCGCCGGCTCGTTCATGTAGCCGAGCATCAGGACACGGCCATCGACCGCGTGCTGGACGATGGCGGGCAGCAGCCCGTCGCCCTTGTCCCAGTCGAGTCGCGCGAGGTTCAGGTCGTTCATGGACGGATCTCCACGCGTCGTGCGCGCAGACAGGCTTTCAGGTCCGGGATGGCGATGGCACCGCTGTGGAACACGCTCGCGGCCAGTGCACCGTCGACGCCCGCATCGGCGAAGACTGCGGCGAAATGCTCCATCGTGCCGGCACCCCCGGAGGCAATCAGCGGCACGTGGCAGATACTGCGCACGGCCTGCAGCTGGCGCAAGTCATATCCCTGGCGAACGCCGTCGCTCGCCATGCAGTTGAGGACGATTTCGCCGGCGCCGCGGTCCTGCACTTCACGGACCCAGTCGAGCGTGCGGCGGCGCGTGCTGCACGAACGGTCCGGATCCCCCGTGAACTGGTAGACCTCGAACCCGTCGCCGACCGTCTGGCTGTCGATGCCGACCACGACGCACTGTGAACCGAAGCGACGAGCCAGCGCGTCCACGAGGCCGGGGTCGGCCAGGGCAGGGGAGTTCACCGAAATCTTTTCCGCGCCGGAGTTGAGGACCTCCTCCGCATCGGTGACGGTGCGGATACCGCCGGCCACGCAGAACGGGATGTCGAGCACTCGTGCGACACGCTCGATCCAGCTGCGGTCGACGGAACGATTTTCGGGACTGGCCGTGATGTCGTAGAACACCAGCTCGTCCGCGCCTTCGGCGCAGTAGCGCGCGGCAAGCTCGAGGATGTCGCCCACGACCTTGTGATCGCGGAAGCGGACGCCTTTCACGACCTGTCCGTCGCGAACGTCGAGGCAGGGAATTATGCGTTTGGCAAGAATGGGGCGAGCTCCGCGGCCGGGATGCGATTCTCGAGCAGTGCGCGGCCACTGATCACGGCCGCAGCACCCGTGGCTGCCAGCGCCACGAGGTCGGCACCGCAACTGACGCCGCCCGAGGCCTGCCATTGGATTTTCGGAAAGCGTCGTACCGCCTCGGTGTACAGCGCGAGGTTTGGCCCGGAGAGGGCGCCGTCACGGGCGACGTCAGTGCAAAGGACGTGCATCGCACCATGCGGCTGGTACGTCAAGACCGCGTCCCACAGGCTGGCCTCGGTCTGTGATTCCCACCCGTGCGTCGTGAGGCGCGGCGTGCCGCCTGCGTCGAGACGAACGTCGAACGCCAGCACGATGCGATCGGGGCCGAACTCCTCCAGCCACTGCCGGACCTCGGCGGGTTTCGTCACGGCCACGCTGCCGATCACGATGCGTTGCACCCCGAGTCCGAGCAATTCCGCCACGACCTCGCGCGAGCGGACGCCGCCGCCGACCTGGATGGCGGTGTCTGCGAAAGCCCGCGCCAGCCGGGCGATTGCCGCCCGGTTGCCCTGTGAGCCGTCGCGTGCGCCGTCGAGGTCGACGACGTGCACGTAGCGCGCCCCCAGGTCGCGGTAACGTCCGAGGATCACGCCCGGATCGTTGCCGTAGACGGTCTCGGCGTCGAAACGTCCCTGCAGCAGACGCACGCACTGGCCGCCCCGCAGGTCGATGGCTGGCACGAGCTGCATGTCAGGCCAGTGCCAGGAAGTTGGCGAGAAGGCGCTGACCAGCACGGGACGAGCGCTCGGGATGAAACTGCGCGCCGTGAAAGTTTGCGTGACGCACGAGCGCCGAGAATTCGCCGCCGTAGTCGGTGACGGCGTCCGTCCACGGGCCGACCGGTGCGGCGTAGCTGTGCACGAAATAGAGGTAGGCGTCGTCACCGAGTCCACGCGTCAGCGGCGAGCCGGTCTGCGGCACGAGCTGGTTCCAACCCATGTGCGGGACCGGAAAACCCTGCCGATCTGGAAACCGGGTAACCCGGGCGGGGAAGATGCCCAGGCACTCCGTGTCCCCTTCCTCGCTGCCCTCGAACAGCAATTGCATGCCGAGGCAGATGCCGAGCACGGGTTGAGTCAGCGTCGGTATCACGTGCGCCAGCCCGAGTGCGTGCAGGCGCTCCATGGCATCCGCCGCGGCACCCACGCCGGGCAGGATGACGCGTGGCGCGCGACGCAGCTCGTCGACGTCGGTGGTCAGCTGCGAGGATGCGCCGAGCCGGTCGAGTGCGAAGCGCAGCGAGGCGATGTTGGCGCCGCCGTTGGCGATGATCGCGACGTCCGTCATCTCAGAGCACGCCCTTGCTGCTGGGCAGTTCGCTCCCCTCGATCCTGATCGCCTGGCGCAGCGCGCGACCCGTGCACTTGAAGCAGGCCTCGATCATGTGGTGAGTGTTGTCACCCGTCACCTGCACGTGCACCGCGGCCAGCAGGCTGTCGGCCAGTGACCGGAAGAAGTGGGGCACGAGTTCGGTGGGCAGGCCGCCGACGGATTCGCGACCGAACGTGCCCTCGAAGACCGCGTAAGCGCGGCCCGAAAGATCGATGGCGACCTGCGCCTGCGACTCGTCCATGGGCAGCACGAAACCGAAGCGGGCGATGCCGCGTTTGTCGCCGAGCGCTTCGCGCAAGGCCTGGCCGAGCGCCAGCGCGCAGTCTTCGACCGTGTGGTGCTCGTCGATTTCCAGGTCGCCCGTGCAGGTGAGTTCGAGCGCAAAGCCGCCGTGACGCGCGACCTGCTCCAACATGTGGTCGTAAAAGCCGATGCCGGTCGCGATTGCGATCGGGCCGGTACGGTCGAGGTTGACCCGCACCCGGATGTCGGTCTCCTTCGTCTTGCGCAGCACGGTCGCGGTGCGGGCCGGCCGGCGCAGTTGCTCCACGATCGCGACCCAGGTGGCGCCGTCGCTGCCATCGGCGTGGACCTTCAGGCCCTGGAGCCCCAGGTTCGCCGCCAGTTGCAGGTCCGTTTCGCGATCGCCGATCACGTAGCTGTGCTTCGGATCGATGGGATTGTCGCGCAGGTAGTCGGTCAACAGGCCTGTCTTTGGCTTGCGGCATTCACAGCCATCGTCTGGCCCGTGCGGGCAGAAAAACTCCGCGTCGAATTCGATGCCTTGCGAGGCGAAGAGGGTGCGGATGAAATCCTGGGGCTCGCGGAACGCGGGCTCCGGGAACGTGTGCGTGCCGAGGCCATCCTGGTTGCTCACGAGCACGAAGCGGTAGCCGGCATGCTTGAGTTCCAGCAGCGCAGGAATCACGCCCGGCAGCAGGCGGATCTTGGCGAGGCTGTCGACCTGCTCGTCGAACGGCTCTTCCACCAGCGTGCCGTCGCGATCGATGAACAGGACGCGTGTTCCACTCATGGCTGCTCCACCGCGGCGACCAACCGCTGGTTCTGGTCGGGCGTGCCGATCGAGATGCGCAGGCAATTCGCCAGCCCGGCATAGGACGAGAAGTCACGCACGATCAGCCCCGCCGACTTGCCGGCTGCAAGGAATTGCCGGGCATTGCGGCACTCGACCAACAGGAAGTTGGCGTCGGATGGAAAGACCCGCGCGACGTTGGCGCAGCGTCCGAGGCGTTCCTGCATGCGGCTGCGTTCGTCGAGCAGCGTGCGGATGCGCGCGGCCGACAGTGCACGCTGGGGAGCTTCGGTCAGCGCCAGGACTTCTACCGTGGTCGACGCAGGGATTGCATACGGCGGAATGATTCGACGCAGCAATCCGATGATTTCCTCGCTCGCGATCACGGTGCCCAGGCGCGCACCGGCGAGCGCGTAGGCCTTCGACAGCGTGCGCAGGATGACGAGGTTCGGGAATTCGGCGAGCCGCGCCGTGAGGCTCGCCCGACCGCAGAACTCGACGTAGGCCTCGTCCACGACCACCAGGGCCTTGCCGGCGAGTTCCGTGCAGACACGCAGCATCGCGACTTCGTCGAGCAGGTTGCCGGTCGGGTTGTTGGGCGAGCAAAGAAACACGATCTTCGCGCGCAGGCCGACGGCGATGACCTTCCCGGCGTCCAGGTGGAAGTCGTCGCGCACCAGTGGAACCTCGAGCACGCCCGCGCCCTGGATCCTGGCCGCAACCTTGTAGAAGCCGAAGGTCGGCGGGGTGATCACCACGTTGTCCTGTCCCGCGCGGCAGAAGGCTCGCACGAGCAGGTCGATGGCCTCGTCGCTGCCACGGCCGACCAGCAGTTGCCGGGCCGGCACGCCATACAGCTGCGCCATGCGTTCGACCAGCGCGTGCGGCTGCGGCTCGGGATACCGATTGAGGCCGGTGATCGAGTTGTCGCCGGAAGCGCGCCACGGCATTTCGTTGGCGTGCATGCGCTCGAGCGACGGATCCCAGGCTGCGTGCTGATACGGCTGCAGTTCGAGAATGTCGGGGCGCGCCAGGTCCAGGATCGAAGAGTTCATGCATTGCCTGCCTGCGCGAGTGCGTCGAGACGAACCGTGACGGCATTGGCGTGCGCGTCGAGGGACTCGAGCTGCGCCAGCGTGCGTGCCGTCGGGCCGAGGTTACGCAAGCCGTCTGCGGTCAGCTCCTGCACGGTGATGCGCTTGACGAAGTCGAACACGCTGAGCCCGCTGTAGGCGCGGGCGTGGCCGTACGTGGGCAGCACGTGGTTGGTGCCGCTGCAGTAGTCGCCCATCGTTTCGGGCGTCCACGAGCCGAGGAAGACGGATCCGGCATTCTGGACTTGCGGCAGCAGGTCGCGTGGGCGGGTGACCTGCAGGATCAGGTGCTCAGGGGCATAACGGTTCGAAACTTCCATGGCGGCCGCGATGGTCGGCACGATGATCACGCGACTTTCGGCGATCGCCTTGCCCGCGATTTCACGTCGCGGCAGCGTGGCCAGTTGCCTGGCGACCTCGGCCACGCACGCCTCCGCCAATTGGCGTGAGACCGCCACGAGCAGGACCTGTGCGTCCACGCTGTGTTCCGCCTGCGCGAGCAGGTCGGCGGCGACGAACGCGGGGCGCGCAGACTCATCGGCAATGACCAGCACCTCCGACGGCCCGGCGGGCATGTCGAGCGCTGCGCCATCGGCGTCCTGCGCAACGATCTGCTTTGCCGCCGTGACCCAGGCGTTGCCGGGCCCGAAGATCTTGACGACCTTGGGCACCGATTCCGTGCCATAGGCCATCGCAGCGACGGCCTGCGCTCCACCGACCTTGAACACTTTGCGTACACCGCACAGCCTCGCCGCCACGAGCACGGCTGGGTCGGCCGAGCCATCGGGGCGGGGCGGGGTGCACATGACTCGCACCGGACAGCCGGCGATGCTGGCTGGCACGGCCAGCATCAGCGCGGTGGAGGGCAGCGGCGCAGTTCCTGCGGGTACGTACAGCCCGACGGATTCGAGCGCCACGGTCATGCGCTCGCAGACGACGCCCGGTGCGGTTTCGAGCCGCAGCGGTGGCAGCGTCTGCAGTTCGTGGAAGCGGGTGATCGTGTCGATCGCTCGTTCGAGTGCTGCACGCTGCACCGGCGTAAGCACGGCATCGGCGGCGGCGAACTCGGCATCCGACACAGCGAATGATTGCAGGTGGACGTCGTCGAACCTGGCCGTGTACTCGCGCAGCGCTTCGTCGCCGCGTGCGCGAACGTCCGCGACGATGGAGCGGGCCCGTTCGAGCAGGCCAGCGGCGTCGCGCTGGACGGGACGACGCAGAACGGCGTCGCGAGTCGCCTCGTCGAGCGTCGCCCAGTCGAGGATGTCGAGCGGACTCTTCATGCGAGCATCTTCTCTACAGGCAGTACCAGGACCGCGCTGGCACCGGCGGCTTTCAGGCTTTCGAGCGTCTCCCAGAAGACGGTTTCGCGACAGACGGCGTGCACCGCGACCTTGTCGCCGGTGCCGTCGAGCGGAATGACCGTGGGGGACTCGCTGCCGGGCAGCAGCTTCGCGATCTGCGCCAGGGCCGAGCGCGGGGCGTGCAGCATGATGTACTTGCTCTCCCGCACCTGCTGGACGCCGTCGACCCGCACCAGCAATCGGCGCACCCAGTCGGCCTTGACCTCGGGCAGGGCGACCGGCGTGCGCACCAGGCACACCTGGCTTTCGAGCACGACGGCCACTTCGCGCAGGTGATTGGCCGTCAGGGTCGAGCCCGTGGAAACGAGGTCGCAGATCAGGTCGGCGCGGCCGAGGCGTGGTGCAATTTCGACCGCGCCGGACAGCGTGACGATTTCGGCGGTGATGGCGTGCTCGAGCAGGAAGCGGGCCAGCACGTGCGGATACGTGGTGGCGATGCGCTTGCCGGCGATGCTCGGCAGACCTTCGAACTCGAATTCCTGTGGCACGGCGAGCGCCAGCCGGCAACGGCCGAAGTCGAGCTTCTGCAGGATTTCGATGCGCGGTGTGGTGCCGCGGGCCAGCATCGCGAGACGCTTTTCCTCGAGCACGTTGAGCCCGACGAGGCCGAGGTCGCAGACGTCTTCCTGGACGAGGTCGGGAATGTCGTCGTCCCGCACGAACAGCACGTCGAGCGGCATGTTCTCGCCGTAGCACATGAGCTGGTCCTTGCCGCGGCTGAACTTCAGGCCGCAGCGGTGGAGCAGGTCGAGGGATTCGTCGGTGAGGCGTCCCGATTTCTGCACGGCGATGCGCAGGCGTTGCTGGCGATCCATCAGCGTTCTCCCAGGCGGCGCGCCGCCAGTTCGTAGCCGCCGTTGCCGGCACCCAGGTAGCGGGCGACTCGCCCGATGGTCGTCACGCTGACACCCGTCTGTTTCGCGATCTCGCGGTAGGGCATACCCGCCTGCAGCAGCCCGACGACGGTCCAGCGATCGGCGAGGGCCTGCAGTTCCGCGGGCGTGCAAAGGTCGCGCAGGAAGTCGCGGCACTCGTCAACGGTGCGCAGCGTCAGGATGGCCTGGCACAGCGCGCGTTCGGCGGCGGCTTCCTGGCGGGGCGATATTCCACGGTGGTTTCTTCACGGGTCTCGATGAGCGGGGCTGTATTAATGTGCTAGCACGTTAATACATTGGAACGCGCAGTGCAACCGCGAAAGGGGACGAAGCGAAGCGGAACGAGGCGGAAGGCCCGCGCCGACGGCGTCGCCGGTCCGGACGCGCTCCGAAAGCCGTCCGCGACATGGACGTCGCGGCCGGAGCCCCAGGGACGGGTTTACGGCGTCTTTCGGGGCCCGTCCGGACCGGGAACGACTGGCGGCGCCAGTGGCGAACCGCATCCTGGCTTCGCGCAGACTGCGTCCCGGTTGCACCCGCATTCCTTGCGCTAACGTGCTGTCACACCTAAACTTCGCCCCGCTCATCGAGACCGGCTGAGGGAATGGCCCTTTGAAGCCGGGGCAACCATCGGGCCCAACCCGCCCGAACTGGTGCCAACTCCACGGGGACCCTGCGCGTCGCCGGAAGATGAGTTGCAGCGAGGCTGCCCCGCCCGGTTTCACGACCGACGGGGGTGTTGGTCGCCGCAACCATCCCTCGCGCGCGCAAAGACTCCCTGCTCGTGGTTGCTGTTTCGACGGGCGGGCCGGCACGGGCCTCGACCTGCGTGCCTAGACGTCGTCCAGATCCAGCGCGAGTTCGAGCAGCAGTGTCATCGTCCGTTACCACGAGCAACAGCCAACCAGCCGTCGATGAAAACATCGCACCGGATGGCGCCGCCGATCCCGCGTCGATGGACCCAGCCGCGGCCCTGCGCCCGGTCGTGCTGCCTGCCGGTTACGTGTTTGACGAGGACATCCTCGTCCTGGATCGCGAGCCATTCCCCTTGCACTTCGGCGGCGAGCTGCCGCGCGTCGAGATCGCCTACCGGATCGCTGGCGCCGACGGTGCTCCGGTGGTGGCGGTCCTCGGGGGAATTTCGGCGGGTCGCAACGTATTCAAGGTGCGCGATGGAGTGCCTGGCTGGTGGGACGAAATCGCCGGGCCCGGCAAGGCACTGGACACGGATCGTTTCCGGGTCCTGGGCATCGACTTCCTGGGCGGCAGCCACCGCACGACCGGCCCCGGACACGGCGAAGTGTTCCAGAGCGTCAGTGCGCACGACCAGGTGGCCTGCCTCGTGGCGGTGATGGACCACCTCGGCATCGCGTGCCTGCACGGCTGCATCGGCGCGTCCTATGGCGGCATGGTCACGCTGGTGATGGGCGCGAAGCACGCGGCGCGCCTGCGGCACGGCATCGTGGTCAGTGCCGCTCACCGTACCCATCCGATGTCGACTGCGTGGCGCAGCGTCCAGCGCAATTTCGTGCGTTACGCCATCGAGCATGGCGAGGGCGAGCAGGGACTCGCCCTGGCGCGCGCCCTGGCCATGACGACATACCGCTCCGTGCGCGAATTCGAAGACCGCTTTCCTGGCGAGCCCACGCGTCACGACGGGCGTTTCGTGTTCCCGGTCGAGGCCTACATCGTCTCGCGCGGCGAGGCCTATTCACGCACCTACCGGCCCGAGGCGTTCGTCTGCCTGTCGGAGTCGATCGACCTGCACCGCATCGAACCCGAGACCATCGCCGTGCCGATGACCATGATCGCGGTGCTGGAAGACCAGCTGGTGCCGCCCGCCGACATGCGCACCCTGCGCGACCGGTTCGGCAGCGCCTGCCAGCTGATCGAGATCAGCTCGATGTACGGCCACGACGCCTTTTTCAAGGAGTCGGACGTGCTGCGCGACGTTTTCCACCGCACACTCGAATAGACCCGCAATTCGAACAGACCCGAGACGGATCCCATGAGCCAGCAAGACAGCATCAAGACCCGCACCGTGCGGGCGGCCCTCGAGACGGACACCCAGCACGGCGCCGTCGTGCCGCCGATTCACCTGACCTCGACGTTCGCCTTCAGTGGCTACGGCGAAAAGCGCGAATACGACTATTCGCGGTCGGGCAATCCGACGCGTGACGCGCTCGGGCGTGCCCTCGCGGATCTTGAAGGCGGTGCTGGCGCGGTGGTGACCGCCTCGGGCATGGGTGCCGTCTCGCTCGTGACCCAGTTGCTCAAGCCGGACCAGGTCGCCGTCGTGCCGCACGACTGCTATGGCGGCACGTACCGGCTCTTCAATGCGCTCAACCTGCGCGGAGCACTGCAGGTGCGGTTCGTCGACTTCCAGGATGCCGGAAGGCTCGACGCAGCGATTGCCGACAAGCCGGCGCTGGTGTGGATCGAGACGCCGAGCAACCCATTGCTGCGCATCGTCGACATCGCTGCCGTTGCCGCCCGGGCCAGGTCAGCGGGCGCGCTGGTCGTGGCCGACAACACGTTCCTGTCGCCCGTCTGGCAGCAGCCACTGGCGTTGGGGGCCGACCTCGTCATTCACTCCACGACCAAGTACCTGAACGGCCACAGTGACGTCGTGGGGGGCGCCGTAATCGCGGCCACCGCCGAACTGCACGAGCAGGTCAAGTGGTGGGGCAATTGCATCGGCGTCACCGGCGCGCCGTTCGACAGCTTCCTGACGCTCCGTGGCCTGCGTACGCTGCATGCCCGCATGCGCGCGCATGGCGAAAACGCACAGCGCATCGCCGAACTGCTGACGCGACACCCCGCGGTGGCCCGCGTCTACTACCCGGGGCTTGCCGCGCATCCCGGTCATGACATCGCACAGCGCCAGCAGCGGGGCTTCGGCGCCATGGTGAGCTTCGAACTCCTGGGTGGGGTCGAGAACGTCAAGGCGCTGCTCGGCAGCATGGAGCTGTTCTCGCTCGCCGAATCGCTCGGCGGTGTCGAGAGTCTCGTCGCCCATCCGGCCAGCATGACGCATGCGGCAATGGACGCAGCGGCAAGGGAGCGGGCCGGCATCTCGGCGACCCTGGTGCGGTTGTCGATCGGCATCGAAGAGGGTGACGACCTCGCGCGCGACCTGACGGCCGGACTCGAGGCAGCAGGTCGCGCCTGAGTCGTCGAGCGAGGTTCAGTCGAGCGGTGTCCGATCGCGCGATGCTCGCGTCCGGACAAGGCCAGGCTGCGTCAGCAATCGAACAAAAAAAGAAGGCCGGCATTTCTGCCGGCCTTCGGGGGACCCGAGCTGCCTCATTCCCTGAGACAAAGACTAACCCGACTCAAGTCCTCGCTACTCGTAAATCCGGTCTCGCAAACTGCGGGCAGGGAGCCTTGGGCCGCCTGCGGACGCGCAGTATAGCGCCGAAAATCCGGTCGAAGTCCAGCGGGAATCGGGCGAATAATCGACCGGCCGGGGGTTCTAAACCTTGGCTTGACAGTTTCTGTGGATAAATCCGTAAGTCATTGAAATTTAATGACTTGACATTAGCCGTTCAACGACCGCAGTACCGGCTTCCCGGCTGCCCACGGTAGCCTTGCCGGCCAGCGCAATGTCTGCGGTGCGCACGCCCGCGCTGACGGCATCTTCGACCGCGGCCTCGACCGCAGCCGCCTCGGTTTCGAGCCCGAGTGAAAGCTTCAGCATCATCGCCGCGCTCAGGATCGTGCCGTACGGATTCGCGATGCCACGCCCTGCGATGTCGGGTGCGGAGCCGTGAATCGGTTCGTAGAGTCCGTTGGTTCCCGCACCGAGTGAGGCGGAGGGCAGCAGGCCGAGCGATCCGGCGATCATGGAGGCCTCGTCCGTCAGGATGTCGCCGAACATGTTCTCGGTGAGCAATACGTCGAACGACGTGGGACGCCTGATCAGGTGCATTGCGGCGGCGTCGACGAGCATGTGCTCGAACTCCACCTGCGGAAACTCATCTCGCAGCACGCGTTCGACGACTGCGCGCCACAGGCGGGAAGTCTCCAGCACGTTGGCCTTGTCGACGGAGACGATGCGACGTCGACGGCCCATTGCCAGCCGCCCGGCAACCCGCGTCACGCGCTCGACTTCGTCGGTGGTGTACGTGCAGACGTCCTCGGCCTCGTGCGCGGTGCGGCTCTTCCTGCCGAAGTAGATGCCACCGGTCAGTTCCCGCACCACCAGGATGTCCGCGCCGGTGATCACCTCGGGCTTGAGCGGCGAGGCGTCGAGCATCGACTCCATGGTGCGTACCGGGCGCAGGTTCGCGAACAGACCGAGGGTGCGACGCAGTTCCAGCAGTCCCTGTTCGGGGCGCACGCGGGCACCCGGATCCGACCACTGCGGACCGCCGACGGCGCCGAGCAGCGTGGCCGCGCTCTCGCGGCACGCGTCGATGGTGCGGGGCGGCAGTGCCGAGCCCGACGCGTCGATCGCCGCGCCACCGATCAATGCCTCGGAGAATTCGAAGTCGTGACCGTACTTCGACGCCACGGCCTGCAGCACCCGCACGGCTTCCGCCGTGACCTCGGGGCCGATGCCGTCGCCGCCGAGGACGGCGATGCGCGCCTTCATGCGCCTTCCCGCGTGCGCTCGAAACGCTCGATCGCCGGCATCTGGCTCAGCAGGTACCCCAGCTCGTCGATGCCGTTCATCAGGCAATAGCGCGAGAACGACTCGATCGGAAACTTCACTGCGCGGCCGTCCGGCAGGCGCAGCACGGAGGCGGGCAGGTCGACTTCGACTTCGACGCCCGGATTTGCCAGCAGCCACTCGTGCGTCGCTTCGTCGACGACGACCGGCAGCAGCCCGTTCTTCAGGCTGTTGTTGCGGAAGATGTCCGCGATCTCGGTGCTGATGACGACGCGGATGCCGAAATCAAGCAGCGCCCAGGGCGCGTGCTCGCGCGACGAGCCGCAGCCGATGTTGCGACCCGCGACCAGCACCTGGCAGCCCCTGGCGGCTGGCTGGTTCAGCACGAAGTCGGGTTTGGGCTGGCCGGCCTGGTCATAGCGCCAGTCGGCGAACAGTGCGACGCCGAGGCCTTCGCGCACGGTGGTGGTCAGGAAACGGGCCGGGATGATCTGGTCCGTGTCGATGTTGGTGGACGGCATGACGACCGTCCGCGAGCGAATGATTGTGATCGGGTCCATCTGCAGGTTCTGTGGTGTTGGCGCGCCCCGGCTCAGCCGAGGAACTCGCGCGGGTCAGTGACGCGACCGCGCACGGCGGCGGCAGCGGCGGAGGCAGGGCTTGCCAGCAGGGTGCGCGACCCTATGCCTTGCCGGCCCTCGAAGTTGCGGTTGCTGGTGCTGACGCAGTACTGGCCGGCGTCGACGAGGTCGCCATTCATGCCGAGGCACATGGAGCAGCCTGACTCGCGCCATTCCGCGCCCGCATCCGTGAAGACCTTTGCCAGGCCGCGCTGCTCGGCTTCCAGCTTGATCTGCTGCGAGCCGGGCACGATCAGTGCGCGCACGCCCTTGGCAACTTTGCGACCGCGCAGGATGGCCGCGGCGGCCTCCAGGTCCGAGAGGCGCGCGTTGGTGCAGCTGCCGATGAAAACGACCTGCACCGGCTTCTCGGCCAGGCGCTCGCCCGCATTCAAACCCATGTACGCCAGCGACTTTGCAAACACGGCGTCGCCCGGCCGTTCCGGCACGTTGCCGCTGATCGTGGTGACCATGCCCGGGTTGGTGCCGAAGGTGATCATGGGCTCGAGTTCGCCGGCGTCGAACGTCACCGACTGGTCAAAGACCGCGCCCGCATCGCTGCGCAGCGTGTTCCAGTCGGCCACGGCCTTGTCCCAGTCCGCGCCGGTCGGCGCGAAAGGGCGGCCTTGCAGATACTGGTACGTGGTTGCGTCCGGCGCGATCATGCCCGCACGAGCGCCGGCCTCGATCGACATGTTGCAGACCGTCATGCGCTCGTCCATCGACATCGCGGCGATGGTGGAACCGCGGAACTCGATGACGTGACCGGTGCCGCCATTGACGCCGATCCTGCCGATGACGGCCAGCACGACGTCCTTGGCCGACACACCGGCCGGAAGCCGGCCGTCGACGACGATCTCGAGCGTCTTCGGCTTGCGCTGCAGCAGGCACTGCGTGGCCAGCACGTAGCCGACTTCGGTGGTGCCGATGCCAAAGGCGAGGGCGCCGAATGCGCCGTGCGTGCTGGTATGGCTGTCGCCGCAGACGATGGTCTTGCCTGGCTGCGTGGCGCCCTGTTCGGGCCCGATGATGTGCACGATGCCGCGGCGCGAGTCCTGCAGCCCGATCAGGTTCACGCCGAACTCGGCGCAGTTCACTTCGAGCTGGCGCACCTGCCTGGCGGCCGATTCGAGCTTGATCGGCAGGCCGCCGAAGATCTGCGCGGTGTCGGTCGGTGTCGAGTGGTCCATCGTCGCGAGCGTCCGGTCGAGCCGGCGGACCTTGAGCTTGCGGGCGCGCAGGACGTCGAACGCCTGGGGGGAGGTGACTTCGTGCGTCAGGTGCAGGTCGATATACAGGATCGCGGGCGTGTCGGCTGTCTCGGGCACGACGACGTGCCGTTGCCACACTTTCTCGAACAGGCTCTGCGCAGTCATTCCAGCTCCGGTCGTGCGTTTCAGACGGCCGCGGCGGGCGACGTCTCGTTCTGGTCGGCGCCGCGGCGGCGCGAGGATTCGATGGCGTTGATCACTTCGATGAAGGCCCGCACGCCCGACTCGACGATGTCGGTCGTGACGCTGGTGCCGCGGTAGCTGCGGTTGTTGTACTCGCAGGTGACGACGGCTTCGCCCTGGGCGTCCTCACCGCTCGACACGCTGCGCACCTCGAACTTGCGCAGCTTCACGAACACGCCGGTCGCCTGCTCGATGGCCTTGAGCGCGGCGTCGACCGGACCGTCGCCCGACGATTCCTGCGTGACGATGCGGCCGTCGACATGGCGCAGCACGACACGGCCTGTGGCGAAGCGCGTCGAGTCGCTGACGACGTGCAGGTTCTCGAGCTGCCAGGGGCCGCCGTCGCTGCCGATCTCGGCCTTGAGCACGAGCGCTTCGATGTCGCCGTCGAAGAGTTCCTTCTTCTTGTCGGCCAGCGCCTTGAAATCGTCGAACACCCGCGCGAGTTCGGCGTCGGACAACTCGAACCCGAGTTCCTTGATGCGCTCGCGCAGGGCCGCGCGGCCGCTGTGCTTGCCGAGCACGAGATTGGTGCGCGACATGCCCACGTCGTGCGGCCGCATGATCTCGTACGTCGAGTGATGCTTCAGCATGCCGTGCTGGTGGATGCCGGATTCGTGCGCAAAGGCGTTCTCGCCGACCACCGCCTTGTTGCGCGGAATCGGCATGCCCGTGATGCTCGAGAGCAGGCGGCTGGTCGGAAACAGGCGCCTGGTGTCGATGCCGGTGTGCAGGCCGTAGATGCCTTCACGCACCTTGAGCGCCATCGTGATCTCTTCGAGCGACGCATTGCCCGCGCGCTCACCGATGCCGTTGATCGTGCATTCCACCTGGCGCGCGCCGCCGCGGACGGCAGCGAGGCTGTTGGCCACGGCCAGCCCCAGGTCGTTGTGGCAGTGGACGCTGAAGGTCACTTTGTCCGCGCCGCGCACGTTCTGCGTCAGGAACGAGAAGACGTCATGGAATTCCTCGGGGACCGTGTAACCGACGGTGTCGGGCACGTTGATCGTGGTCGCGCCGGCTTCGATCACGGCTTCGACCACTTCACGCAGGAATTCGGGTTCGGTGCGCGAGGCATCCTCCGGCGAGAACTCGATGTCCTCGCACAGGCTGCGCGCGTACTTAACGCCTTCGACGGCGGTGTGGATGATCTGCTCCTTCGCCATGTTGAGCTTGTGCTCGCGATGGATCGCGCTGGTGGCGAGGAACACGTGGATGCGCGGCCTCGCGGCCACCTTGACCGCGCTCCACGCCTTGTCGATGTCCTCGCGGTTGCAGCGCGCGAGGCCCGCGATGATCGGGCCCCGCACTTCACGCGCGATTTCATGCACGGCCTCCCAGTCGCCCGGTGAGGCGACCGGGAACCCGGCCTCGATGACGTCCACGCCCAGTTCGGCCAGGGCGCGCGCCAGCCGCAGCTTCTCGGGCTGCGTCATGCTGCAGCCCGGCGATTGCTCGCCGTCGCGCAGCGTGGTGTCGAAGATCAGGACGCGGTTCGGGTCGCGGTTGGCCATGGTCGTCACCGTGGTGGACTGGTGAGGGGAACGGGACTCAGCCCTGGTTGAGCCAGGGCATGCGGGCACGGAGCTGCACGCCGACTTTCTCGATCGGGTGCGCCAGGTCCTTCTTCATCAGGGCGTCGTACTTCTTGCGGCCCGTCTTGTTCTCGCGGATCCAGACGCGCGCGAAGCTGCCGTCCTGGATTTCGCCGAGGATCTTCTTCATTTCCTTCTTGGTCGCCTTGTTCACGACGCGCGGGCCGCGCGTGAGGTCGCCCCACTTGGCGGTGTGCGAGATGTACTTGTGCATCTTGGCGAGTCCGCCTTCGTGCAGCAGGTCGACGATCAGCTTCAGTTCGTGCAGGCACTCGTAGTAGGCGACCTCGGGCTGGTAGCCGGCTTCGACCAGCGTCTCGTAGCCCTTGAGCACGAGTTCGGTCGCACCGCCGCACAGCACGGCCTGCTCGCCGAAGAGGTCCGTCTCGGTCTCTTCCTTGAACGTGGTTTCAATCACGCCGGCGCGCGTGCCGCCGATGCCGTCGGCATAGGCGAGCGCCTTGGCCTTGGCCGTGCCCGAGGCATCCTGCGCGATCGCGATCAGGCACGGCACGCCGCGGCCTTCCTGGTACTGGCGGCGCACGAGGCCGCCCGGGCCCTTCGGCGCGATCAGCACGACGTCGAGGTCCTTGCGCGGCTTGATCTGCTTGAAGTGGATGTTGAAGCCGTGAGCGAACAGCAGCGTGGCGCCCTTGGCGAGGTTCGGCAGGATCTCCTTGTAGTTCGCGGCCTGCGTGGTGTCGGGCGTGAGCAGGGCGACCAGCGTGGCGCCCTTGACCGCTTCGGCCGGCGTGGCGACCGCGAGGCCGTCCTTCTTCGCCTGCTTCCAGCTGTCGCCCTTGCGGACGCCGATGACGACGTCGTAGCCCGAATCCTTGAGGTTCAACGCATGTGCGCGTCCCTGGCTGCCGTAGCCGACCACGGCGATCTTCGCGCCCTTGAGCGCCTTCCTGTCGACGTCTTTCTTCGAGTACGCACGCATCTCGTCATCTCCTCGGAATCGTTTCCGCTTTTTGCCATGACCAAAACTAAAAACCCCGCGGCGGCTGGCTGGCCGTGCGGGGTTCCTGATGTCCAATCGCGCCTTTGCGCTCTCAGCCCGGAGCCCCGCACCTCCGCAGGGGAAGCAGGGTAAGCGACGCAAGCAGCAGGCCGGCCAGCAGGGTGACCGAAGTGATGAGGGAGGAGTCGAGCAACGACTGCATCCAGCGCCTGCGTGTGAGAGCGAAAAAAGTCGGGTGCGGATAGCAGCACAGCGTGCCGTGCATTGTCAACCGCAGTGCAAAAAGAGTCAGTCCAGGACGGGTGCAATCCCGTGTCGACCGCGTCCGCGGGCGGCGCTGCTAAGCTACGACGACGTGCTCGTTCTACCCGTAACGGAACCTGTCCATCGTGGATTTTCTCGTCGATCAAGCCGGCGCCCCGGCTGCTGCTGCCGCGCACGAGCTCGCGCTCGTCCTCCAGTCCGACCTGCCCCGTTGGCTGGAGGCCCAGGATGCGTCCACGCGAGCCTGGGTTGCCGCGACGGGTTTCAAGGCTGAACGTCACCAGGTGCTGCTGCTGCCGTCTCCCGATGGCACGCCGCGCCGGGCGGCTCTCGGTCTCGGAGCGTTGCCGTCGCTGGACGCGCTCGAGCTCTGGCACGTGGCAGGACTGCCGGATCGCTTGCCGGCCGGTACCCACTGGCGGGTTACGAATGAACTCACCCTCGCAGCGGCTGGCGCCGTCGCCCTGGGCTGGGCCTATGGCAGCTATAGGTTCGACACCTACAAATCGTCGACACAGCCGGCCACGGCGCGGGCACGTCTCATTGCGCCGTCGGTCGCCGACCACTCCCAGGTCCTGCGACTCGCGGGCGCAACGGCGCTTGCGCGCGATCTCGTCAACACGCCGGCGTCCGACATGACGCCCGCGCGACTTGCGGCCGAGGCGATCCGGATCGCGCGCGACCACGGTGCGGCCCCGCGGCAAATCATGGGTGACGAATTGCAGCGCGGGTTTCCTGCCATCCACGCCGTGGGGCAGGCCTCGACCTGCGGCCCGCGGCTCGTCGACTTCGTCTGGGGCGATCCGACGCATCCGAGGGTGACGCTGATCGGCAAGGGTGTCTGCTTCGACAGCGGTGGCCTCGACATCAAGCCTGCGGCCGGCATGGCGCTGATGAAGAAGGACATGGGTGGCGCCGCGTGCACGCTCGCGCTCGCGCAACTCGTCATGCAATCGCAATTGCGCGTGCGGCTGCGGGTCCTGATTCCGGCCGTCGAAAACGCGATCGCCGGCAATGCGTATCGCCCGGGCGACGTGATTCGCACACGCAAGGGTGTGACCGTCGAGATCGGCAACACGGATGCCGAAGGCCGGCTGGTGCTGTGCGATGCCATCGCGGCTGCGGACGAGGACAAGCCGGACCTGCTCGTGGACCTGGCGACGCTCACCGGCGCAGCACGCGTGGCACTCGGTCCGGAGTTGCCTGCGGTGTTCGGCACGCGGCAGGAAACCGTCGACGCACTGCTGCGGGCCGGCCGGCGAGTGGCGGATCCGCTGTGGCAGATGCCGCTCTGGAGCGGCTACGACGACGACATTGCCAGCAAGGTCGCGGACATCAACAACGCGTCGGCCTCGGCTTTTGCCGGCGCGATCATCGGGGCGCTGTACCTCAAGCGCTTCGTGACGAACGCCCGGGACTGGGTGCACATCGACTTGTTCGCGTGGAACCCGAAGGATCGGCCCGGCCGTCCCGTCGGGGCGGAGGCGCACGCCGTGCGTGCGCTGTACGCGATGCTCGCCGAACGTTATGCGTAGACAGGGCGGGCTGCACCAGGCAGGTCGGTTCAGTGGCTCGTCCGGAGCGCGTGTCTGCCTTGCCGAGCGCAGGACGAGCCGCTGAAGCGACCTGCCACGTGATCGACCTGCGTTACGAAAGGCGCGCCTGGACGCTGATCTACCTCTGCCTCGGGCTGGTTGAAGGCGGCACCGCCGCGGTCATGGTCCGGTCGCTTTTCGGCGACCAGGCCCCGGCGCTCGCAGTGGACCTGGTCGTGGCCATCGTGAGCGCGGCGCCGGCCTGGGCCAACCTGGCGAGCATGGCGTATGCGAGGCGCGCACAGGGCCAGCGCAAGATATCGTTCCTGTTTCCGCTGCTGCTGGCATTGGCGGCGTGCGTGGGTGCGCTGGCGCTGGTACCGAAAAGCGGGGCAGGGTTGCTGCTGTTTCTCGCGCTGTACGCTGCCGCGCGCCTGCTCTGGGCCGGCGTCGAAACCGTGCGCTCCGTGCTGTGGAGCGTCAACTACCCGTCGCGGCTGCGCGCGCGGATCACCGGGCGCATCACGATCAACACGTCGATCGCGGTCGCGATCACCGGTCTCGGCATCGGCTGGCTGCTCGGGCACGACGGTCCGTGGTGGCGCATCGCGATCGTCCTGGGCTCGGCCTGCGGCGTGGCGGGCGCGCTCGCCTTCCGGCAATTCAAGGTTCGACGCGAGGAAGAGTTGCTCGAAGCCGAGCGTGCGCGGCTGGTGGCAGGGGCCACCTTCGGCTTCGGCGGCATGCGGGCGCTGCTCGCGCGTGACGAGGCGTTCCGGCGCTACCAGTACGCGATGTCCATGTTCGGCGCCGGAATGCTCTCGCTCACGCCACTGATGGTCATCTGCCTCGGTGACGTGCTGCAGTTGCCGGCGTTGTGGCAGGTGCTCGTCACGACCGCGATTCCGGTCATGGTGGTGCCGTTCGCGATCCAGCCATGGGCGCGCTACCTGGATCTCCATCGCGTGCTCGCGTTCCGCTCCGTGCACGGCAAGTTCACGGTGGCCGCCGTCGTGTTGTTCGTCCTGGCGGTGCTGCTGAACTTGCCGCTGCTGCTCGCGCCAGGCGCCGTGCTGCTTGGCGTCAGCACGGCGGCCGGCAGCCTCGGCTGGACTCTGGGCCACAATGACTTCGCCCCGCGTGGCGAGGAGACGCGTTACATGGCGCTGCACGTGACGCTCACCGGCATTCGCGGGCTGGTCGCTCCGCCACTGACGATCGCGCTGTATCACCTGCTCGGCCGCCTGCACGCTGGACTCGGTCCGGCAGCGCTGCTGTTGCCCATGTTCTTCGTCATGAGCGGGGCCTATCGCTTTCACGTCATGCATCGCCAGCAGGCGGCAGCAAACGTCGCGTGACCGCGGCACGCGCAAGCCGCACAATTGCCACGTGAGTTATCTACGCCCGGAGCCCGTTCGATGAGCCGACGCAAAGTGGATCCCCGCCCGTACTCGAAGCTCGTGTTCGACGGCGTCAAGCAGACGCCCAGCCGGGCGATGCTGCGCGCGGTCGGCTACGAAGACCGCGATTTCAAGAAGCCGCAGGTCGGCATCGCCTCGACGTGGAGCAACCTCACTCCCTGCAACATGCACATCGACAAGCTGGCCGAAGCGGCGGCGAAGGGGGCGAATGCGGCCGGGGGCAAGAGCACCACGTTCGGCACCATCACCGTGTCCGACGGCATCTCGATGGGCACGCCAGGCATGCGGTATTCGCTCGTGTCCCGCGAAGTGATCGCGGACTCGATCGAGACCGTCGTCGGCGCGCAGGGCTTCGATGGCGTGGTCGCGATCGGTGGCTGCGACAAGAACATGCCGGGTTGCATGATGGCCATCGCACGGCTCGATCGTCCCGCTGTATTCGTATACGGCGGTACGATCAAGCCGGGCGAGAAGAAACGCGACGTGGTCTCGGTCTTCGAGGCCGTCGGCGCGCACGCGGCCGGGGTCATCAGCGACAAGCAGCTGAAGGAAGTCGAGCGCACGGCCATTCCCGGCGCGGGCAGCTGCGGCGGCATGTACACCGCCAACACCATGGCGTCGGCGATCGAGGCGCTCGGCATGAGTCTTGCGAACAGTTCCGCGCAGGAGGCCGTCTCGCGCAACAAGCGCACGGACGCGGAGCGGGCCGGGCGCGCCGTCGTCAACCTGATCAAGCTCGGCATCAGGCCGTCGATGATCCTCACGCGTGAAGCCTTCGAGAACGCCATCGTGGTCACGATCGCGCTTGGCGGTTCCACCAATGCCGTGCTGCACCTGCTGGCAATCGCGCACGCTGCAGGAGTGCCGCTCGAACTCGACGACTTCACGCGCATCGGGGCGAAGGTGCCGGTGCTGGCCGACCTGCGGCCGAGCGGCAAGTATTCCATGTCGGACCTCATCCGCATCGGCGGTATCCAGCCGCTGATGAAGTCGCTGCTCGACGCCGGCATGCTGCACGGCGATTGCCTGACGGTCACCGGCAAGGCCCTGCGCGAGAACCTCGCGCGAGTGAAGCCGTATCCGAGCGGGCAGGACATGGTCCGGCCGCTCACGAACCCGCTCAAGCGCGAGAGTCACCTCGTCGTGCTCTACGGCAATCTCGCGCCGGATGGTGCAGTGGCGAAGATCAGCGGCAAGGAAGGGCTCAAGTTCACCGGACGAGCACGCGTTTTCGAGGGCGAGGAGGCGACGCTGCAGGCGATTCTCGACGGCACCGTGCGCGCAGGCGACGTGCTGGTCGTGCGTTACGAAGGGCCGCGCGGCGGTCCTGGCATGCGCGAAATGCTCAGTCCAACCGCTGCGATCATGGGCAAGGGTCTCGGCGACAAAGTGGCCCTGATCACCGATGGACGCTTTTCCGGTGGCAGCCACGGCTTCGTCGTCGGCCACGTCTCGCCCGAGGCGGCGCTCGGTGGTCCGCTCGCTCTCGTGCACGACGGCGACTCGATCAGCATCGATGCCACGAAGCGAGAGTTGACGCTGCACGTTGCAGCCGACGCGCTCGTCGAGCGTCGCGCGAGCTGGCGACCGCGCGCTCCGTATGCGACGCGCGGAGTACTCGCCAAGTACGCGGAACTGGTGAGCAGCGCATCGCTGGGCGCGGTGACCGATCGGGGCCTGCAGGTGGCCGAACCGCCGGTCTGAGGGCTCCTGCGGTAGAGTTGTCGGCGCACAAGTATTGTGTTGCTCGATTCGCGTCGGTAAAGTCGCGCCCGCCGTCAGAACAAGAAGGACCGGCTGCGCTGGCACCGGAACTGAGTTTCGTCGTGTTGCGCCGCAGCACGAGTCGAGAACAACGACGGTGTTCGCGAGGGCACGAAACGAGTGGCTCGGCAAGAGCCTGCATCGTCCTTCGCGGTAAGCGTCAGGGGTTGCGAGGGTGGTTGCGGTCTTGTAGTGTCGTCGGTCCCGGGGAGGACGCGGCTGAGGCCGGGACATCCGTGCGCCCACAGTAGTGGAGGGGAAGTGGCTTACAGTTATTCGATCGACGATCCGGCCAAGAACAGCAAGCGCACGCTTGCCTTCATCCTGACCGTCTTGATCCACGTCTTTTTCTTCTGGATCCTCGCGTCCGGTCTCGGCGCCAAGATGGTCCAGACGGTCATGGGTCCGGTTGAGACGAAGATGATTGAAGAGCTCCCGGACGACGACAAGGAACCGCCGCCGCCGCCGCCCGACATCGAGCAGCCGCCGCCGTACGTGCCACCGCCGGAAGTGTCCGTCGACCTGGCGATTGATACCGGTCCCACCACCGCCATCTCGAATGTAACGTCCGAGCGGCCGGTAGCAGCACCGCCGCCGGTGGCAAAACCGGTCGAGCGTGCCGTCGTCAAGACGCCGCCCTCCGCAACCGGCAAGGGCTCGCGCACGTCGCTGCCGGAATACCCGCCGGCCTCGCGCCGTGCAGGCGAAGCCGGCACCGTGCAGTTGCGCTGCTTCGTGAAGGAAGACGGGCGCTGCAGCGAAGTCTCCGTCGTCAAGAGCAGCGGCTTCGACAAACTGGATGAAGCAGCCGTGAAGGAAGTCCAGCGCAACTGGAAGTTCGTCCCGGGCAAGGAAGACGGTAAGCCGGTGGCCATGTGGCACACCTTCGCCGTGACCTTCAAGCTGACCGATTGATCCTCGAAAGTTGATCCTTCCCTGAACTCATCGTCGTATCAAGAAAACAGACACAGGAACCGATTTCAATGGCCACCGAAAGCGTAACCGTCGACAACCCATACGGAATTGGCGCCCTCTGGGCACAGGGCGACTTCGTCGCGAAGGGCGTAATGGTCCTGCTCGTCATAATGTCTGCTTATTCCTGGTTCATCATCTTCACCAAGTGGTGGGAGCAGCGTCGCCTGCTGTCGCAGGCGCACGAGGCGGAGAAGAACTTCTGGGCCGCCGACAACATCAAGACCGGCCTGAACAAGCTGTCCGGCAAGGGCAACATCTTCAAGGGCATGGCAGCCGAGGCGATCGACGCCGCCGAGCACCATGACACGCGGCTGACCCAGCAGGTGCCGCTGCACGAGTGGATCGACAACGTGCTTGCCCGCGCCACGGCCCGCATCAACAGCGCGCTGTCGACGCAACTGCCGTTCCTGGCCACGACCGGTTCGACGGCGCCGTTCATCGGCCTGTTCGGCACGGTGTGGGGCATCTACCACGCTCTCGTCGCGATCGGCGTAGCCGGCCAGGCTTCGATCGACAAGGTGGCGGGTCCCGTCGGCGAAGCCCTCATCATGACGGCCATCGGTCTCGCGGTCGCGGTGCCGGCGGTGCTCGGCTACAACTTCCTGCTCGGCCGCAACAAGCAGATCATGGAGCGCGTCAAGCTCTTCTCGAACGACCTCGAGCAGGTAATCGTCAGCGGTTCACGCATTGAAGGCGCGGGCGCCAAGGTCATCTCGGGCGGCGCGAAGAAGTAAGAGAGCCGGCCGCAAAGCCGCTGGAGGGCTGATCCACCATGAGCATGAACGTATCCTCGGGCGACCTGGAAGCCGAAGAGAAGCCGATGTCGGAGATCAACACCACGCCGCTCGTGGACGTGATGCTGGTGATGCTCATCATCTTCCTGATCACGATTCCCGTGATCACGCAGTCGGTGAAGGTGGATCTGCCGAAGGCGGCAAATATTCCTACGCAGACCAAGCCGGAAAACATCAACATCGCGGTTGATGCGCAGGGCAACGTCTACTGGAACACGGCGATGGTCCCGACACAGGAGGCGCTGCTCGAGCGCCTGAAGTCGGTTGCTGTGATGGATCCCCAGCCTGAAGTACACCTCCGCGGCGACCGTGGCACGGCGTACGAGCACGTCGGGCGGGTGATGGTGTCGGCGCAGCGAGCGGGCATCATGAAGATCGGTTTCATCACCGAACCCGATCGCGCCCTGGCGCGCTGAGCCGCTGCAGGAGTCACAACGATGAGTATGAGTATTGGTGGCGGCGGCGAAGACGAGCCGATGATGGAAATGAACATGACGCCGTTGATCGACGTCCTGCTCGTTCTGCTGGTGATGTTCATCATCACGATTCCGGTGATGACGCATGCCGTCAAGCTCGACATGCCGCGCCCGACCAACGCGCCGAAGCTGTCTGAGCCGGTGGTGATCCAGCTGGAGATCGACTTCGACGGCACCGTGCTGTGGAATGGTTCGCCGGTGACGGTGGACTCGCTCGACGGCTACTTCCGCCGCGAAGCGGCCAACGATCCGCAGCCTGAACTGCACATTCGTCCGAACAAGCGCGCGTCGTACGACGTCGTCGCGCGCGTACTGGCGGCTGCGCAGCGCAACGGGCTGCTCAAGATCGGCTTCGTCGGCAACGAGCAGTTCATGTAGGGAATGGGTTGTCGTCACCTGCCTGGCGGCGGTGACGGCATCGGATCAGAAAGGGCTGCCGGGGCGATGAGCTCCGGCGGCTTTTTCCTTGTCAGCGGGACTAGAACTCCCAGTGAGGAATTTGATGAGCAAGGCGAGTTTCGTTCTCACCGGTGCGCTCGCGGTGGCGGGCTGGATCGGTGTCGCCGGCACGATGCTGGTGATTCCTGCAACCGCACATGCGCAGCAGAAGGTCAGCCAGAAGGTCGGCGTGCCGCTGCAGGCCGCGCAGGACAGCATCTCCAAGAAGAAATGGGATGCCGCCCTGGGCAAGATCAAGGAAGCGGACGCCGCACCGGGCAAGACGGCGTTCGACCAGTACAAGATCAACGAGATGCTCTGGTACGTGTACCTGCAGCAGGGCCGCAATGCCGACGCGGCGCGCGTCCTCGAGGGCCAACTCGCTTCCGGCCAGATGCCGGCGAGTGAGAAAGTGTCGCGAACCAAGACTCTTGCCCAGCTTTACGCCCGTGCCGGGAGCTACGGCAAGGCCGCTGCGACTGCGCAGCAGTACCTGAAGTCCGTGCCGGGCGACAAGGACATGCAGTTGCTGGTCGCCAACGCGTATTACCAGCAGAAGGACTACAAGGGCGCGATCGCCGCGGCGGACCGCGTGATGAAGGGCGGCGGCACGCCGAGCCAGGACCTGCTGCAGCTCGTGTTGCGCTCGAACTACGAGCTCGGTGACTCGGCCGGCACGGCGAAGGCGCTCGACCAGTTGCTGAAGTACTATCCGTCGACCGACACGTGGGTGCGCGTGCTCGACGGCTATCTGAAGACGACCAAGCACGATCACGCGTTGATGGCGTTGTATCGCCTCGCGGAGGATGTGGACGCGCTGAAGACGGCGCGGCAGTACACCGACATGACGCAGGCCCTCGTCATCGCGCGGCTTCGGCCAGGAAGCCCAGCGAGTGATGCAGAAGGGCATCGACGCCAGCCTGTTCGCGGGCGACGAGGCGGCGCGAGCCACTCGCACGCTCGACGCTGCCAAGCGCAAGGCTGATGCCGAGCGCGCGGCCCTGCCGAAGGCGGCGGGCGCCCTGGCTGCGGCGAAGACCGGCGACGAGATGGAAAAGGTCGGCGAGCTGTACTTCAGCGCGGGCGACTATGCCAACGCGTCGGCTGCGCTGCAGAAGGCCATCGCCAAGGGCGGCCTGACGGACGCAGACAATGCCGAGATGCTGCTAGGCATCGCGTTGAAGCGCAAGGGTGACAAGGCTGCCGCGCAGAAGGCATTTGACGAGGTCAAGGACCCGAAGTTCGCGGAGATCGCGAAGCTCTGGAAAATCGCTGCGCGCTGATCGAACCGACGCGCCAACGCGCCAGTCGGAGACGGGAAGGGGGGCACGGCGCAAGTCTGTGCCCTTTTTTCATGGCGTTCGATCCAGTCGTTCTTCCCGAGCTTGGAAAGGCAGACACGCGCTCGGGAAGCAACCGACTGGATCGAACGGCTTGCGAGACTGCGCCTAGAACGGATTCTCGCCAAGGCCCGACGAATGCCGCACGGCGCATGCATTCTGCCAGGGGTCGATCGGAGCTGCCGTGCGTCCAGTGCCGTGCTCGTAGCCGGCGATTAAAGTGCCGCGGCTCGAGACCGCATTCCCACGCTCGCCACGCTGCGTACTGGCTTAACGCAGGCAAGCGATCCGGCACCTTTCCCCGAGCGCGTGTCTGCCTTTCCAAGCTCGGGGAAAGGTGGCGCGCATGCGAGCGCCTTCCGCTCGCCGAAAGCCTCGGCACACCCGCCGTCGCTCCCGCCATGAAAAAGGCCCCGCGGGTCAGGAACCCACGGGGCCCGAGTTTGCCGGCGCGAGCCTGCTCAACCAGCCGCAGGAGCGGCGGCCGCGGCAGGCGCCGCCGTGTCGAGCTTCAATTTCCACAGCCGCGTGATGTCGCCCAGTGCCGGCGCCTTGACCGCATCGAACGCAGCGCGGGCTTCCGTCAGTTTGCCGAGCCGGGAATTGGCAATGCCCACGAGCATGTTCGCATCGTCGGCATCGGCCACGCCGCCCTTCGCAAGGCCCTTCTGGATCGCGTCGACGGCGTTGGCGTAGTCACCCGCGCTGAAATACAGCTTGCCGATGGCGACCATCTGCGTACCGGTCTTGGCTGCCGCAAGCTGGGCTGCCGCAGTGCCAGACTTCCTTGGCATCGGCGGTCGCGCCCGTGCGGGCGCGTTCGAGATCGGCCTGCACGCGTGCCTTCGAATCGCCCTGCAATTCGCCCTTCGCCAGTCCGCGCTCGAGGACCTGCTTGGCTTCGTTCGGGAAGCCGGCGTTGACGAGCGAGGCGCCCATCTCGGCGAATTCCTCGCCCTTGTCGAGCGTGTCGGTGTCGTTCATCAGGCGATAGAGCGAGCGCAGGCCGCGCTCGTCCTTGGTACGGTAGAGCTGCGCATTGAGCAGGTCTTCCCAGTATTTCGGCGCCGGGTAAAAGCGCACGAGGCCTTCGAGCGAGCGCATGATGCCCGGCTCGTCCTTCAGCTCGTAGTTCGAGCGCAAGGCGAGCAGCAGGGCCGCTTCGGCCGGCTTCGGGCTCGAAGCAACGAGCTGTTCCGAGGCTGCCTTCGCACCCTTGAAGTCGTTCGACAGGTAGCGGGCCTGCGCGAGCGACAGGGCAATCTCCGCGTCGTTCGGGTTGAGCGCCATGTATTCGGCGCCGTGTGCGATGGCCTTGTCGAATTGCTTGTTCTGCAGGTTCATCTGCGTGAGCGCGCGCAGCCGCTGTGACTTGTCGGCGTCGGCGACCATGCCCGAGGCCAGCGTGCGCTCGAGGACTTCGGCGGATTTCAGGTAGTCCTTCTTCTGCAGGTAGACGTACCAGCCAAGCTCGTCGATCATGAAAGCGTCGTACGGCGTCTTCGGCTCGACTGCCTGCGCCGCCTGGATCTGGACCAGGGCTTCGTCCCAGTTCTTCTCGTTCATGGCGTTCTGCGCTGCCACCAGAGGCTTCTGCACGGCCGGGCTCAGCTTCTGCTTGGGAGCGGGCTTCTCCTTCTCGGCAGCGACCGCGACCGCAACCGGCAGCAACGTGCCGCCGGCGACGCCGACGAGCCCGGCCGCAGCAAGGGCAGCCATCAGGACGAGGTTCGTTTTCTTCATCATCGGCCTCTCGGGGCAATGGATCAGGGTGCCGCGCATTGTAGCGCCGACAGTCCGGACAGGTAGCGTCTGGCCGTTTCCAGGCTCACGACCTCGGCATACTTGGCCTGCAGGTCGAACAGGTTGGCTTCGTGGGGCGCCGGGTGCCGGTCGCCGACCGCATCGCGCACCACCCAGGGGATGAATCCGTGCTGGCACGCGTCGAGTGCCGTGGCCCGGACACAGCCGCTCGTGCTGACCCCTGCGATCAGCAGGGTGTCGACGCCCAGGGCCGTGAGGGTGGACGACAGCGTGGTGCCGAAAAAGGCGCTGGCGTATTGCTTGGTGATCACCGTTTCGCCGGCCACGGGCTCGAGTGCCGGATCGAACCGGGACAGCACGGGATCGGCGCCGTCGGCAAAGCAGCCGAGGGCCGGCAGCTTGCGGAAAAAGACGCCGCCGTCGCGGCCTCCGGCCTGGAAACGCACGTTGGTGTGCAGTACGGGGATGCCGGCGGCGCGGGCGGCTCCCAGCAGCAGGACGCAGGCGTCACGGGTGGTCTCGACGCCCGCATAGAGCGGCGAGCCCGGTTTGAGGTAGGCCATGACGAAGTCGATGACGATCAGCGCGGGCCGGCGGCCAGGCTGCAGTGCGTGGCCGAAACCACCGCCAGCGTAGTTTTCGTCGAGGCTCGCCATCGGGCGTCAGATTACCTTGCGGGACTTCAGGTCTGCGTAGCGTTCGGCTGCCAGGCCGAGCAGCTGCAGGAACACCTCGTCATTATGCTGCCCGAGGTCGGGACTCGGGGAGCGGACGCTGCCGGGCGTCTCCGACAGTTTCGGCGCGACATTCTGCATGCGCAGGCCGCCAAAGTCCGGGTGCGGCACGGTAACGATGGCCTCGCGCGCCTTGAAATGCGGATCCTCGAGCATCTCCGGCGCCCGGTAGATAAGGCCGGCCGGCACTCCGTGCCGGTCCATCAGGTCGAGCACGCCGCGAGTCGTGAGGGTCTTGGTCCAGCGCTCGACCAGCGCGTCGAGTTCCTTCTGGTTCTCGCCCCGCGAGCTGTGCGTGGCATACAGCGGATCGCTGGCGAGACCCGGTTGTCCCATGGCCGCTGCAAGGCGCGCGAACACCGTGTCCTGATTGGCGGCGATCAGGACCAGGCCGTCCTGGGTCTTGTAGACGTTGGACGGCGCGACATTCGGCAGGATAGCGCCGGTGCGCTCGCGGATGAAGCCGGTCTTGTCGTATTCGGTGACCAGCGACTCCATCATGTTGAGGACGGCTTCGTAGATGGCCGAATCGATGACCTGGCCGCGGCCCGTCACGTGCCGGTGGTGCAGTGCCGTGAGCGCGCCGATGCAGGCGAACGTCGCTGCGAGCGAGTCGCCGATTGAGATACCCATGCGGGAAGGGGGGGTGGTGGGATCACCGACCACGTAGCGGAGGCCACCCATCGCCTCGCCGATGGCGCCAAAGCCGGCCTGGCGCGAATACGGCCCGGTCTGGCCGAAGCCTGAGACCCGGATCATGATCAGCCTGGGGTTGATGGCCGAGAGCTCAGGCCAGCCGAGGCCCCATTTCTCCAGGGTGCCGGGACGGAAGTTCTCGAGCAGGAAGTCCGATTCGGCCACCAGCGACTTCAGGATTTCCTGGCCTTCGGGCTGGCGCAGGTCGAGCGTGATCGCTTTCTTGTTGCGGGCGACGACCGGCCACCACAGCGACTTGCCGTGGACCTTCTCGCGGCCCCAGACCCGCATCGGGTCGCCCTGGCCCGGCGGTTCGACCTTGATCACTTCGGCGCCGAAGTCGCCGAGCAGCTGGCCGCAGAAGGGGCCTGCGAGCAGGGTGCCGAGTTCGATCACGCGCAGCCCGGCAAGCGGGCCCGGGGCTGGACCGGTCATGGGGTCACCTCGAGGATCACCTTGTATTCGATCAGCATGGTTCCTAACCTTGGCCGTGCACGTCCGGACCAAATGTTATATTAATATACATTAGATAGAATTCAGCCGCGACCGGAAGCCGCCATGAGCACGCACGTCGACATCGTCGAAGTCGGTCCCCGCGATGGGTTGCAGAGCGAGCCCGGCGTGTTCCCGACAGCCGCCAAGGTCGAGTTCGTTCGCCGCGTGCTCGCGGGCGGGTTGCGGCGGGTCGAGGTCGCGAGTTTCGTCAATCCGAAAAGAGTGCCGCAGATGGCGGACGCCGAAGCAGTGCTGCAGGCACTCGGCGCGCCGCCGCCGGGCGTGCACTTCATCGGCCTGGTGCTCAACCGCAAGGGATTCGAGCGGGCGGTGGCGGCGGGATGCAACGAGATCGGCATGGCGGTGGTCGCGAGCGACACGTTCAATCGTCGCAACCAGGGGGTGTCGACGGACGAATCCATCGCGGCCTGGCTCGACATCGCGCGCGAGGCGGATGCAGGCGGGTGTCCGGGCGCAGGTGACGATCTCGGCGGCGTTCGGTTGTCCGTTCGAAGGCGAAATCGCGGTCGAACGCGTCGTCGAAGTCGCGAGGCGCGTTGCCGAAGCCCGGCCGTTCGAGATCGCGCTGGCCGACACCATCGGCGTGGGCGTCCCCCCGCAGGTCACGGAGATCGTTTCGCGGGTACGCGAGGCCGTGCCGGGCATTCCTCTGCGCTGCCACTTTCACAACACCCGCAACACCGGCTTTGCCAATGCGTTCGCCGCGCTGCAGGCGGGCGTGCGCACGCTCGATGCGAGCCTCGGCGGCATCGGTGGTTGTCCCTTTGCACCGGCGGCCACGGGCAACATCGCCACCGAAGACCTGCTTTATCTACTGCATCGCGCCGGCTATCCGACCGGCGTTTCGCTCGATGCCGCGATCGCAACCGGCAAGTGGCTGCAGGAGCAGTTGGGGCGCAGCGTGCCCGGCATGCTGGTGAAGGCGGGCGGATTTCCGCGGCTGGCGAACGCGACAGCCTGACGACTACGAACACTACAGGTGACTGCATGACTTACCGACTTGGCGTCGACGTGGGCGGGACTTTCACCGACCTGCTGCTGGTGAACGAAAGGACAGGGCAGACGTGGAAGGCCAAGGTGTCCTCCACGCCGCGCGACCAGTCGGAGGGCGTGCTGCGCGGCATCGAGCGTGTCTGCGGGCTCGCCGGTATTTCCGCCGAGGAAATCGACCACGTCATGCACGGCACCACCGTCGCGACCAACACGGTGCTCACCGGTACCGGCGCGCGCGTCGGCCTCGTGACCACCAGGGGTTATCGACAGGTGCTGCAGATTGCACGCAGCTTCGTGCCGGGCGGCCTCGGCGGCTGGGTCATCTACAACAAGTCGCTGCCGATGGCACCGCTCGCCCTGACGATCGAGGCGGACGAGCGCATTGGCTCCAAGGGCGACGTCGTCACGGCGCTGAACGAAGCGAAGCTGCGCGACGAACTGCGTGCCCTCGGCGCGAAGAACATCGAAGCACTGACCGTGTCGCTGATCAACGCGTTCGCCAACGACACGCACGAGCGCCGCATCAAGGAGATCGCACAGGAAATGCTGCCCGGCATCCCGGTGTCGTTGTCGTCGGAGGTCGTACCCGAGATGCAGGAGTACGAGCGCACGGTCACCACGGTGGCCAACTCTTATGTGCGTCCGCGCGTGCAGAAGTACGTCAAGAACCTGCAGTCGAAGCTCGACGCCAGGGCGAAGCGCGTCAAACTGCACATCCTGCGTTCGGACGGCGGCCTCGCTTCGGCCCGCAGTGCCGAGGATTTCCCGGTCAACCTGCTGATGTCCGGCCCGGCGGGCGGCGTCACGGGCGCGCTCTGGGTGGCGGTGCAGGCGGGGTTCCCGAACCTGCTCACTGTGGACGTCGGCGGCACCTCGACGGACGTCGCATTGATCATGAACGGCCAGCCGCGACTGCGGCGTGAAACCACGGTGGGCGACGTCACGGTGCGCGCGTCGTCCGTCGACATCCGCACGGTCGGCGCGGGAGGCGGTTCGATTGCCCACGTGCCGGAACTCACCGGCGCATTGCGCGTCGGCCCGCAGTCGGCCGGTGCCGATCCCGGCCCGGCCGCGTACGGCAAGGGCGGCACGGAACCCACGGTCACCGACGCGAACGTCGTGCTCGGTTACCTGCCGGAACAGCAGCGCCTCGGCGGCGACATGGCTCTCGATCGCGGGCTGGCGCAGAAGTCGGTCGAAAAAATTGCCAGGTCGCTCGGCAAGACGCCCAAGGATGCTGCACTCGGCATCTATGACATCGTCAACGAGAACATGGTCGGCGCGCTGCGCCTCGTGTCGGTCGAGCAGGGCCACGATCCGCGCGATTACGCGCTGATCGCGTTCGGCGGCGCCGGTCCGCTGCATGCCAATGCGCTGTCGCGCCTGCTCGGTTCGTGGCCGTCGATTATCCCCCCCGGTCCGGGAGTCCTGTGCGCGCTCGGAGACGCGACGACGGCGGTCCGCGACGAATCCTCACGCACGTACATCCGCAAGTTCTCGGAAACGACTTCGACGGACATCGTCAGGCAGCTCAAGTCGCTGGCCGTCGACGCGGCCAAGGGTCTTGCGGCCGAGAAAGTCGCTGCTGCCGACATGGAGTTCGGCTACCAGGTGGACGTGCGCTATCACGGCCAGGGCCTGCGGCTGACGATCGACGTCGACCTGAAGCTTCTCGAACGCGAAGGCCTGGCCGCGATCTCCGGCCCGTTCGACGCGGAGCACACGCGACTCTTCACTTTTGCGCTGCCGCTCGAGCACGAATTCGTCGCACTGCGCGCAGTGGTGCAGGGCAAGGGCATCAGCATCAAGCGGCAGGTCATTGCGAAGGGCGGCTCGAGCGCGGCCGCGGCCGCAGTCGGCAAGCAGAAGTCGTACATGGACGGCAAGGACTGCATCGCCATCGTCTACGACCGTGCAAAGCTCAAGGCCGGCAACCGCATCGCGGGCCCGGCGATCGTGATGGAAATGGATTCGACCTCGGTGATCCTGCCCCGGCACCACGGCAAGGTGGATGCCTACGGCAACATCCTGATCTACCCCGACAATTACCAGGCACCGAAAAGGAAGGCGGGTGCAGCAAAGCCGAAGGCGGCTCCCACGCGGGCCAGGCGGGCGGTGAAGAAAGCCGTCCGCAAGGCCCGGTAACTGCCCGCCCACCGCAACGATCCCGGAGATACGCACATGCCCGCCAAGATCATCCAGCGCAACCGGAAGCCGATGAAGAAGGTGAAGGTCGATTCCGTCACCATCGACATCATCGAGAGCGCCCTGCGCAACGCCCGCTACGAGATGGACACCGTGCTGTTCCGCACGGCCATGTCGCCCGGCATCCGCGAACAGCACGACGAATTCCCGATGATCGCCAACCTCGACGGCAAGATGGTCGTCGGCCAGTTCGGTTCGTTCATCTGGGGCTTCATGCAGGGGTACGACGGCACGGTCGAGGAGGGCGACGTCTTCCTGACCAACGACCCCTACTCGGTCAACGGCGCGATCAGCCACCAGAACGACTGGCTGATGCTGATGCCCGTCTTCAAGGACGGCCGCATCATCGCCTGGTCGGCGATGTTCGGTCACATGACCGACGTCGGCGGCAAGGTGCCGGGCTCGCTGCCCACCGATGCGCGCACGATCTACGAGGAAGGCGTGTCCGTTCCTCCCATCAAGATCATCAAGGGCGGCCAGCTGCAGGACGACCTGCTCAAGGTCATCCTGCACAACTGCCGCCTGCCGACGTGGAACTTCTCGGACTTCAATGCGATCGTGGCTGCGCTGCGCACGGCCGCCATCCGCTGCGTCGAGATTTCGACTCGCTTCGGCGACGACGTGTTTTATTCGGCGATGGACGCGATGCTCGAGCGCAACAAGCGCGCGATGCGCCAGCTCATCCGCCAGACGGTCCCGGAGAAGAAGCAGTACTTCGAGGACTACATCTGCGACGACGGCCTCAACATGGGTCCCTACAAGATCGCGTGCACGATGTGGCGCGAAGGGGACAAGTGCATCTTCGACTTCACGGGCACCGACCCGCAGTCGATCTCGTCGATCAACTTCCTGTTGAACGAGGAGATGTTCAAGATGTTCGCGGGCGTCTACATGATCATGGTGTTCGACCCGCAGATCCTGTTCAACGACGGCTTCTACGACCTGATGGAAGTCCGCATTCCGCCGGGAACGCTGCTCAAGCCGTTGAAGCCCGCTGCGCTCTCGTGCCGCACGCACGCGCTCGGCCGGATCTTCGACATCCTCGGCGGACTGCTCGGCCAGGGCAACCCTGCATTCATGTGTGCCGCGGGCTTCTCGGACAGCCCGCATTTCATGTACTCGGGTTACAGGAAGACCGGCGAGTGGTACCAGCTGTACCAGATCACCTTCGGCGGCATCCCGGGCAAGCCGTTCGGCGACGGGCCGGACGGTCACTCGTTGTGGCCGTCGTTCACCAACGTGCCGAACGAGTTTCTCGAGAGCTACTTCCCGCTGCGTATCGACATCTACGAGACGATTCCGGACACCGGCGGCGCGGGCAAGAACCGCGGCGGCAACGGCCTGCGCATCGGCTACCGCTTCCTCGAGCAGGGCGAGATCTCGATCCACGACGACCGCTGGCTGACCTATCCGTGGGGCGTGAATGGCGGCCTGCCAGGCGCCCGCAGCAAGAAGACCCTGGTGCGCGCCGACGGTACCGAGGAGTTGCTGCCGTCCAAGATCGACCGGGTCAAGGTCAATGAGGGCGACCTGCTGCTCTCCGACACGTGGGGCGGCGGCGGTTGTGGCGACCCGTTCGAGCGCGAGATCGAGAAGGTCGTGTTTGACGTGCAGGCCGGTCTGGTCACGCCGCAGGGGGCTCGCAACTACGGCGTCGTCATCAATGCAGACCTGACGGCAGACGTCGCGGCAACCGCAAGACTCCGTGCGAAACTCGCAGCCGAACGCGGGCCGGTGCCCCTGTTCGACCGCGGGTTCACCTCGATCGAGTCGCTCAAGCAGCGGTGCAAGGCCGAGACCGGGCACGAAGCGCCGCAGCAGCCGCGGTTCTCCGAGCGTGTCCTCAAGTCGGCCGGCGTTGCCAAGAAGAAAACGAAGGCCGCCTGAGATGGCGAGCGGCTCAGCCGACACGTACACCACGGTCGGCTACAGCTCGCCGAGCTTCAGTGCCGGGCTCCGCCCGGCCGTGCTCGTCGTCGACTTCCAGCTGGCCTTCACGGATCCGCGGTGGCCCCTCGGCGGGCTGCCGCTGATCCACGCTGCTCGCGACCGCACCGCCGACTTGCTGCGGGTGGCGCGCGAGAAGGACGTGCCCGTCGCCGCGTGCTACACCGCGTACGGCAGCCTCGCCGACATGCCGTTCTGGAAGGTCAAACCGGTTCGCGACGAGTTTTTCTACGGCGACCCCTGCACGGAGATGGACCCGAAGATCCACGACGCGCGCAACTTCACCTACTGCAAGAACGCGCCGTCGATGTTCTTCCAGACGCCGCTGATCACGTTCCTGGTCAAGCAGAGGGTCGACACGGTGATCGTCACGGGGTGCACCACGAGCGGCTGCGTGCGCGCCACGATCGTCGACGCGTTCTCCTACGGGTTCCGGGTGCTCGTGCCGGATGAGTGCTGTGGCGACGCGGAGGAGGGGCCGCACCAGGCGAACCTGGCCGATGTCGGTCGTCGCTATGCGGACGTGACGACCATGGCCGAGGTCGTGACAGTACCTGAACGCGCTAAGCGCCGCGCGCTGAGCGACGTCCGCGCCAGCGCACGAATCCAGCTATCTCGCTGCCAGGCGCTCGACCCGGCATGTCCTGCCGCGCTTGGAAAGGCAGACACGCGCGCGCCAGGACACGCCGGATCGAGCACCTGCCATCACCGTCCTCTGTACGCATTCCGAGCGCACAAAGGCCTGAGGCGCTGCCGCAGCTGCGGCGGTTGATCCGGGACCTTCCCCCGAGCGCGTGTCTGCCTTTCCAAGCTCGGGGGAAGGTCCCGGATCGACCGCCTGTAGCGAGCGCGTGTCTGCCTTTCCAAGCTCGGGAAAGGGACACGCCTGCAGACGCGTCGGCGTGCGCGGCTCCGCTTCGTCGACCAGCACCGTGACGGCGACGTCCGCCGTGACGTTGCCGACGGTGCGGAAGATGTCCGGCAGGATCTCCACGGCGACGAGAATGCCGAGCACCTCGATCGGCAAGCCCAGCGCCGCACAGATCGGCGCGACACTGGCGATGAAAGACACCTGGCCGGGAAGCCCCACCGACCCGATGCTGATCGCGAACGCGACGAAGACCGAACCGATCATCTGCAGCAGGTTCGGCTCGATGCCATACATCGCCGCGATGAAGTAACAGACAGCGAGGTTGCCGAGCGGGCTGGTGTAGCGGAACACGGCCACCGCCAGCGGCAGCACGAGACTCGCGATGCGCGGCGACACGCCCAGTTGCTCGCGCACGCATTCGATCATCACCGGCAGCGTCGCCAGTGAGCTCTGGGTGCTGGCGGCGACTACCTGCACGGGTGCGACTGCCGTGGCGAACGTGCCCACACTCACCCGACCTCGCAGTGCGACGACGACATAGATGAACAACGTCGCAATCGCGATCACGGCGGCGACCGTCGTTGCGTACTGCACCAGCAGGCCTGCGGCGCCGAGACCAGCTTGTCGGCCGACGCCGAGCGCCAGCGCGAAGACGCCGACAGGGGCTGCCAGCAGCACCCAGTGCACCATCACGACCATCGCTTCCGCCATGGCGCCGAAGAAGCCGGTCAAGGCGTTGCGTTGCTGTGCCGGCAGTTTCGTGGCGGCAAAGCCGAACAGGATCGCGAACACCACCAATGCCAGGATCGCATTGTCCGCAGCCGCGGCAACGATGTTCGGCGGCAGCAGTTGTTGCAGCCATTCCGTCCAGCCGATGCTCGTGACCGCGCCCGAGGCACCCTGGCTCGCCCCGGCGATGAAGGCGTCGGCCGTGGCACGGTCTACGGGCCACAGTGCGAGCAGGCCTTGCGTCAGCAGGACCGCCAGCGTGCCCGCGACCAGCAGCAGGAAGGTGAACCAGCCGATGGCACGGGACGCCAGCCGTCCAGTCGCCATCGCGTCCGAGACGCTGGCAACGGCCGCCACCAGCATCGAGAACACGAGCGGTCCGACCGTCATGCGCAATGCGTTGAGCCAGAGCGTGCCAATCGCCTCGATACCGCTTGCGACTGCATGCGCGAACTCGCCGCCGGAATGATCGATCCAGGCGCCCAGGCTGATGCCGAGCGCCAGTGCGCCGAGGACTATCCAGTGCCGTAGTTGTGTCACTGGCGCGTCAGTGGGCCGCGAGCCATTCGAACAGGGTCTGGGCGAAACGCACTTTCTGCTCCTTGCCGGCGACGACGTGCGCCACATCCTCCCACAGGATGCCCTTGGCTCCGCGAATTCCCCGTTCGATCGGCAACGTATTGCGCGGTGACGTCACGACGTCCCGGCCGGCATGGATGATCAGCGACGGGCAGGCGATCTCGCGCAGCCGGTCTTTCGAGTCGAATGCGACGCACGCGTCGATCAGCCGTGCATGCGCTGCGTAACGGCCGTTGAGTTCCTTCCACCCGCCGGACGGTCCGAGCAGGCGCTCCTTGTGCGCGTTGTAGTACTCGGCGTCGAAGGAAAGCAGGGTGACCGCCTGCTGGAACGGCAGGAAGCCGAGGTCACGGTGGATCCAGCGGAACATTTCGAGCTGGTCACGCAGGAAGTCGTCGACCTCGCACCAGGCGCCCATGTTCAGCATGCTGCGGGCGAGGTCCGGACGGCGGATTGCGATCTCCTGGCAGACGCAGGCGCCCATGCCGACGAGGCCCATCAGGTGCACGTTGCGCAGTCCCAGGTGATCCAGCAGGCCGATGGCGTCGTTGGCGTGCAGTTCCATGGTGGAGGGCACACCGAGGTCGTCGCCGGATTCCCGGATGCCGCGGTAGTCGAACAGGATGACCTGGTAGCGGTCGGTGAGACCGCGGGCCAGGTGATGGTGGTTGTCGTGGCAGAAGGTGCCCCAGCCACCCATGCACAGTACCGGGTCGCCTGCGCCCAGCACTTCGTAGTACATGTCGTGGCCGTTGATGCGGGCATGGGGCATACGGGTCACTCGGGCGCGGGCGGCCCGGACTGGGACCGGCGGGATCATTCCACAGCGCTTGCAGACTGGTAAAGTGTCGCACCACATTCCGGACCAGCCCCTGGGGGACGTCAGTGACTCATGCTGCCATTACCGGCTGGGGCAAGTGCCTCCCGCCCAATGTCCTGACCAACGCCGACCTGGCGACGTTCCTCGACACCAACGACGAGTGGATCACCTCGCGCACGGGGATCAGCGAACGGCGCATTTCGCACGTGTCGCTCGAGGAGATGGCGTACGTAAGCTCCATGCGGGCACTGGCAGCGGCGGGTCTGGATCCGGCCGACGTCGAACTGATCGTCATCGGCACCTGCAGTTTCGACGACCAGGTGCCGAACCAGGCTTCCGGCCTGCAGGTTCGCCTGGGTGCGAAGCGCGCCGCTGCCTATGACGTGAACACGGCGTGCACCAGTTTCCTGTACGCGCTCAGCACCGCCAATGCGTTGATCCGCACCGGCGTGGTCAAGAATGCAGTGGTGGTCGGCGGCGAACTCATTTCGGCGTTCATGGACTGGCACAACCGCGGCGTGTGCGTGTTGTTCGGTGACGGCTGCGCCGCCGTGGTGTTGCAGGCCACGGACAAGGTCGAAGGGCTGCTCGGCGAGAAGCTGGGCTGTGACAGCGATGCGCGGGGTACGCTCATAGTCAAGGGCATGGGCGGTCGCTACTGCAACACGGGCCGGCCCTACGGCGAGACGTCGTGGATTTTCGAGGGTCCGGAAATCTTCAAGCGCGCGGTGCTCGGCATGTCCGGCGCGTGCGCGGACGTGCTCGCCGCCCAGGGTTACAAGGTCGAAGACGTCGACGTCGTGATTCCGCACCAGGCCAACCTGCGCATCATGGATGCGGTCGCCAAGCGCGTCGGCGCGCCTGCCGATCGCATGTTCGTCAACGTGCACAAGTACGGCAACATGTCCGCCGCAACCGTCGCGGTCGCGCTGGTCGAAGCCATCGAAGAGGGATGGGTCAAACCGAACAGCTTGCTGCTGCTGCCCGGGTTTGGCGCGGGCCTCACCTGGTGTGCGCACCTGATACGGTGGGGTGAGCGTACGACGCCCCTGGGCACGACCGACGTCGACCTGCCGCCGAGCGACCGCACTGCGCTCGAGATCGTGCGGGGCTACCTGAAGAAGGCGGGCTGAGTTCACGGGCGACCGGGTCAGCCGGAGCCCGCTGCCAATCATGCCTCCGGCCCGCAAGGCACTGCTGCAGATTCACCTGTGCGTGGTGATCTGGGGTTTCACCGCCATCCTCGGCAAGCTGATCACGCTGCCCGCGTTCGCGCTGGTGTGGTGGCGGATGTCGCTCGTCGTGCTCGCGCTGGCGTTCGTCCCGGCGTTCTGGCGCGGCGTGAGGCGCATGAGCCTCCGTACCGTGGCCATCTTCTCCGGCATCGGCGTCGTCGTTGCGCTGCATTGGGTGACTTTCTATGGCGCTATCAAGCTCGCCAATGCCTCGGTCGCCGCAACGTGCATGGGCGTGGCGCCGATCATCATGTCCGTCGTCGAGCCGTGGATCACCAACAAACGATTCGACCCGCGCGAGCTGGTGATCGGCATCGCCGCAGTGCCGGGCGTGATGCTCGTCGTCGGTGGCACCCCGGGCGGCATGCGACTCGGCATCGCCGCGGGCGTGCTGTCGGCCTTGCTCGTCGCGATTTTCGGCTCACTGAACAAGCGTTTCGTCGAATCCGGCGAGCCGCTGGCCGTGACGGGCCTCGAACTGGCAGCAGGCACGGTGTTCCTGACGATGCTGGCCCTGTCGTTCGGTGGGGACAGCACGCGACTGCCGCTGCCCGATGCCCGCGATGCGGCGCTGCTGCTCGTGCTCTCTATCGCCTGCACGCTGTTCCCGTTTGCCTTGTCACTGGTCGCGCTGCGTAACTTGAGCGCTTTCAGCGCGCAGCTGGCGGTCAGCCTGGAGCCGGTCTATGCCGTCGTCCTGGCGATGCTGCTGCTGTCCGAGCAACGCGAACTCAGCTGGCAGTTCTATGCCGGCCTGACGGTCATACTCGGCAGCGTGTTTGCGCACGCGGCGCTGAAACGCGCCTGAGCCGGAGGGTCGTCGCAGCTCAGGACTGCCTTAATGGCTGCATCGCGGTCTTGCCAGCTCCTGGTGGCCGTTGCTTCCACCACCGCCACGCCATCAGCGCCACGTACCCCGAGATGTACAGCGCCGGCTCGCGCCAGTCGGCCTTCACCAACCACAGGAAGTGCAGGGAGCCGAGCAGGGCGGCAACGTAGATGAGCCGGTGCAGCGAATGCCACCGTCGCCCCAGGCGTCGCATCCAGCGATCCGTTGACGTGACGGCGAGCGGGATCAGCAACAGCAGGGCTGCGAATCCCACGGTGATGAACGGTCGCTTGACGATGTCCGCCGCGATGCCATTGAGGTCGAGGCCGCGATCGAGCACGAGCCACGTGAGGAAGTGCAGCGCCAAATAGGTGAAGGCCCACAATCCGACCATGCGCCGCAAGCGCATCAGGCGGGGCTGGCGCAGCACGACGGCGGCCGGACGCACGCAGAGCGTCAGCAGCAGCAGGCGCAGTCCCCAGAGCCCCAGCCCGTGCAGCAGAGCCTCGACTGGGTTCGGACCTAGCGACAGGTTGGACACGCCGAACGCGCGCAGTGCCAGCCACAGCAGCGGCAGCGAGCAGAGCAGGAACACGGCCGGCTTGTCCGCCCGGAAGCGCTGCGAGGCCGGGCGTGCAGGAGCGTTCATGTCCTGCGGCTCAATAGAACTTGCGCAGGTCCAGGCCCTTGTAGAGCGCGGCGACCTGGTCGGCGTAACCGTTGAACGGCAGCGTCGCCTGCTTCGAGGCGAACAGGCCTGCGCCGATGCGTCGTTCGTGTGCCTGGCTCCAGCGCGGGTGGTCCACGCTGGGGTTCACGTTGGCGTAGAAACCGTATTCCCGGGGTGCCGAGATGTTCCACGAAGTGGGCGGCTGGCGTTCGGTGAAGCGGATTTCGACGATCGACTTGATGCCCTTGAAGCCATACTTCCAGGGCACGACCAGTCGCAGCGGGGCGCCGTTCTGGTTGGGCAGGGTCTGGCCGTACAGTCCCACCGCGAGCAACGCCAGTGGATGCATGGCTTCGTCGATGCGCAGGCCCTCGACGTAGGGCCAGTCGAGCACCGGGAAGCGCTGGCCGGGCATCTCGTCCGGCCGCATGACCGTCTTGAACGCTACGTACCTGGCCTTCGAGGTCGGCTCGAAGCGCTTCAGCAAGGCGCCCAGCGGGAACCCGACCCACGGAATCACCATCGACCAGGCCTCGACGCAGCGCAGCCGATAAATGCGCTCCTCGAGCGCATGAGGCTTCAGGATGTCTTCCAGCGTGTAGGTGCCCGGTTTGGCGCACTCACCAGTAACAGCCACCGACCAC
Organism: uncultured Gammaproteobacteria bacterium; assembly: GCA_963827615.1. Lineage (GTDB taxonomy): Bacteria > Pseudomonadota > Gammaproteobacteria > Steroidobacterales > Steroidobacteraceae > RPQJ01. Next base: position 116,438 of record CAWHCA010000023.1, on the reverse strand, counting down.
GGCCGCGGCTTGAACTTGCCGGAGTTCTGCGCAGGATCCGCCTTATCTGTGCCGAATTCGTAGAAGTTGTTGTAAGTCGTTATATCTTCTAAGGAATTTGTGTCCTCGTTCAGGCTGAACCGAGGATTTCGCGTGTACTTCAGCGGGGCCGCCGAAACCTCCCGGGGGAGGCCTGTGCCCACGGCACCGGCGGCAGCAAGCGCGGTGATCACGTCGCGCCGACTGAAATACCGGTCGGGCGGCGTGATCTCGGAAGGCAGGGGTTGCAGGCTGGTTCGGGTGCGTCGCATCCGGATGAGACCTCGGAAAGTCTGCGTGGTTCGGTCGGCGAGGTTCTAACATGGGAAACGTCCTCTGGGGGGAGGATCCGACCCAGCGTACAGGCAACCCATGTCCAATTTTCGCGACCTTTTTCCCGGCCTGGTCATCACCGGGCTGGTGGCGCTCGCCGCCTCCTGGCTGGCCGAGCACTACTCCACACCGGTCATGCTGTTTGCGCTGCTGCTCGGCATCGCCGTCAACTTCCTCTCGCGCGACGAACGCTGCAAACCCGGCATTGAGTTCGCGTCGCGCTCGATCCTGCGCCTCGGCGTCGCGCTGCTGGGCGCCCGCATCACCTTTGACCAGATCCAGTCGCTCGGAGGCGGTGCGCTCGTGCTCGCGGCGGGCGCGGTGTTGTTCACGGTTCTCTGCGGCATCGTGCTGGCACGGAGCACTGGCCTGACGCGAAATTTCGGCCTGCTGACGGGCGGCGCCGTTGCCATCTGCGGCGCGTCTGCCGCGCTGGCCATCGCCTCGGTGTTGCCGCGCGGGCCCGATCACGAACGCGACACGATCATGACGGTCGTCGCCGTCACGGCGCTCTCGACCATCGCGATGGTCCTGTACCCGGTGCTCGCCGGCGCGCTCGGCTTCGATCCGCATACCACGGGAATATTCCTCGGCGCGACGATCCACGACGTGGCACAGGTGGTCGGTGCCGGCTACAGCGTCTCGACCGAGGCGGGCGACACGGCCACCATCGTCAAGCTGTTCCGGGTCGCGCTGCTGTTGCCGGTCGTGCTCGTCATCTCGTTCATGCTGCAGCGTTCTGGCGCGGCTGTCACACCGGGCGAGGACCGGCCACCGCTGCTGCCGCTGTTCCTCGTCGGCTTCGCGGGGCTCGTGCTCGTGAATTCGCTCGGCTGGCTGCCGGCTCCCGCCGCGAAGGGACTGCAGGAAACGTCGCGATGGTGCCTCGTGTTCGCCATCGCTGCCCTGGGCACCAAGACGTCGCTCGGCGACCTGGCGCGCGTCGGTTGGCGGCCCATCGCCATCATCGTTGGTGAGACGCTGTTCGTTGGGCTGTTTGTGCTGGCTGGGCTTGCGTTCCTGCGGTGATGTGAGCGCCGCTGCGGTGACGGTGTTCCGTTCCTGTTCCGGCGAGCGGAAAGGCAGACACGCTCGCCGGAACAGGAACGGAACACCGTCGCACGTGAGCGGCGGGGCAGGCTCGACCGCCGGCAGAGGAGCGGAATGCCGTCTCAAACGATCGCGGTGCGCCTCCAGTCAGAGGCGCAGGGCCTGCACCAATTGCGGCAATATTTCGCCCGACGGACCGCGCAACGAGAAATCGGCGAGCGGCGTGAGCGAGGTGGACTCTGTGTTGACCTCGATGATCGTCGCGCCGGACCGCTGGGCGCTTTCGGCCAGTCCCGCCGCCGGGTACACGACCGACGCCGTGCCGATTGAAAGGAAGACGTCGCAGTCGGCCGCTGCCGCGCCGGCTTCGAGAGCCGCGTGCCTGGGAATCGACTCGCCGAACCAGACGACGTCGGGCCGCAGCAACTCGCCGCATCGCGCGCATTCCGGCAGGCCGGTGATCGAGAGCGACGAACGTCCGGCGATCGTTCCTTCGGCGGAGCAGCGATCGCGCAGGATGTTGCCGTGGTACTCGATGACGCCCTTGCTGCCCGCACGCTGGTGCAGCCCATCGACGTTCTGCGTGACCAGCGTCAGGCGTGGCGCCGCATTGGCCAGCTCGACGAGCGCCCGATGGCCGGCGTTCGGTTCGACCCGGCGCACGAGTTCACGCCGCCATTCGTACCATTCCCAGATGCGTTTCGGATCGCGTTCGAACGCTTCGGGCGTAGCCAGGTCTTCAGGCCGGAACTTTGCCCAGAGGCCGGTCTGCGCATCGCGAAACGTCGGCACGCCACTTTCCGCCGAGATTCCGGCCCCCGTCAGCACGCACACGTGCCGCGCAGTCCTGAGCGCTGCCGCCGCCGTGAAGAGATTGGTGGAAATGGCAGGAATGGGTGCGTGAGGTGGAACGAGGGCAGTCGGGTGCGACCGCGTCGCTGTTCCGACTAACCCCCAACCCCTATCCCCTAACCCCTTCTCACGCGGCTTTGCTTTGCGACGCCAGCTGTCGGAGCACGTACTGCAGGATGCCGCCGTGCTGGAAGTAGTCGCGTTCCTTCGGCGTGTCGATGCGCACGCGCGCCTCGAACTTGAGCGGTGCGCCGGTGGCCGGGGTCGCCACGACGGTCACGACCTTCGCGGCACCGCCGTTCAGGCCGATGATCTCGAGGCTCTCCTTGCCGGTGAGTCCGAGTGACTGCGCGTTCTCGCCGTCCTTGAACTGCAGGGGCAGCACGCCCATGCCGATCAGGTTCGAGCGATGAATGCGCTCGAAGCTTTCGGCGATCACCGCCTTCACGCCGAGCAGCATCGTGCCCTTGGCCGCCCAGTCGCGCGATGAGCCCGTGCCGTACTCCTTGCCGGCGATCACGACGAGCGGCGTGCCTTCCGCCTTGTACTTCATGGCCGTGTCGTAGATCGACAGCTGTTCCCCGGTCGGCACGTGCACCGAGACGCCGCCTTCCGTGCCCGGCAGCAGCAGGTTGCGCAGGCGGATGTTGGCGAACGTGCCGCGCATCATCACTTCGTGGTTACCGCGGCGCGCGCCGTACTGATTGAAGTCGACGGGCTGCACGCCCTGCGCCATGAGGTACCTGGCGGCGGCGCTGGCCTTGGCGATGTTGCCGGCCGGCGAGATGTGGTCGGTCGTGACCGAGTCGCCGAGCAGTGCGAGCACGCGCGCGCCGCGAATGTCGGAAACCGCGCCCGGCGTCATCGTCATGCCTTCGAAGTACGGCGGATTGCGCACGTACGTGGAGGTCGGCTCCCACTTGTAGATCTCGCCCTCGGGCACCTTGAGTGCATTCCAGTTCTCGTCGCCGGCGAAGGCGCTCGCGTAGCCCTTCTTGAACATCGCGGAGTTGATGTTCGCCGCCATCGATTCCTGGATTTCCCGCGCGGTCGGCCAGATGTCCTTGAGAAAGACCGGCTTGCCATCGGTGCCGGTGCCGATCGGTTCGTTGTTCAGGTCGATGTCCATCGTGCCGGCGAGTGCGTAGGCCACCACCAGCGGCGGCGACGCAAGGAAGTTCATCTTTACTTCCGGATGCACGCGGCCCTCGAAGTTGCGGTTGCCGGAGAGCACGGAGGTGGTGACGACGTCGCCGGCCTTGATGCCCTCCGAAATCTCGGGCTTCAACGGGCCGGAATTGCCGATGCAGGTGGTGCAGCCGTAACCCACGACGTAGAAGCCGACGCTTTCGAGGTCCGGCAGCAGCCCGGCCTTCGTCAGGTAATCCGTCACCACGCGCGAGCCCGGCGCAAGGCTCGTCTTCACCCAGGGCTTCGAGACCAGGCCGCGTTGACGCGCCTTGCGCGCGAGCAGGCCGGCGCCGATCAGCACTGCGGGATTCGACGTGTTGGTGCAGCTGGTGATCGCCGCGATCATCACCGCGCCGTCGGCGAGTTCGAACGACTTGCCACCGGAGGTGACCGGTGCCTTGCCCGTTGCCGCGGGGTTCTTCTGCGTGCGCTCTTCAACCATCTTTGCGAGCGCGCCGCGGTAGACCGCCTTTGACGTGCGCAGTGGGACGCGATCCTGCGGGCGCTTCGGGCCGGCGAGGCTGGGTTCGATCGTCGCGAGGTCGAGATCGAGCACGTCGGTGTAATCCGCTTCGCGCATGCCGTTCGTGCGCCACATGCCCTGCGCCCTGGCATAGGCCTCGACGAGTGCGATCTGCTCGGCGGGGCGGCCCGTGAGTTCGAGGTAGCGGATGGTTTCTTCGTCGATCGGGAAGATGCCGCAGGTGCTGCCGAATTCAGGTGCCATGTTGGCGATGGTCGCGCGATCGGCGAGCGGCAGCGCGGCGAGCCCGTCGCCGAAGAACTCGACGAACTTGTCGACCACGCCCTTCTTGCGCAGCATTTCGGTGATGGTCAGCACCAGGTCAGTGGCCGTCGTGCCGGCGGGCAGCGCGCCCTTCAGGCGGAAGCCGATGACCTGCGGGATCAGCATCGTGACCGGCTGGCCGAGCATCGCGGCTTCGGCCTCGATGCCGCCCACGCCCCAGCCGAGCACGCCGAGGCCATTGACCATCGTCGTGTGCGAGTCCGTGCCGACGAGCGTGTCCGGGAACGCGCGCTTCACGCCGTTCCTGTCTTCCGCGAACACCACGCGCGCGAGGTGTTCGACGTTGACCTGGTGCACGATGCCGGTGTTCGGCGGCACGACCTTGAAGTTGCTGAAGGCTGTCTGGCCCCAGCGCAGGAACGAATAGCGTTCGACGTTGCGGCCGAACTCGGTGGCGTTGTTCTTTGCGAGCGAGTCCGCTGTGCCGTAGTTGTCCACCTGCACCGAGTGGTCGATGACCAGCTCCGCCGGGGCGAGCGGGTTGATTTCCTGTGGGTTGCCGCCGAGGCGGATCATCGCCTCGCGCATGGCGGCGAGGTCGACGATGGCCGGCACGCCGGTGAAGTCCTGCATGATCACGCGCGCCGGCGTGAAAGCAATTTCGTGGCTCGGGGCCGCCTTGGCGTCCCACTTGAGCAGCGCCTCGATGTCCTTCCGCGTGACGTTGACGCCGTCTTCGAACCGCAGCAGGTTCTCGAGCAGGATCTTGAGGGAGAAGGGCAGGCGGGCGAGGTCGTGGCCCTGCAGCGCCGGGAGGCTGTAAATCTCGTACGACAGGTTGCCGACGGCAAGCGTCGTGCGGGTCTTGAAGCTGTCAGTCATGGAACCTCCGGGGCGGAAAGCGCAGCGGTTAACCGCGGAATTATAGCCCGGAAGCCTGCTTGGATTCGACCTTGAGGGCCATCTCGGGGACGTCGGCAATGACCGCGCCGCCGAGGCATTCGTCGCCCTGGTAGAAAACAGCCGATTGACCGGGGGTGACGGCGCGCTGTGCCAGGTCAGTGCGGACATTGCAGCGGCCGTCCGGCAGGACGCGCACCTCGCAGGCCTGGTCCGCCTGCCGATAGCGGGTCTTCACCGCACAGCGGAACTGGGTCGCGGGCGCGGTGCCCGCAATCCAGTCTGCAGCTTCGGTGGTGAACTCGTTGCAGAGCAGGAGCGGGTGCGCGTGCTGCTGCACGACCACGAGCGTGTTCCGCTGCAGGTCCTTTTTCGCGACATACCACGGCTTTTCGGCCGCGCCGCGGACGCCACCGACTGCGAGCCCCTGGCGCTGGCCCAGGGTGTAATACATCAGGCCACGGTGGGTGCCGAGCCTGCGTCCCTCGGGTGTTTCGATGGGGCCGGGTTGCGCGGGCAGGTAGTGCGCGAGGAACTCGGCAAAGGGACGCTCGCCGATGAAGCAGATGCCGGTGCTGTCGCGCTTGTCGTGCACGGGCAGCGCATATTCGTGCGCGAGCCTGCGGACTTCGTCTTTCGGCAGCTCGCCGATGGGAAACAGCGTGCGCGCGAGCATTGCGCCCGGAACCGTGTGCAGAAAATAGGTCTGGTCCTTGCCGGCATCGCGGCCGCGCAACAACCGGCCTCCCTGCATGCGCGCGTAATGGCCGGTGGCGAACCAGTCGGCGCCCAGGCGCAGCGCGTGCTCGTAACAGACACCAAACTTGATCTCGCGATTGCAGGCGACGTCTGGATTGGGCGTGCGGCCGGCGGCCAGCTCGTCGAGAAAATGCTGGAAGACGCGCTCGCGATACTCGGCCGCGAAAGTCACCGCGTGCAGCGGGATGCCGAGATCGTCGCAGACGCGACGCGCATCCTGCAGGTCGGCCGCTGCCGTGCAGTAGTCGTCCTCGTCTTCGTCCCAGTTGCGCATGAAAAGCGCGTGCACGTCATACCCCGCGCGCTGCAGCAGCACGGCGGAAACGGCGGAATCGACACCGCCGGAGAGTGCGAGCACGACGCGTGGGGACGGCATGCGCGAATCTTACCTGTCCTGCCCCCTCTCCCGCGTCGGCCGGAGGGATGCGGTCGCTACGAGCGGTCGACCCGGGACCTTCCCCCGAGCTTGGAAAGGCAGACACGCGCTCGGGGGAAGGTCCCGGATCAACCGCCGCAGCTGCGGCAGCAGCGCCTCAGCCTTTCGTGCATTCGGAAAAGTGACAAAGGACGGTGATGGCAGGCGTTCGATCCGGCCTGTCCTGGCGCGCGCGTGTCTGCCTTTCCAAGCGCGACAGGACAGGTCGGGTCGGACGCCTGCAACCAGCGCGCGTCTGACCTTTCCGAGCGAGGACCGGGAGAGGTGAGCGGCTCAGCCGCTGGCGGCGATCGATGCCGTCATGTCGGCGGTGGATTCGACGCTGCGCATCAGGTGCGTCAGGAGTTCGAGCGGATACCGCGCGCCGCTGAGGTAATCGTCCACACAGCGGGCGACCAGCGGGCTGCGGTGCCGCGCCCGTGCCGCCATCAGCTGCTCGCGGTCGAGCCAGCGGGTGCGCAGGATGCCCTGGTCGAGGGGCCGGGAGGGATCATGACCTTCCAGCTGGCCACAGAACGAGACACGCAGAAACGTCTTGCTCAGGTGCTCGGGCTGCCAGAGGTAGATGCCGACGATGTCGCGTGGGACGAACGTCCAGCCGGTTTCCTCGAGCGTCTCGCGCGCGATGGCCTGCTGCAGGGTCTCGCCGTGCTCGAGGTGCCCGGCGGGCTGGTTCAACACCACCCGGCCGCCCACGCGCTCGTCGACAAACAGGAACTTGCCGTCGCGTTCGACGACGGCTGCCACGGTGACGTCAGGCTTCCATACCATGACGGTCATTATAGCGAGTCCGTTCGCGGTCGCTTGTTTTCAGGCTGGATGGGCAAGCGCCTGCGGTGCAGCGGCGCCCGGGCAGCGTCAGCAGTCGACGGCCGTGGCACGCATTTCGGGCTGGACCAGGCTGCCGGCCCAGACTTCGTCGAAATAGGCGAGATAGCGCTTGACGACCGAGACGTCGTTGAACTCGACGATGCCGTCCCACGTCGACGCCTGCTGCCGGAACGCGATGGCCTTGTCGTCGGCCACGATGAACGAGCAGGGGTTGCTGCGGTACTCGGGCGCGACGTTGCGCAGGTCGATGTAACTGGTGAGACGGCGCGCCATCATCATGAAACGGTTGCCTTCACGCGAGACACGGCCGGGATTCGAGATCAGCACGCGCAGGCGCGCGTGGCTGCGGGCCAGGACGAGCCGCTTGACTGGCTCGAGGAAAAGGTCGTGGTCGTAGATCAGCGGCTCGAGATCGGTCGTGTAGATGGAAAGCGTGCGGTTGGCGCGCGTCGCGATCTCGGCGACCGCACTCCGGTACTCCTCAAGGTTCGAGAGGATGCTGCGCGTTCCCGTCTGGTCCAGCCGATGTTCCATCCCGCTTCCCGACCGCCCGGCGCATGCGCTGGTGCGGTATTCCGACCTCGTCGAATTCCGGACCATCGGCCCGGAAACCCAGCCGCTCGTAGAATCCGGCGGCTGACACCTGCGCGTTGAGGTACACCTCGTGGAATCCGCGTTCGGCGGCGAGATCCAGGAGGCGACGCATCACGGCGACGCCAGCTCCGGTGCCACGGTACTGCGGCAGTACTGCGACACGGCCAATCTTACCGGTGGGTTCCAGGCGTCCAGTGCCAACCGCGTCACGTTTTGCGGAAGCAGGCGGTTCGAAAACGAGAACGTGCGTGATGACGGGATCGAGTTCGTCCCATTCGTCGCGTTCCGCGATCTGCTGTTCCTCGATGAAAACAGACCGCCGGACGCGCTGGATCTGCAACCGGTCTTGCGCCCACGTGGCGAGTCGCACGACGTAATCCCGCGCGGGTTGTGCAGGCATGTCGGCTGGCGGTGGCAGGCTTATGTCAAACGTCGCCGATCGCGACTCAGACTTCGCGGGCAAGGCGGGCCGCGAGACCGACGTACGTCGCCGGAGTCAGGGCCTTGAGCCTCGCTTTCTCCGCGGGCGGGATCGGCAGCCCGTCGACGAATTCTGCCACCGCTGGCCCGTCGATGCGCCGCCCGCGCGTGAGTGTCTTCAGCTGCTCATAGGCTTCGGGCACGGCGTACCGGCGCATCACCGTCTGAATCGGTTCCGCCAGCAGTTCCCAGTTCGCCGCGAGATCGTCCGCGAGTCGCGCTCGGTCGATTTCGACGCGGGCGAGTCCGCGTGCGACGGACTGGATAGCGATGTCGGAATGCGCGAGCGCGACGCCAAGATTGCGCTGCACCGTGGAGTCGGTGAGGTCACGCTGCCAGCGCGAGATCGGCAGCTTTTCCGACAGGAAGCGCAGCAGCGCGTTGGCAAGCCCGAAATTGCCTTCGCCGTTCTCGAAGTCGATCGGGTTGACCTTGTGCGGCATGGTCGACGAGCCGACTTCGCCCGCAACCACCTTCTGCCTGAAATAGCCAAGCGATACGTAGCCCCAGAAATCGCGACACAGATCGGTGAGGATCGAGTTGCAGCGGGCAAGGGCGTCGCAGTACTCCGCGGTCCAGTCGTGCGGCTCGATCTGCGTCGTGTACGCGTTCCATTTCAGGCCGAGCGACTCGACCAGGCGCTGACCGAGCAGCGGCCAGTCCACGTCCGGGTAGGCCGCTACGTGCGCGTTGTAATTGCCGACAGCGCCGTTGATCTTGCCGCGAACCGGCACGGCCGCAAACGTATCGCGCGCCTGGCGCAGGCGGCGGACGAACACCGCGACTTCCTTGCCGAGGGTCGTCGGCGTCGCGGCCTGGCCGTGCGTACGCGACATCATCGCGTCGTCGGCATGGGCGTGTGCCATCGAGCGCAGGGCGCCGAGCAGCGTGTCGATGCGCGGCAACAGGACCTTCGAACGGGCTTCCTGGCACATCAGCGCGTAGGACAGGTTGTTGATGTCCTCGGACGTGCACGCGAAATGCACGAATTCGAGCCGTGACTGCCAGGCCGGGTGCGCGCCGAGCTTCTGCTTGATGAGGTACTCGACCGCCTTGACGTCGTGGTTGGTCTCGCGCTCGAATGCCTTCACCGTCGCGGCGTCCGCAGGGTCGAAACCATCGATGATCTGCTGGGCGACAGCGAGATCGGCAGGGGTGACGCCGCGCAGTTCGGTGATGCGCCGCTCCCCGGCCAGTGCATGCAGCCAGGCGATCTCGACCCGGACGCGGGCGCGAATGAGGCCCTGCTCGCTGAATATCTCGCGGAGGTCGGCGCAGCGCGCCGCATAACGGCCATCCACGGGGGACAGCGCGGTCAGCGGGGTGAGACTCATGCGTTCATCCGGGAGGTGCTACGATTCCAGATGATACCGCACGGCCCGCCCGGGGCGCCTGCGCGGTTCCCCGGAGTTCACCATGGCCGATACCGACTTCCGCGTCGAACGCGACAGCATGGGTGAAACCCGCGTGCCCGCCGGGGCGCTGTGGGGCGCCCAGACCCAGCGTGCGATCCAGAACTTCCCGATCAGCGGCATCCCGATGCCGCGGGGTTTCATCCGGGCGCTCGGACTCGTCAAATGGGCCGCGGCTGGGGCCAATCTCGACCTCGGTGACCTTGATCGGGTCCGGGCCTTCGCCATCCAGCGGGCGGCACTGGAAGTGGCCGCCGGTCGCCACGACGCCCAGTTCCCGATCGACGTCTTTCAGACCGGGTCGGGCACCAGCAGCAACATGAACGCCAACGAGGTCATCGCGCGACTCGCCACCGGGTACGCCGGTGGCTCGACCGTGCCCGTGCATGCCAACGACCACGTCAACCGTGGACAGAGCAGCAACGACGTGATCCCGACGGCGATTCATCTGGGTGCAGCCTTGGCATTGTCGGAATCGCTGTTGCCGGCACTCAAGGAACTCATCGAGACGATCTCGCGCAAGGCGGCCGACGTTGGCGAGACCGTCAAGACCGGTCGCACGCACCTGATGGACGCGATGCCGGTGACGCTCGGCCAGGAAATGGGCGCGTGGCGGACCCAGCTCGAAGACGCCGTGACGCGCCTGCAGAGTTGCCGACCGCGCCTGCACGCGCTGGCACAGGGCGGCACGGCCGTGGGTACGGGCGTCAATGCCAATCCCCAGTTCGCACCGAAGGTGGCGGCGCTGTTGTCGCAGGAGACCGGACTCGACCTGCGCCCGGCCCGCGATTTCTTCGCGGCGCTCGCGTCGCAGGACACGGCTGTGGAATTGTCGGGTCACCTGCGAACGCTTGCCGTTGCGCTGATGAAAATTTCGAACGACCTGCGCTGGATGAACAGCGGCCCGCTGGCCGGGCTCGCCGAAATCTCGCTGCCCGCACTGCAGCCAGGCAGCAGCATCATGCCGGGCAAGGTCAACCCCGTCGTGCCGGAAGCGGTCACGATGGTGGCAGCGCAGGTGATCGGCAACGACGCAACGATCGGCATCGCCGGCCAGTCGGGCAACTTTCAGCTCAACGTGATGCTGCCCGTGATCGCCTACAACCTGTTGCAGAGCATCGAGTTGCTTGCGGCAGCGTCGCGCACCCTCGCACGCAGCGCGATCGCGGGATTCGCCGTGCACGCGCGGCAGATGTCGCTCGCGCTGAGTCGCAACCCCATGTTGGTGACGGCGCTGAACCCAGTGATCGGTTACGACAAGGCGGCGGCGATCGCGAAGAAAGCCTACGCCGAAGGTCGGCCGATCATCGAAGTGGCAGGCGAGATGACCGACCTGGGCGAGCAGCGCCTCGGCAAGCTGCTCGACCCGGCTGCGCTGACGCGTGGTGGCGAACATGGCGGGCCGGGCAAGGGAGAAGGCTAGTTGACGGTCCCCGACTTCATCGCAGCCCGACCGCTGCGCGCGCGGATCGAAAGCCTGCTGCGGGACTCGGTAGCGGGCCGGGACCCGGAGTTTCCCTATGCCGCACAGTTCACGCCGGAGCAGATCGAACTGCTGCGGAAGATGTTTCCCGCAGAGCCCGCACGAGCGGCCGTGCTCGTGCCGCTGGTCGAGCGTCCCGCGGGCCTGCAGGTGCTGCTGACGCAGCGCGCATCGCACCTGAAGAACCATCCGGGCCAGATCAGTTTTCCGGGTGGTCGGATCGAGTCGGCAGACGCTGGCCCGTGGGAGGCCGCTCTGCGCGAAACGCAGGAAGAAATCGGCCTGGAGCCGCAGTTCGTCACGCGAGCCGGTTACCTGCAGGACCACCTCGTGATCTCCGGGTTCCGGGTGACTCCCGCGGTCGGTTTCGTGCACCCTGGCTTCCGGTTGCGACTGGACGAGACCGAAGTCGAAAACGTCTTCGAGGTACCGCTCGAGTTTGTGCTCGACCAGCGCAACCATCTGCCGCGCGATCGCAGCATTGCAGGGCACACGATCGTCACGCACGAGATCCCGTACGAAGGACGGCAGATCTGGGGTGCCACGGCCAGCATGCTCATCACGTTCGCGCGGTTGCTGCGCGAGGTAGAAGCGTGAGCGGCATCGACCGTCTGCGCCAGATCATGGTGCGCCTGCGCGACCCGGCGGGCGGCTGTCCGTGGGACCGCGAGCAGGACTGGGCATCGATCGCACCGCACACGATCGAAGAAGCGTACGAACTGGCGGATGCGATCGTCCGTGGCGAGACCGAGGCCGTGCGTGACGAACTGGGTGACGTGCTGTTCCAGGTCGTGTTCCAGTCGCGCATCGCCGAGGAGCGCGGACTGTTCGATTTCGATGCCGTCGCCGCCTCAATCGCCGACAAGCTCGAACGCCGCCATCCGCACGTTTTTGCCGACGCGAAGATCGAAGATTCCGCGGCGCAGGCGCAAGCCTGGGAGCAGCACAAACGCGCGGAGCGCGTGGCCCGCGGGCAGGGCGTCGGCGCATTGGACGGCGTGACGCTTGGCCTGCCGGCGCTGACTCGCGCGACCAAGCTCGGTGCGCGTGCGGCGAGGGTCGGTTTCGACTGGGCCGACACGCGCGGGCGTGATCGAAAAGGTGCGTGAAGAGCTCGGCGAACTGCAGGACGAGATCGACAAGGGTGATCGAGCCCGCACGCACGAAGAACTGGGAGACCTGCTGTTTGCGTTGTCGCAGGCCGCGCGTCACCTCGGGGTCGATGCGGAAGCCGCGCTGCGCGATGCGAACGCCAAGTTCGAGCGGCGCTTTCGCCACGTCGAGGCGCACCTCGCCGCGGAGAGTCGAACCCCGGCCGACGTCGGCATAGAGCAGCTCGAAGCGCTCTGGGTCCGTGCCAAGCGGGAACTCGGCTGAGCTGCCGTGAATGCACCTGACTCCGTCGCTGCGCGACTTGCGGCCCTGCGTGAACTGCTCCCCGGGTGCCTGCTGCGCGATCGGCGTCGGCTGCAGTCGGCATTCGACCGGTTGGCGCGCAAGCCCGGGGCGGCTGATCTGCGCGAGATGGCACGGCTGGAGACCCAGGTCCGGGCATCCGCCGAACTCGTCGCTGCTCGCCGCGCATCCGTCCCGCGGATTGTCTACGACGAATCCTTGCCCGTGCACGCGCGCCGTGACGACATCCGCCGCGCGATTGAAACGCATCAGGTAGTCATCGTCAGTGGTGCCACGGGCAGCGGCAAGAGCACGCAGCTGCCGAAGATCTGCCTCGAGATGGGCCGCGGTGCCGCCGGCCTGATCGGTCACACCCAGCCGCGGCGTATCGCGGCGCAGGCGTTGGCCAACCGCGTCAGCGCGGAGCTCGGTTCCACCACCGGCGACCTCGTCGGTTACCAGGTGCGCTTCGTCGACCGCACCAGCCCGCGCACGCTGGTGAAATTGATGACGGACGGACTGCTGCTGCGCGAACTCGAAGGCGACCCGCTGCTGTTGCGCTATGACACGCTGATCATCGACGAAGCCCACGAACGCAACCTCAACGTCGATTTCCTGCTCGGGGTCTGCCACCGCCTGCTGCCGCAGCGACCCGATCTGCGCCTGGTCGTGACGTCGGCGACGATCGAGACCCAGCGTTTCGCCGAGTTTTTCGGCGGTGCGCCCATCATCGACGTGGAAGGACAGAGTTACCCGGTCGAGGTGCGCTATCGCCCGCTGGCAGAAGAGGACGAGGCAGCGCCACCGCTGCCCGAGGCGGTGCGTGATGCGCTCGAAGAGCTGGAGCGCGACTCACGCGGCCTGCGTGGCGACGCGCTCGTGTTCCTGCCCGGCGAGAAGCAGATTCTCGAGACTCGCGATCTGCTCGTGCGCAGCCGCGTGGATTGGGACGTGCTGCCGCTGTACGGGCGGCTCACCGGTCCGGACCAGGACAAGGTGTTCGCCGGGCACACGCGCCGTCGCGTCGTGCTCGCAACCAACGTCGCCGAGACTTCGCTGACGATTCCCGGCGTCAGGTTCGTCATCGATGCCGGGCTCGCGCGCGTCAGCCGCTACAGTCCACGTGCGAAGTTCCAGCGTCTGCCGATCGAGCCCGTGTCGCAGGCGAGCGCCGATCAGCGCCGCGGACGTTGCGGCCGCGAAGGCGAGGGTATCTGCCTGCGGTTGTACGCCGAGGATGACTACCTCGCGCGACCGCGCTACACCGAACCCGAACTGCTGCGGACGAACCTGGCCAGTCTCATCCTGCAGATGGCTGCCCTCGCACTCGGAAGTCCACAGGAGTTTCCGTTCCTCGACGCGCCCGACGCGCGCCTGCTCAACGACGGTTACCGCCTGCTGCAGGAACTCGGCGCGGTCGATGGGGATCGACGCATCACGCGGCTCGGTCGCCAGATGGCCGCGTTGCCGGTCGACCCGCGGCTGGCTCGCGTGCTGGTCGAGGCCGGACGCACGGGCTGCATGTCGGAAGCGCTCACGATCGTCTCGTTCCTGAGCATCCAGGATCCGCGTGAACGGCCGTCCGACAAGACCGACGCTGCGGACGAAAAGCATGCGATATTCGCCGACGAGCGGTCGGACTTCGTCGGAGTGCTCAACCTCTGGCGAGCGTCCCGCGAACCCGCGGCGGGAGGCAACCGCATGCTGCGTCACTGGTGCCGCGAGCACTTCCTGTCCTTCCTGCGCATGCGGGAATGGGGCGACCTGCGCGAGCAACTCGAGGACATGTCGCGTCCGTTGGCGCAGGGCGCCGGCGCCAGGCCCGCAGCCGGCACGGCCGTGCTCCACCAGACTCTGCTGACGGGATTCCTCGGGGGCATCGGCGTTCTCGACGAGGCTCGCACGTACCTCGGCGCGCGCGATACGCGGTTCGTCATCGCTCCCGGCACGCCGCTCGCCAGGCGTTCCCCGCACTGGATCGTCGCAGCAAGCCTGATCGAAACGCATCGACTCTACGCGCGCATGGTGGCGCAGGTGCAACCGTCGTGGATCGAATCGGCGGGAGCACATCTCGTCAAGCGCACCTACGGTGACGCCGAATGGGACGCGCAGCGCGGCATGGCGTTTGCGCGCGAGACCGTGTCGCTCTATGGCCGCGTACTGAGCAGCGGGCGGCGCGTCAACTTTGCGACGGTCGACCCCGCGGCCGCACAACGCATGTTCGTGGAGGAAGCGCTTGTCCGCCGCCAGCCATCGATGCCGTTCGCGTTCCTCGAGCGCAACACGGCCACGCGGGCACGTCTCGAGCGAGTCGAGTCCTGCTTGCGCCGGCGCGACCTGGTCGCCGGTGATGACGCGCTCGTGCGGTTCTACCAGGAACGCATTCCGCCCGCGATCGCGTCGACTCGAGCGTTCGAATCATGGTGGCGCAAGGAGGAGCGTGCCAAGCCGCACATGCTGGACGCTGCGGAGCAGGTGTTCCTGGTCCAGGCACTGCCGGTGGTGCGGGCAAGCGATTATCCGTCGACGATCGACGTCCATGGCAACGACCTGCAGCTGCACTATCGCTTCGACGCGACCGCCCCTGACGATGGCGTCACGCTCGACGTGCCGGTGCCGTTGCTGCGGGCGCTCGACGCACAGCGACTCGAGTGGCTGATTCCGGGCTGGTTGCGCGAAAAGGTCATCGCGCTGCTGCGCGGATTGCCCAAGGAAGTGCGGCGCGAAATCGTGCCGATTCCCGACGCGGCGGACCGGCTGCTCGCCCAGCTGCCGGCGTTCGGTACGGGCTCGCTGTTCGCGCATGTGGCCGCCTTCGCAACCCTGGAGGCGGGCACCCGCGTCGAAGCCGGGCACGTGGCCGCCGTGGCCCTGCCGCCCTGGCTCAGCGTCAATCTGCGAGTGCTCGATGGGGCGGGAAAGCTGCTCAGGGCCGGCCGCGATCTCGCGATCCTGCGTGACGAACTGCGGGCGACGTCCGGCAGTTCGAACTTCATGGAAGTCGCCCCGGATTTCGCGTGGGAGCGCGTCGGAGTACGGCAGTGGGATTTTGCGACCTGGCCAGTCGAGACCACGGTCCGCAGCGGCCGGCTGCAACTGCGCGCCTATCCCGGAATCCAGGACGAGGGAGCGAGCGTGCGTCTGCACCTGTTCACGACCGAAGGCGGCGCCCGGCGTGCGTCCAGGGCCGGCATCGTGCGGTTGGCGGCGCTGGCGCTGCCACAACAGCACGAACTGGCGCGCCGGCACTGGGCGTCGGACCGTGAGTTCGCGTTGCTGCTGGCAGGGGCTGGATTCGGCAAGGAGTTGCTCGGCGAAATTGCCGACCGCGCCGTGGCCGATGCCGTACTCGGGCGGGCCGGTGAGTTGCCGCGCACTCGAGCCCAGTTCGAGGCGCTGGTGGAGCGGGGGCGGTCGGACGTGGTCGATCGCGCGAGTGAGATCGCCCGGATCGTCAAGGCCGTGATGGCCGCGCTGAAGGACGTGCGGGCGCAGATGAGCCAGTCGAATGGCGCGCCCTTTGCACCGGCGCGGGCCAGCGTCAACGACCAGCTGGCCGAGTTGCTGGCACCGGGTTGGGTGCGTGATACGCCAGACGGCTGGTGGACGCAGCTACCGAAGTACGTGCGGGCGATCGCACGCCGCCTGGAGCGTGCGCGCGGCGATGTCGAGCGGGATCGCAAGCTGCAGTTGCAGGTCGAGCCCTATGCACAGCAGGTTCGGCATCTACGCCTGTCCGCGGACCTCGACCTGCCCGGCGCCGAACGCGAGCGGCTGCGCTGGATGGTGGAGGAGTTCCGGCTCTCGCTGTTCGCCCAGGACCTGCGCACCTTGCTACCCGTGTCGGCCAAGCGACTCGATGAGCAGTTGCGGCTGGCCCTGCAGGAAAGTTCCGGCGGCGTTGCGGTGGGTACGGCGCGTGGAGCAAGTCAGCGCTGAGCGTAAACGACTATACTCGTGCGTGGAGAGCGCACGAATGACGACAGGTCGCAGCAGGATCAGGGACTTCGCCGGGGCGTTGACGGCGTGCGCGCTGTTCTATCAGCCTGGGTTTCTGCATGCGCAGAGCGCCGCGCCCACGGTCGCCAAAGCGCCTGATCCGAGCGCCGAGCTACAGGTGCAGAACGTGCGCACCGGGCTGCACGTGATCACGGGGGCAGGCGGCAACGTCGTGGTCTGGTCCGGCGCCGATGGAGTCGTGCTCGTGGACACGGGCCTCGCACCTTTCTCGGCTGCGCTGGTCGAAGCCGTCACGCGCATCTCCGCGGCACCGGTCAGGTTCGTCGTCATCACGCACGGTCATGCCGATCACGCGGGCGGCAACGAAACCTTCGCCCACAAAGGTGCAGTGGTCATCGGTCACGAGTCGCTGCGCGAGCACGGTGGCCAGGATCCCGCGGTGCCGGCCGGGAACACCGAAGCCTCGGCAATCACGCCTGCAGCCCGGCCCGTGCTCACGACCATGGAGGCCCTCGCGCTGCACTTGAACGGCGATCGTCTCGACGCGGTGCACGTGGCCGACGCTCATACGGCTTCGGACATCGTCGTGCGCTGGAACGATGCCGACGTCGTTGCGCTCGGGGACATCTACTGGAGCGGCCAGTACCCGTACATCGACGTCGAGTCCGGCGGTTCACTGGCGGGAATGGTGGCTGCCGTCGAAGGCACACTCGCCCGTTCGAATGCGCGCACGGTCGTGGTGCCCGGGCACGGTGCCGTGTCGAACCGTGCGGAACTTGCCGCGTATCGCGACATGCTCGTCACGGTCGGGCGCAAGGTGCGTGAAGCGGTGGAGAACGGGGATGGGTATCGAGGAGATCCTGGCCGCGAAGCCCACCGCCGAATTCGACGCGAAGTTCGGACGCCCCGGCGCCATCGTGGCACCGGAGGAGTTCGTCCGCAGCGTCTACCGCGACCTCGCGTCGAGAAATAGGTGAGCGTCCCCTATTTCCCTGAGACGTCGAAGTTGATGCCCTGGGCCAGGGGCAGGCTCGTGCCCCAGTTGACCGTGCAGGTCTGCCGGCGCATGTAGGCCTTCCACGAGTCCGAACCGGACTCGCGCCCGCCACCCGTGTCCTTCTCGCCGCCGAACGCGCCGCCGATCTCGGCCCCCGACGTGCCGATGTTGACGTTCGCGATGCCGCAGTCAGAACCGGCCGGTGACAGGAAACGCTCGGCGTGCTGCAACCTATCCGTGAAGATCGCTGACGACAGGCCGTGCGCGACGGCGTTCTGCGCCTCGATCGCTTCGTCGAGCGTCTGGTACGGAATCAGGTAGAGCACCGGGGCGAAGGTCTCGGTCTTGACGATCTCCCACTCGCCGCGTGCGACGACGATGGCCGGTTCGACGAAGTAACCCGGACGCTCCAGGCGCTTGCCGCCACACAGGAGGCGGCCGCCCTGGGCGACCGCTTGCGTCACCGCGGACTCGAAGCGAGCGACCGATCCAGCGTCGATGAGCGGGCCCATCAACGTGCCGTGTGCGAGCGGATCGCCGATGCGAACCTGCTTGTACGCGCCGGTCAGCCGGCGTTCGAGTTCCGGCATCTGCGACTCGTGCACGAACACGCGGCGCGTCGTCGTGCAGCGCTGGCCCGCGGTCCCCACGGCGCCGAAGACGATGGCCGGCACGACGAGGTCGAGGTTCGCGAACTCGTCGACGATGATCGCGTTGTTGCCGCCCAGTTCGAGCAGCGACTTGCCGAGACGCTTCGCCACGCGCATGCCGACGTCACGGCCAACGGTCGTGGAACCGGTAAACGACACCAGGTCGACGCGCCGGTCTTCGACGAAGCGGATCGCAAGCTCGGTGCCTTCGTCGATGAACAGCTGGAAGATCGGCGGCAGGCCGTGCCGCTCGAGCACGCGGTTGCACAGGTGCTGCACGGCGACGGCGCAGAGCGCGGTCTTGGGCGAGGGCTTCCACACGGTCACGTTGCCGCAGATCGCCGCGAGAAAGGCATTCCACGACCACACCGCGACCGGGAAGTTGAACGCGCTGATCACGCCGACCACGCCGAGCGGGTGCCACTGCTCGAACATGCGGTGATTGGGACGTTCCGAATGCATCTGCACGCCGTAGAGCATGCGCGACTGGCCGACCGCGAAGTCGGCGATGTCGATCATCTCCTGCACTTCGCCGTCGCCCTCGGGCTTGATCTTGCCCATCTCGAGCGAGACCAGGCTGCCGAGTTCCGACTTGTACCTGCGCAGCTCATCACCCATCAGGCGCACGGCTTCACCGCGCTTCGGCGCGGGCACCGTGCGCCAGGCTTTCGCCGCCACGACCGCCGAGGCCATCACCTGCTCGTACTGGGCGGGCGTGGTGGCACGCACACGGGCGATGACCTCGCCGGTCGCCGGATTCACCGATTCGATGATTTTCGCCGACGCATCGTCCAGCCAGCCGCCCACGCCCGACCAGGTTCCCGCATTGGTCTGCGTGAGTCCCAGGTCCTTCAGCAGTGCGCCGATCATCGGGCACCTCCGGCCACGCGCTGCTGGCCAGTCGTGCCCGCCACGATCATGCGCGAGGAAATCTCCTTGCCGCCGCCGTCGGAGTAATGCCTGCCGAAGCGGTTATCGAGCACGTCGACCAGCCTGAAGTCTTCCTGGCGCACGAAGCCGTGGTAGCGGCCCGGGTTCTGCATCACGAGATCGACCACGGCACAGATGCCGGCCGCCGTCGTGACCTGGATCGCCGACCACAGCCGGCCCGCGATCACCTGCGGGTAGATCTTGCTGACGTAGTTCTCTTCACGCAGTTCGCCGTGCTGCCGGCCCGCCACCGCCACGTAGACGATCACGACGTCCTGCAGCGTCTGCGGCACGGCGTTCTCGAGCACGCGCTTCAGCGTGGCGCGGTCGAAGTTGAGCTTGAGGTCGTTCATCAGCAGGCGCATCTGCGCGCAGTGGCCCGGGTAGCGGATGGTCTTGTAGTCCATCGTCTGCACGTTCTCGCGATAGGTCTCGGCGAGCGAGCCCAGGCCGCCGGACGTGTTGAACGCCTCGTAGATCATGCCGTCGATCTCGATTTCCTCGAGGCCTTCGAGCGGCGCCACTTCGACGGCGCGACCATCGATCAGCGCTTCACACGGATTGCCGTACTCGTTGATCAGGCCGTCGGTGGACCAGGTCAGCGAGTACTTGAGCGCGTTGTTCGGATGCTGGGGCAGGGCGCCGACGCGCAACTTGACACTGCGGATCTCGTCGAAGTGCTGGATCAGCGCGTTCGCCGCAATGCTGATGAAACCCGGGGCCAGCCCGCACTGTGGCACGAACGCGCGCGTGGAACCCTCGGCGGTCTTGCGCACCGAGCGCGTCACCGCGACGTCCTCGGTCAGGTCGAAGTAGTGTGCGTTCACCTTGCGGGCGATCTCGGCCACCTTCACGTTGCAGTAGAAGGGCAGGCTGGAAATGATCGTGTCGGCCGGGTGCTCGCGCAGGTGGGCTTCGAGCAGCGCCGGGTTCGACGCATCGAGTTCGCAGGCGTGCAGGTTCGGCAGGCCGTGCGCCGCCACCACCGAATTGGCGGCATTGCCGTTGACGTCGGCCACGTGGACCTCGTAATCGCGGCACTCGGCGAGGAAGCCGGAGACGAGGGCGCCGATCTTGCCGGCCCCGAGGATGAGTACCTTCTGCATCGTCAAAGAACTCCTGGTAGCGCCTCTGCGGCGGGCCGGGCGGCCGGTTGCGGGCGCGAATGCTGTTTTGAGGGGCGCGATTCTGACGAAACCGCGCCCCGCCGTACATCCGGTTTCTTTTGCATTGCAAAGATTCCCGGTAGGATCAATGAGATGAACGCCGTTCCCCAGACTCCCGAGTGGTCTCCTTCGAGCTGGACGTCCCGTCCTGCGCAGCAACAACCGTCCTACAGGGATCCCGTGGCACTGGCGCGGGCCGTCGATGCCCTGCGCGCGACTGCCCCCGATCGTCGTGTCCTGGGAAGTCGACGCGCTCAAGCGGCAGATCGCCGAGGCACAGCGAGGCGAGCGGTTCCTGCTGCAGGGCGGGGATTGTGCCGAGACCTTTGCCGACTGCGATTCGGGTCAGATCGCACGCAAGCTCAAGATCCTGCTGCAGATGAGCCTGGTGCTGCTGCACGGCATGAAGAAGCCGGTGATTCGCGTGGGCCGCTTTGCCGGCCAGTACGCCAAGCCGCGTTCCACCGACACCGAGACCAGGGACGGCGTGACCCTGCCGTGCTATCGCGGCGACCTCGTCAACCGTCCGGGCTTCACCGCGGCCGAGCGCGAGCCCGATCCCGAGTTGCTGCTGCGCGGGTATGAACGCGCGGCACTGACGCTGAATTTCGTGCGCGCACTGATCGACGGCGGCTTCGCGGACCTGCACCACCCCGAGTACTGGGACCTGGGATTCGTGCAGCATTCACCGCTCGCCGATCAATACCGGCAGATTGCGTCGTCGATCGCGGACTCGCTCGACTTCTTCGAGGCGATCAGCGGCAGCCGGGTGCACGAGGCGAGCCGGGCCCCGTTCTATGCGAGCCACGAGGCGCTGCACCTGCTGTACGAACAGGCGCAGACGCGCTTCATTCCGCGCAGCGAGCGCTGGTACAACCTGTCCACCCACCTGCCGTGGATCGGCATGCGCACAGCCGATCTTGGTGGCGCGCACGTCGAATACTGCCGCGGCATCTCGAACCCGATCGGCATCAAGGTCGGGCCGACGATGGATGCTGCGTGGGTGCAGGGTCTTTGCCACACGCTCAATCCGGACAAGGAGGCGGGGCGGCTGGTGCTGATCCATCGCATGGGCGCGAAGAACGCCGAGGCGAAATTGCCCGGACTGATCGAGTCCGTGCGCGCAACGGGTGTGCCGGTGCTGTGGGTGTGCGACCCGATGCACGGCAACACCGAGACGACGGCAGCGGGCGTGAAGACGCGCCGGTTCGAGAACATCCTTGCGGAGCTCGAGTCTGCCTTCAAGGTGCACCGTGCGATGGGCAGCTACCTCGGCGGCGTGCACTTCGAACTCACGGGCGAGGACGTCACGGAATGCACTGGCGGCGCCCGCGGCCTGGCGGATGCCGACCTCGCCAAGGACTACCGGTCGCAGGTCGACCCGCGGCTCAATTACGGACAGGCCCTCGAACTCGCGATGCGGATCGCGACCGTCGCCCGCTCGTCCTGACCGCTGGCAGTTCACGCCGGCCGGCAGACAGCACGGCTTCGGCCTCGATCCGCGAAACCGGAAGTGACTGGCCGGGCGCGAGTCCCTGGACCGTCCAAGGCCCCACGGCCCACCGAATGAGGCGCAGGGTCGGCAATCCGACCGCGGCTGTCATCCGCCGGACCTGTCGGTTCCGACCCTCGCTCAGTTCGAGTTCGATCCACCCGGTGGGAATCGCCTTGCGACTGCGGATGGGCGGGTCGCGTGGCCACAACCCCTCGGGCTCCGGTATCACGCGCGCAGGGGTCGGGAGGGCCGGCCCGTCGTTGAGCATGAGACCCCGTCGCAGGGGCTCGAGTGCGTCGTCCGTTGGATCGCCCTCGACCTGCACCCGGTAGCGTTTCACGAGCGGCGAACCCGGCTGGCTGATGCGAGCCTGCCAGGGACCGAAATCCGTCAACAGCATCAAGCCTTCGCTGTCGTAATCGAGCCGACCGGCCGGATAGAGGCCGGGCAGCGTCAGGAAATCCGCAAGGGATCGCCGGCCGTCCGGTGAGGTGAACTGGGGCAGCACCTGGAAGGGCTTGTTGAACAGGACGAGTTGCACGAGCCCGATTGTCCCGGATGCGGGGAATTCACGCTTGCCCGGACCGAACCGCGCGTCTATTCTTCATTGTGCGGTGCAACACGAGGCCCGGGCCCGGTGTGTCTGCCCGCAACGAATACCAACAGAGGACGACGACATGACGAATCCGGCTCAACAACTGCGAGATTCATGGGCGAAAGATCCGCGTTGGGCGGGCATCCGCCGACCGTACAGTGCCGAAGACGTCGTCCGCCTGCGCGGCAGCGTGCAGGTCGAATACACGCTCGCGCGACTCGGCGCCGAAAAGCTCTGGAAACTCGTGAACACCGAGCCGTACGTGAATTGCCTCGGCGCGCTCACCGGCGGCCAGGCGATGCAGCAGGTGAAGGCCGGCATCAAGGCCATCTACCTCTCGGGCTGGCAGGTCGCCGCCGACAATAACAGCTACATGTCGATGTATCCCGACCAGTCGCTGTACCCGGTCGACTCCGTGCCGAAGGTCGTCGAGCGCATCAACTCGTCGTTCCAGCGCGCCGACCAGATCCAGCACTCCAAGGGCATCACGGCGGGCCACAAGGACTACATCGATTTCTTCGCGCCGATCGTCGCCGACGCGGAAGCGGGCTTCGGCGGCGTGCTGAACGCGTTCGAACTGATGAAGGCAATGATCCGCGCGGGCGCGGGCGGCGTGCACTTCGAGGACCAACTCGCTTCGGTCAAGAAGTGCGGCCACATGGGCGGCAAGGTCCTGGTGCCGTCGCAGGAAGCGGTGCAGAAGCTGGTTGCCGCGCGTCTCGCGGCAGACGTCTCTGGCGTACCGACGATCATCCTCGCGCGCACGGATGCCGAAGCGGCCGACTTGCTGACGAGCGACGTCGACCCGAACGACAAGCCGTTCTGCACGGGCGAGCGCACGCCGGAAGGCTTCTACCGCACGAAGCCGGGCGTCGAGCAGTCGATCTCCCGCGGGCTGGCCTATGCGCCGTATGCCGACATGGTCTGGTGCGAAACCGGCAAGCCGGATCTCGCGTTCGCGAAGAAGTTCGCCGAGGCGATCCGTAAGCAATTCCCGGGCAAGCTGCTCGCGTACAACTGCTCGCCGAGCTTCAACTGGAAGAAGAACCTGGACGACGCGACCATCGCCAAGTTCCAGCGCGAACTCGGCGCGATGGGCTACAAGTACCAGTTCATCACGCTCGCGGGCATCCACAACATGTGGTTCAACATGTTCGACCTCGCCCAGGAATACGTGAAGACCGGCATGACTGCCTATGTCGAGAAAGTGCAGGAGCCCGAGTTCGCGGCGCGCGACCGTGGCTACACCTTCGTGTCACACCAGCAGGAAGTGGGCACCGGCTACTTCGACGACGTCACCAACGTGATCCAGGAAGGTCATTCGTCGACCACCGCGATGCACGGGTCGACCGAGGAAGAGCAGTTCGCTACGGGTGGCGCGCACCACTGAGCTGACTGGTCTTGGCGCCTCTCCCGGTTCGACGGGAGAGGTCGCCTGCACGCATTGGTGTCACAGGCGGTTGATCCGGAGCCTTTCCCCGAGCTTGGAAAGGCAGACACGCGCTCGGGGAAAGGCTCCGGATCAATCGCTTGTGAGACAGCGCCTGAGCACCTTTTCCGCAAAGGCGGAAAAGGTGCACGGCGCACGTAACATCACCACGCTGTGAGCCAGACCAATTCCGCGTCCATCAAGTGTCGGCACGCTCCTAACTGGCTGGCCTCCGCGAGCACCCGATCTACCCTTGAGCGCCTCTGCACCTTGGCCGGCTACGTGCGCCGTGCGGGTCGTCGGGCGTGAGCCATTGGCCGCTTGTGTCGCCTCTCGTTCCCGCCCGACGAACCGCTCAGGCGCGTAACGTCAGGCGTTCGATCCGGGTCCTCTCCCAGAGCGCGTGTCTGCCTTTCCAAGCTCTGGGAGAGGACCCGGATCGAACGCCTGTCACGAAGCGCGTGTCTGCCTTTCCAAGCTCTGGGAGAGGACCCGGATCGATCGCCTGTCATGAAGTGCCTGCCAGACTTTCCACGCGCGGGGAAAGGCACGCGATCGACTGCTATGCTCCTCGCGCCATGACGACGCCCGCCGACACGTCCTTCGATCCGCATTGCACGCTGTGCCCGCGGCTCGCCGAGTTTCTGGCCGCGGGCAAGCAGCAGTACCCGCACTATCACTGCGAGCCGTGTCTCCATTTGGCGATCCAGATGCCCGGCTGTTGATCGTAGGCCTGGCACCTGGCTTCCACGGTGCCAATGCGACGGGCCGCCCATTCACCGGGGACTACGCCGGGATCCTGCTGTACGAAACGTTGTATGCAGTTCGGCCTGTCGACCGCGCCGCAGTCAGTTGCGGCGGACGATAACCTGCGCCTGATCAGTTGCCGCATCTCGAATTCGGTCAAATGCGTGCCGCCGGGCAACAAGCCGTTGCCGGCCGAGATTGCGACCTGCAATCGCTACCTGGCACATGAACTCGCCGGAGTGAAGGAGGGCACGGTGCTGCTCGCGCTCGGTGCGATCGCCCACGGCGCGGTGTTGCGCGCGCTGGGCCTCAAGCAGTCCGCGTTCGCATTCACTCACGGTGCCGAGCACGCACTGCCGCGCAATCTCACGATGGTCGACTCGTACCACTGCAGCCGGTACAACACCAACACGCGACGCCTGACGACCGAAATGTTCCGCACGGTGGTGTCTCGCGCGGCGCAGCTCGCGCGCGACCTTTCCGACTATCCCCTAACCCCTAACCCCTAACCCCTTGAGCTTCGACCTGCAGTCGTTCCTTGCGGCGCTCCCGACCAAGCCGGGCGTGTACCGCATGCTCGACAAGGACGACGAGATTCTCTACGTGGGCAAGGCGCGGCACCTGCGCAACCGCGTCTCGAGCTATTTTCACGGTCGCGTCCACGCCGACAAGACGATGGTGATGCTGGCGCAGGTGGCGCGCGTCGAAATCACGGTCACCGCGTCGGAGACCGAGGCGCTGCTGCTCGAATTCAACCTGATCAAGCAGCACAGGCCGCGCTACAACATCCTGCTCAAGGACGACAAGAGCTTTCCGTTCATCCACGTCTCGGGCCACGCCTACCCGCGCATCGCGTTTTATCGTGGCACCAGGAAACTGCCCGGACGATTTTTCGGCCCGTATCCCAACTCGGTCGCAGCGCGTGAGACGTTGCTGCTGCTGCAGAAGCTGTTCCGCCTGCGCCCCTGCGAGGACACGTTCTTCGCCAACCGTTCGCGCCCCTGCCTGCAGTACCAGATCGATCGCTGCACCGGGCCTTGCGTTGGCCTGATCACTCCGGAGCAGTACGCTCTCGACGTCGCCGACGCCGTCAAGGTGCTCGACGGTCGCAACGTCGAGGTCATCGCCGACCTCGGTCAGCGAATGGAAGAGGCGGCATCGAAGCTCGCGTACGAACAGGCGGCGCGCCTGCGCGACCAGATCCAGATGCTGAAACAGATCCAGGCGACGCAGGTGATGACGCGGATGTCCGGGCACGACATCGATGCGGTCGGCATCGCGCACGAAGGTGGCGAGTTCTGCGTTGCGGTCGTCTACGTGCGGGGTGGACGCAACCTGGGTAGCTCGAACTACTTCCCCAAGGGTGGTCTCGGCGACGAGGACGAAATGCTCGCGGGCTTCCTGGCGCAGTACTATCTTGCGCGCGAGGCGCCGTCCGAGATCGTGCTGTCACGTCCGGTCGAAGGCGCCGCAGCGCTCGAGCAGGCGCTCGCGCAGAAGGCGGGGCACGCCGTGGCGATTCGCAGCAACGTTCGCGGCACCCGCGCACGCTGGATCGAGATGGCCCGCAACAACGCAGCGCTCGGCCTGAAGATGCGCGCGTCGAGCCGCGCCACGGTTGCGGACCAGCTCGATGCCGTCGGGCGCGAGCTGAGCCTCGGCAAGACGCCGCAGCGCATCGAATGCTTCGACGTCAGCCACTCGATGGGCGAGTCGGCGGTCGCGTCCTGCGTGGTGCTCGGTCCCGAAGGCCCGCTGAAGAGTGATTACCGACGCTTCAATCTGCGCAACATCACACCGGGCGACGACTACGCCGGCATCGAGCAGGCGGTCGAACGCCGCTTCGCCCGGGTGATGCGCGGCGAGGCGCCGATGCCCGACCTGCTGCTCATCGACGGTGGGCCGGGCCAGTTGCATGCGGCCATGGCAGCACTTGCGCGGGTGGGCGTGACCGACCTCGCGGTCGTGAGCGTCGCGAAAGGATCGGACCGCAGGGCAGGGCAGGAACGCCTTTTCTTTCCCGGGCAGGACGCCGCGCTTATACTCGCGGACGACTCGCCGGCCCTGCGCTTGATCCAGCGCGTGCGCGACGAAGCGCATCGGTTCGCGATCACCGGTCACCGGCAATCGCGCGATCGTAGCCGGCGCGAGTCGTGGCTCGAAGAGATTCCCGGCCTGGGACCCAAGCGCCGCCGGGAATTGCTCAAGGCTTTTGGCGGGCTCCAGGGAGTCCGGCAGGCGTCCGTGGAAGACCTGGCCAGGGTGCACGGCATCAGCCGGCAACTGGCCGCAGAAATTTATGAACGAATGAATCCTGGGGCCTGACCGAGTCGCTTTCTTGAATCTGCAGTCCCTTCCGAACACGCTCACGCTCGGCCGCATCATCGCGGTGCCGCTGTTCGTCGCGCTTTTCTACTGGGGCGGGCCCTGGGGCGATCCACTGGCGGCGCTAGTGTTCATTCTCGCCGCGGTCACCGACTGGATCGACGGTTACCTGGCACGCAAGCTCGGCGTTACCACGCCGCTCGGTGAGTTCCTCGACCCCGTGGCCGACAAACTGATGGTCGCCATCGCGCTGATCCTGCTGGTGGCCCACGATCAGAACCCGTGGATCGTGATCTCGGCCATGGTGATCGTCGGCCGTGAGATCACCGTCTCGGCGCTGCGGGAATGGATGGCCCACCTCGGGGCGCGGGCCAAGGTCAAGGTGTCGTCGCTCGGCAAGTGGAAAACCATCGTGCAGATGGTCGGCCTCAGCTTCATGGTCTACCGCAGCGACCTGTTCGGGCTCCCGATTTATGTGATCGGCATCGGCCTGCTGGTCATTGCGGCTGTCCTGACGTTGTGGTCGATGGTCCTGTACCTGCAGGTCGCGTGGCCGGAACTGCGCAAAACGACCATCTCTTGACAGGCAGGGGTCCGGCAGCGAGAATTTGCGGCTGACGAAAGTTCGCTTTCGTGAGCCCAAGCGGGTGTAGCTCAGTTGGTAGAGCGCGACCTTGCCAAGGTCGAGGTCACGAGTTCGAGCCTCGTTACCCGCTCCAGATCCTCGCATGACCCCGGGCACTCCCGGGGTTATGCGTTTCTGGGAGGACGTTTCGGGCCATCGCGGCTAGGTGGCAGAGTGGTCATGCAGCGGCCTGCAAAGCCGTGTACGCCGGTTCGATTCCGACCCTAGCCTCCATCTCTCAACACGCAGCCCCCTGTGCCCGGCAACAGTCGCGAAATGTCGCATCGATCTGCTATCGTGCTCGCGTAATCACTGCTTGTTTGCACAACTAATTGGGGAGAACTCTGATGAAGATCAAATTGAGTGTGATTCTGGCAACGCTGCTGGTTGTGCCTGTCGTCGCCGTCGCGGCGGAGGAAATCGGCTGCCAGAGCGTCAATTTCGGCGCCGACGTCCTCGAGAAGTTTCCGAATGCGCTTAAGGCGTGCCGCGAAGTCAAGGAAAAAGACGGCGTTGGGTATGCCCGCTACGTGGCCAAGGTCGTCGACAACAGCAACGGCAACCTCACCGTAGTCTTCGAAGACAAGGACGGCAAAGGTGTCTCCAAGGTCGTCTTCGCTCCTACGGCGGACCAGGGCCTGAACATGGGTGGCAAGGACGTGAAGTACTCCAGCCTCAAGAAGGGTGATGTGATCGACGTGTGGGTCCCGCACAGCCGGTTCGGGCTGTACGGTACTCCGGGTGGTCCGAAGCTGGCCGTCGTCAGCCAGGAATCCATGTAACGAGTCTGCACGGCTTGGGCGGCGCGCCCGGTGCAATCGAGTGCCCGGGGCGACCTGCCCATAAACGTAAAAGCCCGGTTTGCCGCCGGGCTTTTTCGTTCTCTAGACATGCTATATCGCTTTAATATATACGCTCAAGTCATTGTTATATATAAACTTATGACCATGCTGCGTGGTCTGCATGGCACATCAAGCAGTCCATGTGCCCCTGCTGGTTCCACTTGCGTGCCTTCTGCGTCGGCGTGTCCGGCCCGTGACACTTGATGCAGTGCTGTATTTCCGGAGGCGGGTTCCAAACCGGCGCGACCCACTTGCCGTCAATGAATTCATCGAGCGCTGTCGTCACGATGTAGACGACCTCGCCGGACACTTTGGCACAGCGCTCGACTTTGCCTGGTCGTGCAGATCCTTGACGCCGGCGACCAGGGACCACTTTGAGACCGAGGTATGGCACAGCGGCGACGTCGCCTTCACCTTGATTTGCTTCGGCAACGGGGAAAGGTCGTCGAACCGCTCGGTCGGAAAGTCCTGCTCCGCATACCACCAGAACAAGCGGTCGACGATCGCGTTGTTCTGCAGGTATTCGTCGCCCTTCTCGCCGTAGGTGACCATGTTGATGATCACGGATGCGCCGGCGAGTGCGCCACACAGCGTCCCGTGACCGCCAAAGCCTGCCGCGACCATGGCGGACACTGCATTCGGCAGCACTTGCTAGAACTATTGCGCCGGCAGTGATCGTGAGATCTCAGGTGATATCACTACCCGGGATTCCACTCACCCGAAAGGCCGCGCCTCGTTGGCCCGATCGCACGCGCTGAAAGCGACAGGCCAGACGATGTGCGATCCCGGCGATTATTTCGGGAATCACCTAAAGCAGTGTCCCAAGATGTCAACGATGTGTCCGTGATTGTCCAACCCCGACAGGCGTTGTTTGATGAAGTTGCCTCGGCGCAATCACGCTTGTCCAGGCGACCGGGTCTGGACTTGATCGAGTGGCCTTTACCGCCGGTCCGGTAAGGCACAAGCAAGTCGGAGTAATCGAATGCATAAGAAATTGACGGACATGCGGCCGGTAGACGACTACGTCACCCAGAAGACCCCGGGCCTCAAGATCTGGGACGAGAACTGGGGCGGCATGCAGATCGCATACCATATCTTTGCCCCGGGCACTGACTTCACGCAGCTGCTGAAGGGACTGCCGCACGATCTGTGCGGGGTCGAGCACTGGGCTTACGTCCTCAAGGGCACGTTGAGAGTCATCTACCTCGACGGGACCCAGGACATTTGCCGCGCCGGGGAAGCGTGCTACTGGCCGGCTCCGCACAACTTCATCACGGAGGAAGGGGCAGAGATCCTCCAGTTCAGCACCGCTGGCGGGCTGGCTGCACAAGCCAAGCACGTCGAGGAAATGATCGCGAAGATGAAAAAGTAAGCGTTGATGCGTCCGGGCGCGGACAGCCCGGCCCGCCTCGTTACGCACTGCGGCCCTCTTCGCTCAGCGGCATGACTGGGCAGGGCCTGCCCGAACTGGCAGGCCCCGCATCCTCGAGGACGACCGCAGCCACCGCCGTGGAGGACTCAGATGTTGGGCTCAAAATTGAAGGCAAGGCATGACGAGCTGGCGAAGTCGAAACTGCCACCTGAAGAAGTGGTGAAACTGCTCAAGGCAGGAGCATTCCTGGTCGACGTTCGACCGAAGATCCAGGCGAAGATGGGCATGGCTCCCGGCGCGACCAACATTTCGATTTTTACGCTGAAGCGTCGCCTGGATGAACTGCCGCGTGACCGGAAGATCCTGCTCTATTGCCACTCGGGCGCCGCGGCCGGAAAGGCCAAGCAAGCACTGGATGCCTTGGGATACAAGGCGTTCAACGGCGGCGGCTATAAGGACATCCTGAAGATCGTAGGTCGATAGCAAACAGCATTGGCGAAATCGCCGCAGCGCCCGCGGCAGTACCCGACCACTTGGGGGTGTGCAAACCTGGTCGAATGTGCCGCAGGCGCCGAGGTTTTCTTCAGAACTTCCAGACGATGCCGCCCGACCAGAGGGTGGAGTCCGCTTCCTCGACCGTGAACCACTGGTACTCGGCCACGAGGCCAAGGTTCTCGGTGAAATTCAAGCCCGCACCGATGCCCCACGAAACGTCGGAGCCGCTTTCGTTGGATTCCTGGCCGCTGTTTCCCGTGACGTCGATGTCGGCATCCCAGAAGTAGTAGCCGACCTTGGCGAACACGTCGAACTGCTCCGTCACCGGCCAGTTGCCCTTGATGGAGACATTGAAGCCTGTGGAATCAATGCCGAAGTCGCCATCGCGAACCGTGCCGCCGTCGATGTACTCGAGATCGCCGCCGATGAACTGGTTAAACATCCAGCCGCCGAACAGCTTGAAGCTGGTGTCGGATTCGCTGAAACCATTTTCATCGACGCCGAATTGGCCAATGCTGGCGCCTGCGTAGAAGCCGCCGTCGTCCGCTGCGATTGCTGGTGTAGCTGCAAACAGTGCGCCTGCGATTGCGGCTAGTAGAGCTCTCCTCATGATCACTCCAGATGGTAAAAGTACCGCACGGCATGGTCGGCCGCGCGTGTGAAGATTTCACCACCCGCGCACCGTGCTTGATGGATATCTGGAGACACGCTCTGGACGTTCTGAGACGTCACGACCCAGTATTTAACACACTTGCAGAGTCGTTATTATCTGGCGCGCGACCGCCAATCTGACGGCGTTGTCCCGCTCCACCGATGAAACGCCCGGGTGAAGGCACTTGCGTCCGCATAGTCCAGCGACGCCGCAATCTGCTTCACGTCGAGCGTCGTGTGTTCGAGCAGCTTACGGCTGATCTCGAAGCGCCCCTCGTCGACGAGTGCGGCGAAACTCAGTCCGCTTGCGGCAAGGCGCCGGGTCATCGTCCGGCGGTGCATCGAAAACAGGCGTGCCACCTGCTCCGCGCTCGAGTGGCCGCTCAGCAATCCAGTCCGCAGGGCGCCACGAACCTGGTCCGGGAACGACTCCCCATGAGCGCTCTCCAGTTCACGCATCTGCTGCAGCAACAGGCGCTCCAGGTCCGCGTCCACGGGCGGCAGTGTCTTGCGCAGCCAGTTCGCCGAAAACACCAGGGCGCTCTGCTCGGCATCGAAGACCAGCGAGGTCTGGAAGAAGCGAAGGAAGGGTCGGAGGTTGCGTGGCCGACGATGAGCGAATCGTACCTCGAGGGGAAGCCAGTCCGTGCCGCACAAAGAGCGAAAGATGTTGCAGAAGATGGCGAGCGCACCATCGTCGATCTGATCCCGAGCATCAACGCCAGGGTAGGTGATCGCGTAACGGAGCAGCGCTACTTCGTCATGTACCTCCAGCACGATGATCTGGCCACCGTGATACAGGTGCTGGTAAGCGCCGAGCCTGCGCAGTGCGGTCGCGACGTCGGGCGAGTGCCTCACCGCCAGTCCGATCAACCCGAACGATTTCGGACCACCCTGCTGGCCGACCAGAAGCCCGAAATGCTCGCATTCCGTGGCGTTGGCGCATTCGCGAATGAGGCGGCCAACCGTGGTGATGCCGATCGAATTCGTCGGGTCGTCGAACAGGGAGCGATCGACGTTAGCCCGAGCGAAGACCTCGTCGGGATTGGCGTTCAGTTGCTCGAGGACGGCGGGAATCGCAGCAATCCCGCTGATCCGCACCGTGACTTCGTGCGGTGGCGATATCTTGGCCAATTTCCGCACGCGGCCTGCTCCTTCCGGGAATAGTCCGCTACGCGAAATACGTAGTTCGGTTGGCTCCAATTGTCCAAACCGTGTCCCGATATGTCAATGCGACCTATCGGCGCAGTGCTGAACTAGTCGCATATCCAGGACGATCGGCAACACGCGAACGTCATCATGGACGCCGCCGAGAGGCTTACCAGCTTCGGATCGACGTCGTCTACTAGCTCGACAACAGGTGCAACATGAAACTTAAGACAGGTGTGGATCCCATGAGCTGGGTGAGCTTCAAGAACACCCGCGGTCTTCCCTTCCACGGGATGGGGGCCTTTGTCGGCATCGGGAAGACGCAGAGGGCCCACGTCTTCACGGCGGCATCGATCCCCGTCGACCCCGAGGCCTACAAGAAGATCGATCCCAAGAAGCTGGCGGTCGAACTCGGCGTGGACATGTGCGCAGTGAACCACGGCCGATTCTGGATGATGGACGAAATCGCGTTCCTCGTCACCGAACCGCAGAACTTCCACGGCGTCGAGCTGCGTTTTGGGGGGGACATGACCGGGGCCGAGATGCTCACCCAGTTCGAGAGCGCCTACGTGCCCTCGCTGATCCGGCGCAACACGGTCTGGACCTTCAAGGCGGGCAAACAGGTGTTCCTGCTGCGCGAGCCAGGCGGCCCGGTCTGGGTCCTGCAGGAATACACCAAGGCGGCCGATCCGAGCCTGACCCCCGACAACCTCAACGAGTTGGGCGGCAAGCTGAAGAACCTGCCGCAAGGCTGGAAGTTCGAGACCAAGGTGCTGACCAAGGACCTGGTGCTGGACACGGGTCGCGCCGGCAGCTGGGCCGCCATCATCCGCGACGACCTGCACTGCACCTACCAGGGCTGTGGCTACGGCGCGGACACCAGCGCCAACTACATCCCGTGAGGCCCGACCCCGACCTCGGCCGAGGCTCATAGGAGAGATCGTGATGGCCGTTTCGATTCGCCGCAATGTTCCGTTGGCGGTCACGTTGACGGGGCTGCTTACCGTAAGCAGTGCTTTCGCCGCGGAGACCCCGGCGGACTGGCAGCACACCGTGTTCATCTATGGCATGGGCGCCGGCATCGATGGCGATGCGCAGATCGGACCGGTCGAGGTCGGGATCGACGCCAGCATGTCCGATGTGCTGGATGCACTCGAGTTCGGCGCGATGCTCGCGTATCGCGCCGACAATGGCACCTGGTCCTTCACGGGGGATGCGACCTTCATGGGGCTCGGCGCCCATGACACACACCAGACCCCCATTGGTGGCGCCGTGAAGGGTGAAATCGACGTCGACCAGACCACCTTGATGGGCACCGTCGGTCGCCGCTGGACGGAGCACCTTGAGGTCCTGTTCGGCCTGGCTTACGTCGACTTATCGATGGACCTGTCCCTGAAGAGCTCGAGCGGAGGACCGCTGGACGTCAAGGCCAGTCGCGACGCGGACTGGATCGACCCGACCCTTGGCCTCCGATACGACCGACCGCTCGGTGACGCCTGGCGCGTCGTCCTGCGCGGCGACATCGGTGGCTTCGGCGTCGGGTCCGACTTCATGTATCACCTGCTGGCCGGTGCCCACTGGCAGGCATCGGAGTCCGTCGGCGTCATCCTCGGTTATCGGCTCATCAGCTTCGACTACGAGGAAGGTAGCAACCAGGACTATCTGCGCTTCGACTTGACGGAGCAGGGCCCGATGCTCGGGATGAGCATCTCGTTCTGAGACTACCGGTCGGCTCCAACTGGAGACAAAGTCATGACCGAGCCAAACGCGGGTGTTCCCAAGGGAAAACAGACCGTCCTCGGACTCTACGTGACGGCCAGGGATGCCTACGAGCAGTACCGGGCCGCACCGGACACGGTGAAGATCATCGACGTGCGGACTCCGGAGGAGTTCATGTGGGTTGGCCACGCGCCGATCGCATGGAAGATTCCGTTCGTCGCCGTGACGTACCAGTGGGATGCGGACAAGAAGCAGTTTCCGGTGCACCCGCTGCCTGACTTCGTGGCGCGGGTGCGGCAGGCGGCGACACCGGACGATACGCTGATGGTGATGTGTCGTTCGGGCGGTCGGGCCGCGATGGCCATCAACCTGCTCGCGCAGGCCGGATTCAGCAAGGTCCATAACATCGTCGACGGTATGGAAGGCGATGCCGTGCAGGATCCGGACAGCATCTTCAACGGGCGGCGATTGAAGAACGGCTGGAAGAACGCAGGGTGTCCGTGGACGTACGAACTGACCGGGGATCGACTATTGCTCCCAGCGGCGGAAGGCTGAGACGCTGGAAGCCGGACGACCAGGATGATCGACTCTCGACCACAATCCGCTGCGGGTGCCGATGACACGACGCCCGTGCAGCAGTTAAGCGATTTTTCGCTGGTCGCTGGCGGACCGCTGTACCAGTTCTGGCGGCGCACGCGACTGTCCGGAGATGCTCTCGAGCTGCCGCAGCGACGGGTTCTCGTGCTGGTGGCGCTGATCTGGATACCGCTGCTGGTGCTGTCAATAATCGAAGGGCGGGCTTGGGGCAATGGCCTGGCGTTGCCATTCCTGCACGACATCGAGACGCACCTGCGGCTGCTGATCGCCGCGCCCCTGCTGATCCTGGCGGAGGTCGTAGCGCACCGGACCCTGTTCCCGATCGTCAGGCAGCTCGTCGACAACGGCGTGATCAGCGACGAGGCGCGTCCGCAATTCGATGCCGCGATTGCCTCCGCACTGCGATTGCGCAATTCCGTCGCAGTCGAACTGCTGCTGGTCGTCTTCGTGTATGCCGTGGGCATGCCGTTGGTCTGGCGCGACCAGCTCGCACTCGACGTGAACAGCTGGTACGCAATGGTCGCGGGAGGCGAGTTGCACCCATCGAGTGCCGGCCGATGGCTGGTGTACGTGAGTATGCCCGTGCTCCAGTTCCTGACGCTGCGCTGGTACTTCAGGTTCTTCGTCTGGGGGCGCTTCCTTTGGCAGGTGTCGCGCATGCGGTTGAACCTGGAGCCGACGCATCCTGACGGCACCGCCGGACTGCTCTTCCTCGCTCGCACTGGCCGCGCCTACCGCGTAGTGCTGCTGGCGCTGGGCACGATGCTCTCCGGCATGATCGCCAACCGGATCTTTCATGACGGTGCCACGCTGCTGGATTTCAAGGTCGAGATCGTCTCCGCGGTCGTCGTGTTTGTGCTCATGATCATGGGGCCGCTGATTTTCTTCTATCCGAAGCTCCGAGCGGCGCGGCGCCGGGGAATGATTAACTACGGTGCCCTCGGTCAGGCCTACGCACGCGAGTTCAACCGCAAGTGGTTACGTGGCCAACTCCCCGGCGACGAGCCATTCCTCGACAGTGCGGACTTCCAGTCACTGGCAGACCTGCACAACGGCTTCCAACTGGTGCGCGGTATCCGGCTGGTGCCGTTCACCACCAAGACCGTCACGTCGCTGGCGATGATCCTGCTGCTGCCGGTGGCGCCGCTGGTGCTGACGATGTTCTCCGTGGAGCAGTTGATCGATCGTGTGCTGAAGACCCTGTTGTGAGGACGTCGGCACCGCCTTCTACAGCTCGCAGGGGGGGCACCGACCTCGAGACCCTGGGCGACACGATCATTTTCCCGGACGTAGCAAGGACCGCTGGGGTGTCGGGTATTTCTACGACGGCTTCAGCCAGTCGCTCAAGGATGCGCTCGCGGACATCCAGACCATCCGGGACGAGTCGGGGCTCGAGGCCTTCTATGACTTCCAGCTGACACCGTGGTGCCACGTGGGCGCGGACCTGCAGGTCATCAAGCCCGGTCTCGGCGCATCCACCGCAGTGATTCCCGGGCTTCGGGACGTGATCAGGCTGTGACGATTTTTCAAGGAGATATGAATGTTCAGTATTAACTTGCGTCACGGGCTCGCCCTGGTCGCAGCGGGAGTCCTGGGGCTGGTGGGCATAGCCAGCGCCCAGGATGAGTCTGCGGCGAGCGACGCCGCGCAGGCAAACAACCCGCTCCTGCGGGCCAAGGCATTCAACCTGCACGACTACTACTTCGGCAACCTCACCGACATCGATGAGGATGCCAACCAGTTCTGGCTGCGCTTCGCCATGCCGTTCTCGATCGGCGACACGAAGTGGCTGATGCGTGCATCGTTGCTGACACTTAATACCGTGCCGGCGGCGCCGGAGTTCGAGCACGAAACCGGGCTGGGCGACTTCAACGTGTTTGCCGCGTACCAGATGGACACAGGCATTCCGGGGATCAGTTTCGGCTTCGGACCGTTGCTCAACATTCCAACCGCGAGCGAAGACGCCACGGGCAGCGGCAAGTGGTCTGCCGGTGTAGCGAACGTGCTGTTCAGCGCCCGGTCACCTAAATTTCAGTACGGTTACCTGCTGACCTGGCAGGCGAGTTTCGCGGGCGATGACGATCGCGACGACGTCAACGTCGCGGCATTCCAGCCGCTGCTCATCTACCAGCTCGGGGGTGGCACGTACCTGCGCTCGACGCCCGTCATGACCTACGATTTCGAGAGCGACGGGTACAGCGTGCCACTGGGCCTTGGGATCGGCCAGGTATTCAAGACTGCGAAGGGTTCCAACAACCTGTTCATCGAACCGCAGTGGTCAGTCGCGGACGACGGTGCGGGTTGGCCCGAGTGGCAGGTCTTTGTCGGATTCAACATGATTTTCCAGTGAGACTGGACGGACGGTCGCGACGATCAATTCGGGAGCGGCACATGTGCAGAATAAGTGTGGGTAGTTATCGTAGCCAGCATGCGAAACGTCTGGTGGCCTCGGCGTGCGTGGGCTGTTTCGTTGCCACAGGCGCTACATACGCGACCGAAGTCGCCGATGTCAGTACGTCGATGAGGCAGATCCCTGTGGAACAGTTCCTGCCGATCCTGATCCTGATGCTCGGGCCGTTCAAGATCATCGGGCCATTCTTCAAGGCGACGAACGGTGCAAGTGCAACGCAAACCCGCCAGATCGCGATCTGGGCGACGATCTTTGCGGCGCTGGGGCTGCTGATTGCCGGCTTCCTGGGTGAGAGCATTCTCAGCAGTTACCGCATCCCCCTGCCTATTCTGGTCCTGTCCGGCGGGATCATCCTGTTTCTTGTGGCACTCAAGAACGTGCTCGATCAGTTCGAGGCGCACGAGCCGCCCAAGGGAGAGGCCAAGGCTCCACCAGCACCAGCCATTAAAGTGGCGTTGATGCCGCTCGCCTTTCCGGCCATCGTCACGCCTTATGGCATCGCGGCGCTCATCGTCCTCCTCGCATTCAGCGAAGGCCCGCAGGGGCGTCTGACGATCGCTACGGCGGTTGTGGCGATCATGATCTTGAACCTGATCGTCATGCTTGCCGCCCGGCGGCTGGCGACCGTGCTGGCATTCGTGCTGCCGATTCTCGGCGCCGTGCTAGGCGTCGTCCAGGTGGCGCTGGGATTGCAGATCATCAACAACGCATTGCAGATGCTCGGCGTGCTGTGAAGGAATGGTCGATAGCAGATGCAATCACAGGAGCTGGCTATGTTCAGATCACGCATGAATGTTCGATCGAACCGCCTGACGGCCATGTCGGTTTGGATGATCTTCGCATTGGCCGCCGCAACCAGTCCGGTCGCCACGGCTGCCGCTGCGGAGGCTTCGACGGCATCACCATCGTCGCGGCCGGCGGCCGCACAGGTTCCCGTCGAGAAGCAGACGACCCTCGGCCTCTACGTCACGGCAAAGGAGGCCTACCAGCGATGGGAAGCCGAGCCGGACAAGGTGAAGATCATCGATGTCCGGACGCCAGAGGAGGTGTTTTGGGTGGGTCATCCGCCGATGGCCTGGAAGGTTCCGGTGGTCGCAGTGACCTACGAGTGGGACGCCGACAAGAAGCAGTTCCCGATGCGGCCGTTGCCCGACTTCGTCACGCGAGTGCAGTCGGTAGCAAAACCGGACGACACGTTGATGGTCATGTGCCGTTCCGGTGGCCGCGGCGCCATGGCCGTGAACCTGCTCGCCAAGGCCGGGTACAAGAACGTCTATAACGTTATCGACGGCATGGAGGGCGACTCAGTCGACGATCCCGAAAGCGTGTTCCAGGGCCAGCGACTCGTGAACGGCTGGAAGAACTCGGGCTTGCCTTGGACCTACAAGGTCGACCCCGCCCGGTTGGTGTTTCCTCCCGCTCCTTGAGAGTGACAAACAGGGCGCGACGAGGGGCGATACGGTACAAAAGAGCTTCAGGGTTGCTTGCAAGGTAGCGGAGAAAATCAAATGAGGGCGAGCAGGGCATACCAGGCGAAAGTGGCCGTAGACGGCAAATCAGCCCAATCGCGGACCACCGATTCCCGTACTCGGGAGGAGCGGTTGACCGTCGGCAAGGCGTTGCGGCAGTCGCTGGCGCACGACCGTCACGCCGTCTGGAAGGGGGCCGCGAAGACGCGCGATCCTGTCAAGATCCTGACAGCGTCCAATCGAGGCCGACTGCCTGAACTCGTCCCGATTCGCTACGGACGCATGCTGCGCAGTCCCTTCACGTTCCTGCGCGGTTCCGCGGGGCTGATGGCTCACGACCTCGCAACTACGCCGAGCACTAACCTTCGGGTACAGGCCTGCGGCGACTGCCACTTGATGAATTTCGGCTTGTTCGCTACACCCGAGCGCAACCTCGTCTTCGACATCAACGATTTTGATGAAACGCTGCCCGCGCCCTGGGAATGGGACGTCAAGCGCCTGGCCGTCAGCTTCGCAGTTGCCTCCCGCGACGCTGGCCACTCCGACTCGCAGGCTCGTGAGGCCGCCATTGAATGCGTACGCGCGTATCGGGAGCACTTGCGCGACTTTTCAAAGATGAGTCCGCTTCAGGTCTGGTACGACCGCATCGACGAGCGGGGGCTGGTCGAGATGGCGCCCGACGTCGAGACGGCAAAACGCCGAAAAAAATTCGCGGCGAAAGCGCGGCAACGCATTGGCGAATACCTGCTGCCGAAGATCAGCAGCGAGGTCGGTGAGCGAAGGCGACTGGTCGACCAACCGCCGATACTCTTCCATGTCGACGAGAAGGGCGACCTGGTGCGAGCTCGCGAGGCCATGGAAGACTATCGTCTGTCGCTGTCCGACTCCGTGCGCGTGTTGTTCGATCGCTACCGCCTGGAGGACATCGCCGTCAAGGTGGTCGGAATCGGCAGCGTGGGTATGCGCTGCCTGGTCGGACTGTTCTCCTCCGCCGAAGGTGATCCGCTGCTCCTGCAGTTCAAGGAGGCGTGTCCATCGGTGCTCGCGCCGTATGCCGGCGACAGCGTCTACTCGAACCAGGGTCAACGGGTAGTCACGGGCCAACGGCTGATGCAGTCATCCAGCGACATCTTCCTGGGCTGGACACGGGGTCGAAAGGGACACCATTTCTTCGGGCGTCAGCTGCGGGACATGAAATTCTCGTTCCCGATCGAGCTGGCGCCCCCGAAGGGACTGCGGCTCTACGCTGAAGTGTGCGGCTGGACACTCGCGCGCGCCCACGCGAAGTCGGGCGATGCGGCGACGATCAGCGGATACCTGGGCAAATCGGATGCCTTCGACCAGGCGATTGGCAGGTTCGCTCTGGCTTATGCGGATCAGAATGCACGCGATCACGCGGCGTTGGCAGCGGCCGTAAAGTCCGGGCGCATAGAGGCACTGGTGGAAGTGGATCTTTGAGACGGGGTGCGAGTGATGATCCGATGCTGGCTTGCAGCCACAGTGTTCGTCATCGTGCTGGCCCTGCCCAGCCACTCCGAGGCTCAGACCACTGCAAATGACGAGGTTCGCCGCGAGGTGACCGCCCTTGCGGAGCGCATGGAACGACTCGAGGCCGAGAACGCTGCGCTCAAGGAGCGGAATGACCGCCTGGAACGGCGTGTCGCCGAGCTGGAGTCACCGCTAGTCCCAACTGCAAATGCCCCCACGGCCGCTCCGCCGAAGGCAGCGCCGGAGCCGGCGCCGTCTGTAGAGCCGTGGCAGGAGCGCTTCAACGTGAGCGGCTATGTCTTCGGTGACGCCTACGCCGTGTTCGCGAACCACGATCCCGAGGTCGAGGACCAGAACGGCTTCTGGATCCGGCGCGGGTACCTGACGTTCGATGCAAGAATC
Source organism: uncultured Gammaproteobacteria bacterium (assembly GCA_963827615.1). Lineage (GTDB taxonomy): Bacteria > Pseudomonadota > Gammaproteobacteria > Steroidobacterales > Steroidobacteraceae > RPQJ01. The sequence goes on along the minus strand of CAWHCA010000023.1, from coordinate 76,443 downwards.
GCGGACGAGTGGACGGCGCGCCTGCGCTTCGAGTTCAACAGTCCGGGGGACTTCGTGACGGATTCCAAGCTGGACCCGTTCGTCAAGGATGCATTTCTCGCCTGGAAGCGCGATGGGCAGGAACTGCACATGGGCTTGGCGCCCTCGCCAACCTTCGAGTTCGTCGAGGGCTTCTGGGGGCACCGGCCGATCGAAAAGACCCCGATCGACCTCTATCGCATGGGCAGTTCCCGAGACACGGGGATTGCATACAAGGGCGCGACTTCGGAGGGCCGGGTGTTCTATCACGCCATGTTGGGCAACGGCTCGGGTGACCGGTCCGAGACGAACGAGGGCAAGAAGGTCATGGCGGGTCTCGGATTCAGGCCCACCGGCGCGCTGGTGGCACAGGTCTACGCGGATTACGAAGATCGGGCGGGCGAAACGGACCGCAGCACACTGCAAGCCTTTGCTGGCTGGACGGGCTCGCGCAGTCGCTACGGACTCCAGTATGCGGTGCAGGACCGTAAGGTCGAGGCTGCGCCCGATGAGAACGTCGCCGTCGCGTCGGCGTTCGGCGTATGGCAACTGACGGAACACGGTGCGCTGGTCGTACGCTACGACCGGAGCTTCGATGGCTATCCCGACGCGGACCAGATTCCTTACCTGCGCATCGCTGCCGACACCCCGTTCGATCTGGCCATTCTCGCGTGGGAACAGAAGCTCAAGCACAGGATCAGCCTGATTCCGAACATCGAGTTCGTGAAGTACCGCGACAACGGCGACGCGAAAGAGCTGGACGATGACCTATACGGCAGGGTGACGCTGTTCTTCGAATTCTGATGCAACCATCACGGCACCCTTGAGCGAAGCCGCTCTCGAGTACGTCCATTGAAGGTTCATCGCTATCGCACCTCCTGTGGCTTACCGCGCGGGAACGGTCACGATCGGGGCGCTCTGCGAGGGTCCCCCTTCGGTGAGCGAGAACATGAGCATCAGGAAGGTGAGGATCTGCTTCGACCGCTGGTCGCGGTCGTCGATCCACCACCACTGCTTGCGGTACGGCACGGCCACATAGGCGTCGTCGGGCGGCGACGGGCCATGCCGGACCGCCAGCAACGGCGGAAACATGCGCTGCTGCTCGTCGGTGCGCGAAACGCTCGAAACGCGGCCTTCGGCGACATCGGACTGCGGCACGTCAATGAAGGACCCGAAGTCCACCATGACCTGCAGTATGGACCGCGTCAGGATGGCGATCTGCCGGTCATTCTCCGGGAACGATCCGTACTGGACGGAGAACTCGCGCTCACGCGTGTCGAGCCCGAGCAATGCGCCGATCCTGCGGCTGTACTCGGCCGCCGGGTCCGTTGCCGGGCGCATGTACATCAAGACGGCCTGCGTGTCGTTGACGGGCTTGACCCGAAATCCCACGCCGCCGGCGGATTGCGACTCGCGCATCAAGGTCATGAACTCGTGGAACTTCGGGTCGCCCGCACGCGGATTGCCGGCGCCGCCAAAGGCATTGTCCAGGCCGTTGATCGTGTTCACGCCGATCCGCAGCACGACATCGGCGGGGTAGCCGCCCTGAATGAGGTACAGCAGGCCAGTGACCGGGATCGGGGACATCAGGCTCTTGGCGAACTTGTCGCCGATCAGGGGCTGATAGGTGATCGTGGGCTGGTCCGCGAATCGTCCGGTGGCGCCCACGGTGCCGACGTTGCCGCCGCCGGACGAGGCGAACTGACCGCCAAGACTGATGTCGCCTTCAAGCGAGTACGAACTGATGACTGACGACACGTCCATGAACACCGGCGCGTCGCTGTAGCGGACCTTCAGCAGGTTGAGCAGCGTCTGCCGTTTCCACGAATCCGAGATCGTGGCAACGTAGTCGAAGCGGTCGCGCGTGACGGTCGCAGGACCCACGCTCGCGCAGCCCGCGAGCAGCAGCATGCCGAGGCTCGCTATGACGCTGGATACCGTCGGGACGGTGTTGCGCATGAATCCACATTCACCCGGCGCTGGGGTGCGCCGATATCGGCTCGACTGAAGCCGTATCTTCGGCGGATTCTAGCCGTGGCCTCCGCAGGATTCTCCTGCGGAAATCACTGTCCCAGGCTGTCTCCAAATGTCCGAAGCAAGTCTTGATATGTCTAGCAGGCCTGGGCGGAACGTGCTGGACTAGGACTTCTTGATGCTATCCCAGGGCTTCGATGACCAGCGCGATGCACAGATGCGCCGTGAAAATGACATCGGGCTTGTCGAATCGGCGGAAGTTGCATCGCGAGTCTTTGGGGCGGCGGAACAGCCGCTTGGCTTAGTTGCGACGCGGGCGAGACAACGCCATGCGTAATGCCAGGAGGACCCTGATTCCCTGGATGCTCGTCGTCGGGCTCCTGTTCGGCGGTGCGGCAAGGGCCGAGGGCATCTCCGAGTTCTGGCCGGAGCTGAATTACTTCTACCGTATCAATCCGCAGGCCAGGGTGTTGCTCGACGCGGCTTACGCCAAAGGCAAGGAATCCGACGAGCGGTCCGTAGACCTCGCTGCATATGTGGATCTCTCGTTCAAGCCGAACCTGATCGGCAAATTGCGTACCGACGACTGGCAGCGCAGTCGTTCATTCTGGGCGAGGATCGGTTACGACCGCATCTTCAACGTCACCGACGAGTCGGGTCGCGATGTCGCCGAAAATCGTGGGATCGTCGCGATTCACGGGAAAGCGCCCCTGCCCGCGGACGTATGGTTGGAGGCACGTGCCCGTGCGGACTTGCGGTGGATCGGCGATGAGTATTCAACCCGGTATCGGGCCCGCCTCGAGGCAACCCGCGAGTTCATGGTGCGCGACTATGTGGTTGTGCCCTATCTCAACTACGAGTGGTTTTACGATACCCGCTACGAAGCATGGGCCAGGACGCTCGCAACTCTAGGCGCCGAGGTCACGCTGGGTGAGCACTTCCGCCTCGAGCTGTACGTCGCGAGCCAGGACGACGAACACCCGCAGGAGGAAACGCTCGGAGCGCTGGGGCTGGTCGCCAAGTGGTACTACTGAATTCGCCGGCGGACCCCGCGGCGCACGGCCTTCGCAGGAAGATACCCGCATGAACCAGTCCGCCGATTCCTCGTCCCTGGCCGCCACAGCCATGCGCGACCTCGCACGACTCCGGTCCGTTGCCTACATCGTCGCACGTCACGGGTTCGCGCCGCTGCTGATGAAGACGCCGCTCGGCAAGCGGCTGCTCGACTGGCCAATTACGGACGATCCGGCGCTTCGTGGCGACAGCGCGCCAGTACGATTCGCGAAGCTCCTCGCGGCGCTCGGCCCGACGTACATCAAGTTCGGGCAGATCCTGTCGATGCGCAAGGACATTTTCTCGGCCGAATGGATCGAGGCGCTCGAGACCCTGCAGGATGATGCACCGAGCTTGTCGTTCCTCGCCGTTCGCGAGCAAGTCGAGACGGGCCTCGGCGGCAGGCTCGAGGAGCTCTTCGCTACGTTCGACGAGGAGCCACTCGCCACCGCGTCCATCGCGCAAACCCACCGCGCCTGCACCTGGGACGGCGACCGGACCGTCGTCAAGGTGCAGCGACCCGGCATCGAAGCGGTCGTTCGCTCGGACCTGAATCTGCTGCAACTGGCCGCGCAGGTGCTAGAGGCGAGCATTGACGAGATGCAGTTGTTCGGCGTCGTGTCGATTGTCGGGGAATTCGAGCAGGGATTGCTGCAGGAACTCGACTTCCACCAGGAACTGTCGAACCTGCTGGAAGTCCAGCGCAATCTCGACCCCTCGCGCAAGGTTACGGTGCCGCGTCCGTACCCCGAACTTTCGTCACGCACTGTGCTGACGATGCAGTTCTTCGACGGCAAGCCGATCCGCAAACTGACCCCGCGAAGCCCGGAAGCGCAAGCCGTCGTAGACGAGATCCTGCACGCAGCGTTCAAGCAGGTGTTCGTGGACGGCGTGTTCCATGGCGACCCTCATGCCGGGAATCTGTTGTACGGCAGCGACGGACGGGTGTGCATGATCGACCTCGGCATGGTCGGACGGGTGTCGGAGGCACGGCGCGACGACATGGTCACGCTGGTCGTCGCCACGATCGCCAACGACATGACGACGGTCGCGCGAGTGCTGTTGAAGATGGGAACCCCCACACAGCGCGTGAACCTGAACGCGTTCAAGGCCGATCTGCTGCGAATACGCGAGCAGCATCTCGCGGTCGCAAATCTCGGCGAGTACGACTCCAGCGGTTTTATCGCCGAACTCGCGCGCGCCGCCGGCCGGCATCGCATCCGGGTGGCCAGCGACATGGCCATCCTGGCGAAGGCCGCCGCGACCCTCGAGGACATCATCCGGACGCTGCACCCGGAGGTCGACATCATCGGCATCGCGCGCCCGTTCCTCGATGACATCGTGCAACGACGCCTGTCGCCTCAGCGCGTGGTGGGGGACCTGTTGAGCGAGGCGTCCGGCCTCGGGTCGATCCTCCGCGGGGTGCCCGGTCAGTTCGAGCAACTGCTGCATGACCTCGAGACGGGTAACCTGCAGGTCCGCGCCGTCACTCCGGAACTCGACGCGGTGCCGCGGCACCTGCATGCGCTCGGCGGCCGGGTATCGCTGGCGGCATTCGCGGCCTCCGCTACGATCGCGACGGCCATAGCCGTACCTGAGTCGACCACGTCGACGCCCCGCCTGGTCGTTACGATCGGCATGGCGCTCGCGGCGGCCATTGGCTGGGGCGGACTTGTGGCCTGGCATGGGTTCGGGCGCGGCAAGCCGATCAAGGTGGCGTCACTGCTGCGATTGTTTCGTCGGTGAATTCTTCGCCCGGTCCCAGACTGCTCGTTGACGGCAAGGCACTGGAGGCATTCGACGCAATGCGTTCCCGAGTGATCTACCTGAATGTCGCGTCACAAGATATCCAGTGGCTGTCCGCAAATGTCTATCTCTCTCGTTTGAAAGGTGTTGAGCTATGTATAGTGCGTGGCCAGCGGATCGCGAGCCAGGCTCCGAAGGCTCGGTGCGCGCTTGGTCGCGTGCCGGGCAGCTAGCGATCGTACGACGCGACGAGACGACACTGACAACTGACATTTCCGATCCACTCAACTACTGGAGTACGCGCCGATGACTTTGAAACTTATTGCTGCTTGCATGCTCGCAAGCATGGCACTGCCTGCAACCGCCATCGCGGCGGAGACACCGGCGCAGGCCGCCGCAGCGCAGCCGATCAAGGAATCTGAAACTCTCGAGCGTCGGGCGACCATCACCGCAATCGACGTGCCGAAGCGCCTGGTCACGCTTAAAGGCCAGGACGGCGACGTGTTCGAGGTCGAGGCGGGTCCCGAGATCCGCAACCTTGAGAAGCTGAAGGTTGGCAGCGTCGTCGTGGCCACCTACACGGAATCTCTGGCGCTCGAGATCGCCGCACCCGGCGCAGCGACGCCCGGCATCACGGGTTCCGTCTCGGGCACGCCGACGCCCGGTCAGCGCAAGCTGGGCAGGCAGGTGACCGCCACGTTCAAGGTCGAGGCAGTCGATGCGGCGGCCAAAAAGGTGACGCTGAGTGACGGCACCGGCAACACCCGTACGATCGACGTAAAGCACCCCAAGGCGCAGGAGCGACTCAAGACGTTGAAGCCGGGCGAGATGGCCGTCATCACGTACACCGAGTCGCTGGCCTTGCGGCTCGAGGAAGTTTCCGGCAAGTAGCGATATCGGCCAAAGGGAAGGGCATCGTCATGATGCCCTTCCTTGCGTAAGCGCGGCGACCAGCTGCGACCTATGTCATTGAGGCGGTGCCGTCGGCATGTAGATGGGACCGCTGCCACCATACGCCTGCACGTAGTATTGCTGACCGCACTGGTAGTAAGTCACGCCCTGCACGGTGGAGACGGCCGGATTGCAGGGCAGTGTTGCCGAAGTAGACGCGACGACGGTCGTCGTGCTCGTTGTGGTCGTTGTCGCATCGTTTGACGACGAAGCCGCCGCGGCGCCGACGACGGCTCCAACGACGAGACCAGCGACGAGTTCCTCGTTGTCATCGTCGTAGTGGTCCCATGCGTCGTCGTAGTATTCCTCTCGGTCGTCCCGGACTTCGTCGGCGTTGTCTTGCCGCTGGCTCTGGTTCTGGTCTTGGCTGGATTGCCGCTGGCTCTGGTTTTCGTCGTGACTCGACTGGCGCTGGCTCTGGTTTTCGTCGTGAGACGACTGACGCTGGCCCTGGTTCTCGCTGCGGCTGGACTGGGCCTGTCCCGATCCGCTCTGTGTCGACGCGCGCGCGCCCTGGCCGCCACCCGATGCCTGTGCAGTACGACCACCACCGCCTCGGTTGCCACCGCGTTGCGACATGCTGCCGCTCGCGGCGGGACCCTGCTTCGAGAATCCTTCGCTGCCACCGCGTTCCGGCCTTGCGCCCCAGGCGGCTCCTCCCGGCAGCGCCAGCAACGCCGACATCGCGATTGCGCAGCAAGTGCTCGCGCCCAGAAGAATGCGCCGGCTCATGGCTTGATCTCCTTGCTGACAGGCGTGGATTGCCGGGCACCGGCGGATATCGAGGCCTGGGCCGCGAAGCCAATCTGTCTTGCGCCCGCCGGCGGCGTGAATGCGAACGTCGACTTTGCCAGTTGCGGACTTGTGTTCCATTCCGAGAAGCTTGCCCAGAATTGCGGTTGACCGGGTTCGTTCACATAGGTCAGCACGACGCGCAGCGGCAGTGGCCGTGGGCCGTCGGTGATCCAGTACTGGAAGTCCACTGCGTCGGTGCGGCCGGCGATATGGTGCGTCTTCACGCCGTCGATGTCGAAACTCTCGACGTAATCGACCGTCGTCACGCGCTTTGGCCATTCACTGGGTAGACGACTCGAAAGCAGCCGCGCAAGCGGCATGCGCATCCGCAGATCGCGCACAAAAAAGACCAGCGCGTCGTCGACCGTTCCGGGTTGTGGAGTGCTGGCGTAGACATTGCTGTCGCCGTCGAACACCGTGATGTTCTTGCCGTCGAACAGCGCGAGATCGAGTCGGCCATCGCTGGCGATCTCCTCCACGCGCAGTTGGTTTGGCCGCGCCAGCGTGATGCGACGGGTTTCGCCAAACTCGATCTTCTGCCCACTCGTCTGCACGACGTCGTAGCCGTCCCGGAAGGACACGCTCAGGCTTTGCAGGCCAGCAAGATGGTTCGCCATTGCGGCGAGCAGCGCAGTCGCGCGCTGCTGTGATTCGGTCAGTGCCTGCGGGGCAGGTGCCTGGCTTGCGGGCGGAGAGGCCGGACTTGCCTTCGCGTCATCCTGGCTCAACGCGGGCAGTGGCAGCAGCAGCGCTGCAATCAGCAACGGTGCGACCCGGGTGCATGTCGATTTCAGTGTCATTGTCGGAGTACCTTCGGCATGGGCCACGCGCGGCAACACCGCCAGTCGATGGAGGTAAACCGACTTTGAGTGAGGCCTCGCTGCATTGACACTCGGGATTTCCGGGGTTCGGATGTCCCGGAATGTCAAAGACGCGTCCGCAAATGTTCAACGTTGGAACGCGCCTTGTGCAGTGCCCGACCGGGGCCCGACGTGGTGGCCTGTCAGGTCGGCCCGCCCTCAACCTGACGGCGGCGGACCACTCGGGACATAGACCACCGCGTCGCCCTGGTAGGCGCGCGTGTACCAGTTTGAGCCGCACTGGTAATAGGTCACACCGTTGGTGACTGTGATCTGCGCCTCGCAGGGGAGTGAGGCCAGTGCCGTCACGGTGGTGACGTTCGTGACGTTCGTGACCGTCGTGTCGTCGTCATCCTCATCCGCCGCAGCGACGACTGCTCCGACTGCCACGCCGACCACCAGCGCCTCACCCCAGTCGTCGTCGTAGTAGCCACCGTAGTAGCCGCCGTAGTAGTAGGCGCCGTCCCAGTCGTCGTAGTAGTCCTGCCGATCCTCGCGGGCATCGTCGCGGTAATCCTGCCGATCCTCGCGAGCCTCGTCGCGCTGTTCCTGCCGGTCGTCAGAGTTCGCCGTGCGGTCGTCCTGTCGCTGGCCCTGACCTTCCTGACGACTGCCCTGTCGTTCGCCCTGGCTCTCCTGACGAGTGCCCTGGCGATCAGAGGCTGCGACCGACGGCTGTGACTGCCGCTGGGCCTTATCCGCCGACGGGGTCGTCCGAGCCGCCGGCCTCTGCGATGGCGCAGCCTGGCGATTCGAGGTCTGCGGGGATCGCTGCGGCGCGGGCCGGGAGGACATGCCGCCGCCCCTGGCGGCGCCGCCGCGGGACATGCCACCACCACCACCGCCCCTGCCGCGAGCGTCGGCGTCGTGCCAGCCAGCAGCCAGCAGCGCCAATGCACAGGTGGCAGCGATGAGGATTCCGCTCAAACGAGGACTACGGTTCATCGTGGTTCTCCTGCAGGCGCGGTCGCTTCATCCGCCGGTGGCCGCGGCGCGAGGTACGTGATCTGCTCGGCACCGGCCGGAGGCACGAACGTGAATGACCTGGCGTCAAATTTCGGCGTGATCTTCCAGTCGTACAGGTCGGCGCGAAACTGCGGCTGCCCAGGGGCATTCTTGTAGGTGATGACTACCCTGCGCGGCAACGGCTCGGGGTCACGCGCGACCCACAACTGCAGGTCGATGTCCGGAGTGCGCACGGCCAGATGAGCGGTCGGTACGTCGAACAGGGTGGATTCTTCGACTAGCGTGACCTCGATGGCGCGCTTATCCAGATCCGCCGGAAAGCCCGTTGTGAGCAAGCGCGCCAGCGGTACTGTCGCACGGAGATCGCGCACCATGTAGACCAGCGTCTCGTCGAGACTGGCGACCTTCTCCACGCGGGCGTAGACGTTCTCCCTTGCATTGAACGCCGTGATCCAGCGGCCGTCGAAGACGACCCCACCGCGCTCGCCGTCGCTGCGCTCGACTTCAACGCGAAGCTTGTCCGGGCGCTGCATCAGGATCTTGCGCCGCTCGCCGAACTCGATCCGCTGGCCGTCCACCTGGATTGCGTCGTAGCCGCTGCGCATGGTTACGCTCAGGCCCGGAGCCTGCGCGATGAAGTTGGCCATGCCGAGCAGCAGGGCGCGTGCCGCCGGATCCTGCACCGGTGTCGCGGTCGCAGGGGCGCCGGTTGGCACCTCGGCCTCGGGCGACGCGGGCGCGACGGCCGGTGCCGGTTGCGGCGTGGTGGCAGCCGATTCGGGTGCCTCCTTGCCCGAGCAGGCCGCGAGGCCGGCCAGAACACACCCGAAGACAATCGCCTTGCAAATACCTTGGCTGCCCATCGTCGGTCTCCGTGAATGAATGCGCGCGGGGTCTCGCGGCTCTCGTTGCCGGTCCGTGCTACTTGCCTGGCTTACCCTTGACTTCGTCCAGCCGTCCGCGCAGTTCGTGCGCCCAGCTCCGCAGGATCTCGTCGGCCGCCTGCGTGTTGGTGACACGGTTCGCCTGCTTGGCAAACGCGTCATCGTCAGCCGCCGCATCCATCACGCGGGCGAGCAGCGTGTTGGTCGTGGAGTCCCAGAGTTCCAGGAACAGGGTCATCTGGCCGGCCGAACGCACGACCGTGGCGTTGATGCCTGCGGTCATGAGGTCGGGCGCGCTGACCTCGACGTTCAACAGCGCCGGCCGCAGCACGAGCACGTCGGGGGCCGCCGTGGTGACCACCTGGTACCCGCCCTTGTTCTGCAATTCGTCGGTGAAGACCTTCTTGAACTCGGCGGCGAGTCCCGCCTTCATGCGCTCGACGTCCGCGTCGGAAACGCGTCCCTCGAGGCTGCGGCGGCTGCTGTTGTAGTCCTTCTGCCAGTTCTTCTCGAACTCGACCAGGGGATCGAGGAGCGCCACACGGTTGTACTGTGCGAACGTGGCGCCCGGCTTGACGTACGAGATGCGACTTTTCGTGCTCTTCAGCAGTACGAGCCCCTCCGGAGTGGTCTCCGGCGGCGCTTCCTTGGCCTGCACGACGGGGATCGACGCCAGGGTAATCGCTGCCACGACGCCCGCCAGGAATCCGCAATGTCTTGCTCTCATAATCATCTCCGAGGTCTATTGCTTGAACCAGAGGTATTGCCAGGTCAGCGCATACGTATCCAGGTCGCCACCAAAGCGCGCGGTTACACCCGTGCTCCAGGCAAGTCGGACCGAATTCTGTTGCCCCACAGGAATGGCCAACGTGAGCCCGGCGCGACTGTTGCCCTGGCGATTGCGATCTGACACGCCGTCTACAGACGTCGTGCCGCCCGTGTACCAGGTGCCGCTCGCCCCGAGCCAGAGGCGAGGTGCAAAAGTGTAGCTCAGGTGACCTTGCAGCGTCGTGAGCGGGTCCTGCGAGCGCTGCTTGTCGCCGAGGAATTCGTCGTTGTCGTCGTAGAGCCAGACACCGAGCGAACCGTCCAGATTCCAACGACCGAAGCGCCGCGAGCCGCCGACCTCCGGCCGCACGGCCCAGCGGTTGCTGCTGAGGTTGACGAGCTTGTCGGGGAAGTACTCGCCGGTGGGGGCACTGACGACCATGCTTACACCCAGTGTCCGGTCCGGTGGCGCGCGCTTGAAGGCGGTCACATCCTGGGCCGAGCCCGAGAGCAGGCTCAGCGTAAGACGCAGCCTGAGGTCACCCATTCCCGTGCGGTCGGCGCGCTCCGGGACCTCGTTCACCAGGCCGGTGGCCGTGGCGTCGATGTACGGCACGATGAGCGCGGCACTCGCCAGCCTGTCCCATAGCGCGAAGGTCCCACCGAGGCCTGCGGCGTAGGTGTCTGCGCGAATCTCGAAGTCCTGGATGGGGGCGGAGGCATCCAGCAGCACGTCGCCATCTGAATGCGACCACGACATCACCAGGAAGCGGGCGCCCACGGGATTTGGCGCATAGGCGCGTGCTTCCAGTTCCTGGCCCGCGGCGACTTGCGGGCCCAATGCAAGCGCGAGCCACGCCAGCAGCATGAGCACAGCGCCCTGGTTTCTGCGCGGGTCACTTCGATTCAACTCTAGCAGGGCAACCATGCTGCGCTTCGGTCAAGCCACGGTGAGCTACGCCAGCGACGGGTTCGCTGGCGGCAAAAGGTAAAGCGTCATCGCGAAGATAGTGTAAACGACCAGCAGCATCACGCCGATGAACCAGGCCGACCGACCGGTGTTGGTGATGAAAAGCACCGTAAGGGTGCTGAACATCACCATGACCACGGCTCCCGTCCAGAATTGCAGGTCCATCGGGCCGGGCGCGATGAACAGGCTCAACAGCACCAGGACCGGCGCCACGAACATCGCGATCTGCGACGAACTGCCCAACGCAATGCCTACGCTCAGGTCGAGCCTGTTCTTGCGTGCCGCGGCAAAGGCCGAGGTCATCTCGGCCGCCGCACCCACCAGGGCCACCACGATGAAACCGACGAACGCCGGCGTCATCCCGAACGAGACGGCAGCGTATTGCACCGACTCGACGAAGATCTCGCTGACCAGAGCGACCGTCACGGTGATTACCGCCAGCATCACCACGGCCACCTTGACCGGCCAAAGGTGTTCGTCCACGCCATGTCCGCCTTCGCCTGCGCTGGCGAATAGATCCTTGTGTGTCTTCAGCGAAAAGACCAGGCCGAGCACATAGGCGACCAGCAACAGCACTGCCAGGCCAATACTGAGTTGCTGCACGATGGCGGCGACTTCCGGTCGTTCAGAACCACCGATAGCTGACGGGACGACCAACGCTACCGCCGCCAGGAACAACATTCCTGCCTGTAGCCTCGCGGTCCCGGCGTTGTATTCCTGCACGCGGTACTTCAGGCCGCCGAGCAGGAAGGCCATGCCGAGCATGAACAGCGAGTTGGTGACGATCGCGCCGGCAATCGAGGCCTTCACGAGGTCAAACATTCCCGCGCGTAATGCCGTAATGGCGATGACCAGTTCGGTCAGGTTGCCGAGCGTGGCATTCAGCAGGCCACCGACGGCATCACCGGTCTTTGCCGCCACGCTCTCCGTTGCGTGGCTGAGCAATGCGGCGAGGGGTACGATCGCCAGCACCGCAAGCACGAACAGCGTCGTGTGCGATTCCGGCGCGAAGTGTTCGCCGAGGAATACGGCGGGTACCGCGGCCAGCAGCCACAGCAACGGATTCGAGCGCAGGCCCTGCAGGATCTCATTCATGATCGGTGCCCCTGGTACCCAGGTGCCGCGCCGCCGAGTGGCATACATGCCAAGTCGCGTTGCGACATCAACGGAAGATGCCTCGCTCGAGGATGGTGCCGTTGCCGATGGGTCGTCCCACAGCGATCCAAAGGCTCCACGAGTCTGAGCTGGTCGCGCCCAGGCCAACGGTCAGGGGGCCTGCCTGCGTGCGGCCCGCGAGGTACAGGGAGCCACCATAGATGACTTCGTCGTCGCCGAATCCGGGCAGGACCCCAGACTCCAGCCGGCCAAACGCCTGACCCGCCTCCAGCCGTACACCGGCATACAGCGCTTGTCCGCGAATCGACATGATGTCCTTGATCTTCCACAAGTAACTGCCACTTGCCGTCCAGTAGTCGGTGAGTCGCAGTTCGCCCAGCTCGAACCCGGGGAAGCTGCCGGGGCCACCGAGCATGAAATTGCGGTCGCGAGGCATCGCACTGTTCAAGTCGGTGCCACCTGCCAGAGTCATCCGCACGACGTCGTTGCGGACCGGGACAGCCATGGCGATACCCAGTTCGATGCGTTCCCAATCGAGGTCCGCGCCCAGTGAATCATCGATGTACGCATACTCCAGCGCCGCCGCGACACCGCGAGTCGGGTTAAAGGCTGTGTCGCGGCTGTCGTACGTCGCCGCCACGGTGAGACCAGCGTCGTGGCGCGTGACCTCCGGCAGGATCCGCGAACCCGTTTCAACGCTCGCATTGCGTCGCGTGTACAGGTAACCGGCGCGGATCTGCGCGTCGTCGCTGATATTCAGACCGACGTCGAAATTGCCGCCCCCGTCGCTGTACTTGTAGCGGGCCAGGCGTTCCTGGTCGAAAAAGACGTCTTCCCACGCGCGCGTGTAGAACACCCTCGGCTCGACGAAGAACCGCTGTGCGATGTCGAGCGGCTGGTAGAAGCTGGTCGACAGGTTGTTGAAGTAGCCCAGCTGCACCTGGTTGCGCCATTCCGCACCCAGGGAGTTAATCCACGTGCGGGTGTGCTTGGCGTAGACCACGAACCCCAGGTCGCCGTCCTCTGAAGCGTACAGTCCGAGGTCGAACTTGAGGTAATCCGGTCCCCAGCGCTTTTCCAGCGGCCACCACTCCAGCGTCGGATTGTCGGGATCGCCGGTGAGGCGGTATTCGACCGACTCGAAATCCTGCAGGGCGGACATGCGCCGTGCCTCGGCGCTGATCTTCGCCGTATCGACGGTAGCACCCGGCTTCACCTGGGCACGCTCTTTGAGGTATTCGGGATTGACGCGCTCCAGGCCCTTGTACTGCACGTCCGCCAGCCGGGTCTCGATGTTCTGGCCGGCAGTGACGCTGGCCCGCCATGCGTGATACTCGGCCTCCGGGACGGCGAGCGGTGCCAGGCTTGCCGCCATCTCGCGCGCGGCCTTTTCGCCGAGCGGAACGGTTTCGGGAACGCGCTCGAAATCAGCCGTCGTGATATCGCCCATGATCACGTCAATGCGGACGTCGCGATCCGTGAGTGATTCAAGCTGCAGGTTCTCGTTGGCGACGATCATCACGTCGGTGCTGCGGCCCAGCAGCTGCGTCGCAGTCTGCAGTTTTTCGCGCTTGACCTCTTCCTCCACCAGGTTGACGACGATGACCACGTCCGCACAGAGGTCACGAGCGACGTCGACGGGGATGTTGCGGACCATGCCGCCATCCGAAAGGACGTATTGTTCGGTCATGACTGGTGCGAAGGCACCCGGGATTGCCATGCTGGCGCGCATGGCCGTGGCCAGGTCGCCGTCCTTCAGCACCACCATCTTGCCGCTGACCATGTCGGTCGCAACGGCACGGTACGGAATCGGCAGCTTGTCGAAGTCAGCCTGCGCGCGCGAGGCTGCCACGTAGCTCCGCAGCAGATCCTCGATGTTGCTCGTGTTGACGATGCCCGCAGGCAATATCACCCGCTTGTCCCGCAAGCCCATTTCGATGTCGTTGCTATAGGTCACCCCGGCACGTTTCTGCTCGATCGTCTGCAGGTCGCGCACGCCAACGCCGCCGACGACGGCCTTCCAGTCGATGCCCGTAACGAACTTCTCGAGGTCGTCGGCCGGGATGCCGGACGCGTAGCCGCCGCCGACCAGGGCACCCATGCTGGTGCCGGCGATGCAGTCGACGGGGACGTGCATTTCTTCCAGCACTTTCAGCACGCCGACATGGGCACCGCCCTTGGCGCCGCCGCCCGCCAGTACCAGGCCGACACGGGGTCGAGGCGCTGCGGTGGTGGACGTTGCGGTGGCGCCGGAATCCGCGGCATGCACAGAACAGGCGAGCAGGCACCCAGCAAGCGCTGAGACCAGGTGCGGCCGGAGAGTGACGCGCGACATCGATGGAGCTCCTGGGCGATCTGCAGCCCGATTCAATCTGACTCGTTCAATCCAGCAGTGCGGGAAGTAGGCACAAACCAGTATGCCACCGGCCGCGCGGGGACGAAGTAACCACGCGCAGGGTGCGGGGCAGCCGACGAAGCATCAAAGCAATTTCGGATTGATCGGTGTTGCGGGCAAGACTAGGATGCAAGCGATTCTAAACTAGAACCCATCATGGGGGCTTTGACTATGTGCCGTGAATCTTCGATCTCACACGCGCGTGCGCCTGGCCTCAGGACGGTCTCGGCAGGCGTTGCCATGCTCCTGTTGGGATCGACAGCCGCGTTCGCCGACGAGGCGCCGAACCTGCTCACCGACTCGTTCCAGGTAGCGCTTGGCACATTCGCCATCACGAGCGAGCCGACGATCCAGCTGAAAGGCGAAATCAGCAACGGCGACCGGGTGGATTTCGACGAAGCGCTCGGTGGCGGCGATTCGCAGCGCATCCGCCTCGACAGCCACTGGCGCTTTGCCGACCGGCACAAGGCCAAGTTGATCGCGTTCGAAATGAGCCGTGACAACAGCAGGACGTTCGACCGGGACATCGAGTGGGGCGGCGATGTCTACCCCGTCGGTGCGAAGGTGGACGCCGAGTTCAGCTTCACCGTGATCGAGCTCGCGTACGAGTACACGTTCCTGCAACGCGATAACTACGAGCTGGACGCGTCGTTCGGCCTGCATTACACGGACATCAGCAGTTCCCTCAAGGCCAAGGTCGAGGCGTCGGGCGGTACTCTGACCGAAGACATCAGCAATTCCGCCAGTGTGGCGGCGCCGCTGCCGGCAATCGGCCTGCGCGGCATCTGGAATCTTTCGCATAATTTCTGGCTGGATGCGACGGCGCAGTTTTTCGCGCTCTCCATCGACCAGTACGACGGCAACCTGCAGGACTACCGTGTGCTGGTGACCTGGCAGCCAAAGACATGGCTGGGTGTCGGCCTCGGGTACAACCGGTTCTCGGTCGACGTCGACGTCGACACGAGCAACTTCAATGGCTCGCTCGACTGGACCTACAGCGGCCCGATGGTCTACTACAGCGCCTCGTTCTGATGTCCGATCCATCTGGCGCGCCTGTTCATGGCTGACGTCGGCCGCAAGTCCTTTACCGCCCGCCACCTCGACCCGGGGTCGCACATGGGCGAGATCCTGTTTGGCCTGATCATGACGCTGACCTTCACGCTGGCGGCCGGCATCGTGATCCAGGAGGAGGGGCGAGCGGGGGCGCGCGAGATGCTGGTCGGAATCCTGGGCTGCAACCTTGCCTGGGGCATCATCGATGGCGTGCTCTACGTCCTTGGGCAGGTCTTCGAGCGTGGACGATTCCGGCGCATCGGTGTCAATCTCAGGCGCGCAACCTCCGCCGAGGGAGCACGCCAGATGGTCGCGGACGAACTGGATGAAACGCTGGTGGCGGTGACCAACGGTCCCACGCGCGAGCGCTTGTACCAGTCCATCGTTGAGCACGTGCAGAGCGCACCTGCCACTCCGAATCGGGTGCGCCGTGAAGACCTGATGGGCGGCCTGGCGGCGGGCTGGCTCGTGTTCGCCTGCAGTTTCCCCGCCGTGCTGCCGTTCGTGTTCCTTGACGATCCGCGCCTGGCGCTGCGTGTGTCCAACGCAATCCTGCTCGGCCTGTTGTTCTTCGTTGGCTGGCGGGCGGCGCGCCATACGCTCGCCAAGCCGTGGATCGCGGGACTCGTGTTCCTGCTCGTCGGAGTCCTGCTGGTGGCGGTCGCGATCCCGCTGGGCGGCTGATCGACAAGGCCATAGCCGGATGGGGCATGGCGTCAGGCCATCCGCTGCCTGCGGCGGCGGAACTCGCTTGGGGTTACACCGGTCCAGCGCCGAAATGCGGTGGCGAAATTGGCGGCGTTCGAAAATCGCAGGGCCTCGGCGACGTGCCGTACCTGCATCTTCGTATCTACCAGCAGCTGCCGTGCGAGGTCCGCCTGGACGGACTCGAGCAACTTGCTGTAATGCACCCCGTGCCGCTGCAGGCGGCGATCCAGCGTCCTTCGGTGCATGCCCAGTAGCTGTGCCACGCTGTCCATCGAGCAATCACCGATCAGCAGCTTCTTGCGCAGCACCATGCGCAAGGTGTCCGGGAAGTTGACTGCCACGAAGGCCTGACGCGCGCGCGCTTCAGTCTCGATCCGGTGTCGCGTCAGCGGGTCGACCGCCGGCAACGACCGGTCGAGCCATCGCTGCTCAAAGATCATTGCTGATTCGTCGCTGTCGAAGCGGACTGGAGCCCGGAAGAACCTTTGGCAAGCCTGGGGATTCGCCGGGCTGCCGGCAGCAACAGTGACTGTCGTAGGTCGCCAGGCTGCCCCGCACAGGTCCTGCATGAAGTTGAATGCAATGGCCATGGCGGCCAGCTGAATGTGTCCCGTGCTGCTGATGCCGCGCTCGGCGATCGCCCAGACGAAGTGTGCATAACCGCCCGCGACCTTGAGACACATGGTGGCGGCGGTGTCATGCAGGTTGTAATGTTCAATGAACCGATTCAGCGCTTCGTCGACACTCTCGCCGCAGAGCGCCTGCTGGCCGGCGAGGCCCAGGTCTGCAAGCCGCGTCCGGTGACCGATCAGCAGGCCCAGGTCGTCACGGTTCAGGCGCTGCTCGCAAATCTCGAAGAGGCGCGCCAACGCCGAATAGCTGACCAGGTTGTCTCGATCCGCAAAGATTTCGGGCGGCATGCCCGCTTCATCGAGCACCTCCTCAAGGTCGAGTCCGAGCTCGCGCAGCGTTTCTGGAAATTTCCAGATCGCGCTGATACGTAAACCCTCGGCCGTTGGGGAGTCTCCCGAACTCAGTAAGGGAAAATCCGTAGCCTTGCTATCCATGTTCCGAATTCTGTCTGTCACAAGATCAAACGCAACACCTGAAGACTGAGGATACATTGCCAACCATGACCCAGTGAGACGCCAGGCGCGGTCGTTGGATGACGACAGCGTGTGTGCGTGCGGCGGTCGCACTCAGGAGATTTCGTATGGAAACCCGTAACGTTTTGAATTCAAAGGGTATTCTGGCGGCCGCCGTGTCGGCCGCGCTGCTGGCCAGCGCGCCGGCTGTGGCCGAAGATTCCGGCCGCAGCTTCGAGATTTATGGCTTCGCGCAGGCCGACTACATCCAGGACATCGGCGGCCGGCTCGACCCGGACTGGGATGACGCATTCCGGCCCTCGAAGATCTGTTTTGACGGTGCCTGCGGCGAGGACGGACAGGCGAGCATCAGCGTGAAGCAGAGCCGCTTCGGCGTGAAGGGCACGATGCCGACGGGCTCGACCACGGCGCCGCTCAGCTTCAAGTTCGAGTTCGACCTGTTCGGCACCGGCGTCGATGCGGGCCAGACGACAATGCGCCTGCGACACTTCTACGGCGAGTGGGGCCAGTTCCTGGCCGGCCAGACCAACAGCCTCTTCATGGACATCGACGTGTTTCCCAACACGATCGATTACTGGGGCCCGTCGGGCATGGTGTTCTATCGCAACGTGCAGATGCGCTGGACGCCTTACAAGACGGAGAACAGCCACTTCGCCATCGCCATCGAGCGACCCAGCAACGATATCGACTCCGGCAATTTGCGCCTGGTCGAGGGGCTCGAGGACGTCGATGTCAGAAATGACGAAGAAGTGCCGGACCTGACCGCACAATTCCGCTACGGCGGCGACTGGGGCCACCTGCAGTTGGGCGGCATCCTGCGCAAGGTGGGCTATGAACTGCGTTCGGATCCGACCGACAGCTGGACCGAGGGCAGCGAGGTGGGTTGGGGCATCAACGTCGGCACGGTGTTCAACGTGCTCGAGAAGGACGCGATCCGCCTGCAGGTCGTGTACGGCGAAGGCATCGCGAGCTACATGAACGACGGCGGCATGGACCTGGCCCCGTCCGCGAACTGGGATGCAGGCGTCGTGGCGGATCTCGAAGCCGAGGCTGTCCCGCTCACCGGCGTGCTGGCCTATTACGACCACTGGTGGAACGACAAGTGGTCGAGTTCCATCGGTTACAGCTTCACGGAAGTGGACAACACCAATTTCCAGGACCCGGGCGCGTTCCAGAAGATCGACTACGCCTCAGGCAACGTGCTGTATTACCCCGCCGAGAACCTGATGGTGGGCGCGGAACTCATGTGGGGCGAGCGCACGAACAACGACGGAGCGTCGGAGGACGACGTCCGCTTCCAGTTCACCGTCAAGTACAACTTCGGCATCACGCTCTGATGCCGCACGAAGCAAAGGACACGCTCATGCAAACCCTCAACAGAAATTCGCTGGCCGCCGGGCTGGTGGCCACGCTGTCTCTCGCCCTGGCCATGCCGGCGTACGCGAGAGGACCGGTACCGGACCCCGCCGTCAAGGAATTCCAGCGCCTGGTCGACGCCGCCTACGCCAAATACAAGGGCCTGCAGGACGGCAAAAATGCCGACTACATTCCCATCCTGACGGAGACGCCGAGCGACCTTTTCGGCGTGGTGATCGTCACCAAGGATGGCAAGGTCTACAGCGCGGGTGACGTCGACTACAAATTCTCGATCCAGTCGGTGTCGAAGCCGTTTACGGCCGCGTTGGTGATGACGCAGCAGGGCCCGGCAGTGCTCAAGGAAAAGATCGGCGTTGAGCCCACCGGCATGGCGTTCAACTCGAAGCTGGCGCTCGCGGTCTACGAGAACTCCGTCAATCCGCTGGTGAATGCCGGTGCGATCGCCGCCGTGAGCCTGGTCCAGGCCACATCCGAGGCGGATCGCTGGAACCAGGTGTCGCAGAACCTAAGCGACTTCGCGGGACGCCCACTGACCGTGCTCGAGAAGGTGTATGAGTCGGAGTACACGACGGCGTTCGGCAACCGCGGCATAGCCAACCTGTTGTACAACTGGGGGCGTCTCTACAGCGAGCCCGAAGAAGCGCTGCGCGTCTACACGCGCGAGTGCTCCGTCGGTGTCAGCGCCAAGGACCTCGGCATGATGGGTGCGACGCTGGCCAACGGCGGCGTGAATCCGCTGACCGGAAAGCAGGTGATGCCAGCCAAGCACGTGCCGGAACTCCTGGCGATCATGGCGACGGCCGGGTTCTACGACGAGTCGGGTGACTGGATGTTCACCGCGGGGTTGCCGGCCAAGACGGGCGTCGGTGGCGGCATCGTCGCGGTCGTGCCGGGCCGGTTCGCGATCGCTGCGTTCTCGCCGCGCCTGAACGAGGCCGGCAACAGCGTGCGTTCGCTGAATGCGATCCGTGATATCGCGGGTGAACTCGGCGTCGGTGTGTTCGGGCCGAATCCGAACTGAGCGTATGCACGGGTGCCCTGTGACGCGGCGCCCATGATGAAACAGTAACGGCACCCCCCTGCCGTTACGGGCCGGGGCAACGATGCCCCGGTCTTTTTCTCCCAGCAATGCGAGATCGCCCCATGTCATTCCTAAGGATTTCAGTCGCGGCAGCGCTCGCGATGTCGGCGACGCTGGCAAGCGCGCAGGGTACGCCCACCTCGATCGAGGAGCGGCTGCAGCGGCTCGAGGCCGAGCAGGCTGCGATGAAGCAGCAGCTCGCTGACCGCGACCAGCTGATCCAGGATCTGCGCAAGGAACTGCAATCCCAGGGCGGAGCGGCGGTCCAGCCGCCGGTATCCGCTGCCGCTCCGGCGGCACCTGGGCCGGGACAAGCGCCGCAGCGTGTCGATGCTGCGGCGCTACCGCCAGCCGAGACGCAGGGCGAAGACGCAGCCACGAAGCCGTTCACGCCGAAGGTGGATACCTGGGGGGTCTACGATCCCGGCAAGGGATTCCTGGTCGGCCGCAACGAGTTCGGCCAACTCGACATCAGCGCCTACGGCATGGTTCGTTACATGAGCCAGCACGACGACGACCAGAAGTTCACCGACCACCTCGGCAACGAGCGAGCCGTGGATCCTCGCGACGACATCTTCTCCCACCGGGTCATGGTGTTCCTGAAGGGCTGGATGGGCAGCGAGAAACTCATCTACAACATCACGCTCTGGACGGTGAACACGACGGACCAGGACGCGCTGTTCGCGAACATCGGCTACCAGTTCAGCCGGAAGTTCAGCCTGTACGCGGGCCTCACGGGTAATCCTGGGTCGAGGTCGCTCAACGGCTCGCATCCGTTCTGGCTTGCGCACGACCGCGTCATGGCGGATGAGTTCTTCCGGCCGTTCTTCGGCTCGGGCGTATACGCAACGGGCGAGGCGATGCCGGGCCTGTGGTACACGGCGGCCGTTTCGAACAACAGCAGCTCGCTCGGGACGAAGGCGTCCCAGCTGGATCGCGAGTACACCTACGGTGCAACCCTCTGGTGGATGCCCACCACCCACGAGTTCGGTCCGCGCGGTGCATACGGCGACTGGGAGTGGCACGAGGACCTGGCGACGCGGTTTGGCATGTCATACGTTGAGAGTCCGGAGCAGAGCTTCCGTAATTCCAGCGGCACCCCGGACAACACCACGCTCCGGTTTGCGGATAGCGTCAACGTCTTCGAGACCGGCGCGCTGGCAACCGGCGTGACCATCGAGAACGTCGACTACAGCGTGCTCGCGGTCGACGCCGGCATGAAGTACAAGGGCGTGTTCCTGCAGGCCGAGTACTACCAGCGTACTCTTGACGAATTCGACGCCAATGGCCTGCTGCCGGTCGGCGAGGTCAAGGACAACGGCTTCTACCTTCAGGCCGCCTTTTTCCCGATCAAGCAGAAGCTTGAGGTGTACGGGATTACCTCGCAGATCTACGGCGATGAAGACGCAGGCTTCGGCGACAGCTCCGAGTACGGTGTCGGCATGAACTTCTACCCGTACCCGACCCGCAACCACCGGCTCAACGTGCAACTGCTCGACGTCAACAAGTCACCGGTGAGCAGTACGTTCGGGTATTACACCGGTGGGCAGGACGGATGGACGCTCGCTTCGTCCTTCTCGATCTTCTTCTGACCTGGAGATTCAGCCGTGCGAAAGTCAGTTCAGTCCCGACACGTTGCCATTGTGCTCGCGGCAACACTGGGCGTTGCAGCGCTGCCGCTCACGGGCAACGCGGCTCCGGCTGAATCTTCCCCGGAATACCTGTTCCACGACGCGCACTTCCACCTGACCAACTACATCCAGCAGGGTACTGACATCCACAAGTACCTCGAGATCATGGGTGACAAGGTCGGCCGCTCCACGCTTTTCGGCATCCCGCTGCAGCAGACCTGGTCGTACGAGAACTCGGGCGACTTCGCCCCGACCTACTACCTGCATTCCGACGCGCCCCTGTACTACTACTCGTTCACCGACGCGTTCATCGCGAACGCGTTCTTGAAGCTCGCGCCCGCGCAGCGCAAACGCATCGACCCGATGATCACGGGATTCAATCCGGCCGACATGTATGCGGCGGACCACATCCGGCGCGTGCTCGAAACTTATCCCGGCGTGTTCACCGGAATCGGCGAGTTCACGATCCACAAGGAGTTCGTTTCCTCAAAGGTCGCTGGTGACACTGCGAGCCTGACCGACCCGGCCCTTGACCGCCTGCTCGACTTCGCGGGCGAGGTGGGTCTGGTCGTGATCCTGCACAACGACATCGACATACCGTTCGCCAAGACCGGTGCGGAGCCCGTTTTCCTGACGCAGATGAAGGACCTGCTGCGCCGTCACCCGAAGACTACGATTGTCTGGGCTCACATGGGACTCGGGCGCGTCGTCCACCCGGTACAGGCCCAGGCGAGCACGGGCGCCGCGGAGCGCAGCCCGAGGTTCCGGGAAATCGTTGAATCGATACTGAGCGATCCAACGCTGAGCCACGTTTACTTTGACATTTCCTGGGACGAGGTGGCGAAGTACACCATCTCTTCGCCGGAGGCGATCAGCAACACCGTGGTGATGTTGAACCGCTACCCGGACAGGATCATGTTCGGCACGGACAACGTGGCGCCGCCCGACCAGGCGACGCAACTCCGCGTGTTCAACTTGTGGGATCCGATCTGGGCTCAGCTGACGCCCGAGGCGAGTCTGAAGATCCGCAAGGGTAACTACGAGCGCATCTTCGATGCGGCCCGACTTCGAGTGCGCGAGTGGGAAAAAGCAAACGTCAAGTGACACGCCGTTACACCGAGGCGCTCGCGATGAAGGTTGCGGAATGCCGACAGAGTACAGAGTTGCAGAGCAATGTCGCTAGAAACCCACACGACTGACTCGCGCCCTGACATCGGTCGCATCACGCTGTCCGTGCTCTTCATCGGCGGGCTGATTGCCGGTTCGCTGTGGATCCTGTCGCCATTTCTCGGCGCCTTCATCTGGGCCACGATGATCGTCGTGGCGACGTGGCCTGCGATGCGGCGCCTCGAGCGGGCGCTCGGTGGGCATCGGGCACCCGCGGTGGCCGTGATGTCGATCGGACTGCTCGCGATCCTGATCGTGCCGCTCGGCGTCGCGTTGAAGGCAATCCTCGATCACACGGATGAACTCGTCGCGCTGCTCGAGCGCCTCCCGGCGACTAAGTTCCCAGCCCCACCTGAATGGCTCGGCAGAGTGCCGCTCGCGGGCGAGCGCCTTGAGGCGGCCTGGTCCAACCTGGCCAGCGAGGGCCTGACCGACCTGATGGCGCAGGCGCAGCCGCATCTTCGCGCAGTGGCGACCTGGCTGGCGCAACACGCAGGAAGCTTCGCACTGCTGCTGGTGCAGTTCGTGCTGATCGTGATTCTCTCCGCTGTCCTGTATACGGGAGGGGAGTCCTGGGCTGGCTGGATGCGTGGTTTTGCGCGCAAGCTCGCCGACGAGAGGGGCGACCGCATGGTCGTGCTCGCCGGGCAGGCAATTCGCGGTGTCGCTCTGGGGGTCGTGGTCACGGCACTCGTGCAATCGATCCTCGGTGGTATAGGGCTCGTGATCGCCGGGGTTCCCTTCGCCGCTGTACTCACGGCGATCATGTTCGCCCTCTGTATCGCCCAGTTGGGACCAATCATCGTCCTGGGAGGGGCAACTGCCTGGGCCTACACCAGCCTTGGTACCGGCTGGGGCACGTTTCTGCTGGTGTGGACACTGGTGGTTGGCACCCTGGACAATTTCCTGCGCCCGGTACTGATCCGTCGCGGAGCCGACCTGCCGCTGCTGCTCATCTTCGCCGGCGTCATCGGTGGACTCGTTGCATTCGGTGTCGTCGGCATATTCGTCGGACCAGTCGTACTGGCAGTCGCATACACTCTCCTGGACGACTGGGTGGCGAGCGGCAAGCCGGAAAGCTCGGGTCAACGCGATGCCGGTGTTGCGACCGGGCAATGAACGACATGCAATCATCATTAGCGTGAGGATGACGATGACTCAACGACTTTCCACCAGCGCCCTGCCGGCACGCGCAGGCAGGTTGGCTGCGTCACTCGCGGCGCTGCTTGCGGCGATTCCGGCACACGCGTCGTTCCTCCACGGCGACACGCTGGCCAAGGCGGCGAACGTGATGGCTATCGTGGTGATCGTCCTGGTCCCCATTGTCGGCATCGTGGTCTTCTGGCTGGTGCACATCCTGCCGGAAAAAATCGCGCACAAGCGCAATCACCCGCAACAGGAGGCGATCCAGGTGCTGTGCCTGCTGTCACTCGTGTTCGGCGGAATGCTCTGGCCAATCGCCTGGCTGTGGGCCTACACCAAGCCGGTGCTGCACAAGCTGGCGTACGGCACCGACAAGCACGAGAGTCACGGCACCGGGTCCACCGCGGCAACGGGCGCGACGGCACTGAACCTGAGCGATGACGTCGCGCTCCTGCGCAACGACCTCGATAGACTCGTTTCGCAGGACGTGGCACCCGCGGAACTTTCCGCGATCCGTGACCGACTGGCGGGGCTCGAGCGGCGACTCGCGGCGCAGGTGGAGGAGGCACGCTGATGGAAATCCTCCTGCTCGGCATCTACAGCTTCTTCGTCTGGCTCATCTTCATCAAGTTCAAGTGGCTGCCGTGGACCACGGTGAGCCAGGTCACGGTCGCGATCATTCCCATCGTCGGCACCGACGGTCCTGATCCTGACGTTGAACGTCGTCGCGCCGTCGTCGGCCGACGTACGGGTGTTCAAGTACACGATACCGATCGTCTCGCAGGTGCGCGGTCGAGTAATCGAAGTGCCCGTGGAAGAGGGCAATCGACTGGTAAAGAAGAACGACGTGTTGTTCCGTGTCGACCCCACTCCGTACCAGCTGACCGTGAACAGCCTGATGGCCCAGCTCGTCGGGGCGAAGGGTGGCAGCGAACAGTTGCGCGAGCAGTTGCGATCGGCGCAACGGAACACAGCCGCGATCCGCTCGCGGATCGAGCTCACGCAGACACGCGTCCAGCAGAACCGGGAACTGGCGGCGACCGGCGCCGGCAACCGCTTCGACCTTGAACAGGCTGAGACCGATCTCCGCGACCTGGACGCGCAACTCAGCACGGCCATGGCCAATGAGTCTCAGGTTCGTGCGCAGTTGAGCGCGACCGTGGGCGGCGACATCGCCTCGGTGGCGAAGATCAAGGCCGACCTCGCGAATGCCGAGTGGGAGCTAGAGCAGACCACGGTCCTGTCGCCCTGCGACTGCTACGTCATCAACCTGGCGTTGCGGCCGGGTGCGTTCGTCGCCGGAATGCCGTTCAATCCCGTCATGACACTCGTCGAGGCGGACGGCCAGGTCGTCGCGCTTTTCAACCAGAACGAACTGCACCAGGTTGCTCCTGGCAACTACGCTGAATTCTCGCTGAAGACGAATCCAGGCCGCATCGTGCGCGCCAAGGTCGATTCGGTCATCTGGGCGCAGGGCATGGGCCAGATGCAGCAGAGCGGCACGATCCCGATGACCGGTGTGCTCGCGGCGCCGCCGAATCGGTTTGCGGTCAAGTTCGACATCGAGGAAGAAGATCGTGACTTGCTGGTCGCGGCCGGAGCGGCCGGCCACGCGGCAATCTACACCGAGAGCGCGAAGGCCATCCACATTCTGCGCATGATCATCCTGCGCGTCGGCGCGTACACGGATTACCTGATCCTCAAGCTGCATTGACGCCATGAGCACACGCAATACAACGCTTGCGCTGGCCGTCGTGGCCATGCTCTCGGCCTGTGCTCTCGCGCCGCCGCCGAAGCCCGCTGACTACCGCGCTGAAGCTCTTGGCGGCGTGAAACCTCCGGACCAGTGGACGGCGGCTGGCGCGACGGCAGAGCCAGCCGCTGGTTCCTGGCTGGCCGCGTTCGGTGATCCGCGGCTCGACGCGCTGGTGACCGAAGCGATGGCAAACAACCTAGATCTGCGTGTGGCAGCCACACGCGTGCAGGTTGCCTCCGAGTACGTGGAACTTGCCGATTCAACCCTCTGGCCCCAGGTCAACCTGCTGGCCCGAGGCGGCGGCGACATGGGCGGCGATTCGAGCGGACTGAACGGCGTCGGATTGTTCGCGGACTGGGAACTCGACCTTTGGGGTCGTGCGCGATCAGCACGCTCCGCCACCGAAGCGGGGTACGAATCGGTCGTGGCCGACACCGAATACGCACGGCAGTCGGTAGCGGCCCTGGTCGCCAAGTCCTACTTTCTCGCCGTCGAAGCGACGCTGCAATTGCGGCTCGCCGAGGACACGGTCGCGACGTCGCAGCAACTGGTCACGTTCGCCGAACAGCGGCAGCGCGTCGGCAAGGGCGATGGCTACGACACGGCGTTGGCACGCGCGAATCTCGAGTCGCTCCGCGACACGGTCGAGAAGCTCAGGTTGTCGCAGGCCCAGTCACTGCGGGCACTCGAGGTTCTGGTCGGCCGGTACCCGGCCGCCGACGTCGAGGTCACTACGCAACTCGCGAAGCTGCCAGGGCCGGTGCCCGCCGGCCTGCCTTCCGACCTGCTGGAACGCAGGCCGGACGTCGTCGCCGCCGACAGGCGCGTCGCGGCGGCGTTCTACGGCATCCAGGAGGCAAAGGCGGCCAGGCTGCCCCGCATCTCGCTGACGGCGTCGGTCAACGACATCTCCAGCGAGCTGTTCGTGCTCAAGAACAGCGACAGTCCGGTCTGGAGCGCGGGCGCCAGTCTGCTGCAGCCGGTTTTCAACGCGGGCGCGCTGCAGACGCAGGTCCGCATCCGCACGGCGGAGCAGAAGCAGGCGATCGCCGAGTACGGGCAGATTGGCGCCCGCGCGTTCGCGGAGGTTGAGGACGCGCTGTCGGCCGAGTTTGCAGCGGGCCGGCGCGAGGCCGCGCTGGCCCGCGCCGTCGCCGAGAACCAGGCCGCGCTGGGTTTTGCGCAGCAGCGGTTCAAGGTCGGCTCCGGCGACATGCGCGCCGTTTCGCAGCAGCAACTCGCCCTGTTCGGGGCGAATTCGACCCTGCTGCGAATGCAGTCCGAACGGTTGGTCCAGCGAGTCAACCTGTATCTGGCCCTGGGCGGAGGATTCGACGCGGCACCGGCAACCCAGCCGGTTGCCCAGACCAAGGAGTGAGCCATGTCATGGTTGCAAGGCATCCTGCAGGCGCACCCGGAAATCGCATTCTTCCTGGTGCTCGGCCTGGGCTACCTGTTCGGCAAGCTGTCGCTCGGCAGTTTCAAGCTCGGTGCGGTGACCGGCACGTTGCTCGCGGGAGTCCTGGTTGGTCAGCTGGGCGTCTCGCTGCCGAACGAGGTCAAGCAGTGTTTCTTCCTGCTGTTCCTGTTCGCTATCGGGTTCCGCACCGGCCCGCAGTTTTTCCGCGGTCTTAAGAGCGACGGTCTCGCGCATGCGGCCTTGGCCGCGATTGTCGCCACGACCGGACTGCTCGTTGCGTGGGTCGTGGCCGAGGCGTTCGGCTATGACGCAGGCACCGCGGCGGGCCTGGTCGCAGGAGCACTGACCGAATCGGCGACCATCGGTACGGCAATGGACGCGATTGCACGCCTCGATCTGTCCGAGGCCGAGCGAGCCGGACTCAGCAACAACATCCCCGTTGCGTTCGCTGTCACGTACCTGGTCGGGGTCACGGTCGCGGCCTGGGTGCTGTCGCAGCTGGCCCCGAAACTCCTGCGCGTGGACCTCGCGGAGGAGTGCCGCAAGCTTGAAGAACAGATGCAGGGAGGTGCGGCCCACCAGGCGTCGGCGCGGCGCGAACACGAGCTTCGCGCTTACGCCGTCGACCCCGGCTCACGCTTTGTCGGCCGCAGCCTCGCCGACCTCGAAGCGTCTGCGCCTGGTGCACGGATTTTCGTCGAGCAGGTGCGCAGTCGCGGCCAGATCGTTGCGAGCCGCGACGTGCAGGCGCTCAGGGAAGGTGATGTCGTGGCGGTCGCCGGCCGGCGCACGACGCTCGTCGAGGTACTGGAGGCACCAGGCAGTGGTCTGCGCGAGGTGGACGATCGCGAACTCCTGGACGTGCCGGGCGATGTCGTGGACGTCGTGGTGACGAGCAAGGCGATCGACGGGCGGATGCTGGCGGATCTCGCGCAGGACGAGGCGTCACGTGGCGTGTTTCTGCGGCGGATTGCCCGTGCCGGGACAGATATCGGGATGTTGCCCAATACGAAACTGCACCGTGGCGACGTGCTGACGCTGGTCGGGTCCGCCGCGAGCACGACTCGAGCGGCGGAGCACATCGGCGTACAGGACCGCGCGACGGACGTGACCGACATGATGGTCGTTGCGACCGGAATCGTCGCCGGTGCTCTCATCGGATTGCCGGCATTTCACGTCGGCGGTGTCGAGATCGGCCTGAGCCTGCCGGTCGGCGTGCTGCTCGGCGGACTCGTATGCGGCTGGTTGCGCTCCGTCAAGCCCGGCATGTTCGGGCGGGTGCCGGGACCGACGCTCTGGATCTTCGAGTCGATCGGGCTCACCGGGTTCGTGGCGGTGGTTGGCCTGAATGCGGGTCCCGATTTCGTGCAGGGCCTGAAGGCGAGCGGGGTGAGCCTCGTCGCGGCCGGGGCAATCACCATCACGGCGCCGCTGCTCATCGGAGTCATGCTCGGCAAGTGGCTGTTCAAGATGCACCCGGGCGTGCTGCTCGGTGTGTGCGCGGGCGGCTGCACGGCCACGCCGGCACTTGCTGCGGTGCAGGAGGCGGCGCGCAGTTCCGTGCCGTCGATCGGATACGGCGTGGCCTATGCGGTGGGGAACGTGCTGCTCGCCATCTGGGGCACTGTGATCGTGGCGCTGATGGCCTGAGTGGGCGTCACGTCGCCCTGAGGTGAGGTATGGGAATCTGGGCATGGATCGTCGACACGCTTCGCTCGTACCCCGAGCTGGCCATCTTCCTGGCGCTTGCAATTGGTTTCTTCATCGGGCCGAAGAAACTGGCAGGTTTCAGCCTCGGCAACGTCACGGCGACATTGCTCGCAGCGGTTGCGATCGGACAGCTGGGCATCGAGGTGCCGGGGCCCATCAAGTCCACTTTCTTCCTGCTGTTCCTGTTTGCGGTAGGTTACGGTGTCGGTCCGCAGTTCTTCCGCGGGCTCGGCAAGGAAGGGCCGAAGCAGATCCTGTTCTCGGTGATCGTACTCGCGCTGTGCCTGGTGGTTCCGATCGTGTGCGCGAAGCTCGCAGGCCTTGATCTTGGATACGCAGTCGGCTTGTACGCCGGGTCGCAGACCATTTCGGCTTCCATCGGCGTGGCGTCGGACCAGATCAATCGCCTCGGACTCCCGATAGACCAGGCCAAGGCCTACCTCGACGCGATTCCGATCGGCTACGCCGTAACGTACATTTTCGGCACCATCGGGTCCGCAATCGTGCTGGCGCAGATCGGCCCGAAGCTGATCGGCGTCGACCTTGCGGCCGCGTGTGCCGAGTACGAGAAAAAAATGGGTGGCGGCCAGGTCGGGCAGGACCCTGGCATCTTTTCGGCCTACCGTCACGTTGAAGTCCGTGCCTATCGCGTCGACGCGGCGAGCGGTCTGACCGGCAAGCCGGTGCGCGGGTTGTTTCCGGGCCTGCGCATCTTCGTCGAGCGCATCCGTCGCGGTGACCGATTCATCGATGCGGATGCCGACAGCGTGCTGGAGCCTGGTGATGTCGTGTCGATCTCGGGGCCGCGCGACGCGCTGGTGGAGAAAGTCGAGTCGGTCGTTCCGGAAATCGAAGACAAAGGCCTGCTCGACATGCCGGTCACCCTGGTCGACGTCTTCGTGCGCAACAAGGCGGTGAATGGCACGACGCTGCGTGAAGTCGCCGACCTGCCAGCAACGCGCGGCATCTACCTGCGCAAGATCACGCGCAGCATGGTCGAGATCCCGATCCTGCCGGAGACGGAAATACTCCGTGGTGACATTCTCACGATTGCCGGCAGCACCCGGCACGTGGACGCGGCCGTTGCCGAACTCGGCCATGCCGACCGCCCGGTCGAGTCCACCGATCTCGCCGTCGTCTCTGCCGGCATCGTGATCGGCGGCCTGATTGGCGCGCTCACCTACGTGGCGGGCGGCCTTCCTATCAGCCTTTCGACTTCGGGCGGCGCGCTGCTCGCCGGTCTGGTGCTGGGGTACCTGCGCACCATTCACCCCACGTTCGGCAACATTCCCGGCCCGGCCCTCTGGCTCATGAACACGCTGGGACTCAACATCTTCATCGCTATCGTCGGTATCAGTGCGGGCCCGGGCTTCGTCTCCGGCCTGCAGCAGGTCGGCCTGAGCCTGTTCCTGTGGGGCATGGTCGCAACGACGATTCCACTCGTCATCGCCATCCTGCTCGGCCACTTCGTCTTCAAGTTTCACCCCGCGATCCTGTTCGGCGTCTGCGCCGGCGTGCGGACCACGACGGCTGCGCTCGGCATGATCCAGGAGGCGGCAAAGAGCAAGGTACCGGCGCTCGGCTACGGCATGCCTTACGCCATTGGCAATACGCTGCTGACCATCTTCGGCATGGTGATCGTGCTGATGCTGGCTGGCGGATCCTGATTCACAGCGGCTACCGCCGCGAGGAAAATCGTCATGGACATCATGAAACTGCGCGAGTACGAGGGCCTGAGCCCGTTCGAGATCAAGGACTTCCTCGCCAAGGCAGCAAGCAAGGTCGCGGGTACGTCGGCGGTTACGTATCTCAACGCCGGTCGCGGCAATCCGAACTGGATCGCGACCGAGCCCCGCGAGGCGTTCTTCCTGCTCGGCCAGTTCGCAATCACCGAAAGCAAGCGCGTGATGGACCTGCCGCCAGGCGTTGGCGGCATGCCCAAGGCACGGGGTATTGCATCGAGAATGTCTGCCTGGCTCGGCAAGCATGCGGAAACGCCGGGTGCCGGGTTCCTCGGCGCTCTCGTGCCGTGGGCCGTGCAGAAGTTCGGCTTCGACGCCGACAAGTTCGTCCACGAGCTGGTGGATTCGATCATCGGCGACAACTACCCCGTGCCAGACCGCATGCTGGTGCACAACGAGCAGGTCGTGCACGAGTACCTGCAGTGGGCGATGTGCGGCTCGCCGCGACCCAAGGGCAAGTTCAAGCTGTACGCCGTCGAGGGCGGCACGGCGGCGATGTGCTACATCTTCAAGTCGATGAAGACCAACCGGTTGCTCAATGCCGGCGACACGATTGCGCTGGGCACGCCGATTTTCACGCCCTACCTCGAGATGCCGCACCTCGAGGACTATGACCTGAAGATCGTGAACATCCAGGCCACGCAGGAGAACCGCTGGCAGTTCGACGACGCGGAACTGGACAAGCTGCTCGACCCGA
The DNA here is from genome assembly GCA_963827615.1 of uncultured Gammaproteobacteria bacterium. Taxonomy (GTDB): domain Bacteria; phylum Pseudomonadota; class Gammaproteobacteria; order Steroidobacterales; family Steroidobacteraceae; genus RPQJ01. The sequence continues at coordinate 45,356 of CAWHCA010000023.1, read as the reverse complement.
AGATCAAGGCGTTCTTCCTGGTCAACCCGGGCAATCCGAGCGCCGTGGCGCTGAGCGCGAAGACCATCGCGAAGATCGGCGCCATCATCAGGAAACGGCCCGACCTGATCCTGCTCACCGACGACGTGTACGGCACTTTCGTGCCGGGCTTTCGTTCGTTGCTGGGTGCCTTCCCGTACAACACGATCGGCGTCTATTCCTACAGCAAGTATTTCGGCTGCACCGGCTGGCGCCTGGGCGTCATCGCCGTGCACGAGGACAACCTGTTCGACAAGTTGATCGCGCAGCACCCGGCGCCGGTGCTGAAGAAGATCGACAAGCGCTACAGTGCGCTGACGCTCGAGCCGCGGAAGTTGCGATTCATCGATCGCATCGTCGCAGACAGCCGTGACGTCGCTCTGAACCACACGGCCGGCCTCTCGCTTCCGCAGCAGGTCATGATGCTGCTGTTCTCGCTCTATGAGCTTATGGACACCAAGAAGCACTACCAGCAGGCGTGCATGGGGATCGTGAAGAAGCGCGTCGAAGCCACGCTGGAAGGGCTGGGCATCGAGGTCCCGGCCAACGAGCTTCATGACAACTATTACGGTCTGATCGACTTCGAGTTCTGGGCGCGCAAGAACCTGGGCGAGGACGTCGTCGCGTGGATGAAAGAGAACGTCCATCCGCTCGATATCGTTTTCCGCCTGGCCGAGGATCACGGCATCGTGCTCCTGAACGGCAGTGGTTTCGAGGCGCCCGACTGGTCGGTACGCGTGTCGTTCGCCAACCTCGACGATCATGTCTATGACGACATCGGTCGTGCTGTCAGGGCGGTCGCGCGCGGCTACCGGCAGGCGTACGAGGCGTCGAGGGGCAAGGCCGTGAAGACGGCCAGGGCAGGCACGGCCAGGGTGAAGGCCGAGGCAAAGCCGCGCGCCAAGAAGTAATTGCCAGTCATGGAAATGCGGCCGGCGTCGGGCCGGCCGTGTACAGTACAAATGGAGAGACACACATGAAGACCAGATCAATCATCCTGAGCGTCGCGACGCTCGCCGCCATGGGCGGTTTCGCCGCCAGCCTGCAGGCTGCGGACCTGCCGACGATCCGAGTACTTGCGACCGGTGGCACCATCGCAGGCGCACAGGCCAGCGCGACGGACTACGGCTACAAGTCCGGTGCGTATGACGTGAACTCGCTGCTGAGCGCTGTGCCCAACCTCGACAAGCTGGCCGTGATCACGGGTGAGCAGGTCGCGAACATCGGCAGCCAGGACATGAACGACGAGGTCTGGCTCAAGCTCGCCAAGCGCGTCAATGCCGTGCTGGCCGAGCCGGGCACCGACGGAGTCCTGATCACGCACGGCACGGACACGCTCGAAGAAACCAGCTACTTCCTCTCCCTGGTCACGAAGAGCGACAAGCCGGTGGTGATGGTGGGCTCGATGCGTCCGGCCACGGCAATCAGCGCCGACGGCCCGGGCAACATTTACAACGGCGTGGCCGTAGTCGCCGACCCGCGCGCAAAGGGCAAGGGCACGCTCGTCGTGCTCAATGACACGATCCACTACGCGCGCAACGTGATGAAGACCGACACGACCAGCGTGCAGACCTTCCAGAGCCTTAACCGGGGTCCGGCCGGCGTGGCGCATACCGGCAAGATCCAATGGTTCGAGCCAATGGACAGAAAGCTGGGCAAGGCCAGTGAGTTCTCGGTGGACGGCCTCGAAAAGCTGCCGCGGGTGGACGTGATTTACGCGCACGCCAACATGAGCGCGGACCTGATTGACGCGGCCATCAAGAATGGCGCCAAGGGCATCGTCGTGGCGGGCGTTGGTGACGGCAACATGACCACGCCGGCACTCGACGTGCTGACCAAGGCAGCGAAGAGCGGCGTCGTGGTGGTGCGAAGCACCCGCCTGGCGGAGGGCATCACGCTCCGCAACAACGAAGTCAACGACGACGAGAAGGGCTTCGTTGCGTCGGGTGAGTTGAATCCGGCCAAGTCGCGCGTGCTGCTGCAACTGGCGCTGACGAAAACGACTGACCCGGTCCTGATCCAGAAAATGTTCTACGAATATTGAAGGCGCGGCGAGTCATCGCAGTGGCCGTCGGCAGGTCGCAAGCGATCTGACCGACCGACCACCGTCCACGGTGCCCGAGCGAGACCTCATACAGGAGTTACCATGAAGTTTCCGACGAACAAAGAACACGACGCTATTCCCTCCGGCACCGGGCAGGAGGCTTCCCCTCCCCCTGCCGGTCTCGACCGCCGCGCGTTCATGATGCGCACCGCCCTGATGGGCGCCATGGCAGTCATTACCGGCCGGGCGATCACGCCGGAGGCCAGGGCCGCAGCGGCTGCTACGCCGGCTCCGGCCGGCACCAGGCTCTCGCCGACCCTCAACGTCGTGCAGCGGGCCAAGGGACCGATCATCACGACGCTCGACGAGTTCTACAAGGTGGGTCCTGGCCCGTCGAGTTCGCACACGATCGGGCCGATGCGCATCACGTATGATTTCTATCAGCGCTGCACGAAGCTGCCTGCGGAACAGTTGGCAAAGGCAACCGCGCTCAAGGTGCACTTGTTCGGCAGCCTGAGCGCAACGGGCAAGGGCCACGGTACGGAGCGCGCGTCGCTCGCAGGTATCGTCGGCAAGGAACCGGCCACCGTCGAGCCGGCGTTCCTCGACAGTCTGGCCGCGAATCCGGAACAGAAGTTCCCTGTCAAGCTCGGCGACAAGACCATAAATGTCACACTGAACGACGTCATCTATGACGCCCCGAAGGGCGAGTTCCCGCACCCGAACACGATGACCTGCAAGTTGCTGGCCGGCGACAATGTGCTGCTGGAGCAGGAGTACTACTCGGTCGGTGGCGGCTTCATCGAGTGGAAAGGCTACACGCCGCCGAAGAAAGGCGCGCCAAAGTATCCGTATGCCACGATGAAGGAGCTGCAGGCGCACTGCGAGCAAAACAAGCTCTCCGTGGCGCAAGTCGTGCTCGCGAATGAAGTGGCCGTGTCGGGCAAGAGCGAGGCGGAAGTGCTGGCGTTCGTGGACAAGATCAAGAATGCAATGGACAACATCGTCAAGGCCGGGCTCGCGGCGCCGACCGCAACGCTGCCTGGACCGATCAAGCTCAAGACCAAGGCGGGCGAGGTCTACAGGCGCGCCATGGAAGACAAGTTCGAGCGCGAGCGGGGCGTAGGCGTGATCGCGGCATATGCACTGGCGGGTTCCGAGGAAAACGCGCGCGGCCACCTCGTCGTGACGGCACCGACGGGCGGTTCGGCTGGCGTGCTGCCGGCCATCGTGTACGCGCTCGGCGAGGGCGGCCGAAACCTGTCGCAGGACAAGCTGCGCGAAGGATTCCTCGTCGCGGCAGCCGTCGGCTACCTCTGTAAACACAACGCAACTCTGTCCGGGGCCGAGGGCGGCTGCCAGGCCGAAATCGGCGTCGCTTCGGCGATGGGCGCGGCGTTCGTCGCGCAGGCCAACGGCTACGGTCACCAGGTCGTGGCGAATGCGGCAGAGTCTTCGCTGCAGCATCACCTCGGCTTGACCTGTGACCCAGTCGCGGGCTTCGTGCAGGTGCCGTGCATCGAGCGGTGCGCGTTCGGAGCTGTCAAGGCGTGGACAGGCTACATGATCGCCAGCAATGAAATCCCGGCCGACCGTCGGCTCGATTTCGACACGACCGTGGCGGCCATGGCGCTCACGGCCAAGGAAATGAACACGAAGTACAAGGAAACGTCTGAGGGCGGGCTCGCGGTTGCCGTTGTCCTCTGCTGACCTGAAGCAGCAAGTGCGACGGGAGGCGGGGCCCGGAGGCGACCCATGAAAACCGCTGTCAGGACGGCGGCCATCGCGTGGCTGATCACGGCCGTGTACTACTTTTACCAGTACATGCTGCGGTCGGCGCCGGCGGTGATGATGCCGCAACTTTCCGAAGCCTTCGGCCTGACCGCCATGGGCGTCGCCTCGATGGTCGGCCTGTTCTACTACGGCTATTCGCCGTTCAGCCTCGTCGCAGGCGTTGCGCTCGACCGCTGGGGGCCCCGCAAGGTGGTCCCCATCGGTGCGGCCGCGGTCGGCATCGGCGCGTTGCTCTTCGCAACCGGTAACAGCGAGCTGGCGAGCGCTGGCCGCCTGCTGCAGGGCGCGGGCGGGGTGTTTGCCCTGGTGGGTGCCGCCTACATCGCGATGAAGAACTTCCCCGCATCCAAGGCTGCGACGCTGATCGGTGCGACCCAGATGTTCGGCATGGCGGGCGGGTCGGCCGGCCAGTTCATGGTCGGCCCGGCAATCTCGTCGGGCATGCCGTGGAGCCGGTTCTGGGTCGTGATGGGATGCATCGGCATCGGCATCAGCGTCGTGCTGCTGGTGCTGCTGCCGCGACAGGAGTCGGCAGCCCAGGGGAGCAACTGGCTGCAGGAGGCTGGCCGGTCGCTGAAGACGGTCTTCGGCAATCCGCAATCAATCCTGTGCGGAATGATCGCAGGCCTGTTGTTCATTCCAACGACCATTTTCGACATGGTTTGGGGAGTGCGCTACCTGCAGGAGGCGCATGGCCTCGACTACGGGGCGGCTGTAATACGGTCCGCAACGGTGCCGCTGGGCTGGATCATTGGCTGCCCGCTGCTCGGCCTGGTCTCGGATCGCCTCGGGCGTCGCAAGCCGGTCATCCTGGGCGGGGCAGTCGTGTTGCTGGGATGTCTCGCGTGGATCCTCTTCGGCCCAACTGACGTGTTCCCGCCTTACGTGCTGGGGCTCGTCACGGGACTGGCGTCGGGCGCAGCCATGCTGCCGTACACGGTGATCAAGGAAGCCAACCCACCGCAGATGAGCGGCGCGTCGACAGGCGTCATCAATTTCATCAACTTCACGTTCAGTGCATTGCTCGGCCCCGTCTTCGCTGGACTGCTGATGCGCTCGAGCGGTGGCGCGGCAGAGATGGAGCTGGGTCATTACCAGGCTGCCTTCGGCCCGCTGCTGCTCGGCGTCACCCTGGCCATCGTGCTGACGTTCTTCCTGCGGGAGACGGGACCCGCTGCGCAACCTGCAACTTCCATGGCCAAGGGGGCCGCATGACCTACGAAACAGGCACCGGCAAGTACGAAAGGCTGCTCGAGCGCTGTGCGAGCCTCGACGCCGTGCCGACGGCGGTGGTGCATCCGTGCGAGATTTCGGCGCTCGAGGGAGCGGTGGAGGCTGCGGCCAAAGGCCTGATCCAGCCGTGGTACGTCGGGCCGGCGGAGAAGATCAAGGAGCTGGCGGCGTCGAAGGGGCTCAAGCTCGATGCAAGCCGCATCGTCGACGCCCGCCACAGCCACGAATCTGCAGTAAGGGCGGTTGAACTTGTGCGGCTCGGCAAGGCCGAACTGCTGATGAAAGGCAGTCTGCACACTGACGAACTGCTGAGTGCCGTCGTAGCGCGTGATGCGGGGTTGCGCACCGGCCGGCGCATCAGCCACGTGTTCATCATGGATGTGCCGACCTATCACAAGGTGCTGATCATCACGGATGCAGCCATCAATATCGCCCCGACGCTCGAAGACAAGGTGGATATCTGCCAGAACGCGATCGACCTGGCGATCTCGCTCGGGGTGGAACGGCCGAAGCTTGCGATCCTGGCGGCGGTTGAAACGGTCAATTCGAAGATGTCGGCCACCCTCGACGCTGCGGCGCTCTGCAAGATGGCGGAACGTGGGCAGATCAAGGGTGCGATTCTCGACGGTCCCCTGGCTTTCGACAACGCCATCAGCAAGGAGGCCGCCACGATCAAGGGCATCGTGTCCGAAGTCGCGGGCGATCCGGACATCCTGCTGACTCCGGATCTTGAAGCCGGCAACATCCTCGCGAAGCTGCTGAGTCACCTGGCCAAGTCGGACAGCGCCGGGCTCGTGCTCGGTGCGAGAGTTCCGATCATCCTGACCAGTCGCTCCGACAGCGTGCGGGCCCGGATCGCGAGTTGTGCCATCGGCATGCTCGCCGCGTATGCCCAGCGGCCCGCGGTGACACTGCCGTCGGCCAAGGCCAAGTGACGCGACAGGCGATGGCGATGCACGACTCCGGCATGGAAGACGTCATCCTCGTGCTGAACGCGGGCTCCTCCAGCCTGAAGTTTGCCGTGTACCGATCCGGCGGCGCGACTGCCTGGCAGGCGGAGTGTCGCGGACAGATCGAGGGCATCGGCACCGCGCCGCGCATGTCGGCGCGAGACGCGAACGACGTCAAGCTCGCCGTGCCGACGCTGGATGCGAGCGTTGCCGACAGTCGTGCGGCTCTCGCCAGGTTGGCCGACTGGTTGCGTGAAGCCTTCACCCGCAAGCGCATCGTCGGCGTCGGCCACCGGGTCGTGCACGGCGGGCCTGGCTTTGCCGATCCGGTGGTCGTCACGCCGGCCGTGATGCAGGAGTTGCGCAGGCTCGAGCCGCTCGCCCCGTTGCACCAGCCGTACAACCTCGGCGCGATCGACGCCGTGGCCGAGCGCCTGCCCGAGATTCCGCAGGTGGCATGCTTCGACACCAGTTTCCATCGCGGGCAGCCTGCTGTCGCCGAGCTCGTGCCGTTGCCTGCGGACCTCCGCCGTGGCGGCCTGCAGCGTTATGGATTCCACGGCCTGTCGTACGAATACATCGCCTCGGTACTACCCGAGGTCGCGCCGAAGATCGCGTCAGGACGCGTGATCGTCGCGCATCTCGGCAGTGGCGCCAGTCTCTGCGCGCTTCGTAATGGCCGCAGTATCGACAGTTCGCTGGGTTTTACCGCTCTCGACGGACTCTGCATGGGTACCCGACCAGGCGCACTGGATCCCGGTGTAGTTCTGTACCTCTTCCAGGGACTCGGGATGTCGGCGAAAGAGGTTGAGACCGTGCTGTACAAGCGTTCTGGGCTGCTCGGTATCTCGGGTATCAGCAACGACATGCGAGATCTGCTGTCGAGCAACGACGCAAACGCGAAGCTCGCGGTCGACTATTTCGTCTACCGGGCTGCACGGGAGATCGGTGCGCTGGCCGCTGTGCTCGGCGGACTCGACGCGCTCGTCTTCACGGCGGGAATCGGCGAGCACTCCGCCGAAGTGCGGCGGCGCATCTGCGCAGCCTCGGCATGGCTGGGGATCGAACTCGACACGGAGTCGAACGAACGACACGCCGCGCGCATCTCCAAGCCGGATTGCGCCGTATCGGCCTGGACCATCCCGACGAACGAGGAACTCATGATCGCCCGGCACACCGGGCGGCTGCTCGGACTCGCAGCAGCTCGCGAGTAGCGAGCGCTACCACAGGAGTTGAACATGGCCGCAACCATACCGCTCGAAACCCAGGCAGCGACGACACCGGACCCCTGGCGGGGCTTCCGGCCGGGCCTGTGGATGAAAGAGATCAACGTCCGCTACTTCATCCAGCAGAACTACGAGCCTTACGACGGCGACGGGTCATTCCTGAAGCCGGCCACGGCACGCACGCAGCGCATCTGGGAAAAGCTGCAAGCGATGTTCATCGATGAGCGCCGCAAGGGGGTGCTCGACGTGTCGCAGATCCCGGGTTCGATTACCGCGCATGCACCCGGTTACATAGACCGGGATGACGAGGTCATCGTGGGACTACAGACGGACGCGCCGCTGAAGCGGGCGATCATGCCCAACGGTGGCTTCAGGCTCGTGGTCAATGCGCTCAAAGCGTACGGCTACGAGCCGGACCCGAAAATCGTCGAGGCGTTCACGAAGTACCGCAAGACCCACAACGACGCCGTGTTCGATGCGTACACGGCCGACGTGCGCAAGTGCCGCAGCTCGCACATCCTGACCGGGCTGCCCGACGCCTACGGCCGGGGCCGCATTATCGGCGACTACCGGCGCGTGGCTCTTTACGGGGTCAAGCGGCTGATCGAGCACAAGAAAGGCGAGAAGCGCGCACTCGACCGCGAACCTTCGACCGACGCCATCATCCGCGACCGCGAGGAACTCTCCGAGCAGGTCCGCGCGCTCGACGAATTGCAGCAGATGGCGGCAAGTTACGGATTCGACATTTCGCGCCCGGCGGCGAATGCGCGCGAAGCGGTGCAATGGCTCTACTTCGGCTACCTTGCCGGCGTCAAAGAGCAGAACGGGGCGGCGATGTCCCTCGGACGGGTCTCGACCTTCCTCGACATCTACATGCAGCGCGACATCGATGCAGGCGACCTCACCGAAGAGAAGGCGCAGGAAATCATCGACGACTTCGTGATCAAGCTGCGCATCGTGCGGTTCCTGCGCACCCCGGAATACGACGAACTCTTCGCCGGCGATCCCACCTGGGTCACTGAGTCCATCGGCGGCATGGGCGACGATGGCCGCACACTCGTGACTCGGACCAGCTTCCGGTTCCTGCAGACGCTGTACAACCTCGGTCCCGCGCCGGAGCCCAATCTCACGATCTGGTACTCGCCGCGGCTTCCGGACGGATTCCGGCACTTTGCCGCACAGGTCGCGATTGACACCAGTTCACTGCAGTTCGAGAGCGATGAGACGATGCGCCGGGCCTGGGGTGACGACGGCGCGATCGCGTGCTGCGTGTCGCCGATGCTGCTCGGCAAGCAGATGCAGTTCTTTGGTGCTCGTGCGAACCTGGCCAAGGCGCTGCTGTACTCCATCAACGGCGGACGCGACGAGGTGAGCGGCGAGCAGATCGCGCCGCCTTTCGAGCCGGTCAAGGGCGATGTGCTCGAGTTCGAGGACGTCGTCGAGCGGTTCGAAAAGGTGATGGACTGGCTCGCGGACGTGTACGTCAACGCCATGAACATCATCCATTACATGCACGACAAGTACGCATACGAGCGCATCGAGATGGCGCTGCACGACTATGCGCCGCTGCGGACGATGGCCTTTGGCATGGCAGGCCTTTCCGTCGTGGCCGACAGCCTGTCGGCCATCCGGCACGCCAGGGTTCGTGTCGTGCGCGACGAGACCGGGCTGATCGTCGATTACGTCACCGAAGGCGAGTTTCCGGTGTTCGGCAACAACGACAATCGCGTGGACCAGATGGCGGTGTGGTGCGTGAGCACGTTCATGAACAAGCTGCGCAAATACCCGACTTACCGCAATGCCGTGCACACGCAGTCCATCCTGACGATCACGTCGAACGTGGTCTATGGCAAGGCCACGGGCAACACGCCCGATGGCCGTCGCAAAGGCGAGCCGTTTGCGCCGGGCGCGAACCCGATGCACGGCCGGGACAGCCACGGCATTCACGCAGCCGCCGCGTCAGTGGCGAAAATTCCGTATCGCGATGCTGCGGATGGAATCTCGCTCACGACGACCCTGGTGCCAGAAGGATTGGGGCGCGTCGCCGCGGACCGTGTCCAGAACCTGACCGGGATGCTCGATGCGTTCTTCAGCGCGACTGGCTACCACATGAACATCAACGTGCTGAACCGCGAAACGCTGCTCGATGCGATGGATCATCCGGAGAAGTATCCCAACTTGACGATCCGCGTCTCCGGCTACGCCGTGAACTTCGTGCGGCTCACGCGCGAACAGCAGATGGACGTCATCAACCGCACGTTCCATGGAGGTGGGCGGTCATGACTGAACACCAGTCATCGCGGCCCGAGCCTGCGCTCGAGGCCCGCAGTCCGTTCGAAATGCGGGTCGACCTGGGCAAGGACGTGCCGGAAACCGACGTACGCTCGGCGCTGGAGCAGGGTGACATGGGTTTCCTGCATTCCTTCACGACCGGATCCGCGGTCGACGGTCCGGGCATGCGTGTCGTCATCTGGACGACGGGATGCATGTGGCGCTGCCAGTATTGCCATAACCCCGACACGTGGACGATGCGCAATGGCATGCCCGTCAGTGTTGCCCGCGCGGTGGAGCAACTCGGCAAGTACCGTCATGGCCTCAAGGTTATGTCCGGCGGCTTGACGATCAGTGGCGGCGAGCCACTGATGCAGCAGAAATTCGTATTCAAGGTGCTGGCAGGAGCAAAGAAGCTCGGAATCCATACGGCTATCGAGACGAACGGCTACCTCGGTGCCAACCTGAGCGATGCGGATCTTGCCAATCTCGACCTTGTGCTGCTTGGCATCAAGAGCTGGGATCCCGCGCGGCACAAGGACCTGACGGGCCGGGACATCGGACCGACACTTGACTTTGCGCGACGACTTGCGGCGGCGGGGAAGCCGATCTGGGTTCGGTTCGTGCTGGTGCCTGGCTTGACGGATCATGCCGACGACATCACGGCAATCGCGAAGTTTGCGGCGAGCCTCGGCAATGTGAAGCGCGTCGAGGTGCTCCCGTTCCACCAGCTGGGAAAGTTCAAGTGGCAACAGCTCGGCATGAAATACAAGCTGCAGGACACGGTGCCGCCGACTGTCGAGGCACACGAACAGGCTTGCGCGATCTTCCGTGCCGAAGGAGTCGAAGCGTTCTGAATCGGGCCGGACCCGTGGCTGACCCGCGAGAGCATGCTCGCGGGTCGCCACGTGGTGGCAGGGGCGTCTACCGGCGTCCGCGCGGCATCGGGCGCGGGGCCGGCCTTGGCGACGGCCGGCTGGTCGGCCGGCTGGCAGTAGAAGGCCGCGACGACGGCATCGGTGCGGGTTTCGTCGACGGTCGATCCCCGTAGGCGGGAAGCGTGGTTGGTCCTTCGGGACGGTTGCCCACACCGCCGCCATTGCCCGGTCGGTCCGGCGGCACGACTACGACCGGCGGGTAACCCGGGTAATAGCCCGGATAATAGCCCCCGCCGTAATAGCCGCCGTAGCCATAGCTCATGCTCACGCTGGTGGAGACTCCGCTGTAACTGGAATCACCGCCGTCGCTGGCGCACCCGGCCAGCACGATGGCGGACATCGATACGACTGTTACAGCCTTCAGTCGGGTCAGGAACGCGTCCTTGTGCGTGCTCATGGCTGCGCCTCCGGTGCCGGCACTTGCACAATGCCAACAGGAGCTCCGGTGGGATCAGCGATGATTGCGACCGTCGCGCGAGTCAGGGCCAAAGGTTGCATCAGTACCTTGCCACCCGCGGCCTTGGCCGCGGCGGCGGACGCATTCGCGTCGGCGACACGTATGTAGGGCAGCCAGGTCGATGACGCCTTCGCGCTGTTCTTTTGCATGATGCCCGCACGCGCAAAGCCGCCGGACAGCAGGTGCACGCCGCTGCGCGGGCCATCGTCTGCGATCGGCCGTGTTTCGTAACCCACGACGGAACGATAGAACGTAGCGGCTTTCTCGACGTCGACCGCCCAGAGATCGACCCAGTACCACTCGTTCAGGTCACCCGCGTAGTCAGCCGGGTCGCCGTTTGTCGAACGAACTACGCCGAACAGGACGCCCTCGGGATCCTGGAAAACGGCGGTTTCGCCGCGTTCTCCCAGCACGACGGGCGCGTAGACCACTTTGCCGCCGCCAGCGGTGACGGCCGCGGCGGATGTCTTGACGTCGGCGACAGAGATCAGCCCGACCCAACGCGCCGAAGGCGTCGTGCCTTTCATGGCCCGCTTGTCGAAGACCATGCCACCTATGGGCAGTCCGTCGGCCAGGGCCAGTGTGTACGTATCGAGGTCGTCCTTGCCGCCATATGTCTCGAACGTCCAGCCGAAGACCTTGCCGTAGAAGTCGGCGGCTGCGGCGACGTCGGACGTCACCAGGTCGCCCCAGACGAAACGGCCCGGGGTGTGCTGGCCTGTGGGCGGGTCGACGATCGGCGGCCAGTAACGATCGCCTGCCTGGGCAGTCAGTGCCAGCAGGGAGGCGAATACCGCCAGCCACCAGTAACCGCTGGCGCAGCGTCTTTCGAACGAGGAATGGATCATGTCAAGTAGGCCCCCTGGGGCGATCGTGCCTGCAATCGCCCGACTATAGCGCGATCCCTGCACGCCAGGCCGCTATCCCGCGTACTGCAGCAGCCCCTTGGTTTCGAGCCATTCACGGTTGTAAAACCTTGAGGCGTACTTGTGCCCGCCATCGCAGAGGATCGTCACGATCGTGTGCCCGGGGCCGAGGTCGCGCGCGACACGAATTGCTGCAGCGACATTCGTGCCGCTGGTGGCTCCGAGAAAGAAGCCTTCGTCGCGCAGCAGCCCGTAGGTCGTACGGACGATCTCCGGGTCTTCGATCTGTACCGCATCGTCGATCGGCGAGTCCGCCAGGTTGGCGGTGACGCGTCCGATGCCGATGCCCTCGGTTACGGCGCTGGAACCGGACGACTTCAATTCGCCATGCTTCACCCAGTGGTGCAGGGCGCTGCCCATCGGATCGGCCAGCACGATGCGCACCCCCGGCTTCTGCTCCTTCAGATAACGGGAAACACCACCGAGCGTGCCGCCGGTGCCGGTAGCGCAGGTGAACGCGTCGATGCGTCCTTGCGTATCACGCCAGATTTCTGGGCCGGTGGTCCCATAGTGCGCGTCACGGTTCGCGGTGTTGTCGAACTGGTTGCCGATGGCCGCGCCAAGTTCCTCGGCTACTCTCGGTGCAAGTTTCTGGTAGTGATTCGGATCGGCGTAGGGCACGGTCTTGACGACGCGCACCTCGGCGCCCAGCGTGCGCAGCAGCGCTGCTTTCTCCGGCGACTGGTTGTCGGGCATCACGATCACGCACCTGTAGCCGCGTGCATTGCAGAGATGCGCGAAGCCGATGCCGGTGTTGCCTGCCGTGCCTTCGACGAACGTGCCGCCCGGCGCGATCAGGCCGCGGCGCTCGGCGTCATCGAGGATACCGCGGGCCGCACGATCCTTGACGGAGCCGCCCGGGTTCAGGAACTCGGCCTTGCCGAGAATCTCGCAGCCGGTCGCATCACTCGCGCGACGCAGTCGGATCAACGGCGTGTTGCCGATCGTGGCAGAAAGTCCGTCGCGTATGTCCTGATGCATAGCAGTGAACCTTTAACGGCAGGCCAGGCGTTCCTGGCCGGTATAGACGTTGAAGCGCTGTCCGCGCACGAAACCCAGCAGTGTCACGCCGAATTCCTGCGCGGCCGCGATCGCAAGGCTCGACGGTGCGCCCACCGCGCAGACCACCGGAATGCCGGCCATGACTGCCTTCTGCAACAGCTCGAAGCTCGCGCGTCCGCTCAGGAACAGGATAGTGTCCCTGGCAGGCAAAGTTCCAGCGAGGAAGCATGACCCGATCAGCTTGTCGAGCGCATTGTGGCGACCGACGTCCTCGCGCAGGCCGAGCAATTCACCGGTGCGGGAGAAGAGGGCGGAGGCATGGAGGCCGCCCGTGGAGCGGAAGGCGTGTTGCTGCGCCTGCAGACGCACGGGCAGCTCGTCGATCAGCCGCGCGTCAACTTGGAAGCCGTCAGGGGGCGACACCGGACGCGCTCCTGTCGCCAGCGCTTCGAGCGAGGTCTTGCCACACACGCCGCAACTCGACGTCGTGTAGAAGTTGCGTTCGAGGCGCGTCATGTCGACTTCGACACCGGCGACGAGTTCAACGCGCAACGTGTTGGTGGGGACCTTGCCCTTGCCACAGTGCACGATCTCGCGGACCTGCGTATTCGACTGCAGGATGCCTTCGGTGAACAGGAACCCCGCAGCCAGTTCGTAATCGTCGCCCGGCGTGCGCATCGTGATCGACACCGGCTGCAGACGCATTTTGCCGTTCACGACCCGGCCGAGGCGAATCTCCAGCGGTTCTTCGACGGCGACGGCGTCGTCAGCTGCCGCGGTCGGTTGTCCCGATTCGAATCGCTGCATCGCGCGCCCGGCTCTCTTCGGGGGAGCCGGTCAACGACGGTGTCGAGCCTGGCAGTGACACGTGGCTGCTCCGCTGGGGTCAGGGCGTGTGCGATGCGTACGGCGCCGGCACCAGGACTTCGCAGCCGTATTCGGCCGCGGAGGTGGCGAGCCAGCGCCAGAGACTGTCGAACCAGGTCCGCACGACCAGCAGGTGATACACAGGTTCGTCCGCGACCTGCCACAGGTGCACGGCAAGATGCGACGCCGTGGTGACCGCAACGTCGCCCGTCCTGAACGCACGCGGGTGCAGGTCGATCGACACACCTTTTGCCAGCACGTCACGCACGCGCGGACCGCGCAGTTCGAGCAGCACGCGGCTGCCGCTCTGATCGAAGACTGAAGCATGCGTGCCGAACACGACCTCCAGGCGTGCCTCGACTGCTTCCGCCGACTGCGGCCCTAGCGCGAGCCAGTGGTCCGGCCCCGACCAGACGAAGGCGAGGCCGTTGCCTGCAGTGATCGCCGGGGTGACCGGTGGCGACACGCCGAAGGCCCGCTGTGCTGACTCCGCCGCCTGCGCTGCCTGGCCCTTTCGCGCAATGACGCTGGCCAAGGCGAACTGCGTGAGTTCCTGCAGGACGAGGCCCGGCGCGCCTTCACGGCGACCGAGACGACCGGGTCCGTAGGCGAAGTGCAAGGCGTCAGCCACGGAGGCGCGCTCCTTCTGGATCGATGAACACGGGCGAACAGACTTCAACAAGGGTCTCGGCACCGCGAAGGGGATCGACCACCATCACCGTCTCGCCATGACGCTCGGGTCCGTGGGTCAGCAGACCGAGGCCGATCCACTGCCCAAGGGCCGGGGAGTAGCAGACCGACGTCACGTGACCCTGGTCGTGCTCGATGCTGCGATTGGCGTGCTGCGGAATGAAATGCATGCCGCCGGCCAGCTTCGCCTTCCGGTCGACGGTCTTGATGCCTACGAGCCGCGGCCGCGCCGGATCGACCAGGTTGGCCCTGCGACCAAGCACCGAACCGATGAAGTCCTTCTGCGTCGAGAGCATGCGGCCGAAGCCGAGATCGTGCGCGGTGGTCTGGCCGTTCAACTCGCTGCCGACGACGTGGCCCTTCTCGACTCGCAGCACGTTGAGCGCCTCGAGACCATAAGGCACGACGCCGAGGTCCTGTCCTGCGTCATGCAGCGTGCGGATCAATGCATCACCACGGTGGCCGGGCACCGCGATTTCGTAGGCCAGCTCGCCGGAGAACGAGATGCGGAAGAGCCGGGCGGGTTCGCCGTTGCGCAGCACGACATCGCCGCACGCCATGAACGGGAATGCCTCGTTCGACAGGTCACAGCGCGGGTCGAGCACGCGTTGCAGCAGTTCACGCGAGCGTGGACCGGCCACTGCGAACTGCGACCACTGGTCGGTGACCGACACGAACTGCACGTCGAGCTCGGGCCACAGCGTCTGGTGGCAAAGGTGCATGTGCTGGTACACCTGCACGGCGTGCGCCGTCGTGGTCGTGATCAGGTAGCGGTTCTCGGCCAGGCGTGCGGCAGTACCGTCGTCGAACATGAAGCCGTCCTCGCGCAGCATGATGCCGTAGCGGGTGCGGCCGACGGCGAGCGTCGCGAAATTGTTGGCGTACAGCCGTTCGATGAACTTGAGCGCATCCGGCCCCTGCACGTCGATCTTGCCGAGCGTGGAAACGTCGCACAGGCCGACGGCAGAGCGCACGGCCTGCACTTCGCGGCAGGTGGGTTCAAGCCAGCCAGTCTCGCCGGGGCGGGGGAACCACTGCGCACGCAGCCATGGGCCGCTCTCGATGAACGAAGCGCCGAGTTCATTGGCCCAACGGTGAGACGGTGCGTAGCGGGTGGGGCGGAAGTCCATGCCGCGGTGGTGCCCGGCCAGGGCGCCCATCGCAACCGGAGTGTACGGCGGCCGGAATGTCGTAGTGCCCGTCGCCGCGACCGGGATAGAACGCTGCTTTGCCAGCAGTGCGATTCCTGTGACGCCTGACGTCTTGCCCTGGTCCGTGGCCATGCCGAGCGTCGTGTAGCGCTTCAGGTGCTCGATCGAGCGGTAGCCTTCATGCTCGGCGAGTTCGACGTCGTCGGCCGTCACGTCATTCTGGAAGTCGACGAAGCACTTGCCGCTGGCCTGGCGGACTCGCCAGAGCGGGACGCGACGTGCCGACTCGTCGGTGACGCGCGGCAGGACCGGCATCGATCCGCTGAAGCCGCAGGCGGCAGCGGCGGTCAAGCCCTGCCGGAATCCCGTCACGAGCGCTTCGCCAAGCGTCATGTCGCCGTTGGCGGCACCGGCCACCCGCATCCCTGCTGGCAGCATGTCGGGGACGAAGATCGAGCGTTCCTCGTCCCAGCGCGGGCGGTTGCCCTTGTGCGAGGTGAGGTGCAGCGTCGGTGACCAGCCGCCCGACATGGCGACGAGGTCGCACTCGATGCGGCGCGACGTGCCTGAATGACTGACGACCTCGACCGACTCGACCTGGCGTCCACCGCGGGCACCCGTCACTTCGCCAGCGATGGCCTGGATGTCGGGGAACTTTCGCGCCAGCTCCGACACGATGACCGGTTCGCGCGAGTCGACGATTGCTGCGACCTGCCCGCCGGCCGCGACGAGGTCTGCTGCGGTGGTCCAGCCGTCGTCATTGTCGGTGAATACGACTGCGCGGCGGCCGGGCAGCACGGCGTAGCGATTGAGGTAGGTGCGCACGGCGCCCGCCAGCATGATTCCGGGCAGGTCGTTGTTGCCGAACACGAGCGGTCTTTCAATGGAGCCGGACGCCAGCACCGTCTGCTTCGCGATGAGGCGCCAGACGCGCTGTCGCGGCTGGAACTCCGGCGGGACGGGCAGGTGGTCGTTCACTCGCTCGACGGCACCGTACACGCCGTCATCGAAGACGCCGAATACCGTCGTGCGTGGGAACAGCCGGACGTCCGGCATCGAGCGCAGTTCGGCGATTGCCTGCGCGGCCCAGTCTGCGGCAAGCTGCCCGTCGATCGTGCGGCGTTCCGCGAGGCAACGGCCGCCAGGCACAAAGTTCTCGTCGGCGAGAATAACTCGCGCGCCGGTTCGTGCCGCCGTCAGCGCAGCGGCCAGCCCTGCCGGACCGGCGCCGATCACCAGCACGTCGCAATGCGCCCAGCACTTTTCATAGTGGTCCGGATCCGCTTCGAGCGCAGCCCTGCCAAGACCGGCGGCGCGCCGGATCAGCGGCTCGTAGACCTTCTCCCAGAAGGAGGCGGGCCACATGAACGTCTTGTAATAGAAACCGGCGACGAACAGCGGCGAGAACAGCCCGTTGATGGCCTGGACGTCGAACCGCAGCGATGGCCAGCGGTTCTGGCTGGTCGCCTCGAGGCCGTCATACAACTCGACGTCCGTCGCCCGCGTGTTCGGTTCTCGACGAGCACCGCTGCGCAGTTCGACGAGAGCGTTTGGCTCCTCGGATCCGGCGCTCAGGATGCCACGCGGCCTGTGGTACTTGAACGACCGGCCGACCAGCCGTACGTCATTGGCCAGCAACGCGGACGCGAGCGAGTCGCCCGCGTAGCCGCTGTACTCGGTGCCATCGAACGCGAACCGACAGACCTGCTGACGATTGATCGCGCCGCCCTGCGCCAGGCGCGAACTCACTTCGACCCTCCGGTGGTGAAGGCGCCCCGTGCAGGCACGGCGCCCTTGATGTCGTGGTTGCGCGTGTCGCGCTCGACGACCAGCCACTCGTGGCAGCCGCCCTGGTGGAACCAGAGTTCGCGGTGCAGGCCGAAGGGATTGTCGCGCGTGTACACGTAGTCGTAGAAAGCGGCTTCTGCGTCCGGACCGTTCGGTGACGGGCGCCGCACGGTCGCATCACCGTGGTACGTGAATTCTTCGTGCGTGCGGGGACCGCAGTGGGGGCAGGGGATACGCATGGCTCAGTGTCGGTTGGGGTGCGCGCCGGAGCCGTTCTCGTCGATCAGCCGTCCGGTGGCAAAGCGGTCGAGCCGATAGGCCTTGGCGACGTCGTGAGGCTGATCGGTCGCAAGCAGGTGGGCAAAGCACCAGCCGGAAGCCGGCGTGGCCTTGAAACCGCCGTAGCACCAGCCCGCATTGAGGTAGAGGCCGTCGACGGCCGTGCGGTCGATGATCGGCGAGCCGTCCATCGACATGTCCATGATACCGCCCCAGGAACGCAGCATCCGCACGCGACTGAGGCACGGGAACAGCGCCACGCCTTCCTCGCAGACTTCTTCGACGACAGGCAGGTTGCCGCGCTGCGCGTACGAGTTGTACATGTCGATGCTGCCGCCGAACACCAGGCCGCCCTTGTCGGACTGGCTGATGTAGAAGTGGCCGGCGCCGAACGTGATCACGCACGGCACCAGCGGCTTGAGGCCCTCCGAGACAAACGCCTGCAGCAAGTGGCTTTCAATCGGCAGGCGCAGGCCGGCCAGTGACGCGACGCGGCTCGTGTTGCCTGCGCAGGCCATGCCGATGCGGCGGCTGGCAATGAAGCCGCGCGTGGTCTCCACGCCCGTGACGCCGTTGCCGTCCTGGCGTATGCCGGTCACTTCGCAGTTCTGGATGATGTCCACGCCGAGGCTGTCGGCCGCGCGCGCGAAGCCCCAGGCTACGGCATCGTGACGCACCGTGCCGCCGCGTCGCTGCAGCAGGCCGCCCATGATCGGGAACCGCGCGTTGTCGAAGTCGGCCATGGGCAGCAGCCTGCGCACCTGCTCGCGGTTCAGCAGTTCACCATCGACACCGTGCAGGTGCATGGCGTTGCCGCGCCGCACGCAGGCGTCGCGCTGCGAGTCGTTGTGGAACAGGTTCAGCACGCCGCGCTGGCTGATCATCGCGTTGTAGTTGATGTCCTGCTCGAGGCCTTCCCACAGCTTGAGCGAGTGCTCGTAGAAGGGGATGTTGCCCGGCATCAGGTAGTTCGACCGGATGATGGTCGTGTTGCGGCCGACGTTACCGCCGCCAATGTAGCCTTTCTCGAGCACGGCAACGTTGCGGGCGCCGTGGTTTTTCGCGAGGTAATAGGCCGTCGCGAGCCCGTGACCGCCACCGCCGACGACGATGAAGTCATAGGCGGGCTTGGGTTCCGGATCGCGCCAGGCCGGGGCCCAGCCGCGGTGGCCGCGCAGCGATTCCTTGAGCAGGCTGAAAATCGAGTATCGGGATGCCAATGGTCACCTCGTGCGCCAGACCGCAAGTCTAGCCGACACGCCTCATCGACTCGAATATAGTCATGGCTCGCCGCCGCCGATCGCCTCCCGGCGACGGGCCACGTAGTCGTCGAGTTGCTCGCGAATCGCCGGGTCCAGGGGTGGTTGCTGGTACTCCTCAAGCGCTCGCTGCCAGATTGCCGTCGCACGCTGGGTGCTGTCCTGGGCTCCGGCCAGCTCCCAGCTCTCGTAGTTCTGCCAGTTCGACACCAGCGGCTGGTAGAACGCATGCTCGTAGCGTTCCATCGTGTGCTCGTCGCCGAAGAAATGCCCGCCGGTCGGGACACGCCGCAGTGCGTCGAGGCCCAGGGACGGCTCGTCGACGACGATGGGTTGCAGGAACTCCATCATCATCTGCAGCATCTCGACGTCGAGGATGAATTTCTCGAACGAGGCGGTCAGGCCGCCTTCCTGCCATCCCGCCGCGTGGTAGACGAGGTTCGCGCCGCCGAGAACTGCGCCCCAGAGCGACATCTGGGTCTCATAGGCGCCCTGTGCGTCGGCCACGTTGGAGGCGCTCGCATTCGACGTGCGGTAGGGCAACCGATAGCGCCGTGCCAGCTGACCGCTGGCCACGTTCGCCTTCGCGTTCTCGGGCGTGCCGAACGCGGGTGCCCCCGAGCGCATGTCCACGTTGGACGTGAAGGCGCCGTACATCACCGGCGTGCCGGGTCGGACCGCCTGTGCCAGCACCACGCCGAACAGGGCCTCGGCGTTCTGCTGCGCCAACGCGGCCGCAAGCGTTACCGGCGCCATCGCCCCCATCAGTGTGAACGGCGTGATCACGACGGGCTGGCCGTGCTCAGCCATTGCAACCAGGCCGTCCGCCATCGCGTCATCGAACCGCCGCGGGCTGTTGACCGAGATGATGGTGATGACCCCCGGACTGTCGGCCATGGCCGCCAGGGGGATGCCGCGGGCGATGGCCATCATCTCGATGCCATCCCGCGCGCGGCCTGCGCCGATGGCCGTGCAGTGATACGCACGGTCCGAATACACGAGGTTGGCGAGGTAAGCGTCGAGGTGCCGCGTGCCGGCCGGCAGTTCGACCGGCGCGCAGACCTGGTTCCCGATCACGTGCACGGCGTTGAAGTGCTGCGCCAGCTTGATGAACTCGCAATAGTCGCGATAGTTGCCGGGTCGCCGGCCGCGCACGCGGTCATGGACGTTGGGAGGTCCGGCGACGAGGCCGAAGACCAGGTGATCGTCGCCGAGCGTGACCGCATGCGCGGGATTGCGGGGCGTCAGCGTGAAACTCGAGGGGACTGTCGCAAGTGCGCGGTTCAGTACCGACTCGTCGATACGGACGGTGCCGGTGACTTCTTCGGTCTCGGCACCGTAGGCCCGCATGATTTCGCGCGCGCGTGGCGACATCAGCTCGATGCCCAGCTCGCCGAGGATTCGCAGCGACGTGCGATGGATGGCCTCGAGCTGATCCTCCGAGAGCACGTCGAGGGGTCGGTAAGGATTGCGCACGTCACGCCACGGCAACTGCGGCAACGCCGCACCCGTGGAGCGGCGGGTGCGGCCGCCGTCACGTCGCTTGCGGGTGTCGTTGCTCATGGGGCGTTCCAGCAGGGCCTCAGAAAGGAGCGAGTCGGTCGACTGCGCGGGGCGTGGCGTTGACGTCATCGGACAGGGCTTTTTCACCCGCAGGGACGTTGGCAACGTTGGCCGTGCGGATCGCCACGATGCGCCCCGGGAAGAGGATCACCTCGTTGTCGCCGAAGCCCGACATCGTCGGCAGCAAGTGCATCTTGCCCGAACGGGTGCCGGTGAATGCCGTGTAGTGGAAACCCATCTTGTAGTACTGGGGCGGTGGGGCACCTTGCGCAGGGGGACTCGAATTGTCGCTGAGCTTGTCGAGTGCACCACGCGCAGCAAGCAGGTCCTGTGTCAGGCCGCGATGGAGAATCTGCTTGCCGCGATGCGCGCCCTCGTCCTGGTAGAGCAGGGCGATCTTCGCGAGATCATCGAGCGTCGGGTAGTACCCCGCGCTGAACCACGCCGGACCGTCTTGTCCACCGGCTTCTCGCGTGCGCACCGTCGGCGCCTGGTGGATGCCGATCGGTTGCAAGACTTCCTGGCGCAGCATGTCCCAGGCATCCGCCTCCGGTCCGCGCTTCGACTTCAGGTACGCGTCGATTGCAATGCCCAGCAGGTGAAAGTCCTGGTCGCGGTAGCGCAGCACGGTGCCGGGCTCCCATGGGTACGGCTTCAGGTGCGCGTTGATGTGGGCCAGCTTGGCTGCGGCGGTGGGCGCGGTGTACCAGCCGTCGTAGTCGGCGTCGAGGTAACCATCGAAGAAATTATTGGGACGCGTCTCCAGCGTGCCAGTGCCGCCGAATCCGGTCGCCATGTTGGCCGCGTCGATGAATCGCACGCGCTTCCACTTGGGATCCAGGCCGGGGACGTAATCACCCATCTTGAGATTCAGCACGTCGGGTCCGTAGACCTCCGCCAGCCGCAGCAGCGAGAGGGGCACGGCAACGGATTTCATGATGGATCGCACGCCGAATCGCATCTCGAGCGGGTACGGGTAATCGCCGTAGGAGGTGGTTTCAGATTCGTAATAGAGCGTGCCATCGAACACGAGCCCGCGGGCGACCTGCCATTTCGGCAGGACAGGCCCGCCGAAGCCGTCGAGGGTACCCGGCGGCAGGCGCTGGCGCAGCTCGGCCAGCGGGCGGGAGGGCAGTCGCGTGCTGAGTTCCCCCGTTGCGGCCGTGCGTTCGGTCGATGCTCGCCTGGCATCGAGCTGCGCAAAGGCGAGCGGGGCCGAGCCCCACAGCACGCAGTGCGGGCTCTGCAGGTAAGGCGCCGTCTGCTGCACGAACTGCACGCGGAGCCGGCTCACCTGGTTGTCCCGGTAGAGAAACGTGGCCAGGCCTTGGTGCGCGTGGTTCTCGGTGTCGTTCACCAGCATCAGGGGAAACGCCGCTCGCGACCAGCCGCCGTCAGCGGCTTGGCGCCAGACGCGCCCAAACTGTGGAATGACACGCCAGTAACTCGCAACCGCACCAGGCGCCGTTTCGCGGACCATTTCACCGCGCTCGACCGGAATCAGCGTTGACCCGTCCGAGACGAAGCTGAGCGTGATACCGGGAAACACCCGCGCGTCGCGGCCTTCCAGCACGGGGGTGGTCAATCCCGGCTGCGCGAGCAGCGGCGAGGAACCGATCGTCAGCGTGCCTGCGAATGCGGGTGCCTGCAGGGCCTCCGGTCCTGGCGCGAATACCGCATTGGGCACGGGCCGGGGCCCCGCATCGGCAGACAGCATGCGCTCCACTGGCAGCGCCACCGGCGTGAATCCAGCGAAACCAGGGGCGGCCAGCAGCAGGCCCAGCAGGATGGTCGCTCTACGCGTGCTCATGTGGCGTCACCCCACCGTATCGAGCCTGCAATGACGGGTCTCGGGTGCCCAGAGATGGCAAACCAACCCACCGAACGCCAGCACGGCGACGCATGCCCCGAGGGCCACGTGCACGCCGTAGCGGCCCACGACGACGGGCAGCAGGAACGTACTGATAGCCGATCCGACGCGGCTCGCCGCGATTGCGAGGCCGATGCCTGAAGCGCGCAGCGACGTCGGGAACAATTCCGGCAGGTAGACATACACCAGGTTCGAGGCCGCGGACAGCACGCCGGCGAACACCACGAACAGCACGACGATGGTAGTCGGCGTCGGGTTCGTTGCGATCACCAGCCACAGCATTGCGGCGGCGGTGATGCCGAAGCTGCCCACCAGGAACGTCCGCCTGGGCATGCGGTCGACGACCAGCAGGCCGAGCGCCGCTCCCGACAGCAACGAGAGGTTGTAGGCAAGGCCGCCGACGAAGCTGTTGCCCACGTTGAGCGCATCGAGCACCTGCGTCACGAACGTGCCAACCGCGAAATATGGGATGACCTGGCAGGTGAAGAACGCGCAGGCGACCAGCGTGCGCCGTCGCCATGTGGGGGAGAGCAACTGTGCCCAGCGGCCGGCGTTGGGCGGTGGCGTCAACGCGGGCAATGGGGCCGCGACATTCCTGCCGACGTAGCGTCGCACGACACGAAGTGCCTGCTCGTGCCGGCCGTGCGCCGCGAGCCAGAGCGGTGATTCGGGCAGCGTAAGACGCAGGGGCAGGATCAGGAGGCAGGGCACGGCGCTGCACGCAAGCATCCAGCGCCACGCCTCGTCGCCGCTGCCGGAGAGCGAGTAGCCCACGAAATACGCGCAGGTGTAACCGCCGGCCCAGGCCACTGACAGCGTGCTCATGACGCGGCCGCGAAAGGCTCCCGGCGTGAACTCCGACAGCAGGGCCTTGCTTACGACGTAGTCTGTGCCGAGCAGGAAGCCGATCAGCAGCCGCAGCAACAGCAACTGTGGCGCAGACGTCGCGAAGAACTGCAGGCCCGGCGCAAAGCGCAAGCAGCAGCATGTTGTACGCGAAGACGGGACGCCGTCCCCAGCGGTCCGCAAACGGACCGGTCAGGAGGGCGCCGAGAAACAATCCGGCGAGCGACCCTCCGCCCAGCAGTCCGAGCCAGAGCGGCGTGAGCTGGAGTTGCGGGGTCGCCTGGGCGAGGGCAATGCCGACGATGCCCAGTCCGAAGCCGTCGCTGAACACGCCCCCGAAGCTGGCCACCGCGACCCGCGCGTGAAACGGGCGCAGCGGGGCTTCGTCGTACGGAACCGCGACTTCGCCGGGTTGGCTCATCCGCGGGGTTTACTCATTCGGGGATGATGCAGCCCTTGTTCATGACGTCATTCGGGTCGAAGGCGCGCTTCAGGCGCTCGAGGATGTAGTACGACGAGTCATACTCCTCCCGGATCCATGGCGTGCGCGCCTTGCCCATGCCATGGTGATGCACGACCGAGCCGCCGAGCTTGAGCGTTTCCTCGCAGATCACGCGGTTGATCTCGGTGCGGTACTTGTCCACTTCCTGCTCGGGCGGGCAGTTCACGTTGTAGTAGTAGATGAAGTACATGTTGGTGCCGTTGATGTAGCTGTGCGAGCTGTGCCCGCCGGCCACGGTGATGTCCGGCACGTCCACCCGCAGGCGCTGCAGCGCGTTCTCGTAGATGTCGCAGATCGTGCTCCAGTCCGCCGAGACCTCGGTCGTGCGACCCATGGTCTTCGTGGCGACGATCTCCTTGCGCTCGTTCGCGATCTTGTCCGCGCCCCAGTTGAGGTCGGCGAACCATTCCTCGAGATGGTGGGCGTCGACCGGCTTGAAATCCGGGAACTTTGCGACGATTTCCTTGATGCCGTCGATGGTCGCCTTGACGATGCCGGCTGGACCTTCGGCCATGAACAGCAGGACGCAATCGTCCTTGGCGGCGAATTTCGAGAAATGGAAGGCGCCATCGGGCGGATCGTAGAGGCGGGCGACCGACGGCTTGTAGCCGGCGACCATGACTTCGCGCAGCGCCTCGAAGCCGGGGCGCATGTTCTTCAGGGTCCAGCCGACGAACGTGTTGTTCTGCGGCAGGTACGGAAACAGCTTCACCGTGACTTCGGTGATGTAGCAGAGCGCGCCTTCGTTGCCGATGACGACGTGGCGGATGTCCGGGCCCACGGCGCGGCGCGGCACGTTCTTGATGCGGGTGACGGTGCCGTCGGCGAAGACCGCCTCGAGGCCGACCACCATGTCCTCGATACCGCCATACAGCGTCGAAAACTGACCGATGCTGCGCGTAGCGACCAGTCCGCCCATCTGCGCGATCGGCTTGGACTGCGGCGAGTGGCCGGTCGTCACCCCGACCTTGCGGCACTCGTCCTCGAGCGTCTGCAGGCACACGCCGCACTGCACCGTCGCCTGCATGTTGTAGGTGTCGATCTTGAGGATGCCGTTCATGCCCGAGCCGTCGAGCACGATGGAATTGGCGACGGCCGTCTCGAGGCCGCCTTCCGTCGCGGTCCGGCCGGTGCGGGCCACCACGTTGATGCGGCTCTTGTTGGCGTACTTCAGCACTTCGGCCACGTGCTGCGTGCTGCGCGCCATGACCACCGCTGCCGGAATCGGCCGAGTGAAGACGCCATGCACGTCCTCGTAGAGACGCAGGCGGTCGATGCTGCTCTGCTTCAGTTCCTTCTCGTCCGTGATGACGTTGGCGCCGCCAACGATTCCCTGCAGTCCCTGGACGATGGCGGTCTTGCTCAAGGCCATGTTGCGGTCCTTTTCGGTCGGTTCCGGCGCGTGCCGGCGTCAGTGAAAGAGTGGCCAGGACCGTTCGAGGACCTGGTCAGTCGAATGGCGGATGTCCCGATAGACGTCTGCGTTCATGCGGCGGTAGACGTCCGTATTGGCGGAATTCGGAGCGAACGACTCGCGGGTCTTTTCCATGCGCGCCACCGCAGTCGGAAAATCCGGATACACGCCGGCGGCCACGGCCGCACAGATCGCCGAGCCGAGGCTGGCGCCGCTCGGGCCGCTTGCGCGCGAGGCAGGAATCCCGAAGACGTCGGCAAAGATCTGCATGAAGAGCGGACTCGACGAGCCGCCGCCGGAGATCACGATCTCGCGCAGCTGGATGCCGAGTTCGTCCGCCATGGCGTCGACCTTGTCCTTCATCGTCAGCGCGATCGCTTCGAGGATGGAGCGGTAGCAATGCGCACGAGTATGGCGCGCGTCGAAGCCGAGCATGACGCCCTTGCGAAACGGCTGGTCGGTGGGGGCGAGCCAGTCGAGCACGCTCATGAGGCCGTCGCTGCCGGCCGGGACGTGCTGTGCTTCCTGTTCCAGCACGTGCTCGCGCGTCACGCCGCGCGCAGCCGCCGCTGCGGCGAACTCAGGACCGAGCAGGTCCATGAACCAGGTCAGCGTCCACATGCCGCGGCGGATGCCGTGGCTCTCGTAGAGGTAGCGGTGCGGGACGCAGCCGAAGTTGGTCCAGAAGTGCTGCGCGTCCTGTCGGTTGCGCTCGCCATGCAACATCGATGCGATGTACGTCCCCAGCGAAATGAGAGCGGTGCGTTCGTCGAGCGACCCGGAGCCGAGCGCCTCGACGGCCTTGTCATTCGCCGTCACGACGACGGGCAGTCCGGCTGGGATTCCCGTTGCTGCGGAGGCCGCGGCGGTCACATGACCGGCGACGGCACCCGGCGGCAGCAACTCGAATAGCTGTTCGCGCCGGACGTTGAACTGCTGCAGCAGCGCCGGATCGCTGCTCCATTGCCAGGTGTCGGTGTCGATGGGCCACTGCAGCAGGATGCTGTTCGCCGCCGTGTCCTTGAACTCGCCGGTGAAGCGGTGCGTGATGTAGCCGGAGGAGGTGGTCGCATAGGCTACCGCTGGATTCTCCGGCATGTACGGCTGGTAGGCGCGGGTGTCCATCCAGCTCATGACGGGCTGTGCGAGCGAGCCGTCGGCGCGCAGGAACGCCTTGCAGCAGCGAATGGTGCAGAGACCGACGCCGATGATCTCGCGCGGGTCGCCGAGGAAATTCGCCAGTGCCTGCCGGCTTGCGCCGATGATCGAATCCCACAGGTCGTCGTCGGGATGTTCGACGACGCCGGGACTCGGGCGATTTGCCGCGCGCAGCACCTGCCGGCCTTCCGCGACCGCGTTGCCTTCGAGGTCGTAGATCACGACCTTCGTGCTCTGCGAGCCGTTGTCCACGCCGACGATGTAACGCCCCCGGATCGCCATCTCGCGTCAGCGCACCAGGTAGCCGCCGTCGACGACGAGCAGGTGGCCGTTGACGTAATTGGAAGCCCGGCTCGCCAGGTAGACCAGTGCTCCCATCAGGTCGACCGGCTCACCCCAGCGTTCGGCCGGAATATGGTCGAGCACACGCTGGTTGGTTACCGGATTGCTGCGCGTCTGGCGCGTGATCTCGGTGGCATAGTAGCCCGGTGCGATGCCGTTCACCTGGATGTTGTGCATCGCCAGTTCGTCGCAGTACGCCTTGGTGAAGCCGGCGAGGCCGTGCTTTGTCGCCGCATACGCCGACGACCAGCGACCGCCCAGGAACGAGAACAGCGAACAGATGTTGATGATCTTGCCGCTTTTCTGCGGAATCATCTTCTGCGCGGCTTCGTAGCTGAGTTCGAATGCCGCCGTCAGGTTCACGGCGACGGTGGCATCCCACTGCGGACGACCGAAGTCGAGTACTTCGGCCATCGGGCAGATGCCGGCGCTGTTGACCAGGATGTCGACGGCGCCGAAACGCTCGACGCACGTGTCGATGACCTTTGCCGCGGCGCCCGGCGCCGTGATGTCGATCTTGAGATATTCGTAACGGCGGCCGGTTGCCTCGATCAGAGGGCCGGTCTTGCCATCGTCGTCCATCACGCTCGGCACGAACACGTCGGCGCCGGCCTTGGCGAGTGCCAGCGAGAAGGCCTGGCCGAGACCGGTGTTGCCGCCGGTGACGATGGCCTTCCTGCCCGCGAGCGAGAAGAAGTCCATCGAGAATTCGCTGATCTCCATCGAGGCGCGCTCCGTAGGCCTCGTCACCGCGTCCTCGCGGCCGGGCTCGTCTGTGGTGAGGCGCTCGCCGTCGGAGCGCGCGCCAAAGTATAGCCTGCGAGATTGTGCCGCGCGGCAGGCGATGGCCGTGTTTTGCAGCCGCGTTTGACGCGGGCGGCCGCTCCCTGTTACCAATGCGTCAGAAGAATTTACGCAGGGGAAGGCAATGCGTGCGAGCTGGTGCCCGGGGGTGGGCCCGCTGCTCCGTGGGCTGCGGTCGTTTGGAGTCATGGCAGCGGCGTTGTTCGCGGTTGTGACCGGCAGCGCAAACGCCATGGCCGGGACGGCTGACCCACCCAGCTGCCGCACGGTGCGGCTCGCAGACGTCGGCTGGACCGCAGAGACCGCCACGACGGCTGTGCTCGCGCAGATGCTCGCGGACCTGGGCTACAAGCCTGTGATTACCGTGCTTTCCGTGCCGGTCACGCTGGAGTCGATGAAGAACGGCGATATCGACGTCTTCCTCGGCAACTGGATGCCGGCCCAGGAACCGATGGTGAAGCCTTACACCGACGAGGGCTCGGTGGTGGTTGTCCGGCACAACCTGGTGGGCGCCAAGTACACGCTTGCCGTGCCGGATTATCTGTACGACGCGGGCCTGAAGGACTTCGCGGACATACATCGATTCAGAAAAGAGCTTGGGGCATCGATTTACGGCATCGAGCCCGGTAACGACGGCAATAGCCACATCCTCGGCTTGATCCAGAAGAACGAGTTCGGTCTCGGCGGTTTCAAACTGGTCGAATCGAGCGAGCAGGGCATGCTCGCGCAGGTCGAGCGCGCCTTCCGGGCGAAACAGGCGGTCGTGTTCCTGGCGTGGGCCCCGCATCCAATGAACACGCACTTCAACGTGCGCTACCTCACGGGGGGCGATGCGACGTTTGGCCCGGATTTCGGCGCGGCCACGGTAAGCACGCTGGTGCGCAAGGGCTACCTGCAGGAATGTCCCAACGTTGCACGGTTGCTCGCGAACCTCGAGTTTTCGATCGAACTCGAGAACGAGTGGATGGACCGCATCCTGAGCGACAAGGTGCGAACCTCCGACCTCGCGGTCGAGTGGCTGGCAAAGCGTCAACCGGTCGTGGCAACGTGGCTCGAGGGCGTCCACAACTTCGATGGCAGTCCCGCGCTGCAGGCCGTCGATGAACCCGCCAGGCTCGGTCGCCTGAGTGCCTTCGAAACGTGGATCACGGCCAACAAGATCCCGGTCGGCGACGCTGCCACGACCTTCGTCGAGTACACGAAGAAACACGCACGCGGCCTGTTCGACGGCATCGCAGCCGTACTGACCGGTTCCACCAGCGTCGTCGCGCGGATCCTGCACGGCGTGCCGGCCCCGGCGCTCATCCTGTTGATTGCCGGCCTGGCGTGGGTGCTGCGGCGTTCGATCGGCCTGGCCGTGTTCGTGGTGCTGTCACTGCTCTTCATCATGAACCAGGGCTACTGGGACGCGACGCTGGAGACACTGACACTGGTCCTCGTGGCCGCGATGGTTGCCACTGTCATTGGCGTCCCGCTAGGGATCTGGGGTGCCAAACGACCGCGGGTGTACGCGGCGATGCGTCCGGTGCTCGACCTGATGCAGACTCTGCCGACTTTCGTCTACCTGACGCCGACGCTCGTGCTCTTCGGCCTCGGCATCGTGCCGGGCCTGATTTCGACGATCATCTTTGCTTTGCCAGCCCCGATCCGCCTGACGGAGCTCGGCATTTCGTCCGTGCCTAAGACGCTGCGGGAAGCCGGGCAGGCTTTCGGTGCCACGCCTTTGCAACTCCTGTTCAAGGTCGAACTGCCGAGCGCCAGGCCGATGATCCTTGCCGGCATCACCCAGTGCATCATGCTCAGCCTGTCGATGGTCGTCATCGCAGCGCTGGTGGGCGCGGGCGGGCTCGGCGTGCCGGTCGTGCGTGCGCTCAACACCGTGCAGGTCGGCATGGGCTTCGAAGCAGGCCTGGCCATCGTGCTGCTCGCCATCATGCTCGATCGGATCAGCCGGCCGGCCGAGAAGAAGGGGCAGGAATGAGCAGTGCAGCGCTCGAGTTCGACCAGGTCGACATCCTGTTTTCGGCCGAGTCCGGGCGCAGGCGCGAAGCCGCGCTCAAGTCCGCCCTGCAGCGACTCGACGAAGGTCGCGATCGCAACGAGATCGAGACCGCGACAGGCGTCGTCGTCGGCGTGAGCCAGGCGAGCCTCACGGTCCAGCGCGGCCAGATCTCGGTGCTGATGGGCCTCTCGGGGTCTGGCAAGTCGACACTGCTGCGTGCCGCGAACGGCCTCAACCGCGTCACGCGCGGCCGCGTGCTCGTCAACGATGGCGAAAGACACGTCGACGTCGCCAAATGCGATGCGGCCACGCTGCGCCGCCTGCGTCGCGGCACGATAGCGATGATCTTCCAGCAGTTCGGCCTGTTGCCATGGCGCACCGTGCGCGAGAACGTCGGGCTCGGCCTCGAGCTTCGCGGCGACTCGGCCACCGAGCGTCGCCGCATCGTCGACGAGAAGCTGCAGCTGGTCGGTCTGGAGCGTTGGGCCGACCGCTACGGCCACGAGTTGTCGGGCGGCATGCAGCAGCGCGTCGGGCTGGCGCGAGCCTTCGCGACCGACGCCCCGATCCTGCTGATGGACGAGCCATTCTCCGCGCTCGACCCGCTGATCCGCACCAAGCTGCAGGACGAACTGCTCGCGCTGCAGGCAAGAGTGCGCAAGACGATCCTGTTCGTCACGCACGATCTCGACGAGGCACTGAAGCTCGGCAACCAGACGACGGTGCTCGAGGGCGGACGCATAGTGCAGACGGGCACGCCCGAGGACATCGTGCTGCGCCCGGCGAATGCTTACGTCGGCGAGTTCGTGCAGCACATGAATCCGTTGTCGGTCCTTAACGGCCGCATGGTCATGCGCCCATGGACCGAGCTGGCCACGGAAGGTCCGCAGCGCTGGCTCGACCCGGGCCGCCAGTTCAGCGCGGTGCTCGACGGGCAGGGCCGCCCAGTCGCTGCTGCCTTTGAAGGCCAGGCGCTTGGCATTCGCACTTCGCCGACGGAAGGCGAGGGCCTCATCGTCGCGGACGTGGAAACGTCGCTGCGCCAGCTCATTCAATGGTGCAGGTCCGGATCCCCCGTACTGCTCGCCGAGAACGGCGTCGTGCAAGGCGTTTGCGGACCCACCGACGTCATCCGTGCGCTCGCCACCAGCGACGCACGCGCTCGAGCTCCAACCTAGCCTGACTGGTCGATTCCAATGCTGGAGATGTCTATGTCAATTCGAAACCCGCTGACCCCGGCTGCCCGTCTTTCAGGATCGCTCGCCGGTGCCGTCGCGGCGGCGTGTGCCATGGGCGCGTCGCTGCCCGCGCTTGCGCAGCAGGCCGGCGCCAGTACCGGCATCGAGGAAATCGTGGTCACCGCACAGCGTCGCGAGGAGAACCTGCAGGACGTCGGCATCGCCGTGACGGCGCTCAGTGGCCAGATGCTGACCGACATGAACATGACCATGGCGACGGACATCACGCGCGCCGTGCCCAGCCTGAAGATGAATGCCTATTCATCCTCGCAGGTCGTGTTCAACATCCGCGGCGTGTCGCAGAACGACTACGGCGACCAGCAGGAGCCGCCGGTCGCCGTGTACCAGGACGACAGCTACGCCAGTTCGATCAACGTCGCGAGCTTCCCGGTCTTCGACCTTGCGCGCGTCGAAGTGCTGCGCGGACCGCAGGGCACCTTGTTCGGTCGCAACGCCACGGGCGGGGCCATCCAGTTCGTGTCGAACAAGCCGACCGAGGACTTCGAGGGATACGCCACCGCCACTGTCGGCAGCTACGGCCAGTTCATCGTCGAGGGAGCCCTGTCGGGGCCATTGGCGGACAACTTCCAGGCGCGCATTGCGGCGATCAGCAATACCGACGACGGCTACATGGAATCGATCGTCGCCGGCGTGTCGGACCGCGGCGGTAACGACCACTACGCCGTGCGCGGACAGCTCGCCTGGCAGCCTTCAGAGGCTACGGACCTCAACCTGATCGTCCGCTACATGAAGGCGAACAAGGAAACCCAGGCCGGCATCTATTCGCAGGAGCCCGCGTGCCCCAACGACCAGTTCCAGGGCGAGTTCACGCAGCGAGATCAATCGTGCGCCTTCTGGGCCACGGGGCCGGGAGAGGGCGGCACGGGCTATCGCAACGACGCGATCACGCCGAGCCGCGGCGGTGACCCGTGGAAGACGGCGGAAACGCAGCGTTCCTACGTCGACCGTGAGATCACGGGCGCCACGCTGCATTTCGACTGGGACATCGGCGACCTGCACCTGGTCTCGATCACCGACTACCAGGACGCCACCAAGTTCTACCTCGAAGGCGGCGATGCATCGCCCGTGGACGGCGTGCTGTTCTACCAGGGCAGCGACCTCGAGCAGTATTCGCAGGAATTCCGCCTGTCGGGCGAGATGGGGCGGCACACGTGGGTGGCGGGCCTGTACGGCATGCAGGTCGACGGCGACTACACCGGCAAGTTCGCGACGCCGTTCTACGGTTACGACCCGACCATCGAGATGTCGCAGGAGACGACCTCGTACGCGATCTTTGCCCAGGACGAATGGCAGTTCGCCGACGCATGGAAGCTGATCGTCGGCGCGCGCTACTGGAGCGACGACCGCGAGGGCACGTACTTCGGCACGGCGCCGGAGGTGCCGGGGCTCTCCGCGCCGGTCACGATCATCTTCAACCAGAACGAAGTCGCGCCCACGGGCGGGTCGATCACGCCGGCCGACGCGAAGAACAGCTTCGACGGTGTGACTGCACGCGTGCAGCTCGACTGGAAGCCGACCGACGACCTGCTGCTGTACGGGAGCTTCAATCGGGGCAGCAAGAGCGGCGGTTACACGTTCTCGACGGGTACGCCGTACGACCCGGATGGCAGTCTCACGATTCCGCGCGCCTTCCTCGAAGGCATGCCTTTCGAAGAGGAAACGCTGGATGCGTTCGAACTCGGTGCGAAGAGCATGTTCGGCGATTCGACTACCCTGAACGTGGCTGCGTTCTACTACGATTATTCCGATTACCAGGCCTTCGCGCAGTTCGGCCCGGTGCAGACCGTCATCAACCTCGATGCCGAGACGACGGGTCTCGAAGCCGAACTCACGTCGCGGCCCATCGAAGGTCTGACGCTGCGGCTCGGCGCCTCGTTCCTCGACACCAAGGTGAAGGACGTTCCGCTGCCGGACGGCGTAACGATTGAGGACCACGACTTGCCGCAGGCGCCGGACTTCTCGGGCAACGCACTCGCCCGTTACGAGTTCGGCCTCGCCGGCGGCACGTTCGGCATCCAGGGCGACGTGCTGTACTCGAGCGAATTCTGCTTCACCGTGCTCTGCGCACCGGTCGAGAAGGAGGACTCCTACACCGTGGCGAACGCCCGGTTGAGCTGGGACAGCGGCAGCGGTCGCTGGGGCGTGGCGGCCTTCGTCGACAACTTGTTCGAGGAGGAGTATCGCGTGTACGCCTTCGACAGTTCGTTGTTCGCAGGCGTGGTCGCCGGTGTCTATGCCAAGCCGCGTTGGTACGGTTTGAGCGCCACCTACCGATTCGGGTCGCTCTGAACTCAGGCCTGGTCCCCGCGAGTTGCCAGGGGTGGCGCGCGGGGGCAAGTCGTTGTCGCAAATTGATCAGTCGTCCAGCGGCGGGGCGACCATACTGGTTTCCCAGCAGCCGGGAACGGAAACGCCATGTCCAGCCTGGAAGAACAGCAGCCCGCCGCCGAAAGGCGTCCGCAACGCGCCAGCGGTCGTGATGCCAAGCGTGCCGCGCGCGCAGCCCGTGCCGGCGCCTCGATTCCGTACATCACACGCTCGATCCCGTATTTCGAGGTCCTGACCGACGAGGGCCTGTCGATCATCGAGCAGAACGCCGAGACGATCCTTGCGGAGTACGGCATCGAGTTCCGCGAGGACGACGAAGCACTGGCGCTGTGGCAAGCGGCCGGCGCCGACGTCCAGGGTTCGCTCGTCAGGTTCCCGCGCGGCATGTGCCGCGAACTGGTGCAGAAGAACGCGCCGCGCGAGTTCGTGCAGTACGCGCGCAATCCGGCGCGCAATGTCCGCATCGGCGGCAATTCGACGGTATTCGCGCCGGCCTACGGTTCGCCGTTCATCCTGAACGCGGACGAGGGCCGCCGCTACGCCCGCATCGACGACTTCCGCAATTTCGTCAAGCTCGCCTACATGGCGAATTCGCTGCATCACTCCGGCGGCACGATCTGCGAACCGGTCGACCTGCCGGTCAACAAGCGCCATCTCGACATGGTGTACAGCCACCTCAAGTACAGCGACAAGGCGTTCATGGGCTCGGTCACCGCGCCCGAGCGCGCGCAGGACAGCGTCGAACTGGCGAAGATCGCTTTCGGCGGCGACGCAGTCGATCCTGCCACCGGCAAGTTGCGCACGATGATGATCAGCCTGATCAACGTGAACTCGCCGATGGTCTACGACGCGACCATGCTCGGCGCGCTGAAGGTATATGCGCGCGCGAACCAGGCGACCATCATCACGCCTTTCATCCTGTCGGGCGCGATGTCGCCCGTCACGGTGGCAGGTACGGCAGCGCAGACGCTGGCTGAGGCGCTCGCCGGCATGGCCTTCGCGCAACTCGTCAATCCGGGTGCCCCCGTCGTGCTCGGCAGTTTCGCCTCGTCGATTTCGATGCAGTCGGGCGCGCCCACGTTTGGCACCCCGGAACCGGCCCTCGTGCTCTACACGATGGCAGCGCTCGCGCGGCGGCTCGGCGTGCCGTTCCGTTCGGGCGGCAGCCTGTGCGCCTCGAAGGTGCCCGACGCGCAGGCCGCGTTCGAATCGGCCCAGACCCTGTTGCCGACGTGCCTCGCGGGCGTGAACTTCGTGCTGCATACCGCCGGCTGGCTGGAGGGCGGCCTCGCGATGGGGTACGAGAAATTCATGATGGACGTGGACCAGGCCGGGATGATGCACACGCTGCTCGCGGGGGTGGACCTGTCGCCCAACGGCCAGGCGATGGATGCCATCAGGGAAGTCGGGCCGGGCAACCATTTCCTCGGCTGCGCGCACACGCAGGCCAACTTCGAAAGCGCGTTCTACCGCTCGCCGCTGGCCGACAACAACAGCTTCGAGCAATGGCAGGCCGAGGGCTCGCTCGACATGGCGCAGCGCGCCAATGCGCTGTGGAAGCGTCAGCTGAACGAATACGTGCCGCCCCCGCTCGATCCCGCGGTCGACGAAGCGCTGCTCGATTACATCAACCGGCAGAAGGCTGCGACGCCCGATTCGAACATCTGAGCAGTTGGTCTCTCCCCGGCAGCGGGAGAAGGCTCCTTCAGGACGGGAGGGCGCGTTCCAATGCTCGTCGGTACGGGTCCAGGTCTTCCTCGCCGCTCCGAGGTCTCACGCGCTTCGTGAATCGCGCGGAGGAACCGCGCAATTCACGGCGGCCCTTGCTCGAGCGAGAGCGAAGCGATGGTGGCAGCGCAGCAGCGACACAGCTTCAGCGCCGCTTCGCTCTTTACGCTCGAGCTGCGGCGTTCGACACGGAGCGGCGAGGAAGACCTGGACCCGTACCGACAAGCCTGTGACGGCCATGCGTCACCGAGAACGCGCGGAACCTATTCCGCTGCAGCGGTGACTGGGTTCCGCAGTGCGGTTCGAGGTTGCGTGTCGCTCCCACATCAGTGGCATCCACCGCAGGCCGGCACAAATCGTGCGTCTCGTTGCATCAATGCGGGTGCCTGACCGCAAGCCGAGGCACACCGCGGCTCACAGGCCCGCCGACCGGGTTCCCGTCTTCCTCGGCGCTCCGTGTCGAACGCCGCAGCTCGAGCGCAGGTGCGAGGCGGCTTCGCCTTGTCCGACCAACCGCTGGCACCATCGCCGAGCACCCGTTCGAGCAAGGGTCGCCGTGAATCGTGCGGTTCCTCCGCGCGATTCACGATGCGCGTGAGACCTCGGAGCGCCGAGGAAGACGGGAACCCGGTCGGCGAGCAGGCACCTTCCTGCTTGCCGCGGCTTGCGGTCAACCCTCCAGCCGACAACTGAGGAGCGCAGGATTACGCAGGCCGCACCGGTCGCCGGCTCCTGCTGCCCCGCGACTCGCCCGCCGGCTGCGCGGCCGTCTTGAGCGGCGGCAGTTCCACGACCTTGCGCAGGTTGGGGTAGTCCGCCGTCTTGTGTGGAATCGCCATCGCTTCGACGAAATGCTCCTGGAACCGCGGCTCGATCGCCGTTTCGATTTTCTCGACCTTGCCGACCAGCGTCTCGATTGTCCGGCGCGAACGGGAATCAAGCAGCGCGATCCGCGCACCCGTGCCGGCAGCATTGCCGGCGGAAGTGACCTTGGTCAGATCGCAGTCAGGAATCATGCCGAGCACGGTCGCGTACATGACGTCGATGTGCGCGCCGAACGCACCGGCCAGCCGGATGCGGTCCAGCGTCTCGACGCCGAGCCGTTCCATCAGCAGGCGAATGCCGGCCATCAGGGCCGCCTTGGCGAGCTGGATCGCGCGCACGTCGTTCTGCGTGATGCAGAGCGTCTGGGCGCCTTCGTGCAGCACGTAGGAGTAGGTACGCCCGCTGGCCACGACCCGAGGTGACCTGGCCGCCAGCGCGCCGTCTATGACGCCATCCTGCGTAATGACGCCGGCGAGATACATCTCGGCGATCACCTCGATGATGCCCGAGCCGCAGACACCGGTGACGCCCGTGTTCCTGACCGCGTCTGCAAAACCGGGATCGTCGGACCAGAGGTCGGAGCCGATCACCTTGAAGCGCGGCTCGAGCGTCTGACGGTCAATGCGCACGCGCTCGATGGCACCTGGCGCGGCGCGCTGGCCGCAGCTGATCTGCGCTCCCTCGAATGCCGGCCCAGTGGGGCTAGAACAGGCGACGAGTCGCCGGCTGTTGCCGAGCACGATCTCGGCATTGGTGCCGACGTCCACGAGCAGCGTCATTTCTTCGGTCAGGTCCGGCCGTTCCGCCAGGATTACGCCTGCGGTGTCCGCACCCACGTGACCAGCGATGCAGGGCAGGGCATAGACACGGGCGTTGGGATGCAGTGCGATGCCGAGTTCGGCAGCCGTCACGGTCACCGCACGGTCGATTGCGAGCGCAAAAGGTGCGCCGCCGAGTTCGACCGGATCGATGCCGAGCACGAGGTGATGCATGATCGGGTTGCCGACCAGGGTCACTTCGAGAATCGATTCCTTCTCGATGTCCGCCGCTGCGGCCACTTCGGCCGCCAGTTCGCTCAGGGCCTCGCGCACCGCCGCCGTCATCTGCGCAGCACCGCCGGGATTCATCATCGAGTAGGACACGCGGCTCATGAGGTCTTCGCCGAAACGGATCTGCGGGTTCATGCGTCCCGCGGAAGCCACGACCTCACCGCTCACGAGATCGCAAAGGTGCGCCGCGATCGTGGTCGAGCCGACGTCGACGGCGAGGCCGAACGCCGTCTCATGAAATCCCGGCCACACCGCGATGATTCGCGAGGTGTCGTGAACCGCCACCGTGACCTGCCACTGTCCGGCGCGCAAGGCGGGTTGCAGCTGCTGCAGCACGGATAGGTCGCATTCAAGGTCCTTGAGTTGCCACTCGCGCGCGAGCGCAAGCTCGAGCCGTTGCAGGTCCCCTGACGGGTCGTGCATGTCCGGCTCGGCGACTTCGACGTAGTGCAGCTTCACCAGCGGGTACAGCTCGATGTCGCGCGCCTCGGCTTCCTTGCGCACGACCTGGCGGTGCACCTGGCTGTTCGACGGCACGTCGACGACCACGTCCGCCTCGACTTTCGCCTGGCACGAGAGCCGGCGGCCTGCGGCCAGCACCTTGCGCGTGCCGTAGCGCATTTCGGTCTCCGAGACCGGCGACAGCGAGGCCGCGCTCGAGCGCACGCCGTGCTTCGCGAACTCGCCTTCGGCAACGAGCACCTGGCAGCGTCCGCAGATGGCGCGGCCGCCGCAGACGGAATCGATGTCGACGCCAAGCTGCCGCGCCGCCGTCAGCAGCGGCGTGCCGACGGCAAAGCGGCCACGCTTGCCCGAGGGCGTGAAGACGACGAGAGGATCTGTCCGTGTCACGTCGTCGTCGCCTCAGGCCGCACCCGTGGCGCCGCCGGCGCGACGTCGTGCCCCACCTTCGCGGCGACCACGCTGCTCGCCCGGAGCGCCGGTGCCGGGGGGTGGCACTTCACGGAAGCGGCGGATCCAGCGGGCGCAGTCCGGGTCGTGACCCATCATCACGTCCGCGGCCATGCACGCCTTCACGATGTCGCCGTGCAGCGGATTGGTGATGGCGGAGGTCATGCCCGAAGCGATCGCCATGGTCAGGAAGCCGCTGTTGATGCCGTCGCGCGCAGGCAGGCCGAAACTGATGTTCGAGGCACCGCAGGTCGTGTTGACCTTGAGTTCCTCGCGCAGCCGCTTGACCAGCCGCATCACCTGCACGCCGGCGTGGTTGATCGCGCCGATGGGCATCACGAGAGGGTCGACGACCACGTCCGACGCCGGGATGCCGTGATCCATCGCACGGTGCACGATCTTCTTCGCCACTTCGAAACGCACGTCCGGGTTCTCGGAGATGCCTGTTTCGTCGTTCGAGATTGCGACCACCGCCGCGCCGTATTTCTTCACCAGCGGTAACACGGTCTCGAGCCGGTCCTCTTCGCCGGTCACCGAATTGACGAGCGCCTTGCCCTTGTACACAGCGAGGCCGGCCTCGAGTGCGGCGACGATCGACGAGTCGATCGAAAGCGGGACGTCGGTGATCGACTGCACCAGTTGAATGGCCCTGGCGAGAATCGCCGGCTCGTCCGCCAGCGGGATCCCCGCGTTCACGTCGAGCATGTGCGCGCCTGCGGCCACCTGCGCCAGCGCATCCGCTTCGACGCGACTGAAGTCGCCCGCAGCCATTTCGGCGGCCAGCAGCTTGCGTCCGGTCGGGTTGATGCGTTCACCGATGATGACGAAAGGGCGGTCGAAGCCGATGACGATTTCGCGCGTCGCCGAGCTGATGACGGTGTCGGTCATGAAAGTTTCCTGTCTTCGTTGATCTGCGGGTCACGGCCCGGGAACCAGGGCGTGCGGCCCGCGAGGATACCCGAGCGGTCGATGACTTCGGCGACGGATTCTTCCTGGCGATAGGCCATCACGTGCACCCCGCTGACGCCCTTGATCGTGCGGACCTCCTGGATGAGATCCACGCAGAGGTTGAGGCCTTCGCGGGTCTGGTCCCTGGCGCCCTTCATGCGCTCGATGACGCTGTCTGGAATGTGGATGCCGGGCACGTGGGTGCGCATCCATTCGCCGGCCTTGGCGGTGCGGATCGGCCCCACGCCGATCAGGATGAACACCTGCTCGAGCAGGCCCGCATCCTCGACCGCGGTCATGAAGCGGCGGAGCAGGGGAATGTCGTAGCAGTACTGCGTCTGCACGAACTGCGCGCCTGCGGCGATTTTCTTCGCCAGCCGCACGGCGCGGTGTTCCACGGGCGAGACATTGGGGTTCTCGGCGGTGCCCAGCAGCACGCGCGGCGCAAACGTGATCTTGCGGCCGCTCTCGAAGCGGTGCTCGTCGCGCAGTCCGCGTGCAATGCCGAGCAGCGACGTAGAGTCGAGGTCGAACACGGGTTTGGCCTGCGGATGGTCACCGGCCTGCACGCCGTCACCGGTCAGGCATAACACGTTGCAGACGCCCATCGCTGCGCCGCCGAGGATGTCGCCCTGGATGGCAATGCGGTTCTTGTCGCGACAGGAGACCTGCATGACCGGCGCGTAACCGACGCGCGTCAGCAGTGCGCAGACCGCGAGGCTCGACATGTGGCAGTTGGCGCCGCTGCCGTCGGTCGCGTTGATCGCGTCGACGTAACCGTCGAACACGCGCGCGCGCTTGTAGACTTCCTCAGGATCAGCCGAGTCCGGCGGCGCCAGCTCCGCCGTGACGGCGAACGCGCCGGCACGCAGCACGCGCTCGAATCGGCCCGGCGAGGTGTGGCCCGGCAGGATCGGCAGCGGATAGCCCGGAACCGGTTCGTCTTCGAACTTCATGCCGGGCCCCCGTTCTTCTCGCGCACCACGCGCAGCCAGGCCGAGGTGCCTTCCAGGCGACGGTCGACCGGCGGCTGCAGCTGCCGAATCGCGTCGAGTCCTCCGGGCATGCGTTCGGCACCACGCCAGGCCTCGACCCAGACGCAGCGCATCTCGGGCTTGACCTCGCAGTTGCCATTCGCGCGCACGCCACCGCAGGGACCGTTGCGCAACTGCTTGGGGCAGTTCATGGGGCACGACATGCCAGAGGAGCTCAGGACGCAACGGCCGCACATCCTGCAGTCGAACAACAGGCCTTTCACCTGCCGCTCGACCACCGCAACTGGACGTTCGAGCCGCTGGTAGCCGATGCGCTGGAACAGCGGGTGCAGCCGGTTCAGCGCCTCCTCGAATTTCCGGTAAAAGCTGGCCAGGCTGCCGGCGTGACGCACGGACCAGAGACGGACCGCGTACATCAGGCCTTTCCAGCTTCAGCCGCAGGCGTGAACGGGTCGGGCAGGTTGACGTCGATCCCCTTCGCGCGGATCAGACGTTCGAGATCCTCGTCGCTATAGCGGGCTTCAATGGCCTGCGCGGCAGCCTGTGCCTCGGCCTGCAGTTCGTCGCCGCAGGGCCTGGGCGCAGCGCGGCGCCAGTCTTCGAGGTAAGCATCGGAGCTGCCGCGGCCCGCACGCATGGCAGCACGGTCGACGGCTTCCTGGAAGCGCTGTGACAACTGCACCTTGGCCGTCTCACGGCCGCGCTTCACCACGACCTGCGCCGGAACGTCACGCCACGAGATCACGATCAACGACGCCATGCAGTCTTCTCCCAGGACACCGGATGTTCGCGGCGGGACGCCACGGACGCGAGGCTGTCGGCGAGGTCACCGTACCCCGTGAAATGCTCTTCGTACGCGAGGCCGAGACGCCCTGCGGCAGCCCGCGCCGCACTCGCAAGCTCCGGATCCGCCACCTGCACCAGGTAGGTGAGCTTGCGGTAGTTGCGGAAATACTCGTCGGCCAGTTCGGGGTGCCGGTCGATGCCGAGCCCTGCAATGACCAGCCTGTCGAAATGTCGCACCAGGAAATCCGTCAGGTAAAACGTGCCGGGCTCCGCTTCGCACATCGCTGCAAACGCCGCCGACGTGGCGAAGAACTCGTAACAGTGCGCGCCCGGCAGGCGTTCTACACGCTCGGCCTCCAGCACCTCGTCGAGTCGGCCGCCGGTGCCGCAATCGGCGTAGGCGACGAAAATTCGCTCGTACTTCGCGCGTCCC
The DNA here is from genome assembly GCA_963827615.1 of uncultured Gammaproteobacteria bacterium. GTDB lineage: Bacteria > Pseudomonadota > Gammaproteobacteria > Steroidobacterales > Steroidobacteraceae > RPQJ01. The sequence continues at coordinate 4,699 of CAWHCA010000023.1, read as the reverse complement.
GCCACGATGGCTGCACGGACAGCCGCGGGAATGCGTTCGGGTCGGTTATGGAGTTCGGGTGGCAGACACTGGATGTCCAGAGCCGACCAGCCATTCAGCTTGGTCAGCGCGACGATCTCGCGGGCGAGGGCGCCGCACGCAATGACCAGGACGGGAGATTCACCGTCCATCGCACGGTCAGTGCGCCGCGGCAGCGATGGCCGAGCGTCGCGCCGCGATCAGTGCCTTGGCGGTCTCCACGGCCACGGCCGCGTCGCGGCAGTAGGCATCGGCGCCGACGGCCTTCGCGAACTCTTCGTTGAGCGGGGCGCCGCCGACCAGCACGATGTACTTCTCACGCAGGCCCTTCTGCTTCAGCGTGTCGATCACGACCTTCATGTAGGGCATCGTCGTCGTGAGCAGGGCCGACATGCCGAGGATGTCGGGCTGATGCTCTTCGAGCGCCGCCAGGTACTTCTCGACCGGGTTGTTGATGCCGATGTTGATCACTTCGAAGCCAGCGCCTTCGAGCATCATCGAAACCAGGTTCTTGCCGATGTCGTGGATGTCGCCCTTGACGGTGCCGATGACGACCTTGCCGATCGGCTCTGCGCCCGTCTCCGCGAGCAGCGGCCGCAGGATTTCCATGCCGGCCTTCATGGCGTTGGCCGCGAGCAGCACTTCGGGGACGAACAGGATGCCGTCGCGGAAGTCGATGCCGACGATGCGCATGCCTTCGACCAGCGCGTCGTTCAAGACCTTGTCCGCTCCCCAGCCGCGACCGAGGAAGATATTGGTCGCCTCGACGACCTCATCCTTGAGACCATTGTAAAGATCGTCGTGGACCTGCTCCACGAGTTCCTCGTCGCTCAGGCTGTTGAGATCGAAAGCTTCGGCCTGGTCATCGGACATTGCTGGCTCCCGGTACTGCGCCGATTCTAGGCATCCCGGGCCATTCCCGGTGACGCTGCGGCGACATAGGCTTGTCACGATGCGACATTTGCCGCGCAGTGTAAAGAGCGTGCCCCGCCCGGGTTCACCGGTGTACGGCAGCGCTCGATTGAATCTATTTTTTCGCTAGGTCCATGCTTTCTACCGCCGAGAGCGGCACCGACCGACAAGACCGTGCCAACCACGCGGATCACGCTTGCGCGGCATCGTCGCATTCTGACAATCTCCGCCCCCCGGGCCCACACTGCACCCGACCACGCCGCGGAGTACCGCATGAGTTTCGACACCGACCACCCCTTCGTGCTGACCGCCACCTGCGACAGCCGCATGGGCACGACCGCGCGGGTGACCACGTTCCTTGCGTCGCGGCGCTTCTACATCGTCGAGATGCAGCAGTTCGACGACACGATCTCGCAACGGTTCTTCGTCCGCGTCACGTTCTGTGCCGTGCGGGGCGAGAGGGTGGACCTCGCCGAGCTGCGCCAGCAGTTCCGGGAAGTCGCCGATGCCGAGCAGATGGAGTGGCAGATCCACGACTCGCGCGAACGCACGCGGGTCCTGATCATGGTTTCCAACTACGACCACTGCCTCGAGGACCTGCTCTATCGTCATCGCATCGGCGAGCTGGCGATGGACATCACGGCCATCGTGTCGAATCACGTTTCGTTGCAGCCGGTCGCTGCACACAACCGCATCCCGTTCTTCCACCTGCCGGTCACCGCCCAGACCAAGCCGGAGCAGGAGCGCAAACTGATCGAACTCATCGATTCGACGAAGACCGACCTCGTCGTGCTCGCGCGCTACATGCAGATACTTTCGGACGACCTCTGCGGCAAGCTGCGCGGCCGTGCAATCAACATTCACCACTCGTTCCTGCCGGGCTTCAAGGGCGCCAAGCCCTATCACCAGGCGTACGACCGCGGCGTGAAAGTGATCGGTGCAACAGCGCACTTCGTCACGGCGGACCTCGACGAAGGCCCGATCATCGAGCAGATCGTCGAGCACGTGGACCATGCCTTCACCCCCGACATGCTGGTGGCGGCGGGACGCGATTCCGAACGCCGGGCGTTGTCGCGCGCCGTGCGGCTCGCCACGGAGCACCGCGTGTTCCTGAATGGCAACCGCACGGTGATCTTCAGATAGGGGGTAGGGGTTAGGGGATAGGGGTTAGTCGGAGGAGAGGCCGCAGCATCCGGTTCGTCTGCACCTCTGACTAACCCCTATCCCCTAACCCCTAACCCCTATCCCCTATTCCTGGGGACGACCTCGAAGCCCGGTTCCTTCGGGTTGTCGTCGATCATCGTGGCTGGGAAACCCGTCCCCAGGACCTTCAGGCCGCAGGGTTCTTCGTAGCGCCGGATGATGTTCGGCGAATTCTCGCGCGGACCGTACTTTTCAGCCGCATCCTTGAAGATCCGCACGATCAGGGGCGACAGTTCGAGCGGCACCTTGTGGTTGGTCGCGAGCTGGTCGAACAGGCCGACGTCCTTGATGACGAGGTCCATCGTGAAGCCGATGTCGCGGCTGCCGTTCAGGATCACCTGCGATTCCGTCTCGTGCACGAACGAGTTGCCCGACGAGATGCGGATCGCCTCGTAGGTGGTGTTCATGTCCATTCCCATGGCCTTGCAGGTCGTGAGCGCCTCGGCGAGCGCCACCAGGTGCACGGTGCACAGGTAGTTGGTCATCACCTTCAGCATCGAGGCCGAGCCGATCTCGCCCGTGTGCAGGATCTGGTGGCCCAGGATCGAAAGCACCGGCAGGGCACGCTCGAACGCTGCGCGCGAGCCGCCGGCGAAGATCGAGATGTTGCCGGTGGCCGCACGATGACAGCCGCCCGACACCGGGCAGTCCATGGCCGTGGCGCCTTGCGCTTCAACCATCGGCGCGAGCCGCCTGATCTCGGCTGCGTCGGTCGTGCTCATCTCGAGCCAGAGCTTGCCGGGACTCAGCCCTTCGAGAATGCCATCCGGACCCTCGACGACCTGTGCAGAGATCGCAGGCGAGGGCAGGCAGGTGATGACGATGTCGCAGGCCGCCGCCATTGCGCGCGGCGACTCGGCGCGCGTGGCGCCCCTGGCGACGAAATCGGCGACTGCTTCCTCGTTGAGGTCGCGCACCATGAGATCCACGCCGTGGCGCAGCAGGTTACCGGCCAGCGACGCTCCCACGTTGCCAAGCCCGATGAAGCCGATCCTGGTCTGCATGCTCACGTGCTGGTCTCCTGCCCGCCGGACTGCAGATGCGGCCTTTCGTCGTGCGCACGGTCTGCCGGTTTTCGTGCGGGGAGGCTACTGGCACGGACTCCGGCCGAACAAGCAAAAAAAATCGGTGGATCCGAAAGGATTTCTGGGTGCGCGGGACTGCGTCGAGTCCGCCGTCAGTGTGACTGGTAACCACGGCTGATTTTCAGTACAAGAGAGCTGTATCTTGCGGGCCCTCCGGGTCCAGCCCAGCCGGCGACAGACCGGCGGGATCCGCGGCACGTTCGGGGGAGAGTTCCAGATGATGGCAGCAGTACGGCCGGAAGCGGCAGATGGCGGGGTGGGCACGACGATGCAGCGCTGGTACGTGCTGCTGATGATGGTGCTCGTCTATACGCTCAGCATTGCCGACCGGTACGTCATCTCCACCGTGCTGGAGCCGATCCGCCTCGAGCTGCAACTGACGGATTCCGGCATCGCCTTCCTGACCGGCGTGTCGCTGGCCCTGTTCTACGTGGTCCTCGGCTTCCCCATCTCCTGGCTCATCGACCGCGGCAACCGGCGCAATATCATCGCGGTCTGCCTCGTCGCGTGGTCGGTCATGACGGCCTTCAGCGGACTCTCGAAGAACTACATCCAGCTGCTGCTCTCGCGCATCGGCGTGGGCATCGGCGAAGCAGGTGGCACGCCGGGCGCGAATTCGATCATTTCCGACTATTTTCCGGCCTCGAAGCGCCCGATGGCGCTCACGATTTTTTCCCTCGGCGCACCGATCGGCGCGTGGATCGGCGCGGACATCGCCGGCATCGTCAACGACCATTACAACTGGCGCACGGTGTTCCTGGTGCTCGGCATACCGGGCGTGATCGTGGGACTCGTGATCTTCCTGACGGTGCGGGAGCCGCGCAGGGGCCAGCTCGACAAGAAGGGCGGTGACCATGCCGGCGCGTCGTTCCTCGAAAGCATGCGTTTCCTGTGGACCCAGCGATCGGCCGTGCACGTGATGGCGGCCAGCGCGCTCACGGCATTGTGGGGCTGGGGCCTGATGTGGTGGACGCCGACCTACCTGATCCGCAATTTCGGGCTGACGCCGGGCGAGGCGGGTTCGATCCTCGGACCCGTGCACCTGATCGGCGGCGGCCTGGCGACGCTCGCCACGAGCTGGTGGCTGGCACAGCCGAAGATGAAGGACCCTCGCAGGATCGTGCGCATGATGGGCTGGGGCGTCGGTCTCGCGACCGTCGTGTCGGGCGTCATCTACAGCACGCGCTCCCTCGAACTGGCGCAGTGGCTGTTCTGGCTCTTCATCCCGGCCATCTACTTCTACATCGGCCCGTGCTTCGGCCTGCTGAATAACCTGTGCGAGCCGCGCATGCGGGCGCAGTTCTGCGCCGCAACGCTCTTCGTTGCCAACGTCGGCAACCTCATCGTCGCGCCGCAGCTCGTGGGTTTCCTGAGCGACGCCTTCGCTCCGGACAATGTCGCGAACGGCCAGTCGCTGCGACTCGCCATGCTCTGCCTGGTGCCCGCGGGGCCGGGCGACGTGGCACTACTTCCGCTCGGCC
>CAWHCA010000022.1:0-12237 GCA_963827615.1 uncultured Gammaproteobacteria bacterium | reverse complement strand
AATTGTTCTCGACGCTGATGGGAGACGAAGTCGAACCCAGGCGTGAGTTCATAGAACGAAACGCGCTGTTGGTGTCGAACCTGGACGTCTGATCGTTCCGCTAGGAATGCGCATGATTTCGCCGGGCCTTTTGTGGCCCGGCACCGGGCTGTTGAAAGCGGCTTCTCAACAGCCTGCTTGAGAACGGTATGCGAGAATGGCCGCGCTCACGCACCTGACGACGTCCTCGGAGGGATCCGATGCCACGCACTTCGCGTATCGAGATGATCGTCGCGACAGCTGCCGTACTGATCTCGATTGCCTCGTTCTTCCTCGCGTGGAAACAGACGCGCGCGATGGACGCGCAGGTGAAGGCCATGACCTGGCCCTACCTGCAGCTCGAAAGCGGCAACTTCGATGACGACACGCACGCGCCCGAAGTCAGCCTGAGCGTGCGCAATACCGGCGTCGGCCCGACCCGGGTCGCCTGGTTCGTGCTCACGCACGACGGCAGATCGATCGCCAGTTTCGGCGACCTGGCGCTGAGTTGTTGTCTCGATCCCGATGAGGATCCGAGTCGGATCGCGGAATTTCCGGGAGTAACCAATGATCCATCGCCCTCACTGATCCCGGCGGGCGAGGAGCGCCTGGTGTTTCGCATGCCTCGGGACGGCACGCCCGAAACGTTCTGGAAGCGCCTCGATGCGGCGCGCTGGAAGCTGAGAGCCAAGGCCTGCTACTGCTCGATACTGGACGAGTGCTGGATGACGGATTTCGAGTCAGAGTCTCGGAGCGTGGCGCGCTGTCCGCAGGCGCCCGGTCCGGACTGGAACGGCTGAAGCGCGACGCTCGACCCGCCGATTCCCTTTTCCAGGCGGTTGCGGTCGCTTCGAGCGCTCCGAGACGTCGACGCCTCCGACGACAAGAGGCGCGTTTCTGTTTGCAGCATCAATCCGAAGTGATGCGGTCCGACCAGTTGTCGCCCATGTACAGTCGGACCGGCTTGCCGGCTTCTTCCTGGAACCAGGCCACTTCTCCCACCGGTGGGTTGTTGCCTGTGGGCGTTTCGATCCGGAAGCGGCCGTTCCCCAGCGGTTCCAGCCGGGCGACGGTATCGATCCCCGGCGCCGTGGAGTTGAGGGCCACGAGCCTGTCGTTCAGCAGCACGATGCTGATGTCGGCGGAGCGATTGCGATAGACCCCCTGGAAGCGCGCCCAGCCCGGGTCCCACGCCACACCCGCAGGCTTCGCAGCGGCTTTTGCGAACAGCGGTCCGACCGCAGCGATCAGCTGCCGCGCAATCTCTCCGGCGTCGCCATCGCTGCTGTTGGTCAGCACGATCACGCCGAACTTGTCGTCCGGCTGAAACAGCGTCTGGGTGATATAGCCGGGATAGCCGCCGCCATGGCCGATGAAGCTCTTGTCCTTTATCCGCTGTGTGCCGAAGCCAAGCCCGGTTCCGTTGGTCCAGGTTTCCTCGACCGACCGCACCCGGTGCATTTCCCGCAAGGATCCGCCGCCGAGTATCTGGGAGCCGGCGCGCCGTCCCTGGCGGAATTGCGCAGAAACGAATTTCGCCATGTCGGTAAGGTCGGATGTCAGGCCGGTGGCCGCCGCCATGCCGCGTGCATCGACGAAGGGGAAGGTTTCGCGCGTGCCGTCGGGCAGTCGGCGGCCATAGGGCGTGGCAAGGCCTGGCACATTCAGGTCGAAGCTGGAGTCGGTCATCCCCAGCGGGTCAAATATGTTGGCCTGCGCATAATCGGCGAACCGCTGCCCGCTGACCTTTTCCACCAGCAGGCCGGCGACCGCATAGGCAAGATTGGAGTATTTCCAGCGGGTCTGCGGGGCGAAGGCGGATTTCCGTTCGGCCATCAGCTTTTTCAGCTCGGCCTCGGTAGGGAATTCCAGCGACGACCAATGGTCGCTTGCCTCGCGCTGGAGGCCGGAGCTGTGCGACAGCAGCTGCTCGATGGTGATCGGGGCGTCATCCTTGCCGGCGGGTTGGCCCTTGAACCAGGGCAGGTGCTTCACGACGGGATCATCCAGCCGCAGCTTGCCCTGTTCCCGCAGCTGCATGACGGCGATGGCGGTCAGCATCTTCGAGTGCGATGCCATGCGGAATTTCGTTTCGGCCGTCATCGGCAGCCGCTGCTTCACATCGGCAAAGCCGAAGCCCTTCTGCCAGATCAGCTTCTGGTCGTGCACCACGCCCACCATCACACCCGGAAGTCCCCGATAGGAGACCTGATGGTCGAGCCAGGCCGAAAACAGCCGGGTGCCACCCAGGAAATCCGGGTCGTTCGACAGGTCGGTCGCGGGTTGCGCGACTGGTGGGGTCGGCTCGGGCACCGCCTGGGCCCACGCAGGCGGGGCCAGGCCGCCAGCGGCAACGGCCGTGCAAACGGCAAATGCGAACAGTGTGGCCTTGTGCATCCCCGGCTTCCCCCAAAATCCCGCGCCGACCTTAGCCTCTCGCAACCCCCGATTATGAGTCGCGGAGGGTCCCCGCTCATATTGCCCGTTCTGCCTATAACAGCTATTACAGGCGTTATGAAAAGCGTAACTGCACTGGAAGCCAGGAATCGATTCGGCGAAGTGCTGGAAGCCGCGCAACGGCAGCCCGTCAGCATCACCCGCAATGGCCGTCCCTCTGTGGTCATGATTTCTGCCGAGAGCTACGCCCGCCGGCAGCGCATGGCGCGTGAACGCTTGCGTCAGGTGATGCAGCGCGCGGGCGAATTTGCGGCTGCACGCGGCATGAACGAGGACGTGCTGGATCAGCTGCTCGCGGATGAAAGCTGAACGGCTGGTCATCGACCGCAATGTCTGGATTGCTGCGCTGATCTCGCCGACTGGAACAGCGCGCCAGCTGGTGGGTGCTGTCCTGGATCACGACATCGACATTTTGATGTCGGAGGCGACGTTCGCTGAACTGGTCTCACGTCTGGATCGACCCAAGTTCGATCGGTACCGCGAGCAGGAGGCCTGGAACCTCTTTCTGTCCGAACTGGTGGAGTTGGCGCTCTGGCACGAGGACACGGGAACGGCGACCGACATCTCCCGTGATCCAGACGACGACAAGTTCCTTGCGCTGGATGTGACCGGGCAGGCCGACGCGATCATCAGTGGTGAAAGGGACCTGCTGGAACTCGCCGCGCATGCAGGTGTTCCTGTTCTCTCCCCGGCCCAGTTTCTGCTGCATCTGCGTGAGTCGGAGTCGTGATCAGAACAATCGCCGTAACCATGCAGCAGGCGCCACAAGTGACGATGCGCTGCTACGTGAGTTCGATACTTCGGTCGTCGCACGACATCCGCGTCGGCCACGATGCGCAGCACGACGCGGAACCGGGAACCTAACCGGTCAGTCCTGCTTTCCCGGCCGCACCAGTCCCGCAAGGTCGCCGGTTGTGGCCTTGTAGGCGTGCAGCACGCCCGGGATCAACGCATAGCCGGTGAAATCGAAGTCCGCGGCGACGGCGGCGCCAGGACTGCCGTCAGCGTTGATCCCTGTGCAGTTGTCGAACGTGCCGACGTCGCACTGGATGCGATTCGCCGAGCCACCTGCCCAGCGGCTTGAAGTACACGTCGAACTGCACACTGGTGCCGTTCTGCGTCGCGGAGTAGTCGTTGTCGGTTCCGGCCAGCACGAGGTAGCTGCCGTCGCGCAAGCGCGGGCCGACCGTCAGGCCTTCCCACTTCTCGGGCGACACGCCACCCAATGCGGCCAGCGACGGATGCTGCCAGCGTGGCGGGCGCCGCGAGGTCGAGCCACGGCGTGGCTACCTTGGTGACGGGCGTCCACGAGCCGACCGGCGCCGTGCCAGGTTCAATCCCGTGACGTCCGTGGCCCCGGCGAGGTCGATGCGGAACACCTTCTTGTTCGGGCTCGCCAGGTTGGCATCGACGCCGAGTCCGCGGTTGTTGCGTTCGAGCACCAGGAACTCGTGGTCGTTGATGGCCACGAGCGCAGAGATGCCGCGGCCCTGCGAACTGCCCTCCATGCGGTAGGCGTACTGAGCCAGCGGCCGGGCGGTGCGCGTGTCGAACGCCACGATGCGATTCAACGTGCCGTTGCCGCCGCCCTCGTCGAGCATGGCGCTCTGCAGCATCGCGTACAGCGTGCGTCCGTCCGGACTGATGGCGAGGCCCTCGAAACCGCGGTTGGTACGCTTGCCGGCATCGTTGCCGTTGTCGTTGGCGTGGTTGACGATGCCGCTCGCGGCGTTGCGCGGCAGGACATTCGAGGGCAGCGAATAGCGCCTGACGAGCTGGCCGGCGCGGTTGATCTCGATCACCGACGGGCCGTACTCGTCGGACAGCAACAGGTGGCCGGTCCGCGGGTTGACGACGATACCCTCTGGATCGAACGCCAGCCCGAGGGGTCCGGCTTCGATCGGCGCAAAGCCGTCGAGCGCGGTGGCGCCCTTGCGGAAGACCAGGGTCTGCAGGATACGGAAATTCGGAGATCCCACCGGTGTCGGGGTCGATGTCGATCGCGAAGCGATGCACACGAGTCTCGTACGGCAACGTGCCGCCGCCCGGTCCGCGGTCGGACAGCGCCCACCATTCGCCGCGAGCGGCGTCGTAGTAGATGTCCGAGAAGAATCCCATGCGGCCATCGTTGATGAGCGTGCCGCCGGATGCGTCGAGCAATCTGCCATCGACGGTCAGGCCGTTGACGAAGGCAGGCGCGGCGTGGGCCGAAGCCACCGCGAGCGAGAGTGCGGCGACCGCGCTGGCGATAAGGCAAGCAGTTCTTCACGACTCTTCTCCGGGAAACTGAAATGGACGGCAGAGCGTGCAGGGTGACGATGAACGTTTCGTGACGAAAAAGCCGATTGTCATGACACTGCACGGCGTGCGCGTAGCTTCGTGCCGCACGAGCGCGAGGCAAAAAAAATGGGGGCGGAGTTGCCTCCGCCCCCAGTCCGCATCTCTTCACGGTGGACCGGTTGTAAGGGACTCTCCGTGTCAGTCGTCGAGATGCTCGCAGCGACCGAGCTTGGCGCCCGCCGCGATCTTCGCGCGCAAGCCGTTCGGGAAGCCGGTCTGGATCGAGTTGCCGCGCTCGCACACGAAGACCTGATTCATGTTCACCAGCCAGGAGAACGAGGCGCCCACCATGCCGCCCACGACCTCCGTACCCGTGCCGCTGATCGAGATCGGGTTCGAGAACGGGATGTTCGACGCCTCGACGACGCCCTGCTTGCGGAAGAAGTCGTCCCAGGTCATCCAGCCGATCCGCTCGATCCACAGTGCGCCGACGAAACCCGTGAAGAACGAGCCGGAGCGGCCGATCAGGATCGAACCGTCGTCGCTCATGTCGAAGACTTCCAGCGGCGGCATGCCGACCTGCGCCTCGATCTCCTCGCTGGACATCGATTCACAGAGGTCGCCGGCGAACCAGCTGACGTACGGCACGTCCTTGCACCACTTGAGTGACCCGATCCGTGTGAGTCCGCCCGCGTAGTCCCACAACGCGACACCCTTGCTCTGGTATGTGCTGCTGTCGAAGAGACTGAGCGCGACGCGTCGGCCGTTGAAGCTCACGGCATAGGCCCCCGGGTCGGCCCCGAACCTCTCTGTGAGGTTGATCGCCTTGCCTTCCTTGACCCAGGCATAGGCGTACTGGAAGTTCGAGGTACCGAGCACGACATCGCCGTTGCCGGAAATCGCGTGCGCACGGATCCACGGCAGCTCCGCCACGGGCAGGGTCGAGGTGTCCAGTTCGCGCATGCCGCGCTTGGCGTCCCAGATGAACGGCACGATTTCGCCGAGGTACGGCGACTCGCAGGAGCCGTCCTTATTGCGGTCGATGTAGGCGGTACCCACGGCTTTGCTGCCGGTGTCATCCACCGCCCAGCCGTAACTGCTCGACGCGCCCCATTCGCTGCTGCCGCCACAGGTGTCGTGATTCTTGATGTCACCCATCGACACGACCGCACCGTTGGACGAGCGCAGTGCGGCCTGGCTGATGCCGTTACCGTCGAAGTCGACGTTGGCGGTGATCCACTGGCCGTTGCGCGTCATGCTGGAGTTGTTGGCCACGATCTCCGGCGGCAGGACGTTGAAGCCCTGCGACTGGTTCCACGTGAAGACGGTCGGGCCGGACACGCCCGCAGCACTGCGACCGTTCTTGGCCAGATCGGTCAGGTAGGCGCTGACGATTGGCGTGAACTGCACGCCCTGCTGGTAGCCGTTGAACGTGATGTTGGCCGTCTTCGTGACACCCGCCACCGCGCGGATCCTGGTCGCGTTGCAGGGGCGGTCCGTGGCCGGATCGCTGCCTTCGGCCACATCCCAGTACTCACCCTGCGAGATCAGCATGTTCGGCGCCGTCGGGTAGCCGCCGGCAACGATCTCCTCGATGTAGACCAGGTAGTCCTGGCCCGGAGTCAGGTTGTTGATCGTGAAGCGGCCATCGGGACCCACCAGTCCCTGCGTCTGGTCGCCCGTCATGGCCGACACTGCGTCGCGCAGCGGGTCATTGGCGTTGCGTGCGATGACGTTGATGCCGCTGAACTGGGTGCGGCCGTCCTTGAGCCGTAATACACCGCTGATCGAGCCCGTCGTCGCACGGTAGCTGGCCGTGGGATACAGGTTCGAGATGCCCGCGACGTCGTCTGGATGCGTGATCGTGCTCTGCTCCTGGCCGACGGCGGCCAGGCTGTTGATGAACGGGAACATCGTCTCGATGATGGCCGGATCGGCGCGGTTCACGCCCACGTCGTCCCAGTGGTCCCATTTGTGCACCGGAGCTACGCAGCCCGGCACGCCGGGGTAGTAAGGCTGGAAGGTGTAACTCTGGTACACCATAGGCCCGTTGACCTGCGAGTGCGAGAGATTGAGCGCGTGGCCGAATTCGTGCGTGAAGACGCCGGCGACGAAGTTGCCCGCCGTGTCGCCCGCGTCCACGTACCAGCCATTCAGCAGTGCCGTGGCTTCGGTGATGTGTCCAGCGTCGTCGGTCCACTCGGGGAATGCGATGCCGAGCACGGCGTCGCGCGGAACGCCGAAATACTGCTCGAGGATCGAGCCATCGGTGTCGTAGAGCACCCAGAACCCGTAGCCGTTCTGCTTCTCGTAGAACTGCGCGGCATTGGCGCCGGTCACGTCAGTGATGCCGGTCTTGCCCTTGATCGTGCCCGCGATCCCCGCCTGGAAGGTGGCGGTCGGCACCTTGTTCCACTGGTCGAATGCGAACTGGGTGATTTCGTTGGCACGCTCGATCGTGATGAACGGCGTGACGCCGTCGAAATCGTAGGTGAACGCACCACCGCCGTCCGTCCAGACGGGGATCGAGCCCTTGCTGGTGTCCCAGACGTACGGGCGCGGCGGATTCGTTTCCTGCAGATACAGGGGCCCGGCCGCCTGCGCAGCGCCGCAAGCGAGCGTGAGACCGAGGGCGGCCTTGAGATAGTGCGATTTCATCAGCGCATCTCCCCGGTTGCGACCCAGTTGCCGGTCACGGCGCGACCGACGAGGCCGACGAACGTGGCAGCGTCGACGGCGCCCTGGCTCGACAGCATCGCGCGCTCTCTTGCGCTCAGCAGCCCGTCCTGGATCTTCACGCCGTCGAACAGCCCGCGATTGTGGAACTCGTTCTGGACGCGGCCGTCGAGCACGTTCAGCTTGCCTTGTGCAAGGCCTGCCGTGGTCTGCAGGCCGGTGCGCGACGCGGGCTTGTACATGAACGCCACGACCTGCTCTCCCACCTTCCAGCTCGGAAAGCCCTCCGGCGTCACCGCGGCCAGCGTGCTGCCGTTCGGCATCTTGCGAGGCTTGAGCAGGCCAAACTGCCGGAAGGTGTACTTCGCGCCGCCGCGGAGTTCGCCCTTGGCGCTGTCGGCCACGGCGAGGGTGATCTCGGTGTAAGGCATGCCGTTCGGCGTAACGCCGTCGGTCACGTGGGTGACCTTGCCGGCAACGATGCTGTGTGAATCGGCGATCAGCTGCGTGAGGTTCTGTTGCTTCAGTTTCATCGCGTGGGCCGCGGGGCCGCCCAGCAGCGCGAGCGCCGCGGCGAGCGCCACGGGCCAGCGCAGGTACGAATGGGAAAGGTTGGGCACGTAAGGGTCTCCGTCGCTGGCCGGTCACCGTGCCGACGCGGACGGTGCTGGACCATGACGGCGGAATCTGACGACCCGGGTGCCAGATGCCTATCAGGGAATGCCTGATTTTTGCCCCGCGAGCGTGGAAATCGCAGATTCCCTGCGTCCGCAGGCGGGAGCGTCAGCTGCAGCAACGCGTCAGGACGATTCCGGCGGGACCAGGCCGTTGCGGATCGCAAAGCGCACCAGGCCCGGAACATCGAAGATGCCGAGGCGCTGCATCATCTGCATGCGGTGGCTCTCGACCGTCTTGACGCTGAGGTAAAGGCGCTCGGCCATCTGCCGCGTGCCCAGTCCTTCGACGATCAGTTGCAGGATCTGTCGTTGCCGCGGCGTGAGCGCGTCGAGTTCCGACTCCCCGGTGCCGGCGCGCCGCTCGAACTGCTCCACTTGCCGGGCATCGATCGCGCGGCAAAGGTAGCGTCGTCCCGCGAATATTTCATCCAGGGCCGTTGCCAGCTCGTCGAACGCGGAGTCCTTGTTGAGGTAGCCGGAGGCCCCGGCGGCGAGCGCGCGGGCGGCGTACTCTGCAGAGGCGTGCATGGAAAGCATCAGCACGCGGGTCGGCACGTCGAGCCTGGCAATTCGCGCAGCCGCGTCGAGGCCGTTCAAGCCGGGCAGCGTGATGTCGAGCAGGATGGCGTCGGGTGGATCACGCCGCACGAATTCGACGGCCTCGAGTCCGTCGCCGGTCTCGCCGACGACCACGACGCCGGGCAGGCTCTCCAGCAGCGCACGAATGCCCGCGCGCACGAGGGCATGGTCGTCAGCCAGCAGGATGCGACGCCGGACGATCATGTGGGTTGCGTGGACTCCGGGACCGTGCCGGCGCCCGGTTTGGCAAAGGGAACCGTGATTTCGAGACGACTGCCGGCGCCGGGGCGCGAGTCCAGCTTGATCGTCCCGCCGGCGTTGCGCACGCGCTCGGTCATGCCGAGGAGCCCGAGGTGCTCGCCGCGCTTGACGCGCAGACTGACGGCCTCGGGATCGAAGCCCACGCCGTCGTCCTCGATGACGAGCTGCAGCGCGTCCGATTCGGCACGCAGCGTGACTCGAATCAAGGTGGCCCGCGCATGCCGCAGCGCGTTGCTGACGGCTTCCTGGACCACGCGGAACACGGTCGTGTTGAGTCCCGGCGGTGCACCAGCGACCTCGGAGGCAGCGTCGAGCTCGATGCTCAGGCCCGACCGCTCGGCCAGGGACTTGAGGTGATGGTCGAGCGCGGGCACCAGCCCCGCCTCGTCGAGCAACGGCGGCCGCAAGCCCCTGGCGATGTCCCGCGCCTGCCGGATCATGCCGTCGACCATGGTCACCGAGTCCTTCAGCCGCTGCGCGACGGCCGAGTCCGTCGTGGTGCTGCGCAGCAGCTGCAGGTTGATCTTGGCGGCGGTGAGCGTCTGTCCGAACTGGTCGTGCAGTTCGCGCGAGATCCGGCTGCGTTCGTCTTCTTTCGCCGATTCGAGGCGGTCCGTCAGCTGCCGCAGTCCGGCGTAGGCCTCCTCGAGTTCCGCCTGGCTGCGCCGGGCGCGCGCGAGTGCCTGCTCGCGCTGCTCTTCGAGCCGCTCGAGCACGACATTGCGCTGCCGCAGCGAGCGCAGCCGGACGAGGTGCAGGCCAAGCATCAGCATGGCGATCGCTGCCAGCGCCAGCCCCCGGAACCAGAGCGTCATCCAGAACGGCGGCACGACCTCGAACTCGAGCGGCCGACTCGCGCTCCACTGGCCGAACACGTCGCGTCCGCGGACTTCGAAACGGTAGCGCCCGGGCGCGAGGCCGAAGAACGTCACCTGCCGGCGCCGGCCGAGCGGCGTCCAGTCATCCTGCGGCTGCAGGCGATAGGCGTAGTCGTGCCGCGTCTCGGCGAAATCGAGCACCGCGAACTCCACCGCGAGTCCGTCGTCGATGTTCTTCTCGAATCCGCTGAGCAGTTCGCCGGGCGACAACGGCTGGCCTGCGCCGCTCGCCAGCCGCTCGATGCCCGTGATGCGCACCGGCGTCGGCGGACGGACGCGCAGAGGCGTCCCCTTCGGAATGCTGACCAGTCCCTCCACCGAACCGAAGTGCAGGAAGCCCGTATCGGTCGAGGATGCGCCGGTGTTGAAGTGACTCACCGGCAACCCGGACTGGAGGACGTGGTTCACCACCAGACTCTTCGCAGGATCGACGCGCGAGAGGCCGTGGCGTGTGCTGAGCCAGAGCGAGCCGTCGTCGTCTTCCTCGACCGCCATGATCCCGTCGTTCAACAGGCCGCGTTCGACACCCCATCGTTCGAAGCGGGTTACGCGGCCCGCGGCGTCCAGCTGCGCGTGGTGCAAGCCGCCGCCGTCGGTGGCGACCCACAGGCCGCCGGTGCGGTCGCGTCGCAACGCCGTCACGTGGTAGTGCCGCAGGTTGCGGTCGCCGCCGCTGCGGCCGTCGAAGCGCTCGCAGGACCAGGGCGCGATGCGACAGTGATTGAGACCATTCGAACGCGTGCCGACCCAGAGGTAGCCGCTTCTGCCGTGGGCCAGCGCGGTGATGTAATCGCCGCTCAACGAATCCGGTACGGCCGGATCGTGGTGGAAGGCGCGATAGCGCCCGCTGTCAGCGTCGCGCAGGAACAGGCCGCTGCCGCCCACGCCCACCCAGAGGCCTGCTTCGCCCGCCGGCAGCAGCGATCCGACGTAGCCCTGGCCGATGCCGTCGGGACGATCCGCGTCGTACTCGTCGAGCCCAAGGTTGCTGCCGTCGTCGGCGAACCGGTAGACACCCGCGGTCGTCCCGGCAAACCGGGAATCGTCCCGGGTCACGGCGAAACTCAACACACCTGCCTGCAGGATCGAATCGGTCGGCGACCCGCCGGTCGGGGTGACGGAACCGGCCACGACGTCCACGAGTTGCGGGCCGCCACCGAAGCTCCCCACCCACGGTTGACCGGCAGATACCCGGCCGAGCACTGCCGTGACGTTTTTGTCGCGAAGTCCGCCGCCGTCCGTGCCGGGAGCCAGCAACCGGAACTCTGGATCCTCGAGCGGCGCGCGGTAGACGCCGCTGCCCCAGGTGCCGACGAAGACCAGGTGATCGGTGGTCGCAATGCTCAGCTGCGGCTGTGCCGGCAGGTTGCCCGGAGCGCCGACGCTGCCTGGGTGCGCGCGTGTCCATTGACTCGTCGCGAGGTCGACGATCAGCACGCCGTGTGCCAGCGTAGCGATCCATAGACGCCCGTAGCGATCCGCGTGCATCGTCGTGATGAGCGGCTGCGTACCCGCGTCGTTCGCCAGGTCGACGCGCGTTGCGGTACGACGCGCAGGGTCGAGCACGACCAGTCCTTCGCGCGTGCCGGCCCAGACCCGGCCGTCGGCCGCCTCGTGGATTGCGAACACATCGTCGAACCCGCGGGCGCCGCCGAGCAACTGCGCGAGCGGAAAGTGCTCGAACCCGCTGGCCGCATCATCCCAACGGTCGAGGCCGCCCCCGACCGTGCCGATCCACAGCTGCCGCGACGCTCCCCGGTGCAGCGCATAGACCCAGTTGTGCGCGAGGCTCGTCGCATCGCCGCTGTCGTGGAAATAGCGCACGAAGTTGCGGCCGTCCGCGTCGAGCCGGTTGAGGCCGTTCTGCGTCCCCACCCAGATCCGGCCATCGGCGTCCTGGGCGACGCCGTAGATGCTCTCGTCACTCAGCGAGCGCGGATTCCCGGAGTCGTGGTGAAACTGGGTGAACCTGCCCGTCCGCGGGTCGCGACGATTGAGGCCGCCAGTGTTGGTGGACACCCACATGGCACCGTCGTCCGACTGGTGCAGTGCGCGTACGTCCTGGTCGCTGATGCTGCCTGCGTGCTCCGGGTCGGGCAAGAACGCCGTGGCCTGGTAGCCGTCGTAGCGGAAGAGACCTTCGCGCGAGCCGACCCACAACAGGCCGTCGCGATCGACGAGCATGGAGACCGCGACGTTGACGTCCAGCCCGCGTCCCGCCCCGAGTTCGGTGAAGCGACGCGCGGCGTCGGCTTGCGGTGCGAACAGCAGCAGCGACAGGCATGCGATTCGCCAGCCCGCGGCAAGCCTTATGAAAACCGAGGCCATTCTCGTCCTGGGAGCACGTCCGTTACGCAGCGCGCGAGGCTAGCACGGCGGTCGGTGACCGGCTCTGTCACTGCACGGTCTGC
>CAWHCA010000021.1:0-47848 GCA_963827615.1 uncultured Gammaproteobacteria bacterium | reverse complement strand
ATTGTCTTCTTCGCAGCGAGATTGGTAGTCATGTGTGCTTTGCGATCCTTACGACGGTGCGGCCGATGACCCGGCCCTTGATGTAGTCGTCGAACTGCGCAGGCAGTTCGGCGAAAGTTACGTGCCTGCCGGCGATGCGGTCGAGTTGCGCCGGCCGCAGGTCGGTGGCGAGGCGATGCCAGACCGTGAGACGCAGCTCGCGTGGCGTCGCCACGGAATTGATCCCGAGCAGGTTCACGCCGCGCAGGATGAACGGCATCACCGTGGTGTGCAGTTCGTGGCTGGCAGCCAGTCCGACGCTTGCGATGTTGCCGCCGTAACCCATGGTGCGCGTGAGCCAGGTGAGCACTTCGCCGCCGACGTTGTCGACTGCGCCGGCCCACAACGCGGCTTCCATCGGTTTCGAGCCGAGGTCGAGCGACTGTCGTCGCAGGATCTGCGAAGCGCCGATTTCGTGCAGGTAGGCGTCCGCCTCGGGCTTGCCGCTCACGGCCACCACTTCGTAGCCACGGCCCGCCAGCATGTTGATGGCGAGGCTGCCGACTCCGCCGGTGGCACCCGTGACGACGACGGGTCCGTGCTGCGGCTGCTGCCCGTTCTGCTCCATGCGATGGATCGCGAGCGCCGCGGTGAATCCCGCGGTGCCGAGCTTCATCGCGTCCGCGTCCGTCATGCCGGGCGGGACGGGGATGACCCAGTCGCCCTGCACACGGGCGTACTCCGCGTATCCGCCGTCCTGCGTTTCGCTCAGGCCGCAACCGGTGACGAGCACCCGTTGCCCCGGCGTATAGCGCGGATCGGACGAGTCGACGACTTCGCCGGCCAGGTCGATGCCGCCCGCCAGCGGATACTTCCGCAGGATCGGCGCCGTGCCCGTCGCAGCCAGGGCGTCCTTGTAGTTGATGTCCGAGTACGTCACCCGCACGACCACGTCGCCGGCCGTCAGGTCGGCCAGCCCGATCTCGTCGAACCGGGCGGAAACCTGGCCGCCCTGCCGGTGGATGCGAAACGCCGCGAAGGACTTTATGTCAAACGTCATTGAAACCGCGCCAGTGATCGGTGTGCTTGCCCAGACTCTGCGGTGTGGCAGTTTATCGCCGGCAATGCGGGCTTATTGCCGACTGAGCCACACTTCGAGGCCCTGTGTGTTCAGGTTCACGTCTTCGTCGATGAATTCATGGCGGCGCGCGAGGCTGCCGGCATAGCCGTGCGCGTCGAGCCGCGCGTTGAAGTGCTCGAACATTTCCTGCCGGATGCGCCGTGCGCGATCGGGCGCAGCCGCATGACGCCTGGCGATGACGACGAGCGTCTCCAGGTCGGCATGGAGGTCGCGCGCCAGGCGTTCCAGGTCCGTGACCGGGCCGAAATGTGTCTGCACGATCCGCCGCGGGCGATACGACAGCAACCGGTCGATCGTCCGGTGCAGCAGGTCGGGCTCGAAATGCACCGGTGTCGTCGTCGGCAGCATGAACGGGCCGGCGGCCGTGTCGAACTCGCGGTAGCAGATGCCGAAGTTGTCGCCGGCATAGACGTCGCGGAAGTCGAGGTCGATCGGGCAGTGATGATGCCTGGCGTGGCCCGGCGCATCGATGAATTCAAACGTGCGCGCGCCGAGCTGCAGCCGCATGCCGTCTGTCATCAGCAGCACGCGGTCGGCTGGGATCGGCAGCAGCTCGCCGTACAGCTGCCGGTACACCGCGTCGCCGTAGACCGCGATGGTGCCGGCAATCAGCTTGGATGGATCGACGAGGTGGGGTGCGCCGCGCGGATGCAGCACCGCCTGTGCATTGGGCAGCGCCTGCATCATCTGGCCTGCGCCGCCTGCGTGATCGAGATGGACGTGCGTCAGGAAGAGGTAATCGACCTGCGCGCGCGCGAGACCCAGTTCGTCGAGCGCTGCCAGCAACCTGGGCGCGGCCGGGCCGGGCCCGGTATCGATGAAGGCGGCGCGCCCCTGGTCCACTACCAGGTGGCTGGCCGCGAGCCCCGGCCGCACGTATTCCGTATCGATCAGGTAGAGGCCATCACCCAGCGGCTGGGCTACCCGGCCTGCTTCGCCTGAGGTCATGCCATGGGACGAGAGGCAGGGATCACTGCCCTTCGCACTTGCCAGACTCGCGGATTTCGTCCGTGGCGCACAGGCCGGGACGCTGCGCCGAGTAGTACTTCGCCAGTTCCTGGATATCCTTTTCCGTCAGCGCGGCAGCCATGCCCGCCATGATCGCGTTCTTGCGCACGCCGCTCTTGTAGGAGCGCAGCGAGTTCACGAGGTAGTCCTCGTGCTGCCCGGCGAGGTTCGGATACTCGGGCAGGATGCCGACGCCGTCGTTGCCGTGACAGGCGACGCACGTCTGGCTGGCCTTCGGCGCCGTGCCGACTGCACGACCCGTCGGCTTGAGCTCGGTCCCCGACAGGTACGCAGCGATGTCGGCCAGGTCCGCGTCGGCGAGCGTCGTCGCCTGCGCGTACATCGTCGGGTGCGCGCGATCGCCGGACTTGTACTCCTTGAGTGCGGCAATCATGTAAGCGACGTGCTGGCCGCCCAGCTTCGGCACGTTGTAGACCGGATACGAGTTCCTGTAACCCGGGATGCCGTGACAACCGTGGCAGGTATAGGCCAGCTTGCCGCCGCGGACGGCGTCAGCAGCCTGCGAGAAGCCCGGGGCGAGCAACGCAAAGGTCAGGCTCAGTGCGAGCCAGGCCAATCTCGGGGTCATGGAACACTCCTGCGGAATCATCGTTCGGACTTCGGCGGCGGGGGGCAGCCCCGGGGTCGGCTGAAGGGTCGGGCATGTTAATAAAATTGATCTGGCGAGTCGAATGGCGGCCCAGCCCCGTCCCGTCCCGTCCCGTCCCGTCCCCGGTCGCCGCTGGCATAGACTGCGCCTTTCGACCCCCCGCAAGGATTCCCGCAATGTCGCAGCTGGTTCGGACCCCGTGGCTTGCCGTTCTCATGGTCGCTTCAATACTGGTGTCTGCAGGCGTCGCGACAGCGGCCGACGTCCCGCTGCGATCGGTCAGCGTGACCGGCTCGGGCGAGGTTAAGGCGCAACCGGACATGGCCTATGTGACCCTGGGGGTGGAGGCGCGCAGGCCGACGCTGGCGGAAGCCCGGGCGGAGGTCAACGCGACCGTCGAACGGGTCCTGGCCCTGACCCGCGAGTTGAAGATCGAGCCGAAGTTCGTGGACTCGACGCGGCTGCAGGTACAGCCCGACTATCGCTGGGACGAGAAGGAGTCGAGGCAGGTGCTGCTCGGGTACGTCGTCAGCCGGCAGGTCGACGTGGAACTGCATGACCTCGACCGCCTCGGGACGTTGCTCGAAAAGTCGGTTACGGCCGGCGTGAACCAGGTGGGCGGGGCGCGGCTCGACTCGTCGCGGCGCAAGGAACTGGAGCGCGCGGCCCTGACGCAAGCGGTCGAAGACGCCCGCCTGAACGCGGATGCCCTGGCCCGCGCAGCAGGCGCAAGACTGGGCCCGGTGCTGAGCCTGAGCACCACGGGAACGATGCCGGTGCCCATGTACCTGGAGCGGGCAAAGTCAGTTGCCGCGGCCCCGATGGCCGATGCGGCCGAACAAAGCTACCAGTCATCCGAGATGAAATTCACCGCCAGCGTGAGTGCGCAGTTCGAACTGCTGGCGCCCTGAGCGCGTTACTGGATTGTTCAGAATTTCGATGCACAGGTTCCCCTGATCATCAAAATTGAAAACTATTGTTAAGTTTTCAGGTTAGATCGTAAGCACGGGATACAGCCGGCCCGTGGGCCTCAACCTGGTCCCCCAGCGGGAACGGCAGGTCGTGGCGCGTCGACCGGAATTCGTATGAGGCGGGGTATCAGCGGCTGGACATCCGGTCGACGATCAGCACGCGGCCATCGACACCCGTGATGCGAACCTGGGCGCCGGCCGGCACGTCCGGCCCGCGCAGCGACCACTTCTGCGGACCCAGCTGCACGCGACCGAGACCGTTCTCGATACCCTTCGGCACCGTCACGACCTGGCCGATGAACAGCTCGCCCTTCCGCTGCGGCGACGAGGCGCTTTCGAGGTCGCGCTGCTGCACTGCGTAATGCCGCCAGGACCAGATACCGAACGCGGACAGGGCGAAGACGACGAACCAGGTCATGGGTGTTCTGCGGCAGCTTTAACAGTGCCGGAATCGTCGCAAGCCGGGGGTGCCGGGCTCAACTGCCGGGGGGTCCGGCATGTGCAATCTGTGACGTGATCCTCAGGGAGACGGCGGCTCCAGCTGCAGGTCCTTGCTGTAGACGACGTTCATGACGTTATCGGTCCAGCCACGAACCCAGGGCTTCACCAGATGCTTGTTCACGTAGAAGTACAACGGCAGCACCGGATGATCGGCCAGCATCACCCGCTCGGCCTCTTCGAGCAGCGCCCGGCGCCGCGCCGGGTCGGCTTGCTTGACCGCGTCGGCCAGCAGGGCATCGTACCGGGGGTTCGAGTACCCGCTCAGGTTGATGCCGAAACTGGACTGCAGCAGCTGGGCGAAGGTGTAGGCGTCATTGAAATCGCCGACCCAGCTGGACCGGAACACCTGCGTGTCCTTGCGCGCCTGGATGCTCTGCAGCAACGCGCGGAATTCCTCTGCGTAGAGCGTCGTTTCGACGCCAAGCGCTTCCTTCCACATGGCCGCGACGGCGACGGCCAACCGGTTGTGCTGGTCGCCCGAGTTATAGCGCAGCTCGACCTGCAGCGGCCTGGCGGCGGAGTATCCGGCTTGCGCATACAGGCGGCGGGCCTCGGCCAGTCGTTCGGCGTACGGCTTGCCCGCGTAGTCGAACTGCTGTGGCGTGTAGTTCCAGGTCCCACGCGGCACCCAGCCGTAGGCGGGCGCTTCACCCACGCCGGTCACCGCAGTCGTCAGCTTGTCGCGGTCGATCGCCATCGACAGGGCGCGGCGCAACCCAGGGTTGTCCTTGAACGGCGGCCGCGTCACGTTGAACCCGTAGTAATAGACGCTGAGCTGTGGCGCGACGTGCAGCTCGCCCGGCAGGTTCTGCTTGATCCATTGGAACTGCGGCGCCGGTACGACGTACGTGACGTCGAGTTGACCCGCGCGGTATTGCCGCAGTTCGGTGCCCGCGTCCGCGATGTGTACGAAGCGGACTTCCTCGAGCTTCGTCGCCGCATTGTTCCAATACCCCGGGTTCCGGCGCAGGACGACGTGCGAGCCAATGACCCAGTCCGCCAGCACGAAGGCGCCATTCGACACGAGCTTGCCGGGTCGCGCGTACTCCGCTCCGTGCGCAGCCAGCGAAGGACCGTGAACGGGGAATGTCCCCGGTTGCGACAGCAGACCAAGCAAATACGGCGCGGGGGTCGCGAGCCGGATCAGCACGGTGCGGTCGTCGGGCGCGGTGACGCCGAGTTCCTCGGGCTTCTTTTCACCGCGCGTGATGGCCCCGGCGTTCAGCACCGGATCGATGAATTGCGCGTACGGCGAGGCCGTCCTCGGATCGACGAGCCGGCGCATGCCGGCAACGAAGTCAGCGGCCGTGAGCACGTCGCCGTTCGACCAGCGCAAGCCGTCGCGCAGCGTGAAACGGTATTCGAGGCCATTCGGGGTCACGGTCCAGCTTGCAGCGGCGGCAGGCACGGGTGAGCCATCGGGACCGATCGCGGTCAGGCCCTCGAACACGTCGCGCAGGATGTTGAATGCGCCGTCGGTCCGCGCCAGTTGCGGATCGAGCGTATCCGGTTCGGGGCCATTACCCCGCCGCAAGACGGTGGGATCGAAGTCGGACGGAACCGTGCTCCCCGTCTGCGCCGCGTCGCCAGCCTGGTCCGCGCCACCGCTGCCGCCGCCGCATCCCGCGAGCGCGAGCATCGCCGCGTACAGGCCGATGACCCACGCGTTCGCCACGGTCGCGGCTCGACGGCTCGATCGGAGGCAGGACTGCGGCATGTGTTGCGAACCTGGGGCGCGAAAACTGCGCCCGATCTTACCCGGCAGACCCGACGTGCGTGGATACAGGCGTCTCGTGCCGCCGCTTCAGGTGAATGAGCAGGATCGAGATCGCCGCCGGCGTGAGCCCCGGGATGCGTGCCGCCTGGCCGATTGTGGTCGGCCGCTGCTGCGCAAGTTTCTGCCGCACCTCGTTCGAAAGGCCGCGCACCTGCGCGTAATCGAGCGCTTCCGGCAGACGGGTTTCTTCGCTCTGCCGCTGGCGCTCGATCTCGTCGTGCTGGCGGTCGATGTAGCCGCTGTACTTCGCCTGCACGTCGACTTGCAGTGGCACCTGCACTGCGAGTCTTTCGTCGTCACGCCAGTCGTCGATGCCGCCGCCAAGCGCGGCATCGAGCGCCTCGTACGGCACTTCGGGCCGGCGCAGCATTTCGAACGCGCGCTGCTCACGCGACAGCGGTGCACCCAGGACCGGTCCGAGCTGCAGGGCGGCGGGCGTGCCCGGCCGGACCCAGGTCGCGCGCAGCCGCTCGAGCTCGGCCGCCACAGCGCCGCGCTTGCGCTCAAAGAAGCTCCAGCGCTCGTCGTCGACCAGGCCGAGTTCACGACCAACGGGGGTCAGGCGCAGGTCCGCATTGTCCTCGCGCAAGGTGAGGCGGTACTCCGCGCGGCTCGTGAACATGCGGTACGGCTCGGGCGCTCCGCGCGTGATGAGGTCGTCGACCATCACGCCTATGTAGGCGTCACCGCGGGTCGGGAACCACGGTTCGCGATCCTGCACCTGCAGGCTCGCGTTGATGCCGGCGAGCAGGCCTTGCGCGGCGGCTTCTTCGTAGCCGGTGGTGCCGTTGATCTGGCCCGCGAAATACAGGCCCGGCACGTGCTTCGTCTCGAGCGTGGGGTGCAGGTCGCGCGGATCGAAGAAGTCGTATTCGATCGCATAGCCGGGCCGCGTGATGTGCGCGCGCTCGAAGCCCTTGATGCTGCGGACGAAGGCCTGCTGCACGTCGAACGGCAGGCTGGTCGAAATGCCGTTCGGGTAGATCTCGTGCGTGTCGAGGCCTTCCGGCTCGATGAAGACCTGGTGCGACGGCTTGTCGGCGAAGCGGACGACCTTGTCTTCGACCGAGGGGCAATACCGCGGGCCGACGCCTTCGATGACGCCGGTGAACATCGGCGAACGGTCGGTGCCCGACCGGATCAGCTCGTGCGTGCGCTCGTTCGTGGCCGTGATGTGGCAATCGACCTGGCGCGGGTGTTCGCAGCGAAGACCGAGGAACGAGAATACGGGAACGGGTTCATCGCCAGCCTGCGCCAGCAGCCCGGTGTAGTCGATCGAACGGCCGTCGATGCGCGGCGGCGTGCCGGTCTTGAGGCGGCCGACGCGCAACGGCAGTGCTCGCAGTCTTGCCGCGAGCCGGTTCGACGGCGGATCGCCCGCTCGTCCTCCCGGTGACTGCTCGAGGCCGACATGGATCTTGCCGCCCAGGAACGTGCCTACCGTGAGGACGACCGCACGAGCAGCGAACTCGAGACCCACCGCAGTGACGATGCCGGCCACGCGGCCGTGCTCGATCCGGAGGTCGGCGACCTCGGCCTGGAACAGCGCCAGGTTCGGCTGGTTCTCGACGATCGAACGGATCGCCTTCCGGTAGAGAGTGCGGTCGGCCTGCGCTCGCGTCGCACGGACGGCCGGGCCCTTGCTGGCATTGAGCGTGCGGAACTGGATGCCCGCACGGTCGATCGCGCGCGCCATGGCACCGCCCAGCGCGTCGATCTCACGGACGAGGTGCCCCTTGCCGATGCCGCCGATTGCCGGGTTGCAGCTCATCTGCCCCAGGGCCTCGATGCTCTGCGTGACGAGCAGCGTGCGTGCGCCACGTCGCGCCGAGGCGAGCGCAGCCTCGGTGCCGGCATGGCCGCCACCGACCACGATCACATCAAAATTCTCTGCGACACGCGTCATGGGCACACTCTAGGCGACCCCTGCCGGGCGCGTCATCGCCACCCTCAGCGCGGCGAGCCGCAATTTCACGAAACGCCGGGCCTGCCGCTCGTAGCGGTTCTGCCAGTAACCGCGTCGATACCACTCGAGCAGGTAGTCGACGACGTTCATGCGCCCGCGGTTCCACTGCCGCAGCACGTGGAAATACTCGTGCAGCAGCAATTCGGGACTGGCGAAGAAGTCATCGACCGAACCCCGCAGGTAGATCGTGTTGTGACGCGTCGTAGCAGTGGCGTGTAGGTGCAGCTTCGCGAACCAGGAATGCTCGCGCAGCACGACGTCGTCGACCGGGTCGCCGAAGACATCGGTGAGCGCCTGCCGCAATTCGGCGGGCATCCGGTCGCGCGTGCGCATTGCCGTCAAGCCGGGTTTTCGGTCGCAGCGACCTTGCGGCGGCGACGCTTCTTGCCGGCAGCTTTGGCCTTGACGGGGCGCGGCACGGCTTTCGCTCGCCCGCGGCGACGGACGGGTTTGCGTGCCACTTTGCCTTCAATGGTCTTGTCATCCTCAACCGGGGCGAGCGCTGCCATGTCGGCAACGGTGAAGGCCGCTTCACGCGCTGCCGCCTCCTTCATCTGCTCGAACGCCGCACGCAGGCAGTCGGCAAAGAACGACGGATCCGGCAGCATCTCGCGGCACGACACCGCGCAGATCCACATGTTCCCGGCATAGCTGAACGCGGTGACGTTGAGGCCCATGCCGTCGAGCGAGATGCTGATCGGTGCGTAGTTCACCAATCGCGCGCCCGCCATGTACAGCGGGACGTCAGGCCCGCGCACGTTGGAGACGATGAGGCCGATGCGCGGCACCTGCACGTTGCGCAGCAGCGGATCCGCCACGATGCTCGGCAAGGTCTCGAGCAGGTCGCGCGCCAGTTCCTTGCCGATGGCGTCCGTCACGCGCTTGGCGGTCTCGGCCGCGTCGCAGATCGTGCGCAGGCGTTCGAGCGGATCCTCGATCTCGGAGTGCACGGGCATCAGCGTGAAGCCGACCTGGTTACCCACATCGGCGCCCTTTTCCTGGCCGCGCAGCGTCATCGGCACCATGGCGACCATCGACGTCTCGGGCAGTTCTTTTTTCGCGGACAGGTAGGCGTGCAGCGCGCCGCCGACGATGCAGAGGAACTGGTCGTTGATGGTGGCTTTCGGCACCTGCTGACGGATGGCACGGAAATCGACGAGCGGCAGCGAAACGGCTTCGAACACGCGGTGTGCGGAGACGTCGCGGCTGAACCGGGTCTGCGGCGGCATGCGCGGCAGCAGCGTGCCCAGGTCACCCGTCAGCAGCGAACGCACGTTGGCAACGAAGCCGCCCTCACCGAGGTTGTTGAACTTCGTCAGCGCATCGGCGCCGAGCGACGCGACCTTGCGCGCGGTGTCGAGCGAGAAGCGCGCGATGCTCGGCAGCTTCTGCACGTTGTGCGCCAGCGCTCGTGAGTACAGCTCGACCAGCGTCGGTTCACGGTCGGCGTGGTAGATCCCGCTGGCGCTGCGTTCCTCGGCGTCGAAATCGATCGATTCCGGCGTCAGCGAATGCAGCGCGCGCATGATTTCGGTGCCTGACTCGCCGTCGACGATCGAGTGATGCATCTTCGTGTACAGGGCGAAGCTGCCGGGCGGCACGCCGGGCACGTTGTGCAGGCCTTCGATGACGTAGGCCTCCCACAGCGGCTTGCTGCGGTCGAGCGGTCGCGAGTGCAGGCGCGCCACCTGGATGCAGAGCTGCCGCCAGTCGCCCGGATGCGGCACGGCAATGTGGCGCACGTGGAATTCGACGTCGATGCTGTCGGACTCGACCCAGTACGGGCGGTCGAGCGAGAGCGGCAGCGACACCAGCCGGCGGCGGAACTGCGGAAACTGCGCAATCCGCGTCGCAAAGTGCCGCAACACGTCCTTGAACCGCACGCCGCCGCCCGGCGCGGTCGACGGGTCGTAGATCGCCAGCGAGGCGACGTGCATGAAATTGTTCCCGCGCTCGAACTGCAGGAACATCGAATCCGCACCGGAAAGCTGTCGCATGGCCGCCCCTCTACCCGGCGTAAATCCATTGCCGGGCCGAGAATGATAAGGCAATCGCGCTACGGTCAGAGCTGGCAAGCCATGGCGTCCGTCGCGGCGCTCATTACCGACGAGGCCAGTCGGCAGATAAGAAGCAGGGACATGAAGGCCTTAATTGAGGAGATAGCCAGGTTGTGAATCGGAGCAGAATCGCGCCGGGCTGCCCCTGGTTTAATCTGAAACAGCTCGCATCATTGATTTATTTTGGCGCGACATAACCTAAAATAACAGCGATCCTTATTATAGGTTCGCCCTTCCATGCACCGACCCGCTCCGGGCCGCTACGTCACCGTCTCGACAGCCGGCGAGCCGTTCCAGGCCTTCGTGCCGGCGCCATTGCCGCCGGAGCCGCCGGTCGTATGGTCGGCCGCATTGCGGCGGCGCTTCGACGCGGCGCTGGTGGCGCTCGGGCGGCTGGACGCGGTCACGGCGCTGTTGCCGAACGCGGCGCTGCTGCTCTACAGCTTCGTGCGCAAGGAGGCGGTGCTGTCCTCGCAGATCGAGGGCACGCAGTCTTCGCTCGCGGACCTGCTGCTGTACGAAATCGACGAACAACCCGGCGTGCCGGTCGAGGATGCGCGCGAGGTGAGCCGCTGCGTGGCGGCGCTCGAACGCGGCCTCGAGAAGATTGCGGGGCGGATTGCCGATCTGTGCATGCGCCTGCTCGCCGAGATGCACGAGGCGCTGATGAGCCACCCCGGCGGCGACGGCAAGACACCCGGGGAGGTACGCCGCTCGCAGGTCTGGATCGGCGGCACCCGGCCCGGCAACGCGGTCTTCGTCCCGCCGCCGGCCGCTGCACTGCCGGATTGCCTGGCGTTGCTCGAACGCTTCCTCAACGACGACCCCGAGCCCGTGCCGCCGCTGCTCAAGGCGGCGCTCGTCCATGTCCAGTTCGAGACCATCCATCCGTTTCTCGACGGCAACGGGCGCATCGGGCGTCTCCTGATCGTGCTGCAGCTGGTGGCCGACGGCGTGCTGCGCGAGCCGATGCTGTACCCGAGCCTGTACTTCAAGACGCATCGCGCGTTGTACTACGAGTTGCTCAACGAGGTGCGCCTGCGCGGGGACTGGGAGCGCTGGCTCGACTTCTTCGCCGAGGGCATCGAGGTGAGCGCGACACAGGCCGTGGCAACGGCGAATGCATTGCTCGCACTGGTCAATGCGGATCGCGACCGCATCGTCGGCCTGGGGCGCGCGGCGGCGTCGGCGCTCGAAGTGCACCGGGCGCTGCAACGCCAACCCATTACAACGTCCGCCGCGCTGGTCAAGGCCACACGGCTCACGCCGGCCACGGTCAACAAGTCACTGGCGCACCTGGAGCGCATCGGTGTCGTGGGTGAGGTCACGAACCGGAAGCGTGGCCGCGTGTTCAGCTATCTCAAGTACGTCGGGGAACTGACGGCCGAACTCGAGGCACCCGGATGAGGGTGAGAACGAAAGTCGCACACATCGACGGGTCGTGCAGCCCTATCGACTGATCGGACCATCCCTATTTCCCAATACAGAAACTTGAAAAGATCCGCCCGAGCAGGTCGTCGCTCGACACTTCACCGGTGATCTCGCCCAGCGCCTGGTGCGCGTCACGCAATTCCTGCGCGACCAGTTCGCCTGCATGCCGCGTCGTCAGCAATTCGTGCGCCGTCTCGACATGCTGCCGCGCCCGTCGCAACGCATCGATGTGCCGCGTGCGTGCGGAAAGCGCGCCTTCCGGCGGAGGATGAAAGCCGATGCAGTCCTTGAGGTGCTGGCGCAAGCCGTCGAGACCCGCACCCGTACCGGCGCTCAGGTAGACGCGCGGCGTGCCGCCCTGCCCCGCTTCGACTTTCACCGCATCGCCACTGCGATCGATCTTGTTGAACACGAGCGTGAGCGGGACCTTCGCGGGCACGTGCTGCAGGTCATTTTCGATTGCGGCGATCGCCTGGGGATCGGCGGCGTCGACGACGAACAGCACGCGGTCGGCGCGTGAGATTTCGTGGCGGGCACGCCGGATGCCCTCGGCTTCGACGTCGTCCGGGGATTCGCGCAGTCCCGCCGTGTCCAGGATGTGCAGCGGCAGGCCGTCGATCGCGATGCGTTCGCGCAGCACGTCTCGCGTCGTGCCCGGCGTCGCGGTGACGATTGCGGCGTCGTAACCGGCGAGGCGATTCAACAGGCTGGACTTGCC
This sequence comes from uncultured Gammaproteobacteria bacterium, assembly GCA_963827615.1. GTDB lineage: Bacteria > Pseudomonadota > Gammaproteobacteria > Steroidobacterales > Steroidobacteraceae > RPQJ01. The sequence goes on along the minus strand of CAWHCA010000021.1, from coordinate 35,689 downwards.
GGCATTCGGCCGGCCCGCAATGACGACAGTCAGCCCGTCACGCAGCAACGCGCCCTGGCGGGCGGTTTCCGCAAGGTCGGTGAATCGTTGCCGCACGTCCCGCATGCGCTCGCCAAGTGCGCGGTCCGCGAGGAAATCGATTTCTTCCTCGGGAAAATCGATGGCCGCCTCGATCCAGAGCCGCAGCAGCAGCACGGACTCGGCGAGTTCGTGCACGCGCGCGGAGAACTCGCCCTGCAGCGAGCGCAATGCCGCGCGCGCTGCCTGCGCGGATCCGCTGTCGATCAGGTCGGCGATCGCTTCAGCCTGCGCGAGGTCGAGCTTGTCGTTGAGGTAGGCGCGTTGCGTGAACTCGCCGGCCGCCGCGGGGCGCGCGCCAAGAGCCAGCACCCGCTGTAACAGCAGCTCCATGACCACGGGGCCGCCGTGCCCGTGCAGCTCGAGCACGTCTTCGCCGGTGAACGAATGCGGGCCGGCAAAGAACAGCGCCAGACCCGTGTCGATGGGAGAGTCGTCGGCGTCGAGAAACGCGCGCAGTTCGGCACGTCGCGGTTCGATCATGGTCCCGAGCAGGGTGCGTGCGATCGCCGGGGTCTGCGGTCCCGAGACACGAACGATGCCGATCCCGCCGCGACCGGGTGCGGTGGCAATCGCTGCAATCGTGTCGTTCAAGGATGCACTCATCGGGCGCTGCTCACGGTGCCGGCAACGGCAGCTCGCCGTCGACGAGGAACGTGTCGAGCGGGAATTCGCAAATGCCGCCGCCGGGGCGGCTGTAGTAGCTCACGCGTTCGGCGGTGGTCTGGCACAGCCATTCGTCGAGGATGTCGGGCTTTGCAGCTGCCAGTGCGTCGGGCGTGAAGAGTGCGACGTTCAACCCCTGCTGCGGATCTCGCGCCGAACGGTATTCGAAGGCTTCGATACCGGCATCGCGCATGGCCGAGCCAAGCGCCTGGGTGGCACCGTAGTGGCGGCGATCGAGCAGTGCCGCCGCGTGCGCTTCGAACGGCGCGTGCTGCAGTTGCAGGCCGCGGCGGGAGCCGATCGCGACGCTGAACAGCGTGTGCCGCGTGTCGAGCGGCGCGGGTGGCGGTGTCACCATGCCGGACCAGAAGACGAAGCGGTAGTACGCGCTTTCGGCGAGCACGGTGTCCCTGGTGCGAGCCGCATAGAACAGGCTGGGTTCGAAGCACCGGCCGAACCGCGAACCCCAGGGCAACGGTGGATAGCGAAACGGTGTCGCCAGCAGATAGTGCAGGCGGATTGCCGGGCCAGGGAGCTGCGGCTTGGAGGTCTCGATCAGGTCTTCGAGCAACGCCTGTTCCGCCAGGGTGCGCACCAGGGAATTCGTCGCAACCTGTTCCTGGCTCTCGACCAGGCGGAAGACATCGCCCTGCAGGGCAACGGGCGCCGCGCGGTCGCGGCACGCCGCCCAGATCTCGCTCACACGCGACCCCGGATGGCATCCAGGTACTCGACCACGCGCACGAGACCGGCGACGGAGCGGATGAGTTCGGCGGGCACGCCACCCACGTGATGATTGTGGGTGTGCATCCAGTGCTTCATCTGCCGGGGTTCGCCACCCACGAGCACGAAGAGAGCGCGGTAGGCGCGGATCAGGAGCAGCGCCAGCTCACCGGACTTGGTGTCGGGTTCGAGCGCGCCGCGGCTCAACGCCGTGCGGTCACGGCCGACGATGACGCCTAGGTCCACCTGCGTCAGGCCAAGCTCCTTGCCTGCCTTGACGAGCGCGCGCGTCAAGACTTCCGCTGGACGGGGGTTGGCCCCGTCGGCTACAGCATGGTTGGTCAGGACAGAGGAAATGCGCTCCATGTGCACATTTTATTCTGATCTGTTGATTTTGCAACAAGGCTCGCCAAGGATGCGAGGGACTACTAGGCCACGCACCCGCGCCTCCGCCAACCTCTCTCTCGAGGCGGCAGAGGTCTTGATCGAAGCGCGGTGACATTGCTTGCGCCGTGCGATGTTTTCGGCACGCCGAAAACGAGCCCAGGCGCCGCTTGTCAGGCCGTCAATCCGGTAGCTTTCCCCGAGCGCGTGTCTGCCTTTCCAAGCTCGGGGAAAGCTACCGGATTGGTCGCCTGCAGCCCCGCACGTGTCCGCTTTTCCAAACTCGGGGAAAGGTACCGGATCGATCGCCTGGAACCTGCGCGGCGAAAAACTCAGGCCGTCGAGCCGCTCTTCTTGGCCTCCGCCAGCACGACGCGGTTGATCTGCCACTGCTGCGCAATCGACAGCAGCGTGTTCGTGAGCCAGTACAGCACCAGGCCCGCCGGGAACCACGCCATCATCACGGTCATGATGACCGGCATGAAGGCGAACATCTTCGCCTGCATGGGATCGGGCGGCGCCGGGTTCAGCTTGAACTGCGCGTACATGCCGAAACCCATCAGGATCGGCAGGATGAAATACGGGTCCTTCGACGACAGGTCCTGGATCCAGCCGAAGAACGGCGCCTGGCGCATCTCGACGCTCTCGAGCAGCACCCAGTAGAACGCGAGGAACACGGGAATCTGCACGAGGATCGGCAGGCAGCCCGCGACCGGGTTGATCTTCTCGCGCTTGTACAACTCCATCGTCTGCTTCGCGAGCTGTTCGCGATCGTCCTTGTAGCGCTCCTGGATCGCCTTGATGCGCGGTGCGATCGCACGCATCTTCGCCATCGAGCGGCCGCTCTTTTCGGTGAGCTTGTAGAACAGGAGCTTCAGCAGGATGGTCACGATGATGATCGTGACGCCCCAGTTCTGGACGTACTTGTGCACCCACTGCAGCAAGTGGAACAGCGGGTTCGACAGGATCGTGAGCTTGCCGTAGTCGACCGTGAGCTCGAGCTTCGGACCAGCCTTCTGCAGCTGTTCCTGCAGCTTCGGACCGATGAAGAGCGTTTCGTTGAAGGTGGCGCTGGCACCCGCCGGCACGCTCTTGAGCGGGCCGCGATAGCTGACGAGCGAGTGGCTGCCTTCGAGCTGCTGCGAGAAATCATAGGTCTCGCCCTTCGGCGGCACGGCAGCCGCGACGAAGTGATGCTGCATCTCGGCCATCCAGCCATCGGCGAACGCCTGGCTGAACGCCTCGTCCTCCGGATCGACGCTGAGCTTCTGGTACTTCTTGCCGTCGTACACGGCCGGGCCGCGGAACGCGTAGCTCTCGACGTCGAACATCGACCGGCTTTGCGAATACACGTGACGCGCAAACTGCACGTACGAGGCAGCATTCCAGTCGGCGCCCGAGGCATTCTGCACGTCGTAGATCACTTCGACGGCGTACTGGCCCGGCTTGAAGACATAGGTCTTCGTGACGGTGACGCCCTGCCCGTCCGTCCACGTCAACGGCACGCGCAGTTCCTGCGCACCCGGCGCGAGACGGAATTCCGTGGCTGGCGCGGTGTACAGCGCGAGGTGCGTGGGTTCGGCACGGCCGTCGGCGGCGCGCAAGCCGCTGCGCACGACGCCGTAGGTGGCGTCGTCGGTCGACAGCAGGCGCACGGCGGGACTGCCCGGCTTCTTGTCGCGCGGATACTGCAGCAGGTCGGCGCGCAGCAGGTCGCCGCCCTGCAGGCTGACGTCCATGTCGATCACGTCGGTGACGACGCGAATGCTGGGAGCAGCCGCGGCGGCAGCGACTGCGCCGGTCGCCGGCGCCTGCGTGCGCGGCGGGAGTTGCCGCGGCTGGCGCAGTGGCTGACGGCAGCTCGGGCAGGCTCGACGAGGCCGCGCCCGGCGCTGCGGGTGTCACGACGGGCGGCGTCGCGCTCGACGCCGTCGTCGCGGTGCTCGCAGCGGACTGCGGACCGAAATCGCGGTCCCACTGGATGATGTTCATCCACGCGAGCAGTGCGAGGCCAATCCAGAGAAACAGGCGCGGGTTATCCATGGCTCGGTCGCTTGTCAGTGTGGTCGGGCGGCGTGTGCGTGCATTCGGGCACGGGATCGTAGCCGCCGGGATTCCAGGGGTGGCAGCGTCCGATGCGACGCGCCGCGAGCCACGAGCCGCGCAGCGCCCCGTGACGTTGAATGGCGTCCTGCGCGTAGCAGGAACACGTGGGATAAAAGCGGCAGTTCGGCCCGAGCAACGGGCTGATGAACCACCGGTAGAACGTGATGAAGGCGATCAGGAGCGGGCGCATCGTCGCACGATCCTATCCCAGTGCGATTGCAGGCTCGCGCGGATCTCGGCGCTGCTGCTCGTGGTGGCGGCAGGTCGCGCATTGACGACGACGTCCAGGGCCGGCATGTCGTGCTGGCGGTGGCGGAACGATTCGCGCGCGAGGCGCTTGATGCGATTGCGCTTCACCGCATTGCCCGCGGCCTTGATGCCGACGGCGAGCCCGAGCCGGGCGTGGCCCGCTTCGTTGGGACGTGTGAGCACGAGGAACAGCGCATCGGAAGAACGCTGGCCTTGCCGATGAACGGCGTCGAACTGGGGTTTGTCGGTCAGGCGGCTCGCGCGCGGGAAGCGTCGCGAGACAGGCGTGCGATCGTTACTGGTCGTGAGAACGGTCAGACCGCAAGACGCTTGCGGCCCTTGGCGCGACGACGGGCGAGGACGAGACGACCGCCCTTGGTGGCCATGCGCGCACGGAAGCCGTGGACTCGCTTGCGGTGCAGGTTGCTCGGGTTGAAAGTGCGCTTCATCGTCGGCTCCGAAAGTGTCCTGGACAGGACCGGAAAACAGGACCAGAAACAACAACATGCACTGGCCGTAAAAGGGCCGGGAAGAATACGCACGGACCCCGCCGGAGTCAACCTCAACCGAAGATATCCACAGGCCGGGAGCCGGTATACACTCGCCGCCCCTTCCCGCTCGCAAGCGCTCGCCGTCCCTGAGAAAGGCCCGTCGGTTCGTGCAGATTTCGCTCTGGCATCAATGCCTCCGCCGGCTCGAAGCGGAGCTTCCGGAACAGGCTTTCAACACCTGGATCCGACCGCTGCAGGCCGTCGAGGACGGGGACCGGCTGCGACTGCTGGCGCCCAACCGGTACGTCGTCGATTGGGTCAACCAGAACTGCACCGCGCGCATCAGCGAGCTCGTCGACGAGCTGGTTCCATCCCCGGTCCCACAAGTCATCGTAGAAATCGGCTCGAGGCGCCAGCCGCTGCCCACTCCAACCCAGATGACGGAGGGTATTGGCTTGCCCGTGCAGCCGCGACCCGCCGCACGGGCCACCGGCCAGCCTGAGCCGCCGCCAGGCAACGCTCCCCGCCGCCCCATCGATCCCCTGCCCCAGTTCGGTGGCCGGCTGAACGCCGAGTTCACGTTTGCGAATTTCGTCGAGGGCAAGAGCAACCAGCTGGCGCGCGCCGCCGCGGTCCAGGTCGCCGAGAACCCGGGGCGGGCCTACAACCCGCTGTTCATCTACGGCGGCGTCGGCCTGGGCAAGACTCACCTGATGCACGCGGTCGGCAACCAGATCCGCGCGCGCAACAAGGATGCGAAGGTCGCCTACGTGCACTCCGAGCGCTTCGTCGGCGACATGGTCCGCGCGCTGCAGCACAACACCATCAACGAGTTCAAGCAGGCGTACCGCACGCTCGACGCGCTGCTGATCGACGACATCCAGTTCTTCGCGGGCAAGGATCGCTCGCAGGAAGAGTTCTTCCACACGTTCAACACGCTGCTCGAAGGGCAGCAGCAGGTGATCCTGACCTGCGACCGCTATCCGAAAGAAGTCGAAGGCCTCGAGGAGCGTCTCAAGTCGCGCTTCGGCTGGGGGCTCACGGTGGCGATCGAACCGCCCGAACTCGAAACCTGCGTCGCGATCCTGATGAGCAAATCCGCCGCCAGCGGTGTCGAGCTGCCGGAGGAGGTTGCGTTCTTCGTCGCCAAGCGCATCCGCTCGAACGTGCGCGAACTCGAAGGTGCCATGCGCCGCGTGATCGCGAACTCGCAATTCACGGGTCGGCCGATCACGCTGGATTTTGCCAAGGAAGCGCTCAAGGACCTGCTCGCGCTGCAGGAACGGCTGGTCACGATCGAGAACATCCAGAAGACGGTGGCGGAGTACTACAAGATCCGCGTGGCTGACCTGCTGTCACGCCGGCGCAGCCGCTCGATCACGCGGCCGCGGCAGATGGCGATGGCGCTGTCGAAGGAACTCACCAATCACAGCCTGCCGGAAATCGGCGACGCGTTCGGCGGCCGCGACCACACGACCGTGCTGCACGCGTGCCGCGTCATGAAGGAACTGCGAACCTCGCAGCAGCGGCTCAACGAGGACTATTCAAACCTGTTGAGAACGCTTGCGGGATGACATGATTAACCTGTGGATGAAAGCGGAGGCCGAGTGCTCCACATTTCATCCACAGGCTGCGGACAGGGCTTGCGTGCGTTGCGAGGGGTGCTGACCCTGTCTGCAAACCTGCGCTGCCATTGGGGAAACTGAGGTTTTGCACAGACATGCGCTGTGCTAAAAGTCATAACAATAGATCTCTTATATAAAGACTCCGGAACTATAGAAGATGAAGATCATCGCGAAGCGCGAAGCGATCCTGAGCCCGCTGCAGGCCGTCATCGGTGTCGTCGAGCGCAAGCAGACGATGCCGATCCTGGCGAACGTGCTGGTAGCCGCCAAAGGCGGCAAGCTCTCGATCACGGCGACGGATCTCGAAGTCGAGCTCGTGGCCACGTCCGAGGTGGACGTGCAGCGAGGCGGTGAGATCACGATCCCTGGACGGAAGCTGCTCGACATCTGTCGTGCGCTGCCGGAAGGCACCGAGATCACGCTCACGCAGGAAGGCGAGCGGATGCTCGTGCGCGCTCGCAAGAGCCGCTTCACGCTCACGACGCTGCCGGCGGCAGAGTTCCCGACCGTGGAGGAGATCAACGCGGAGCAGACCCTGCAGCTGCCGCAGAAGGACTTCAAACGGCTGCTCGACAAGACCCACTTCTCGATGGCCCAGCAGGACGTGCGTTACTACCTGAATGGTCTTCTGCTCGAAACTTCGGCAAAAATGCTGCGAGCCGTCGCGACTGACGGCCATCGGCTGGCATTGTGCGAAGTTGAGCTGGCCAATGGCGGAAAAGCCGGCCAGCAGGTCATCGTCCCACGCAAGGGCGTGCTCGAACTGCAGCGAATCCTGGGCAACGAAGACCAGTTGCTCGAGGTTTCGATTGGATCCAATCATCTTCGCGTCCAGATCGGCGAAATTCGCTTCACTTCCAAGCTCATTGACGGCCGTTTCCCCGAATACAGCCGTGTGATTCCCGCTACGCCACCCAAGACGATCGGCGCAGTTCGCGACGATTTGCGTCAGGCTCTGCAGCGTGCAGCCATCCTGTCGAATGAGAAATATCGCGGCATCCGGTTCGCGCTCAAGCCGAACGCGCTGATGATCCAGGCGCACAACCCGGAGCAGGAAGAGGCTGAGGAAGAGGTCGAAGTGACCTATGACGGCGAAGAGCTGGAGATCGGCTTTAACGTCAATTACCTGTTGGATGCGTTGGCGGCCGTGGATGGCGCGGACGTCCAGGTGGGCCTGACCGATGGCAACAGCAGCTGCCTGATCCGTGCCACACAGGACGGGTCGGCGCGCTACGTTGTCATGCCGATGCGGCTCTGAGCAGCGCAGGGCGGACGCCAGCCCGTTACCGTTCAATCCATCGGGTCCCGCGTTGGTTCCACGTGGAACAACGTCGTCGGCCTGCAGGCGTGGGCGTTCAAGGAGTTCCGGACGGTTTCACGTGGAACATCGCGGTTGACCTGGCGTCAGGACGCTTCGCCGCTCCATGACCTGTTCCACGTGAAACATCGCCCGGCCTGACACGATGAGCTTGCGCCGACTTGAGGTCCGCGACTTCCGCTGCATCGCGGCGGCGGATCTGGAGTTTGACGGCCGCTGCAACCTGATCAGCGGTGCAAATGCCTCGGGCAAGACCAGCCTGCTCGAGGCGATTTTCTTTCTGGGTCGTGGTCGTTCCTTCCGCACGGCCCGCAACGAAACCCTGATTCGTAAAGGCACCGAGGAGTTGCTGCTTACCGGACGCTTCGAAGCGGGCGGGAGCATCCGTCCGGTCGGTGTTCGTTACAGCCGCGAAGGCTTCGAGGCACGGGCCGGCGGCAATCGGATCGGCAGCCTCGCTGAATTGGCAACCATCCTTCCGGTGCAGGCGATCGACCCTGAAGTCCACCGACTGGTGGAAGAGGGCCCACAGGAGCGGCGCCGGTATCTGGACTGGGGCGTGTTCCACGTGGAACCAAGGTTCGTGGAGCAGTGGCGCCGTTACCAGCGCGCGCTCAAGCAGCGCAACGCTGCGCTCAGGGCCGAGGCCCCGGAGCAGGTGGTCCGGGCCTGGGACCCGGAGCTCTTGGACTCCGGCCGTTCCCTGGCCGCTTCTCGCCGGGAGTACTTCGCTCACCTGGAGCCCCACGTTGCAGCGGTCGGTGAGCGCCTCCTGGGAACGTCGATTGGGCTGTCGCTCAGCGACGGCTGGACGGCCGGGACGGAGCTGCAGGATGCGATCGAGCATTCCTGGCCCAGGGACCGCGAGCGGGGCACGACGCACGCTGGCCCCCATCGGGCCGACCTGTCGATCCGTGTTGCCGGAGACCTGGCCAAGCATCGGGTGTCGCGTGGCCAGCAAAAATTGACCGCCTCGGCGATGCTCCTGGGGCAGCTTCTGTGTGACCACGCATTGGGCAGTTCTACGGCGGCTCTACTTGTGGATGATCCTGCCGCGGAGCTCGACGAGGCCAACCTGGAGCGCCTGATCTCGGTGGTGTTGGAACTCCCGGGGCAGCTCTTCGTGTCGGCGCTGGACCCCGGGATGGCAGCTTTCCGGCGTCTTCCCGTGAGACGAGGGTTTCACGTGGAACACGGAAAAATCACCCCTCTGCTATAATTCCGCGTTCCTCTGAACCGGGTATCCCATGAGCTCTGCGGACGTCTACGACTCCAGTAAAATCAAAGTCTTAAAAGGCCTAGATGCGGTTCGCAAGCGCCCGGGAATGTACATCGGTGACACCGATGACGGCTCCGGCTTGCACCACATGGTCTTCGAGGTCCTGGACAACTCGATCGACGAGGCGCTGGCCGGTCACTGCACCAACATCGTCGTCACCATCCACGCCGACCAGTCGGTCACCGTGCAGGACGACGGCCGTGGAATTCCTGTGGATATCCATCCGGAGGAGGGCGTCTCGGCGGCTGAAGTCATCCTCACTGTCCTGCACGCGGGCGGGAAGTTCGACGACTCCTCGTACAAAGTCTCGGGCGGTCTGCACGGCGTCGGTGTGTCCGTCGTCAATGCTCTTTCGGAGACGCTGAACCTCACCATCTACCGCGATGGCAAGGTCTACACGCAGGAATACCGCCTGGGCGACCCGGTCTCGCCGCTTGCGGTGACCGGTACCAGCGACAAGCGCGGCACCACCATCCGCTTCAAGCCCAGCGACACGGTCTTCACCAACATCGAGTTCGAATACGAGATCCTGCAGAAGCGACTTCGCGAACTTTCGTTCCTGAATTCTGGTGTACGAATCGAACTCGTCGACGAGCGCGACGAGCGCCGCGAGACGTTCCACTACGAAGGCGGCATCAAGGAATTCGTCCGCTACCTGAATCGCAGCAAAACTGCAGTTCACGAATCAATCTTCTGGTTTCGCGGCGATCGCGACGGCATCGGCGTGGAAATCGCGCTGCAGTGGAACGACTCCTACGCCGAGACGATGTACTGCTTCACCAACAACATCCCGCAGAAAGACGGCGGCACGCACCTGGCCGGGTTCCGCGCGGCGCTCACGCGCACGCTGAACGACTACATCGAAGGCGAGATGGCGAACAAGAAGGACAAGGTGCCGACCACGGGCGACGACTCGCGCGAAGGTCTCACCGCCGTCCTGTCCGTGAAACTGAGCGACCCGAAGTTTTCGTCGCAGACCAAGGACAAGCTCGTTTCGTCCGAAGTAAAGAGCGTGGTCGAGGCGATTGCCAGCGAAAAGCTCGGCGAATTCCTGCTCGAGCAACCGGCGCAGGCGAAAGCCATCGTCAACAAGATCATCGACGCAGCCCGTGCGCGCGAAGCCGCGCGCAAGGCGCGCGAACTCACTCGTCGCAAGGGCGCGCTGGACATCGCGGGCCTGCCCGGCAAGCTCGCCGACTGCCAGGAAAAAGATCCGGCGAAGTCCGAGCTGTTCATCGTCGAGGGCGATTCCGCAGGCGGTTCCGCCAAGCAGGGACGCGATCGCCGCTCGCAGGCGATCCTGCCGCTGAAAGGCAAGATCCTGAACGTCGAGCGCGCGCGCTTCGACAAGATGCTGTCGTCGGCGGAAGTCGGCACGCTGATCACCGCGCTCGGTTGCGGCATTGGCAAGGACGAGCTCGACCTCGCCAAGCTGCGTTATCACCGCATCATCATCATGAGTGTCGACGGCGACGACCACGTCTTCGTCCGCGAACGCGACGGTCTTGCGCGCATGGTGCGCATCGGCTCGTTCATCGACTCGGCGATCGAATCGCATCGTGATTCCGGTCACGTCGAAGACGATGGTCACGCCCAGAAAGTGCTGGCCGAGCGACTGGGTGATGGCAAGCTCGGCGACGTGCTGTGCTTCGGCAGCGACGATCATGCGATCCGGTTCCGCCCGATCAAGGCGGTGATCCGGCATCCGTTGCAGGAAAAGCTGTTCCGCGTACGCACGGCCTATGGCCGTATCCGTGCGGGTCACGTCGAGCCACAGCGTATTCACCTGTGAAAACGGCGAATTGCTGTTGAAGCGGGGCGACGAACTGCAGGCAGGTGACCGCCTGGTCGCGCCGAAGCAGTTGTCGCTGCCCGAAAGTGCTCCCGGACACGTCGACGTCCTGCGTTCACTCTGGCAGGAGCGTCGCCCGGAGCTGAACGCCTGGCTGCGCGGACCCGCGGTGGAAGAATGGTTCAAGAACCGCGTGCGTCAGCAGCACGCGGATAATCCGCAGTTCACCGAGAGCCGCGTCGAGATCCCGCGCGACGTCGGGCAGGCCCTGGCGGACAAGCGCCGCGAAAGCGGTCTCACGAATCGCGAGCTGTGTGACTCGATCGGCATCAAGCAACCCGTGACGTTCTATGCCTGGGAACAGGGTACATCCCGTCCCACGCAGACACAGTTCGACACCTACCTGCGAGCTGTTGGCGCCGACGCCGACGTTGCCCAGGCGCTGGTGCAGTCCGTGCCAAGCCGCCTGGACCGCACCTGGCAGACACAATATTCCGGCTCCGGCCGCAATGCCGTACGCAACCTCGTGCACGTCAGCGAGCTCGACGAAGCGGACGTCGAGTGGTTTTCTGCTCGTGCCGACTTCGAGATCACGCCCGAGCACTACGCGGATGCCGGCATTCCGCAACGGCTGACAGTCGACGCCGACCTAATGACGTTGCTGGGTTTCTACGTCGCCGAAGGCTCCTGCAGTGACCGAAACGGAATCCGGCTGTCGATCGGCAACGGCAACGTTGCTTTCGCATCGGAGATCGCAGAGCGCATGACGCGCGTGTTCGGCATCGCGCCGACGTTGTACGAGGTCGTCGATCGGGCCGCCGAGCTGAAGCTGGTCAACCGGGTCGCGGCCGCTGCGTGGCAGAGTTTGTTCGGATTCCGCGGTGCGGAATCCCATACGAAGCGCATCCCGGACCTCGTCTTCAACGTGCCAGCGTCGCTGCGCCTCGCGTTCCTGCGCGGCTACTTCCGTGGCGACGGCACAGCCGCAGCCGGACGTGTCGGTTTCGCCACGTCGTCGTACGACCTGGCGAGCGGGCTGATGTACCTGCTCTCGTCGCTCGGCATCGTCGCTTCACTGAGCGAGCACGAACCTGACGGCAAAGTGCGCCTCATCCGCGGCGAGCCCTGCATCACCCGCCGCCGTTACTGGCAGATCACGGTCACAGCGGCCGAAGACCTGCGCCGACTCGAAGACATCTGGTCCGATCACCCGGCCGCGGCGGGTATCCGCGAGCACGTGGAGCGCGTCGACGGGACGATCAATCGCCGGTTCGACACGCTCGACGGCGACCTGATGGCCTTGCCGGTCGTATCGATCGAGGAAGTCACGCCGAGCAATGGCTACGTCTACGACTTCTCGGTTGAGACCGACGAGAATTTTGTCGCGGGCATGGGCGGTCTCTGCTGCCATAACACAGACGCAGACGTGGACGGCTCGCACATCCGCACGCTGCTGCTCACGTTCTTCTACCGGCAGATCCCGAACCTGATCGAGCGCGGCCACGTCTACATTGCGCAGCCGCCGCTGTACAAAGTGAAGAAGGGCAAGAGCGAGAACTACGTCAAAGACGACGTCGAGCTCAACCAGATCCTGCTGCGCACAGCGCTCGAAGGCGCTTCGCTGGTCGTGCGTGATTCGTCGGTGCCGATGCAGGACGGTGCACTCGAGACGCTGGCCCGCAAGTACATGGATTTCCAGAACGCGGTGCACAAGTCGCCGCGGCGCTACGACTCGCACGTGCTCGAGCAGATGCTGCACCTGCCGGAAATCGGCATTGCCGATCGCGAGGACCCGGAGAAACTCACCACCTGGGGCGCGCAGCTGGAAAAGATGCTGAACGACGTGCCGCAGGCTGGTCGCCACTACACTGTGACGTTGCAGCCGGGCACGCCGCCGCACCTCGTCGTCACGCGCGTGGAACACGGCAACGCCGTCGAGAAGCACCTGCACCGCGAGTTCTTCAATTCGAGCGAGTACCGCCGGATCACGGATCTTTCGCGCACGCTGGTCGGTCTGTTCGGCGCAGGCGCCATCGTGCGCCGCGGCGACAACGAACAGACCGTCGACAGCTTCAAGGAAGCCATCAACTGGCTGCTCGACGAAGCGCGTCGCGGCCAGACGATCCAGCGCTACAAGGGTCTCGGCGAGATGAACCCCGAGCAGTTGTGGGACACGACCATCAATCCGGAAACGCGCCGGCTCGTGCAGGTGCGCATTGAAGACGCGCACGTCGCGAACGAATTGTTCTCGACGCTGATGGGAGACGAAGTCGAACCCAGGCGTGAGTTCATAGAACGAAACGCGCTGCTGGTGTCGAACCTCGACGTCTGATTGCGGGTCAGTCCAGGCCACGCCCGGACACGATCATCGACATGGAGGTCCGAGATACTCTTCGGGCACGGTCTCCTGCGCGCACAACCACTTGAGCGATCCCTGATTTTCCGTCGGCGTCCACGAGAACTTTCGCCCGTCGAGCGGACCGCCATTGAGCCTCATGTCGATCGAGGCACCCAGGCCCAGAGTGACCGTGGCCTCGGGAGGGCTCGCAGCGACGAACTGGCTGCCCGACCGCAATACTTCATCCGACGGCAGACGTCCGTGCTCCTCGAAATAGTTCGTAATGGCGGCGCGGATTGGCTCGGCTACCTTCAACGCCGCCGCCACTTGAAGACGTACGGACTCGTTCGCCGCATCGACGTCAAATGCACGAGGCAGGCCGCCGCTTTGTGAGTTGATCGAGCTGCCCGGTTCAGCGGTCGTGGATTCGAACCGCTTGTCACAATCCGCCAGCGACAACGAGGACGACCACGCGGTGGACGAGATCCGCGTGCTCAAATCGTCACGAATCCGCTGGTATTCAGCACGGTTCCGCTCGCGACAGGCGAGATTGGCGTACGCATTCACCCAGTAGTCACTGGCGGGATGCTCACGTATAAGCCGTCCGAAGCCGTCACGGATGCGCGACCAGCTGACCGGGCTTTCGTCGAACAAGTCCTCGTTGTCTCGCTCGTAGCGGGAATACGCCCAGAACAGCCTCGCGTAATCGGTGTTGTTGCCGGATATCGTCGTGCGGCCGATGAACTCCGCGACCTCGCCTGCGGAGCCTTGCCAGCGTGGGAGCAGCACCCGCAGCATCGCCGTGTGGAGCGGCATATAAGAAGGGTTCTTCTTGACGCCCTGTTGGTAGAGCTGGCGAATCTCGTCGAGCGGTTGTGACTCGTCGAGTGCCGTGTGGATCGACAGCTGGTACCACAGTGGATGCGTGGTCGCGCGTGGAGCGATTTCCTGCAGCACGGCGAGCGCCATGTCGATCCGGATCCGAAACAGCTGCCACTGCTGGGCCGTGACCGATTTGGCGAAGCCGCCGCCGCGCGAGGACCATGCCCACTGGCTGAAGACCATCGCCTCGAGCAACGACGGGTAGACCGAATCGGGGTAGGCGCGTCGCCATTCGGAGAGGTAGACGAACAACTGGTCCGGAGCGACAGATCCGTACTCGAACAGGTCGTCGAGACCCTCGACGACGCCGGTGAACGAGGACGTCCCGTCCGGAAGATCGTTGAGTTGCCGGAGACCACTGCCGAGCCTCTGCTCCAGGAATGCATAGTCCTGCAGCAACAGACGACGCTGGGCCTCGCAGCCGATTTCCCGGCGCTGCGCGGGACCATCTTCGCGCGCGTCGCTCGCGATCGCGGTTGCATGCAGGCTGTCGGGTGGCAACGAGCAGGTGAACTCATCGGCCGCGCGAAAGCCGTGCCAACGTGCCAGCAACGCGGCTCGCAGTCCTGTTGGCCGGCCATTCAGCTGTTCGCGCAACCTGGCGAGGTCGATCACTGCCTGTGCCCGATCGGTCCGTCGTGACAACTCGGCCGTACGTTGGGCTTCGCCCGCGTCAATGTCTTCCGCGTTGTCGACCACCGACTGCAGCCACTCGCGTCGTCGGGTCACGTAGTTGAGGAGCAGGGTTGAATAGTCGCGTTCCTCGTTTGAAGCACGCGCGGGCGCCGTTCTGGAAATCCGCTTCTCCGCGTCTTCGTAGAACGGCAGAACGTCGCGGCGCATTCCCTGCACGTATTGTTCGGGGCTGATCAGCCCGGCCTGCCACTGGCTGGCAAGGGCAACTTCTGCGCGAATGACACCTCCCTCCTTGTCGGCATACCAGGCGTTATTGCGGAACCAGCCCGACGGCGTTTCCGCCGCCGACTTCGTCGCGCCAATGTAGGCGCCGCCTATGATCAGCACGGCCGCGGCGAATGCGCAGGTCGCGGCCCACTGTTGCGCGGCCACCGGCCGTGCATGGCGGTTATCCAGCGGCCGCGCCAGCATCCACCCCAGCATGAGCCCGGTCAGCAGTCCACCGACATGCGCAGCGTTATCAACACTGGGATTCAGCGCTCCGAGCACCAGGTTGAACGCGATGAAAAGAAGGGTGCTCAGCCGATGCGCGCGTACGATGGCACCGGGCAATCCATTGCCCCGTAGAACGAATGCCAGCAACGCGCCGAGCACGCCGAAAACGGCGCCCGACGCGCCTACGCTCATCAGGATCGGATTCCAGACAGTACTGGCCAGGCTGGCCAGCACGCCAGCGAGCAGGTAGATGGCGAGGTAGGGACCGCTGCCGAAGAGCCGTTCGGTCAGGCGGCCTGCATTCCAGAGTGCCCACATGTTGAACGCGAGGTGGGGGAGGCCGATGTGGAGGAACGTCCCGGTCAGCAGTCGCCACCACTCGCCCTGCGTCGTGTATAGCCCCGCATTCGCTCCGAGGCGGAGCAACTCGTACGGATCGAGGTTGACGCCCCCGCTCAATACGCACGCAACGACGTAGGCAACGAGATTGAGCGTTACCAGTGTCGGCGTGACCCAGGCGCGGCCTGGTAATCCCTGGACCCTCTTCTGAAACGACCGGTCGGCCAGCCACGACTCGGCGAACCCGGTCGTCTGCGTCGTCGGCAAGGCTGCAGCGAGCCGGGTCGCTGCGCTCGGTGTCTCCGCCGCGAATTCCACGAACCGCCAGCGTCGGCCGACTTTGATCTCAAGGTGGACGAGGGCATCGTCGCGCACGACATTGCGCACGTTCTCCCGATTGGCATGCACCTCTGCCTCGACGGGGATTCCCAGCCACGTGCGTTGCCATCCTCGCAGCGTTACGACTTGCCCGCTGAGTTCGACGGTGCCCGCGCCGTAACAGGGCGAATTCCGGAGTCGAGCTTGGTTGGAGCCGCGCAGGCCATCGGCAGGCGTGAACCGCCCGCGCCAACAGAGCGCGGCGGTGGTCAACGAAGGTTCCAGCGCCGGGTCCGTCGCATCTGATTCGGTCAAGCGATGTTCCTTGGAGTATCGAGTGGGCACCGGTGGATGGTCAGCCCCGGTGTTCTTATTGGACTCAGCCCGCATGCTAATTTTGGTCTGCAAGGACCACAAGGACTGTTTGCGTCGAATGATGCAGCTGAAGCTCGCCGTAGAACCAAGGTGTGAACTGATCGACCGCCTGGTTCATGTTCACCAACCAGGAGAACGAGGCGCCAACCATGCCCCCACGACCTAGGTGCCGGTGCCGCCGCTCGAGGTCGGGTTCGACAACGGGATGTTCGACGCTTGACGAAGCCCGTGAAGAACGCGCCGGTGCGGCCGGGCTGATGCCGTTACGGTAGAGGCCCACGGAGGCCTTTGTCACTGCACGGTCTGCGCCCAGTCACGGAGCGATTCCGGGAGGTAAGTGTCCGCGTCCGGATCGACGGCACGGAACTCGCGCAGAGCGTATGCCGCGCCGTCGAAATCGCCCGCGGCGTGGAGAGCCGCGACTCTCGCTGCACGGTCCGTGGCGTTGGGTGGCGCCACGTTGTCCCTGGCGGCTTTCGCTACTGCTGCCGATGCCTGCATGCCGTTGTCCGTGCCGGTGCCGGTATCGGTGCTGCTGCTCCTGCTGCCGCGTCCGCCGAAACCCGCCCCGACGTCTCCGGCGCCGCAAGCTGTCGTTGATCGGCTTCCGCCGCGCGCATCGTCGTCACCGGCTCGGCCTCGGATTTCCGGTCGATCGCGACGGCCGGTGCCGTGACTGACTCTCGAGCGACTGTGGTCGCAGGGGGACCTGCGGTCTTCGCCTCGATCGCTTCGCGCGTGGCAGGACTGGCTGGGTGCTCCTGCGCGGCTGGCGTGGTCGCCCGTTCTTCCATCCGCGGCGACGTCGCGACGTCGTGGTCGCGCGGCAGCGATTGCACGAGCACGAACGCGAGACCGGCTACGGCGGCCGCTGCAGCCAACGGTTGCCACCGCGTCAGCCAGCTCCGTTGCGGGGGTCTGGCACGGTTGACCTGCGCTTGCTCGTTACCGCCCCGGGTCGATTTGTGTGCAGCCGCGATGATCGCGGCATCGAGCGCTGGCGGCGGCTGCTCATCCGACACCTGTTGCCAGACGCGATCGAGCGCGTCATCCCCTGCGGGTGCTCGCGAACCTTCACGCTCGTGATTGCTCATGCCATGTCCTCCAGTGCGGCGCGCAATCGGCGGTACGCGTAACGCAACCGGCTTTTTACCGTCTCGCCGGACGCGGCCGTGAGGCCGGCGATTTCCTCTAGCGAGAGGCCACCCTCGACGTGCAGCAGGAATGCATCCCGTTGCAGTGGTGGAACGTCGGCCAGCGCTGCGAACAGGCGCCGTCGAGCCTCGGCATCGACGGTCGCACGCAGCGGGTCGTCGCTGCCGGCGCGCGCTGCTGCGACGGACTCCTCCGCCTGCATGACGATGGCCTCGTCCTCGAGCGACTCCAGCGCCATGCCGTGGCGAGAGCGCCAGTGATCGACCATTCGATGACGCGCGAGCGTGTAGAGCCAGGTCGACAACTTCGCCTGTGCTTCATAGCGCTCACGCGCGCCGATGACCTTCAGCCACAGGTCCTGGTGCAGTTCATCTGCGGTCGCGGCATCACCGCCCGCGTGGCGCAGGAAATACCGGTACGTCGCCGCCTTGTGCCGCGCGTAGAGCACTTCGAACGCGCGCGCGTCGCCCTGACCGTAGGCGCGCATCAATGCCTCGTCGGTGCGTGGTTCCTGCTCGGCGTTCCGAGGTTGCATCCGCCGCGCAGTATTGGGCGGCGCGACGGATGCGGCAATCGCAAAGGTCACGGGTCGGGGACGAAAGCGGCTGCTGCCGGGAACGGATCGGGGCGGCGGGGCAGGAAGCTGTATCGCGGCTTCGGCATGACGCCCATGGCCACCAGCGTTTCCCGGCGCTCGTAACGGATGGCGATCATTTCGTCCGGTTGCGTGCCGGCGCGCTCGAACTCGACCTGCTGTACGGGCGAGTATTCCCCTCGACCGTGTCCCGTGCCGAGCGACGGTTGCTGCATGGCCGGAGCGGACGCGGAGGCGCCAGCGGCACGACTGGCCTTCGCTTCTCCGGCCGCGTCGGCCTCGGCCCGCTCCTGCGATGCCGTTGCCGCCGACTGGCGATCCTGGCTCAGCCACGCCGGTTGCTCGACGGCGAGCTCGCGAAACAACGCGACTCCGATGACGCCGAGGTCGCGCGGCCGACCCGTGCGCGCGGCATAGGAATCGCCCGGATCCGAGAAATAGAAGGCCGCCGTACGGCTCAGGTCCTTGCGCCAGCCCTGGATGGTGACGTAACCGCCCGGCTCCAGTACGTATCCGGACTGAGCCGGTGAGGCGGATTCGCCGGTCACGGCATTGATCCCGTCCACGCTCACGACGGCCAGCAGGCGTCGGTCAGAGCAATTGCGGATGCGGATGGCGTACTCGTTGCCGGGTTCGCCGACAACATAGCGCTGGCCGCGGTGGCGGTACTCGGTCAGGACCTCGCCGGCGCCGCGATCGTAGATGTCGACGTTTGCGAGCGAGCCGGCCCTGGCAACGGCCAGCGGGGCGATCGCGCTTGCGAGGACCGTTGCAGTTGCGGCCGCCAGCAACGTGCGGCGGGTGATCGGATTGCTCATGGCTCGGGCTCCGTTTGCAGGGTGTGCGTCCCTGTAAACGGTGCTTCGAGCGAGGCGGGGTTAACTGTCCAGGCGACGTCGTCAGGGTGTGTTCGCGGCTCCCCACGGCGCCGGCGGAATTGCCACTGGCTGCGCCAGATCGAACTCGACTCGAAACGTCCGGCCTGGCCGCGCGAGTTCGTAGACGAACCGTGTCCCCGGTTCGATCTCCATCGCCCAGGTGTTGGCGACCGACGCCTGCAAGCCCTCCTTTTCAAACAAGGCGCGCGACTCCGCATCGACCGGGAATTCCTGGCGGGCGGCGGTGCCGGCCGTCGTCGTGTCGCCGCCATACATCGTCAGTACGTCCGGCGAACCATCGACGTGGCGGTGATCGTGTTTCAGCTGCAGGCCGCTCGTCGTTCTCGTCAGTACCCAGGTGCGCGAATGATCGTCACCGACATGAAACGGGATGCGCAGCTGACCCGGCCCGCACTCACGCACGTGCATTACGAGCGGCTTGTTCGCGAACGGGTCGTTCGGTGCGGCCGGCTCGTTGGCGGTGATCCGGCCTGCGTACGCGTTGCCGCAGTGCTGTGCGATGGCGGCCACGAATGAATCGGCCGTCGTCCGCTGCGCGTCGATCCAGCGCTGGACCTTCGTCTCCAGCACCTGCAGCGGAACGGCGCCGTCCTGCAGCACTTCGACGTGGAATGCGCGGATGTCGAAGCGATCGCCCAGCGCTTCCTGCGCGACACGCCGCAGGCGCTGGATCTCGAGCATGCCGATCTTGTAGCCCAACGCCTGCCCCGGCCAGACCGCATAGCGGTCGACCTCGGCTTCCGCCTCGAGCGGGTGCACACCGGCGGTCGTGATCGCGTAGTCGATCGCCTGCGCCCGGCTCCAGCGCAGCGAATGCATGCCGGTATCAACGACCAGGCGGACCGCACGCCAGAGCTCGTCCTGCAAGCGGCCGAGATCGCCATAAGGATCCTTCGCGTAGAGACCCATCTCCTTCGCCAACGCTTCCGCGTACAGGCCCCAGCCTTCGCCGAACGCGTTGGAGTACAGGGCCGTTGCGATGACCGGCGTGCCGACACCCATGCCGTATGCGGCCTGCAGGTGATGGCCCGGATTGGCCTCGTGGTACGTCAGCGTCTTGAGCTTGAACGAAGGCAGGATCGCCGTGTCCCGCAGGTTGATCCAGTACGTGCCTGGCCGCGAGCCGTCCAGCGCGGGGGCATCGTAGAAGCCGCCTGACGAGCTCTTCTCCGCTTGTTCAGGTACCGCCTTCACGACGACCTGCTGCGGGGGTAGCGTGCCGAACCAGTGCGGCAGCAGCGGCGCAATTTCCGCGAGCTGGGCGTTCGCGTCGGCGAGCAGCCGGGCCTTGCCCGCGTCGTCGTTCGAGTATGCGAACCGCTTTTCTGCTGCCAGCTTCTGCATGCGCTCGCCGACGCTGCCTGTCTTGTAGCCCTCGGCCCGCAGAATCGAGTCCATCTCGCCCAGGATCCGTGCCACCTCCGCCAGTCCAAGGTCGTGGATCTGCCGCGGCGACAGCGTGGTGTCGGTCATGTGCAGAATCATGGCCTGGTACAGGGCGTCGCCCTTGGGCAGCCGCCAGATGCCGGGCTCTTCGCTGGCGCCAGCGCGCATCGACTGCAGCTTGGCAGCCAGCCGCGCATTGGCGGGTAGGACGCCATCTGCCACCAGCGCGGTGGCACGCTTCGTCCATGCGTCCGGTTGCGGCAGTCCGGCGGCACGAGCCTTGGTCGCGAGCGCGACCACGAGCGGGTGCTGCGCCGGGTTACCATCGCCCGGAGGTGCCAGCGTCGCGATCGCCTTGTCGAGAACGAAGCCCGGCGGCACCACGCCCAGGCGACGATCGTGCTCGATCTTCGCGATCGTCTCGTCGATGGTCCTGGCGTAGGCCTCCAGCCGCGCCAGGTAGTCTTCCGCCTCGGCCGCGTTGCGCACCGGCTGCTGGCTGTCGAGAAGCTTCGTCACCAGGTCCTGCGGGCCGCCGAGCTGGCTCACGGCGTAAGGCATGAACCACATGCCCCAGGCGCTGAACACGGTGCCGTACTCGACGACTTCGGCCGGCGCGAGGCTGCCGCGCAGGGTGGCCTCGAGCGCGGCATGGAACACCTGGTCGGACTGGCTCAGGCCGGTCACGTCCACCTCGCCGAAGCGACCCAGGACGCGTTTGAACGCCGCCCGTTTTGCGACTTCGTCCGCTTGGGTACGTGGCGACAGGCGCGTGTTCGAACCCGGCCCGGCGACTGCGGGATCGACGCTGTAGTAGGTCGCCATTTCCGGAAACCAGTGGAAGTACGTCGCGGTGAGTTCGCGTTGGGCCTCCGCCGCCGTGGGCCGCGCGGGGCTCGCTGCGGAGGCGATCAGGCTGCTGCAAGACAATACAGTCGCGAGGATCCAGCGCAGGTTCATTGAATCTCCCGTGGCAACGCGTAGGCGACGAGAAAGTCGCCGCGCGTGCTGTCTTCCTTGTAGCCGCCCGCGGCGATGACGACATACTGCCGTCCGCCGATCACGTAGGTCATCGGCGTTGCCTGTCCGCCCGCTGGCAGCTTGACCTCCCACTGCAACGTGCCATCGTCCGTGTCGAAAGCGCGCAGCCGATCGTCGAAACTGGCGGCGATGAACACCAGTCCGCCGGCGGTCACGATGGGCCCGCCGAGACCGGGAATGCCGAGGTTCAGCGGGATGAACGGCGTGACGCCGAGCGGGATCTGCCACTTGATCGTGCCGCGCGTCATGTCCACGGCGGTGAGCTGGCCCCAGGGTGGCTTGACGCAAGGAATGCCCAGGGTCGAGGTGAAGGACGTACGCCGCATGCCGTACGGCGTGCCGCTCTGGCTCGAGAAATCGAAATCGTCGTAGTCGCCGGAGTCTCTCTGCGCTTGCAGCTGCTCGCGCGGGACCAGTGCCACGACGAAAGGCAGGTTCAAGGTATTGGCGATGGCCAGCTGGCGCCGGGGATCGAATGCGATGCCGCCCCAGTTCGAACCTCCCGCGTTACCCGGTTGCATGAGGGAGTCCTGCAACGCGGGGGGTTGAAACATGCCCTTGGAGCGGTAGCTCTCGATGCGCTTGCGGCAGGCACGGGTATCGAACCACGTGAGTCCCCACGCGTCCGCCGGCGTGACCGATCCCTGGCGCGCGAGCGCGGGTGGCGCCACGGGGTGCGGCTGAGTCGGCGAGGGTCGTTCGCCCGGCACGGCGTCCTGCGGCACGGGCCTCTCGACGATGGGAAACACGGGCTTGCCGCTGTCGCGGTGGAACGTGAAAAGGAAACCCATTTTCGTGGCCTGGACGACGGCCGCCACGGGCTTGCCGCCGCGCACCAGGTTCACCAGCGACGGTTGCGACGCCAGGTCGTAGTCCCAGAGATCGTGGTGCACCAGTTGCTGTCCCCATCGCAGCTGGCCCGTAGCGCCGTCCAGGGCCACGATGGAATTCGCCCAGCGGTTATCGCCGGGTCGCAGGCCGCCGAAGAAGTCCGGGCTCGCCGAACCCGTGGGCACGAACACGAGCCGGCGCTCGGCATCCACCGACAGCGGCGCCCAGGCGTTGGCGGCACTGGCGCTCGCAATGCTCGCGGGGCTCCATTCTTTGTAGACCGGATTCGAGGCATCGCGCGGGATCGGATCCCAGCTCCAGGCCAGGCGGCCACTGCGGGCATCGTAGGCCCGTACGATGCCGAGCTCCTCGAGCACTGCGCGGTTGTCGCCGATGGAGGAACCGACGATGACCTTGTCGTCGAGGACCGCCGGGGGCGAGGTGACGAGATAGTCCCGCCACTCGTCACCTTCCTTGAATTGCGAACGGACGCCCAGCAGCAGGTTCACGGCGCCGTTTGTACCGAACTCCACGCAGGGCTTACCCGTGGCCGCATCCAGCGCCAGCAGGCGACCGTCGAGCGTCGGCGCGAAGATTCGCGCGTGGCAGACGGCGTCCGGCGGGCTCGACGGGTCCACCCAAAGGGACACACCGCGCGACACGCCATCGGAATAGTGCAGGTCATCGCGGCTGCGGCTGGCGTGGCGCCAGCGCAGCTGACCGGTGACGGCGTTGACGGCGACGACATCGGTGCTGCTGGTGGTCAGGTACAAGGTACCGTCGTGGAGAATCGGCGTGGCTTCAAAGGCCGAGCGACTCCAGTCCTTCACGCCCTGGCCGAGTTCTCCGGTGCGAAAGGTCCAGGCGACTTCCAGGCGGTCGACATTCGCTGGCGTGATCTGCGCCGCGGTTGAATAACGCGTGCCGCCGGCGTCACCGCCGTACGCACTCCATCCGACATCGGGGACCGGTGCAGCCGTTGCAACCGGCTCGATGACCGACAAGAGAACGAAAACCGCTGTCGCTCGACTCACTGATGCACTCCCGGTCACGAACAGCCACTGGTCGGCCGTCGTGGCGAGAAGCTACCACGCTGTCGGGATCCTCCGGCGTATCGCACGCCGGCGCGACAGCGCCTCGTCACGGTGCTGCACGCGTCCGCGGACTGTCAATGTATTAACGCATAACACTTGACAATGAATTCATAAATTCCAAGACGTTTAATAACGATATAAAACTATTGATTGATTATTAATGGAGCCGCCAAAAGCAAAAAGAAGGGCCCTCGATGAGGGCCCTCCGTCATCCCCGCAAAAACGGTCGGCTTACTTCGGCAGCTTGGAGTAATACGCGGCCAGGTTGGCAACGTCGGCCGCCGTCATCTTCTTCGCGGCCTTGGCCATCTTGGCGTCCTTGGTGCGCGTGCCGTCCTGGTACTCGGTCATCGCCTTGGTGAAGTCCGCGACCGACATGCCGGCGATGGCCGAATTCTCGTCGTCACCCTTGCCGTCGTCGCCATGGCAGTCAACGCAGGCCTCTTCGGCCTTGGCCTTGCCTGCGGCGGCGTCGCCCGCGTAGGACGGACCGGCGATCAGCGCCAGGGCGGACGCGAGTGCAAGAATCGAGAGCTTGTTCATCGTACGAATTCCTCGGTTGTAAATGACCACCGGTGGGTGTTGGCGGCAATTAGACCAACGCTACACCTGGCCGTTGATGAGCGAAAGTACCTATCCTGACTCCCCCACGGGTAGCGGAGGTCGCCATGGCATCGGACATCGGCTTCGTGGAGTACGTCTGCGAGCAGATCCGCGGCGCGGGTCACGTGTCGCACCGACGGATGTTCGGCGAGTTCGCCGTCTACTGCGACGGCAAGGTCGTCGCGCTCGTTTGCGACAACCAGTTCTTCCTCAAGCCGACGGACGCCGGCAAGGCACTGCTCGACCGGGTGAAGGAGGCGCCGCCCTATCCGGGCGCGAAGCCGTACTACCTGATCGATGCGCTGCTCGACGATGCGGAGGCTGCAGCGGCCCTCGTGCGAGCCACGGCCGCAGCGCTACCGGCACCGGCTGTAAAGCCCGCGCGGAAGGCTGCAAAAAAAGCGCCTAGAGGCCGTACTGCCGGGCGAGCAACCAAGCCAGCGAAGTGATCATGATCAGCGCGAGCGGCAGGCCCGCCCGGACGAAGTCGCCGAACCGGTAGCCTGCCGCGCTCATGATCAGCAGGTTGGTCTGGTACGCCATCGGCGTCACGTAGCAGATGTTGCAGCCGAACAGCACCGCCAGGACGAACGGTTCTGCCTGCAATCCGAGCCCGTTCGCGAAGCTCACGGCGATCGGGGTCGTGATGCCGGCGGCGGCCGCGTTCGAAATGAAGTTGGTGAGCACCGTTGCAAAGGTCATCAAGGCGGCCAGCGCTACGAACGGCGGAACGTCACTCAAGGTATGGGCGAATATGCTGCCGAGCCATTCGGCCGCCCCGGTCGCCACCAGCGCGCGACCCAGCGCGATGCTCGACGCCACCAGCACGATGACTTCCAGGCTGAGCGCGCGGCCGATGCGGTCGTAGCGCAGCGTCCCGGTCGCCAGCATCGCGATCGTGCCTGCGAGCGCTGCCAGCGCCACGGGCATGGCGCGAGTAACCGCGAGGGCGACTACGGCAGCGACGATGAGGAGCGCCAGCGGCGCCTTGCGACTGCGGGGCAGTTCCATGCCGCCCTGCAGCGTGAGTGCGCCTTCGCCGCGCTCGAATGCCGCAAGTCGTGTCGGGGTGCCCCGCAGCAGCAGGACGTCCCCGACGGCGAGCGCCTCCTCGTGCGGTTCAGGTCGTTGCCGGAACGGCAGTGCCTCGGCCCGGGCGATGCCGAGCACGGCCACGCCATACCGGTCGGCGACATCCGCGTCTTTGACGCTGCGGCCGATCAACCCTGATTCGACGCCCAGCACGATCTCGACGATCTGTTCATCCTCGCGTTCGGTGACGGCGATGGAGCGCACCAGCGCGGCAACGTCCGGGGGCGAGAGCGACGCCCGCAGTTCCTCGCTGGCGTCACGCAGCTGTTCGGGCGTGCCCTCGATTTCGACGTGATCCCTGGGCTGCAACAGCAAGCCGGGGTCGTCCGCAAAGCGCAAGGACTTGCCGCCGCGCACGGCACCGACGACTTGCGCGCCCGTGCTGATGCGCTGCACCACGTCGCGCAGCGAGGCGCCGAGCGATTCCGCGCGCAGGGTATGCAGCACCGCGCGATAGCGGCGGGCCTCGACCGGACGATCGGGTGAGACATGCGGCAGCAGCCGAGGCATCACGAGCCAGAGATACGGCAGGGCGATGGCGGCAGCCACCAGCACGGTGCTCGTGAAGGAGAAGACGCCGATGGGACCGACGCCCATGTCGGCCGCCAGCGAAACGACCAGCAGGTTGGTCGACGTGCCGATGGTCGTGGACATGCCGCCGATCAGGATCGCGCAATTCACTGGCATGAGGGTTTGCGCGGCGGGGACGCCGGCGCGCGTCGCCAACCGCAGCAGGATCGGCAGCGTGAGCACGAGCACGGGCGTGTCGTTGACGAACATGCTGAGTGCAAAGCAGACGAGCAGCGAAAACAACATGCCCAGCGAGCGGTTGAAGTTCCACAATCGGCTCAGGGCTCGTGTGGCCGGTTCCAGCGCGCCCGTCATGACGAGGCCACGGCCGAGGATCATCAGGCAGCAAATCGCGATCAGCGCCTCGTGGCTGAACCCGCCGAACGCAATTTCGAGCCCCGACAGCCGACCTGGCGGATCCAGCGGAAACAAGTAAAACCCAAGGGCGAGTACGGCAATCAGGAGCAGGCAGATCAGCTCAACGCGCAGTCGGGCCGTCGCGAATGCCGCGAACGTGATCAGCGTCAGCAGCAGCGCGAAGCTGGCATGAGGCGTTGGCAGTTCGGGAAGCATGGGCGACGACGGCTCAGCGCGGCTGGCCGCCCGGCTGCGCCACGATCTCGGCGACCTTGGCCTCGATCCACTGCTGCGCGCGCTCGTTCACTTCGCGGGGAGTCAGTCCGGCCGGGTCGATCGGCGGGCCGATCACGACCCGGATCGTGCCGGCCTTCTTCAGCAGGCTGCGGCGGCGCCAGAAATACCCGGAGTTGTGCGCGATCGGCACCACGGGCGCGCCGGTCTCGCACGCCAGCAAGGCGCCGCCGATGCCGTATTTTCGCGTCTGTCCCGGCGCCATGCGCGTGCCTTCCGGATACACGATCACGCCCATGCCCGCGGCCAGGCGCTCGCGCCCCTGCTGCACCATCTGGTTGACGGCCGAATGGCCTGCGCTGCGGTTGATCGCGATCGGCTTGTAGGTGCTCACCGCCCAGCCGACGATCGGGATCCAGATGACCTCGCGCTTGAGGGACCAGGAGGCCGGCGGCACGACGAACATCTGCGCCAGCGTTTCCCACACCGAGGAATGCTTCCACAGCGAGATGAACGGGCGCGACGGCAGGTTCTCCTGTCCTTCGATGACGTACCCCAGGCCGCAGACGACCTTGGCCAGCCGAGTCAGGGACAGGCCCCAGGCGCGTGGGATCACGTAGCGCTGCTCGATGCTGAGCGGCAGCAGCGCCGACAGCAGCACGATGACGCCGAAAAACCCCGTGCCCAGGAACAGCAGCACGGTGTAGATCACCGAGCGGATCCACTGCAGCATCGGTCGTCAACCCGGCAATCGCGACAGGTCGGCCGCACGCATGAACAGGCCACGCATGCGATTGAGCAGCGCCAGTCGATTCGCACGCAGGACCGGATCGTCCGCGTTGACCATCACGGAATCGAAGAAATCATCGACCGCCTTGCGCAGGGCCGCGAGCTGCTGCAGCGCCGGGGTGTAGTCGCGTGCCGCGAACATCGGCTCGACCTCGCGCGCAATCGCCACTACCTGCTCGGCCAGCACTTGTTCCGCGGGGTCGATGAGCTGCGACTCGTCGACCGTTTCGCCAACGGGCTCCGCCACCTTCTTCAGGATGTTGGCGATGCGCTTGTTCGCCGCCGCGAGGCTCGCTGCGTCCGGCAACTGCAGGAACTGCACCAGTGCGCGCAGCCGGGCATCGAAATCGAGCGCCGACGCAGGGCGGGTCGCCAGCACGGCGTCGAACGCTTCGACCGAAACGGTGATATCGGCGGTTCCCTCCACGTAGTAAGCGCGCAGGCGCTCGATCACGTAGTCGTAAACCTCGACCGCGAGCTTGCCGGCATCGATGGCGCCCAACGGCTTGCCCTGCCCGGTCGCCACACGCGCCATGTCGGCTAGCGCCGCGGCGACGGCCTGTTCGATCAGCTGCTGCAGGTCGAGGTCGAGCCCGTGCTCGATCGACGTGCGCAGCAGACCGAGCGCTGCACGGCGCAGGCCAAAAGGGTCGCGCGTGCCCGTGGGCTTCTGCCCGGTCGCGTAGATGCCCGCGATGGTGTCGAGCTTGTCCGCGATCGAGAGCGCCATGCCCGTGCGGGTGGCTGGCAAGGCGTCACCCGCAAAGCGGGGCAGGTACTGCTCGCGCAGCGCCTCGGCCACCTCGGCTGACTCGTGGTCGTGCAATGCGTAGTAACGCCCCATCAGGCCCTGCAGTTCCGGGAACTCCCCCACCATGTGCGTGAGCAGGTCGCACTTGCTGAGTTCCGCGGCGCGATCGGCCAGGGCCGGGTCGCTGCCGATGGTTGCGGCAATCGATTTCGCCAGGGCGCGCACGCGCTCCGACTTGTCGTGCTGCGAGCCGAGCTGCGTCTGGAACGTCACGCGCTGCAACGCTTCGACGTGCGCGGACAGCGGCTTCTGTCGGTCCGTCTGGTAGAAGAACGCCGCATCGGTCAGGCGCGGACGCACGACGCGCTCGTTGCCCGCGACCACCTGCGACGGGTCGCGGCTCTCGAGGTTGGAGACCGTGATGAACCAGGGCATCAGCTTCCCCTGTGCATCGCGCACCGGGAAATACCGCTGGTGCTCCTGCATCGTGGCGATCAGCACTTCGGCTGGCAGTTCGAGGAACTTCGCGTCGAATCGTCCCGCCAGCGGGACCGGCCATTCGACCAGGCCCGTGACCTCGTCGAGCAGTGCGTCGTCGATGACGGCAGCGCCCTCCAGTTTCGCGGCCGCGGCGGTGACGCCGGCCCGGATGCTGTCGCGCCGTGCATTCACGTCCGCCATGACCTTGCCGCGCTTGAGCAGCGTCCCGACATACGATGCCGGGCTCGAGATCCTGAGCGCCTTCGGTGCCATGAAGCGGTGGCCGTAGGTGACGTTGCCCGCCCTCTGTCCGAGGATGTCCGTCTCGACGACGTCCTTGCCCCACAGCATCAGCACCCAGTGCACCGGACGCACGAACAGCGCTTCGCCTGCGCCCCAGCGCATGCGCTTCGCGATCGGCAACGCATCGAGCGACGCCGTAACGATGGCGGGGAGCAGGCTCACGGTGCGCGCACCGGTCTCGGTGCCACGGAAGACGAGCCATTCACCCTTGGGCGTCTCGATCTTTTCGAGCGCCGAAACTTCGACGCCGCATCCGCGCGCGAAGGCGAGGGCGGCCTGGGTCGGGGCGCCGTCCGCATCGAACGCAGCCTTGACGGGCGGGCCGCGCTTTTCGAGCGGGCGGTCCGGCTGCTGTTCGGCCAGCTTCTTCACGCGCACGGCCAGCCGGCGCGGGGTCGCGAATGCCTCGAGCGACTTGTACGCGATGCCGGCATCCCTGAGTCCCTTGGCGACGCCTTCTGCAAACGCCGTGCTCAGGTTCAGCAGCGACTTGGGCGGCAATTCCTCGGTGCCGATCTCGACGAGGAAATCGCGGGAGGCGCTCATGCCAGGCCTCCCGTGGCCAGGCCTTTTTCGGGCAACGGCGGATCGACATGCAAAATCGGGGAGCCTCCCCTGTTTTGCAGCATCGGGAACCCGAGCGCCTCGCGGCTGGCGTAGTACGCCTCGGCCACGCCGCGCGCCAGCGTGCGCACCCGCAGGATGTAGCGCTGACGCTCGGTCACCGAAATCGCCTTGCGGGCGTCGAGCAGGTTGAACGTGTGCGAGGTCTTGAGCATCCGTTCGTAGGCCGGCAGCGCGAGCTTCGCCTCGAGCATCCGCAGGCACTCTTTTTCATGGGCGTCGAACTGCCGGAACAGTTCATCGACGTCGGCGTATTCGAAGTTGTACTTCGACTGCTCGACCTCGTTCTGGTGGTAGACATCGCCGTAGGTCACGCGGCCGAGCGGGCCGTCGGTCCAGACGAGATCGAACACGCTCTCGACACCCTGCAGGTACATCGCAAGGCGCTCAAGGCCGTAGGTGATCTCGCCCATCACGGGCCGGCAGTCGAGCCCGCCCACCTGCTGGAAGTAGGTGAACTGCGTGACCTCCATGCCGTTCAGCCAGATCTCCCAGCCGAGGCCCCAGGCGCCGAGCGTCGGCGATTCCCAGTTGTCCTCGACGAGGCGGACGTCGTGCACGAGCGGGTCGATGCCGACTGCGCGCAGCGACCCGAGGTACAGCTCGATCAGGTCGGGCGGCGAAGGCTTGATCGCCACCTGGTACTGGTAGTAGTGCTGCAGCCGGAAAGGGTTGTCGCCGTAGCGACCGTCGGTCGGCCGGCGCGAGGGCTGCACGTACGCGGCGCTCCAGGGCTCCGGTCCGACCGCGCGCAGGAACGTGGCGGTGTGAAACGTTCCCGCACCGACCTCCATGTCGTAGGGCTGCAGGATGACGCAGCCCCGCTCGGCCCAATAGCGTTGCAGCGTGAGCAGGAGGTCCTGGAAGGTGCGGGGCGGTTGGGCCACTTTGGACATGGGAACGCTCGAGGGATCGCGCAAAGGGCGGGAGTATAACAACCGCGCCGGGCCCGCCCGCGTCGAGCGATCGTCAATTAAGCACTGATAGTCATCCGGCTATTGGTTTGCCACTGCAATAATTATTCAATTTCAATTAAGCAAGGTAAAAGCCCCGCCGGTTTTTTTCGCCACGGCTCAGCCGCTGCTCTCAGGCAAATGGCGGCCTGCCGAGGGAGCCTGAGCGCCCGCCTTCGACGGCAGGGCATCTCCGATCAACCGGCCGCCCGCTCCGCCTTGAGCCTGCGCGCGAAGAACTCCATTGCCGCCTTCGTTTTCGTTTCCCCGCTCACGGTCAACGTGATTCCACTTTCGGCCAGGTAGGCCTTGAACGCGGCGGCGACCTGGAAGCCTTCTTCCGGCAGGGACTTGGTCGAAACCTCCAGGATCCGCGAGCCATCGGGATACAGCCACATTTCGACGGTGATGCGGCGATCGAAGTTCTTCGGGTTGTGCTTGGCCTTGAGCAGGAAGGTCGGGCCCAGCGTGACCAGCGAATCCATCCCGATGCCCGCTGGAGCGTGTGCATCGTAAAACGCCAGCTGCTCTTTGGAGAACAGTGACCGCAGCGGCGTCGCGCCCGTCGTCACGTCCAGCACTTCCTGGGCGGTGCAGGTTCCCTTCAGCGATGCCGAGCACACGAATCCACCCGGCATCGCGTCCAGTTCGACTTTGAAGCTGCCTGAGCGACGCAGGCCTGGGTCGATCGTGGCTGGATCCACCGGTCGCAATTTCACGACGGTGTCGGCACGCCCACCCTGGATGCGCCGGGCCCGGACGATCAGTCCAGCCTTGTTCAGGTCCAGGCCGGGAGTATCGAAGAAGAAGGCTTGCCGCGGCTGCGCTTCGACCGGGTCCAGTCCGATGCCGGCGATCGTTGCGCGATGGCCCGTGGCCGGCACGACGAACTTCAATTCGACGCTGTTCGCCCCTTTGAGGAGCTTGAGCACCCTGGTCACCTGCTCGTTCGACAATGCGACCACGGGACCGGCCGGCGTGGCCTTCCGGGCCTTCCGGGATCGCGTGCTCTTGCCGGCTTGCGCGGTCTTCCTGGCTTTCACTGACTTCCTGGTCTTCATGGCTCGCTCCGTATTCATCCACCAAATCGTTCGGCCAGCACCCCATGGCGCAGGCCCCGGTCGCTCACCGTGAGGGTCTGCTTGCCCAGTTTTTCCATGACCGTCCGGACGATGCACGCGCCGGCCAGGATGACTTCCGCCCGCTTCGGCTGGAGACCGATGATGGTACGGCGAGCGTCGGCATCGCGCGACCGGTAGAGTTCGATCTGCCGGTCGATCTCGGCGCGGTCGAGCACCGTGCCCTGGACGATTGCCGGGTCGTAGCGCGCCAGGCCGTGCTTGACGGCGGTGATGTTGGTCACCGCGCCACCCATCGCCACCAGCGCCGCCGGTACCAGCCGGCCGTCGATGCGCGACAGGTCAGCCGCAATCGCCGCCATGGCCTCGCGCAGTACCTCGGCTGACACGACACCGTCCAGCTTGTAGCGTTCCGTGTAACGCACCGCGCCGACGTTCACGCTGAAGCGCTCGTCCACGCTCGAGCCGTGCCCGAACGTGAACTGCGAACTGCCGCCG
The DNA here is from genome assembly GCA_963827615.1 of uncultured Gammaproteobacteria bacterium. Lineage (GTDB taxonomy): Bacteria > Pseudomonadota > Gammaproteobacteria > Steroidobacterales > Steroidobacteraceae > RPQJ01. The sequence goes on along the minus strand of CAWHCA010000021.1, from coordinate 4,261 downwards.
CCGGTGTCGAACACCACGAGCGAGCCTGCGCTCAGGCCGAGTCCGGACGTGGCCGCCACGTAGGCCAGCCGACCCTCCTCGTCGCCAGAAATCACTTCGATGCCCACGCCCGTGCGTTTCTCGATCGCGGCAAGGACGGCATCGCGGTTGGACGCGATGCGCAGGCCGGCCGTGCCCACCGCGACAGTTGCCAGCACCCCGTGTCGCTTCGCTTCATCCACCATGCCCGCGATCGCTGCTGCAGTCCGCTCGAGCGCGGCGTCGCCGATGACGTGATGCTGCTCGAGTCCCTCGCCGAGACGCGTCATCTCGGCGCGGTCGACGACAGTGCGCCACGTCCCGCCAAGGTCCCGCTCCCCGAGGTGGAACTTGACCGAGTTGGTGCCGACGTCGATGACGGCATAACGCGACGGTTCGCCATCGATCAGGGCGGCCAGGCCGCGCGGATAGCTCGTGTTCACGTAGCCGACCATCTCCAGGCTGCGGACGGCGGCGACGACCGCCGCAGCGTCCTCGGATTCGACGGCGACCGTGCGCGTCGGCTTGCCGTCTGCGACGACTTCCGAAAGCTCTGCCATGCACCCGCCCACGGAGTAGCGGGTTCGTCGCTTGTGCACGCTGATCGCGCGGATGCGGCCGCCCGGCACCGCGAGTTCGTTGATGAACTCCTCCAGGGTGTAGCTCGCGCGACGCAATGGCGGAGTATCCAGGTGCAGCGCCGTGAATACCCTGCGCACCTCAGCCGCCGGCAGGGGGAAGCCCGCCTTCATCACGGGCGTCCACTGCTCGAGGCCGTCGCGATCCACTTCGCGCAGGACCTTGATGTCCATGAGCGCGTCGCGCACCTTGACGTTGTCGCCGGCCCCCGAGAGCAGGTAGGTCTCGTCGCTCTCCTGCACGCCGACCGGGGTCATTGCCGCCAGGCGCGATTCGGCCGGCCCGAGACGGGGCCCGAACCAGCGCCACTCCCACCGCGGTTTGATCACAGCCATATTGACGCTTCCTGTTGCTTGCAGCGGCCCACAAATGGTCCGGGGCCGCCCCAGAAATCGAATAGCCCCGGACCGGCACTGCCGCAATTCGGGGTTTCCCGACAACCTCAGCGGATGGCGTAGCCGCCGTCGACCCGGATCGTTTCGCCGGTGACGAAGTCTGAGGCGCTCGAGGCCAGGAAGATCGCCGTTCCTGCCATCTCCTCGGGCTGTCCCCAGCGTCCGGCGGGCGTGCGAGCGAGGATCTCGTCGTTCATGGCCTTGAGTGCCTCGGTCCTCACCGGCGCCGTCATGTCCGTCTCGATCCAGCCGGGAGCAATGGCGTTGACCTGGATGCCATGCGGCGCCAGCTCGATCGCCATCGACTTGGTCAGCTGCACGATCGCGCCCTTCGCGGCGCTGTAGGACGGGATCGGTCCGGCGCCGAAGTAGGAATACATGCTGCCGAGGTTGATGATCTTGCCGCGCTTGCGCGCGGCCATCGACGCGGCGGCGAGTTTCGACAGCAGGAACACGGCGTTCAGTTGCGTCTCGAGCACGTTGTCCCAGGATTCCGCCGTCTCCTGCAGGATGCCGCCACTGAGGTTGGCGATGCCGGCGTTGTTGACCAGGATGTCCACTGGGCCCAGTTCCGCCTCGACCCGGCGGAATGCGGGTTCGAGCGCCGTGCGATTCGTCACGTCCACGGCGAGTGCCACGGCGCGTGCACTTGCACCCTTCAGCGCGGCCAGCGTCTCGGCATTCTTTGCGGCGTTCCGGCCAAAGATTGCGACAGCCGCCCCGGCCTGTGCAAAGCCCAGCGCGATGCCCCGGCCGATGCCGCCATTGCCGCCGGTGACCAGGGCCACCCGGCCCGCGAGATCGAACGATGCGGGTGCCGTCATGCGCTTCTCCCCGGTGATGAGCGAATCTCGAGTATCAGCTCCGGCCTGGCATCGAATCGCTGCCTTGACCGACTCGAGCCGCCAGCCGCTCGCGGTATTCGTCCAGCGGAAACAGCGCGACTTCGCCCGATTCCTGGCCGCGGGCGCCGTCCTTGAAGTCGAACGGGTTGTCGACGTCCTTGATGAGCCGCAGCATGTAGATGTTCACCAGCGCGACGAACGGCACCAGCAGCGACTCGGCGATCATGCTCCTGAAGCGTGCGATCATCATCAGCGAGATGATCATCACGATCAGCACTTCGAGCAGGGCATAGGCGGGCGGCAGGAACCCGGTGCGCACGATCACGTCGATGCGGCTGATGCATCGCCGCACCATCAGCAGCTGCGGTACGGCGCGCGAGGCATACGGCCCGGCCCCGGCGCGCTCGAGTTGCCGCAGCACCTCGCTCAGCCGGGTCATGGCGGCGTAGACCTCAGGCGTGGAGACGCGCCGCATCAACCAGTCCCGGATGGCGTCGGTCAGCGCCAGCAGTTCGCGGCGCAGGTCTGCAAGGTCGAGGGCCGGTCGGTCCGTCGCCGCCAGCACGAAGATCTCCTCGATGGTCTCGAGCGTGCAGGACAGGTCAGCCGGCAGTTTCTCGGCTTCCTTGTAGTCGGCCATGGTGCCGGCCAGCAGGAAACCGATCAGGAAAACCCCGGAGGTCAGGATGATGCCGACGTCCGAGAAATCGATCAGCCCCTCGAAACCGAGCACGCGTTCGAGGAACAGCTTCAGGCCGAGCAGGGCCAGCACGACCGGCAGGGTCGAGACCATCAATTTCCACTTCAGCACGCAACCTCCCCCCGGGTCCTGCGATCATAGCCAGCAGCACTGGCCGCCTGTCACTAGCATGCGGCCGCAGACGACGCGCGTCGATAGTCCAGCGAGACGTACCCCATGACTGCAGACCTCCCGAACGACGAGTCCGCCGGCAAGCTGGTGAAGTACCTGCTGGAGAAGGGGCTGGGAGGCTTCCCGCCGCTGTCGAGCGCCGCGAACCTGGCCGATGAGTACCTGATTGATCGGGACTACGACAGCAACGACGAACGCGTGGCTGCGCTGATCAAGTGGGAAATGACCAAGAACTTCACGACGGGATTCATCACCGGCCTCGGTGGCATCGTCGCGTTGCCGGTCGGCGTCCCCTCGGCGCTCGTCGCGTCCTGGCTCATCCAGGCGCGCATGGCCGGCGCGATTGCGCGGATCTACGGGCACGACCTCGCCGAGGAGCGCGTTCGAACGCTGATCCTGCTCAGCCTCGCTGGCGACGTCGCGAAGCAAGCCATGTCCGACCTCGGCCTCAACCTCGGCTCGAAGCTGCCGCAATCGGCGATGAAACAGGTGCCGGGTCGCGCCCTGGTCGAGGTCAACAAGCGCATCGGAATGCAGCTGCTGGCGAAGGCGGGGCAGCGCGGCCTCGCGCAGTTTCCGAAGGCGATTCCGGTCGTCGGCGGCGTCGTCGGCGGCGCGTTCGATGCCGTGGTGTGCCGCATGGTCGGACGCACCGCAAGGAAACTGTTCCGGCCGGTCGCCGACCTGTAGCCGGTGTCAGATGAATTTTTCGATGATGGCGTGCACGTTGACGCGCGCCCGCAGCTTTACGCAGATCAGGAACGTGCCGATCAGCTTGCGGTGGAGGAACAGCGTGGCGGGCGGCGGTGAGCGCAAGCCCTTGCCGAACGCTACGGCCAGGCCGAGGTCGCGCGCGCGAACGGCGAGGCCCGACGCGGCAAAATCGTAAGGCCCGCGCTGCACGAGCGGCTCGCACGCGAGTCGAATGATGTCCGCGGCATTGCGGATCATGGCTTCGGGATCGTCCGGGTGCGCATAGCCGATCTCGAACATGGCTGTGCGCAAGGCAGCGTCGTCGCCGGCGAGCATGGCGCGGCACGCATCGCGGTAGCTGGCAACGAGCGCGGCGGGATACTCACCGGCGGAGCCCAGGTCGAGCAATGCCACCTGGTGCGTCGCCGGCAGGTAGAGGTAGTTCGCGAAGTTGGGGTCGGTCTGCACGAAGCGGAACTCGAACAGTTCGCGGAACATCAGCTCATACAGCGTGCGGGCGACGGCGTTGCGCCGTGCCTGCGGCACGGCCTCGCTCGCCAGGGCTTCCAGCGGTTCACCTTCGATCCAGTCGATCGCCAGCACGTGCCGCGTGGTGAGCGTGCGCTGATCGACGCGCGGCACGACGACTTCGGCATGACGGCGACCAGCTTGCGGTAGCGCTCAAGGTGGCGGGCCTCGCTCTCGTAGTCCGTCTCGAGCTTGAGCTGACGCTTGGCCTCACGCGCGAGCGCGGGCACGTCGAGTTGCAGCGGCAGGAAGTCGAGGCGTCGCAGCAAAGT
>CAWHCA010000020.1:0-22287 GCA_963827615.1 uncultured Gammaproteobacteria bacterium | reverse complement strand
ACTTAACATTTGCTAGTCTTGCGTCAGCGCCCTTCCGTCCGCCGGGTACCCGACAGGGGCAAAGCTAAGCCCATGAACGATTTCGCGATTTCCACACAGACGATCAGCCGGTCGGGCCTCCAGGGCCTGCCGCAGCGTCTGGTCATCGACGGGCTCGTGGCCGATTCGGCCATGGTCGATGCCATTGCCGCGGCGAAGGAACGCCGGGTGGGGGTCGTGTCCTACCTGGTCGAGCACAACATGGCCGACGCGCGCGAGATCGCCATCGCGGCCTCGCAGGAGTATGGCGCTCCGCTGCTGGACCTGGACTCCATCCAACCCGACCTCGACACCGTCCGCATCGTCAGCGAAAAGATCCTGCGCAAGCACCGCGTGCTGCCGCTGGTGAAGCGCGGCAAGAAGCTGTTCATCGCGATCTCCGATCCGACGAACCTGCATGCGCTCGACGAGGTCAAGTTCGCCACCGGTTTCTCGATCGAAGCGGTCGTCGTCGAGGAGACAAGCTCAACAAGCTGCTCGCGGCTTCACTCGAGCAGGTCGACACGTCGATGCCGGAACTCGCCGGCGACGACTTCGAGATGGACGGTCTCGAAGTCACCTCGGGCGACGACGAGGACTCTGCCAGGGACTCCGATCGCCAGTCCGACGCAGTCGACGACGCGCCGATCGTCCGCTTCATCAACAAGGTGATGCTGGACGCGATCAAGAAGGGTGCGTCGGACATCCATTTCGAGCCTTACGAACGCAGCTACCGTATCCGGTTTCGCCTCGACGGCATCCTGAAGGAAGTCGCCAACCCGCCGGTGCAGTTGGCCATCAAGATGGCGGCCCGCCTGAAGGTGATGTCCCGCATGGACATCGCGGAGCGCCGCGTGCCGCAGGACGGCCGCATCAAGATGAAGATCTCGAAGAACCGGGCCATCGACTTCCGCGTGAGCACGTGCCCGACGCTCTTCGGCGAAAAGATCGTGATGCGTATCCTCGATCCCTCGAGCGCGATGCTGGGCATCGACGCGCTGGGCTACGAGGCCTTCCAGAAGAAGCTGTACCTGGATTGCCTGGCGCGGCCGCACGGCATGATCCTGGTGACCGGCCCGACCGGCAGCGGCAAGACGGTGTCGCTCTACACGGGCCTCAACATCCTCAACACCGAGGACACGAACATCTCGACGGCCGAAGACCCCGTCGAAATCATGCTGCCCGGCATCAACCAGGTGCAACATCAACCCGAAGGTCGGCCTGACCTTTCGCCGGCGCCCTGCGCGCCTTCCTGCGCCAGGATCCGGACGTGATCATGGTCGGCGAAATCCGCGACCTCGAGACCGCCGAAATCGCCATCAAGGCGGCCCAGACCGGCCACCTGGTGCTCTCCACGCTGCACACCAACGACGCGCCCCAAGACCCTGACGCGCCTGGTCGACATGGGCGTCGAAGCCCTACGCGATCGCCACGTCGGTCAGCCTGATCATCGCCCAGCGCCTGGCGCGCCGGCTCTGCAACAGCTGCAAGGCGCCGGCGAAGATTCCTGCCGAAGCGCTGAAGAAAGAAGGCTTCGGGGACGAGGAAATCGCGAACGGGCTCCAGATTTTCCAACCCGTGGGTTGCAGCAACTGCACGGACGGGTATAAGGGGCGCACGGGACTGTACGAGGTGATGCCGGTCTCCGAGGAGATCGGCCGCATCATCATGGCGGGCGGGAACGTGATGGACATCAAGGAACAGGCGACCCGCGACGGCGTCTGGGGCCTGCGCCAGGCGGGCATCAACAAGGTGCGCATGGGCATCACTTCGCTGGAAGAAGTGAACCGTGTCACCGTCGACTGAACCTGAAGGAACCGGGACTCCAACCACATGGCCGAACTTGCCGTAACCAAGCAGATGACCTTCCTCTGGGAAGGCAAGGACAAGAAGGGCAATCGCGTCAAGGGGCGCGGCCTGGCGCGTGACGAGATGGAGATTCGCTCCGGACCTGCGCAAGCAGGGGATCGCGGCGACCCGGGTCCGCAAGGAATCCAAGCTCTTCAAGAGCGACGGCAAGGTCACCGCCGAGGACATCGCCCTTTTCGCCCGTCAGCTCGCCACGATGCTCAACGCCGGCATCCCGATGGTGCAGTCCTTCGAGATCATCGGCGTCGGCAACGACAAGCCGGCGGTGCAGAAGCTCGTGCTCTCGATCAAGAGCGACATCGAAACTGGCAACTCGCTGCACCAGGCCCTCGCCAAGCACCCGATCTACTTCGACGACTTGTTCGTGAACCTGGTCGAAGCCGGCGAGCACGCAGGTGCGCTCGAGACGGTGCTCGAAAAGATTGCGACCTACAAGGAAAAGACCGAGGCCCTGAAGAAGAAGATCAAGAAGGCGCTGTTCTATCCGGCAGCCGTGCTGGCGGTTGCGATCATCGTCACGGTCATCCTGCTGCTGTTTGTCATTCCGCAGTTCGAAAGCCTGTTCAAGGGCTTCGGCGCGGACCTGCCGGCATTCACGCAGTTCGTGGTCAACATGTCGCGCTGGTTGCAGGCGAAGGGCTGGATGCTGGGGATTATCGTTGGCATCGCAGTTTTCACGTTCTTCTATTTCTACAAGCGTTCACGGCCGATGCGACAGTTCATCGACAAGTTGTCGCTGCAAATCCCGGTGATCGGGCCCATCCTGCGCAAGTCAGCCATCGCGCGCTATGCGCGCACGCTCGCAACGATGTTCGGCGCCGGCGTGCCGCTCGTCGAAGCGATGAAGTCCGTCGCGGGCGCCACCGGCAACATCATCTACCAGGACGCCGTGCTGAGAATGCGCGACGAGATCGCCACCGGCATGCGCATGCAGCGCGCGATGGAGAACACGGGTCTCTTCCCGAACATGGTCGTGCAGATGATCGCCGTCGGCGAGGAGTCGGGTTCGCTGGACGAGATGGCGAGCAAGGTCGCGGACTTCTACGAAGCCGACGTCGACGCCGCCGTCGACGCACTGAGCAGCCTGCTCGAACCGATGATCATGGTCATCCTCGGCGTGCTGGTCGGCGGCATGGTCGTGGCGATGTACCTGCCGATTTTCAAGCTCGGCGCGGTCATCTGACGCACGCGCCGCGCGATAGCGGATGAGATCGCCGAAGACGCCGCGCCCTGCGCGGCGTTTTCGCATAGGTAAACGCACGCATGACCGAACTCGCCGAGATTCTCGCTTCGACGCCCTGGTTGCTGGCCGCGTGCGTCTTCCTCGTCAGCCTCCTCGTCGGCAGCTTCCTGAACGTCGTCATCCACCGCGTGCCGATCATGCTCGAGCGCGAATGGAAAGCGCAGGCGCGGGAAATGCTGGACTCGAACCCCGGTGCCGAACCAAAGGCACAGCTGTCCCAGGTCGAGCCGCCGAATGATGAACTGGGCAACGCGAGTATCGATGCATTGAGCGCGACGCCGGTGGCAATGGAGCAGGTCGACGAGCGCTACAACCTCCTCGTCCCCGCTCCCGCTGCCCCAGGTGCAACGCCGAGATCACGGCGTTGCAGAACATCCCGGTGGTCAGCTGGCTGCTGCTCGGCGGCAAGTGTGCCAGTTGCCGCGCGTCGATTTCCGTCCGCTATCCGATCGTCGAGTTCGCCACGGCGGTGCTGTCGGCCGTGGTCGCGCTGCATTTCGGCTGGCACTGGCAGATGCTCGCGGCACTGCTGTTCACCTGGGCCCTGATCTCCCTGACGGTGATCGACCTCGATCACACGCTCCTGCCCGACGTCATCACGGTGCCGCTGCTGTGGCTGGGCCTGCTGCTGAGCCTCTCCTGGCATGCGGGTCTCACGGCACCCGCTCCGACGGATCCGTCCTCCGCGATCCTCGGCGCCGCCTGCGGCTACCTGATCCTCTGGACCGTCTACTGGGCCTTCAAGCTCATCACGGGCAAGGACGGCATGGGTTACGGCGATTTCAAGCTGCTCGGCGCGCTCGGGGCCTGGATGGGCTGGCAGATGCTGCCGCTGATCCTGCTGCTTTCTGCGTTTGCCGGCGCCGTCATTGGCATCGCGTTGATCCTGCTCCGCGGCCGCGACCGCAACGTGCCGATCCCCTTCGGCCCTTACCTCGCGGCGGCTGGCTGGATCGCGTTGCTGTGGGGACCGCAGATCATGGGCAGCTACCTGACGCTGGCCGGCCTGCGCCACTGACCACCACCGTGACGCCGACGGCACCACAATCCACTGGCCGCCCCTTCCGCGTCGCCCTCACCGGCGGCATTGCCAGCGGCAAGACCACCGTCGCCAACCTGTTCGCAACCCACGGCGTGCCGTTGATCGACACGGACCTCATCGCGCGTGAGGTCGTCGAACCCGGCCAGCCTGCGCTGGCTGCTGTCGCCAAGGCCTTCGGCAGTGACGTGCTCGATTCCGACGGCAGGCTCGACCGACGTCGGCTGCGTGAGGTCATCTTCCGCGACGCTGCAGCACGCGCACGGCTCGAGGCGATCCTGCATCCGGCCATTCGCGCCGAGATGGAACGCCAGTCGGTTGCGGCGGCACAGGCCGGGCCCTACCAGATGCTCGTCATTCCACTGCTGGCAGAAGGGGGCCGACGCGACCATGTCGACCGCGTCCTGGTCGTGGACACGCCGGAAACCGTGCAGGTCGAGCGGCTCATGACCAGGGACGCGGTCACCCGGGAGCAGGCGGAAGCCTCGCTACGTGCACAGGCGCAGCGTGCGACCAGGCTGGGCATCGCCGACGATGTGCTGACGAACACGGGGCGGATCGACGACCTGCGGGAGCAGGTCGCGGCGCTTCACGCACGATATGTGAAGTTGGCGGCGGCAAGCAGGGAACGCCCGGTTGTGCCGCCAAACGGCCATGCCGCACAATAGTCGACCATGAACTCAACCGAGGCCGCAGTGCCCTCCACGGATGCGGCGACCCGCGTCGTCGCGTATGAACAGCCGCTGAACGAGCGGATGCGTAACTTCCTGCGCCTCGATTTCCTGTACCAGCAGGCCGTGCACCATCACACCCTGCCCGATCCCTGGTCGACGCGGGCCGCGGTCACGCTCGCTGCTCGAGATCCTTGCGATCACCCAGCGCGGCGACATCCGCAGCGAGGTACTGAAGGAACTCGAGCGGCAGATGCACCATCTGTCGGCCTTCAGCTCGCGGCCGGGTGTCGACTCGGCGCGGCTCAAGCTGCTGCTGACGAAACTGCACCGGATGCGCGAGGAACTCAGCTCGGTCGGCGCGCTCTTCATGCAGAAACTGCGCGACTCCGAGTTCCTCAACGCGATCAAGCACCGCAGCACGATCCCCGGCGGCACCTGCGAGTTCGACCTGCCCGACTACACCCACTGGCTCAACCAGCCGGACGAAATCCGGGGTGCGGACTTCGCGAACTGGCTGGCCGTGATCCGTCCGCTCGGCGACTCGATCTCCGAACTGCTCTGGATGACGCGCGAACAGGGCCGCACGCGGCGCGAAGTTGCACCCAACGGCATCTATCACCTGACGCTCGAGCGCGACGTGCCCGTGCAGCTGATCCGCATCGTGTTGCCGCGGGGCACCGACATCTACCCGGAGATCAGCGGCAGCCACTACCGGGTCAGCATCCGCTTCCTCTCCTGGCAGGATGCGAGCACGCACCCGATGCAGATGTCGGGCGATGTGCCGTTCATGCTCGCGCTCTGCACCTGACCGCAGGCCCCGAGGCGCGAGCAGGCCGCCATGCCGACGTTTCCGTGTCCCACGTGCCAGCGCCCGGTGGAATGGTCGGCCGCGGCGCGCTGGCGCCCGTTCTGCAGCGAGCGCTGCCGGCTGATCGACCTCGGCGCGTGGATGACTGAACAGCACGCAATCCCCGGCGAGGAACTCTCTCCGGACGTCGTCCAGCCGTCGAACGACGAATCCGACGATCCCCAGCGACACTGACGAGGCGCTGAAATTCCCATGGATCCGGACTTCTGGCATCAACGTTGGCAAGCCCGCCAGATCGGATTTCATCAGTCCGCTCCGCATCCGTTCCTCGAACGTTGCTGGCCCTCGCTCAATGTGGCAACGGGCGCTCGCGTCTACGTGCCGCTCTGCGGCAAGAGCCTGGACATGGTCTGGTTGTCGGTGCGCGGCTACCGCGTCGTCGGCTCCGAGCTGAGTTCGCTCGCGGTCGAGGAGTTCTTCGGGGAGCAGCAACGGGCCGACGTGCAGATCGAACGGCACGGCCCGTTCCGCCGGCATCGATCCGGCGCGGTCGAGATCTTCGAGGGCGATGCGCTGCAGCTCACGCCCGAACTGCTCGGGCCGGTGCAGGCCGCCTACGATCGAGCGGCGCTCGTCGCGCTGCCGCCCTCGATGCGCGAGCGCTACGCTCAGCACTTCGCGACGTTGATGCCGGCGGGCAGCCGCACGTTGCTGGTTGCGTTCGAATACGAACAGGCGATCAAGGACGGCCCGCCCTTCTCGGTGACCCCGGACGAAGTCGTGACGCTGTACGGCGGGACGTTCCGGGTCGAGGAACTGGAACGCGTCGACATCATCGGTGAAAGCCCGAAGTTCGCCGCGACCGGCCTCGACGCGCTGCACGAAGTGGCCTATTCACTGACCCGGCGGTGACGGTCGAACACCCGCTGAGCAAGCGGCTCATCAAGGCGCCGACGGTTGCAGGCGATCGATCCGGGACCTTCCCCCGAGCTTGGAAAGGCAGACACGCGCTCGGGGAAAGGTCCCGGATCGGCCGCTTGCGATACGGCGTCTGTAGCCTGATACGACGGGGGAGCCGACTCAGCGAGAAATGTCCGAGGTCGATCGGCGGTGCTCGCTGCGGCTACGCGACTACCGCTGGAAGCTGCGTTCCGATGCGCTCAACGCTGCATGCGCCGTGCGACCTTTTCCGCTCATGCGGAAAAGTCGCTCAGGCGCTGCGTGTCGAGCGCTCGATCCGGTTCTCTCTCCGGCGAGCGTGTCTGCCTTTCCGCTCGCCGGAAGAGAACCGGATCGGGCGCCACCGACCCACACCCGCTCCTTGAGCGTCGCCTCCCGCTGCAGCAGGTAACAAACTACCGCCGCGACAGCGCCGCCACGATCGGCGCATCCGCCTCGAGGATGTCGTGCTCGCGCAGGCGTGACGGCTCGACCCATTCGAGCGACTGCGCATCGAGTCCGCGAGGCTGACCCGACCAGTCCCTGATCATCCACACGTCCAGCCAGATCGTCCGGCCTGGATAGACGGCCGCGTAGTACATCAGGCGTTCGGCATCCCCGGCCTCGATGCCGATCTCTTCCCGCAGCTCCCTGGCGACCGCAGCGTGCGCCGTCTCACCGGGCGCCACCTTGCCGCCTGGAAACTCCCAGCGTCCCGCGAGTGCCTTGCCCGTCGGCCGCTGCGCGATGAGCACGCGACCATCGGCATCGAACACCAGTCCGGCGACGACCCACAGCTCCTGCATCGGTTGCCCTGGCCTCGTCGCGACGAAGAAGGCGCCCGGCCCCGGTGGTCAGATCTGGCCGTGACAGTGCTTGTATTTCTTGCCCGATCCGCACGGGCAGGGCTCGTTGCGCCCCACCTTGCGCCCGTCGCGCACGACAGTCTCGCCGCTCGGCGACGCCGGACCGGCCGCACGCGCTTCGCCCCCGCCGAATCCGCGGGCGAACCCGGAGCCGGCTGCAAGCCCGCCGCCCATGCCACTGCCCGCTGCCGCCGCGCTTTCCGCCGCGCCATCGCTGGCAATGACGGACTGCGGCGACACGTGCTGTGTCTGCAGCTGGCGAGCCATCTGCCGTTCGCGCTCCCGCTCCTGCTCCTCGATCTCCGCTTCCGTGCGCACCTGCAGGCGTGACAGCAGCGAAACCGTGTCGTGCTTGATGCGGTCGAGCAGCGCGCCGAAGAGTTCGAACGCCTCGCGCTTGTATTCCTGCTTGGGGTTCTTCTGCGCGTAGGCGCGCAGGTGGATGCCCTGCCGCAGGTAATCCATCGCCGCGAGATGATCGCGCCAGTGACGATCGAGCTCCTGCAGCATCACCGCCTTTTCCAGATGCCGCATGACCGGCGCACCGACGGCAGCGACCTTGGCCTCGTACGCGTCCTCGACGGCCTTTACCACGCGTTCGCGCAAGCCGGCTTCGGCGATCTCGTGATCGGCCGTGAGCCAGGCCTTCGGGTCGATCGTGGTGATGAAGTCACGTTCGATCGCGTCCTTGAGGTCGTCGAGTTTCCACTCCTCCTCGGGGCTCTCGCGCGGCACGAACTGGTCGATCAGGTTGTTGACCACCTCGGCACGAATGCCCGTGACGGAATCGGAGATGTCTTCCGCCGCCATGATCTCGGTGCGCTGCTGGTAGATGACCTTGCGCTGGTCGTTGGCGACGTCGTCGTACTCGAGCAGGTTCTTGCGCAGGTCGAAGTTGTAGGCTTCCACCTTGCGTTGCGCGCGCTCGATCTGGCGCGACAGCATCTTGCTCTCGATGACCTCGCCTTCCTTCATGCCGGCCGTGGTCAGCCAGCGCTTGGTGCGCTCGGGGTCGCCGAAGATCCGCATCAGGCTGTCTTCGAGCGACAGGTAGAACCGGCTCGAGCCCGGGTCGCCCTGGCGGCCCGACCGGCCGCGTAACTGGTTGTCGATGCGGCGCGACTCGTGGCGTTCGGTGCCGATGATGTGCAGGCCGCCCGACGCGATCACCTGTTCGTGCCGGCGCTTCCATTCCGCCTCGACCGCGGCGCGCGCGGCAGCGTCCGTCGGGTCGACCTCCAGCAACTCTGTCTTGAGGCTGCCGCCGAGGACGATGTCCGTGCCGCGGCCGGCCATGTTGGTGGCGATCGTCACGGTGCCAGGACGCCCGGCCTGCGACACGATGGTCGCTTCGCGGTCGTGCTGCTTCGCGTTCAGCACGTTGTGCTCGATGCCCTTCTGCTTCAGCAGGCCCGAGAGCAGCTCCGAGGTTTCGACCGAGGTGGTGCCGACGAGGGCCGGCTGGCCGCGCTTTACGCACTCGCGGATGTCCTCGATGATCGCTTCGTACTTGTCTTTCTGCGTCAGGTACACGAGGTCCGCCGCGTCGTCGCGGATCATCGGACGGTGCGTCGGGATCACGACCACTTCGAGACCGTAGATCTGCTGGAACTCGAAGGCCTCGGTGTCGGCGGTGCCGGTCATGCCCGACAACTTGCCGTACATGCGGAAGAAGTTCTGGAACGTGATCGAGGCAACCGTCTGGTTTTCCTCGCGCACGTTAACGCCTTCCTTCGCCTCCACCGACTGGTGCAGGCCATCCGACCAGCGGCGGCCCGGCATCGTGCGCCCCGTGAACTCGTCGACGATGATGACTTCGCCGTTGCGGACGATGTACTCGACGTCCTTGCGGTACAGCGCGTGCGCGCGCAGCGCGGCGTTCAGGTGATGCATCAGCCGGATGTTGGCCGGGTCGTAGAGGCTCTGGCCTTCCTGCAGCAACCCAGCCTGCAGGAACAGTTCCTCGACGTGCTCATGGCCCTGGTCGGAGAGATGAACCTGCTTCGACTTTTCGTCGGCCCAGTAGTCGCCCTCGCCTTCCTCCGCCTCCTGCTTCGTCAGACGCGGCACCAGCTCGTTGATCTTGATGTAGAGCTCGGTGCTCTCCTCGGCGGGGCCCGAGATGATCAGCGGCGTGCGCGCTTCGTCGATGAGGATCGAGTCCACTTCGTCGACCACCGCGAATGCGAGTTCGCGCTGCATGCGGTCTTCGATGCGGAATGCCAGGTTGTCGCGCAGGTAGTCGAAGCCGAATTCGTTGTTGGTGCCGTACGTGATGTCGGAACCGTAGGCCGCGCGCTTCTCGTCCGGCATCAGGCCGGCCTTGACCACGCCGACGCTCATGCCGAGGAAGTTGTAGATCGGCGCCATCCAGTCGGCGTCGCGCTGCGCGAGGTACTCGTTGACGGTGACGATGTGCGCGCCCTTGCCGGGCAACGCGTTGAGGTACGCGGGCAGGGTCGCAACCAGCGTCTTGCCTTCGCCGGTGCGCATTTCCGCGATCTTGCCGTTGTTCAGCACCATGCCGCCGATCAGCTGCACGTCGAAGTGGCGCAGGCCGAGGGTGCGGCGCGAGGCCTCGCGGACGACCGCGAACGCTTCGGGCAGGAGGTCGTCGAGGGTCTTGCCGGCCGCAAGCTGCGCGCGGAACTGGACGGTCTTGGCGGCGAGGTCGGCGTCGGAAAGGGCCTGCAGGGCGGGCTCGAACGCGTTGATCTTCCTGACGAGGCCGTTGTACTGACTGACGAGCCGCTGGTTGCGACTGCCGAAAATGCGGGTGAGCCAATTAGCCACTGGGGTTCCGGGCGATAAGCGTTGAAAATAAAGGCGGAAATTCTACAGCACTGCCGTAGGTGCGGCGGCTCTCCGTAGAAACAAGGGGTTAGGGGATAGGGGTTAGGGGTTAGTCGGAAAAGCGCAGCGCTGCGATTGGACAGCGATGACGCTGCGGGGTTTCGCTGCCCGCTGACTCGAACGCATCTTCGTGAAAATGATGGTGGGGTTGGGTTCCGACTAACCCCTAACCCCTATCCCCTAACCCCTTGCCGCCTACGGGGCGGCGAGGTACTTCATGGGATTGAGGACGTTGCCGTCGCGCAGCACCTCGAAGTGCACGTGAGTGCCCGTGGAGCGGCCCGTGCTGCCGATGACGGCGATGGCGTCGTTCTTCTGCACCGCTCGGCCAACCGGCACGAGGTTGCGCGAATTGTGGCCGTAACGCGTCACGTAGCCCGTCGGGTGCGTGATCTCGACGACGTTGCCGTAGCCCTCTTTCCAGCCGGAATACGTCACGACTCCGGGACCGACGGCGATCACGCGGGAACCCGCAGGGCCAGCAAAGTCGACGCCGGCATGGAACGCGCCGCGACCCGTGAACGGATCGCTGCGACGGCCGAAATGCGACGAAATCCAGCCGCCGATCAGCGGCAACCCGCCCGGCATGATGCGCTGGCCGAGTTCGCGCGACGCCATGACCATCTCGAGCGCCCCCAATTGCTGCTCGCGGTCGTGGATCTGTTCTTCAAGCGTATCCAGCACCGAGGTGAGTTCGGGCACCTGCACGGAGCCGCCCTGCACTTCCTGTCCCTCGGGACCGCCAGCGGGCGGTGGCTTGGCGAAATCGAACTCACCGCGGTCGAGACCGGCCAGGTCGGTGAGCCGGCGACCCAGGGCGTCGAGGCGGATCAACTGGGCGTTCAACGAACCGATTCGTGCGGCGAGGGCGTCGACCTTGCCGTCGATCTGTCCACGCGCGGCCTGCAGGTCGGTCTTCTGCTGGGCCATGGCACGCGCGTAGGCACGCTGCTCGGCATTGCCGCCGAGCAGGAAACGCCCGAGCGCCAGGCCGGCGATGAAGATGCCGACGACGAGAACCGAGGCCAGCAGCAGGTGCGGCCCGGTGAGGTCGATCTCTCTGGTGCGGCCATGGGGGCCGGTAACGATCCGCAAATTCATGCCGCGCCAACCCCCGGGGTGCGTTGATGGCGATAAAGGGACACGATCGCTGCGTCGGCCAGCGGGCATCGTTGCGTCGTGTCACGGAATCGCGAGACTATGCCCCGGCAAGCCGTCCTCTTGGCAAACAAATCGACTGTTTGCACAGTTTAATCTTAACAATGACCGATCGCCTTAAACCGCTGTTCGGCGGCCTCGCACCGGGCCTGGCCGTCCTCGAGAAGAAGGCTGCCGCGGCGCAGTCATTGACCGAAAAGGTCCGCCTGGCGCTGGCGGAGGCCTTGCGTCCGCACCTGGTTTCGGCTGCCCGGCGTGGCGACCACCTGGTCGTCATCATGGACTCGGCGGCGTGGACGCCGCGCGTGCGCTACGGCGCGCAGTCGCTCAAGGAACGGCTGGAGTCAGGCGGCGAACCACCCATCGACAAGGTGGTGGTGAAGGTCAGAGGGAGGGGATAGGGGATAGGGGTAGTGGGGATAGTCGGAACGCTGAACGATTGGCCACGCCTCCGACTAACCCCTAACCCCATCCCCTACCCCCTTCACGCGGTAGCGGAAGCCGCGGCGACGTAGCTGATCGGCGCGTCCTGCAGCGTCTCGAACGTCACTTCTTCCCACGCGCCTGCATCCGCAACCAGCGTGCGCAACAGGCGGTTGTTGAGTCCGTGGCCTGACTTGAAGCCGCTGAACTCGCCGATCAGGCTGTGCCCGAGCAGGTAGAGATCGCCGATCGCGTCGAGGATCTTGTGCTTCACGAACTCGTCTTCGTAGCGCAGGCCGTCCTCGTTCAGCACCCGGTAATCGTCGAGCACGATCGCGTTGTCGAGGTTGCCGCCGAGGGCCAGGTTCTGCGCGCGCATGTATTCCAGGTCGCGCATGAAGCCGAACGTGCGGGCACGGCTGACCTCGCGCAGGAACGTGGTCGTCGAGAAGTCCATCGACGCGACCTGTGACCGGCGCTTGAACACCGGATGGTCGAATTCGATTTCAAAATTAACTTTAAAGCCGTCGTAGGGATCGAAGCGCGCCCACTTGTCGCCGTCCTCGACCTTGACGCTCTTCTTGATGCGGACGAAGCGCTTCGCGGCGTTCTGTTCCTCGATTCCCGCCGACTGCAGCAGGAAGACGAACGGCCCTGCGCTGCCGTCCATGATCGGCACCTCGCTGGCGCTCAATTCGACGACGAGGTTGTCGATGCCGAGGCCCGCAAGCGCGGACATCAGGTGTTCGACGGTCGAGACCGTGCCACCGTCCGCCGTGAGGCTGGTGCCGAGCGTGGTCTGGCTGACGTTGCCGGCCGTGGCCGGAATGTCGATGAGCTGGTCGAGGTCGGTGCGGCGGAAGACGATGCCCGAATTGGCCGGGGCCGGACGCAGGACCATCAGCACTTTCTTGCCGGTGTGCAGGCCCACGCCCGTGGCGCGGATCGAATTCTTGAGCGTGCGTTGCTTCAGCATTAATGCGATTTGACCCGGAACTTAGCCGCGCACTCTACCACAGGCGCCGGAAGAACCCTAAGCCCATGTTTCTCATGGAGTTATAAGGACGCTGCGCGCTGCGCCTGGGCCCACGCCAGGTCCGCGATCGGCGTCGGTGAACGTCGCGTACTCACGGGCCCGGGCGCTGACAGCCGTTCCCCGCACCACCCGACTCCGGATGCCGTGGAAGATGCCGGCCAGCCGGAACATGCCGAAGGCCAGGTAGAACTCGAGGTCGCGTGGATCCACCCGGAAGCCGGTGACCTGCTCGTAGTGCGCCACGTACTCCGCCTCGGTCGGCAGGCCGAGCGCCGCTGCGTCCCGCCCGCCGAGCATCGGAGTCGACAGCGACGGCAGGCGGTAGGCCATCAGGTGGTAAGCAAAATCGGCGAGCGGATCTCCGAGCGACGAGAGTTCCCAGTCCAGGATCGCGACGACCCGCGGCTCGGTCGGGTGGAACACCGCGTTGTCCGACCGGTAGTCGCCGTGCACGACCGCCGCGGGCGGTTCCTGCGCCGGCATGTTGCGAGGCAGCCAGTCGATGACACGCTCCATGGAGTCGATGCGGCCACCCGCGGTGTCTTCCAGGTACTGCTTCGAGAACCGCGCGATCTGGCGGCTCAAGTAACCCGTGGGCTTGCCATAGTCGCCGAGGCTCGCGGCTTCGGGCCGGACCCGGTGCAGGCGCGCGAGCGCGTCACAAAGCGCCAGCGAGTGTTCCCGTCGGTGCTCTTGCGCCACGTCCGGAAACGACGGATCCCAGAAGATGCGTCCCGGCGACGTGGTCCATCACGTAGAACCAGGTGCCGACCACCGACTCGTCGGTGCAGAGCACGTAAGTGCGCGGCACGGGCACGTCGGTGTGCCGACCGAGCGCGGTGATGACTTTGTATTCGCGGTCGACCGCGTGGGCCGAAGCGAGCAACTGGCCGGGCGGCTTGCGACGCAGGACGTACTGCTTGGACGGCGTCGCCAGCAGGTAGGTCGGGTTCGACTGGCCGCCCTTGAACTGCCGGATCGACAGCGGTCCCGCGAATCCGGCAACGTGCGCCTCGAGGTACTGCTGCAGGCGATCGCGATCGATCTCGAGACCGGGACGCATCTCGGTCGTCGCGGCTTCGATCGTCGAGACGGTCGTCGTGCCGGTCATGTGCTCACCCTGCCGACCGTCGCCGGTCATTACCTGCCCGTAAATTTCGGCACGCGCTTCTCGCGGAACGCGGCGACCCCTTCCGCGAAATCCTGGCTGTCGATGCACGGCGCCTGCAACCTGGCCTCGGCACGGATCGTCTGCTCGTAACCCATGTCGGGCGCGCTGCGCAGCAGCTGCTTCATGTAACCGAGCGCGATCGGCGCCGCATCGCACAACTGTTCTGCCCAGGCGACGGCTGTCGTCACGACCTGGTCGTCCGGCACGACACGATTGGCGAGGTTCCACTCCAGGCACTTCGCTGCCGGCACGCGATCGCCACTGATGGCGAGTTCGAATGCGCGGCGGTGGCCGACGCGTTCGGTGAGCAGCCAGGTGAGACCGCCGTCGGGCACGAGGCCGATCTTCGCGAACGGCACCTGGAAGAACGCGCTCTCGCCCATGCACGACCAGATCGCAGACGAGCGCGAATGAACCGCCGATGCCGGTGGCGAAACCGTTCACCGCCGCGATCACGGGCTTCGGCATGCGGGCGATCTCCCGCAGCGCGGCGCCGTATTCCTCGTTGAGCTGCCGTTCGACCTCGGTGCCCGACGTCATCGGCTCGGCCTTGAGATCGGCGCCCGCGCTGAAGCCGCGGCCGGCACCCGTCAGCACGACGGCGCGGACGGAGTCGTCGGCCGCCACTGCCTGCAGTTCTTTCTTCAATGCGTTGCGCAGGCCCGTCGTGAAGCCGTTCAGCGATTCGGGCCTGTTCAGCGTGACGATCGCGACGCGACCGCGGCGTTCAACCAGCACTTCACTCATGGTGTTCCTGTCCCCTCACGAAGCCTTGGCTGCGGCCTGGGCCGCGCCGTCGTAGTACGTCTCGCCCGACTGCGCACGCGCCAGCAGGCCCTTGGTCGGCTTGAAGCGCTCGCCGTACAGCCTGGCGAGACGCTTGCACTCGGCCACGAACTTCGCGGGCCCGATCGTATCGATGTACGAGAGCGTGCCGCCCGTGTAGGCCGGGAAGCCCCAGCCGAGGATCGAACCCAGGTCGGCTTCGTGCACGCTGCGCAGCACGCCTTCCTCGAAGCAGCGCGCTGTCTCGAGCGCCTGGATGTACAGCAGGCGTGTCTTGAGCTCCTCGACGCCCGGCTGCTGCGCGAGCCGCGGATACTCGTTTGCGAGGCCGGACCAGAGCACCTTCTTGCCGCCCTCGGGGTAGTCGTAGAACCCCGCGCCGCTCTTGCGGCCGAGGCGCTTCAGGTCCTCGACGAAGTGCCTCACGACCGGCCAGCTGACCGGCTCCTTGTACTTCGCGCCCAGGTCCTCGCGCGACTGCGACATCACCTTGTAGGCGAGCTCGAGGCTCACTTCGTCGCTGACCGCCAGCGGCCCGACCGGCATGCCGGCCAGCTTGCCCGCGCTCTCGATCAGCTGCGGATCGATGCCTTCGGACAGCATCTTCGCGCCTTCGGCGGTGTACGTGCCGAAGCAGCGGCTGGTGTAGAAGCCGCGGCTGTCGTTGACCACGATCGGCGTCTTTTTCAGCTGGCCGACGTAGTCGAGCGCGCGCGCGATCGCCTCATTGCCCGTCTGCTTGCCGACGATGATCTCCACCAGCGGCATCTTCTCGACCGGCGAGAAGAAGTGAATGCCGATGAAGCTCTTCGGCCGCTTCGACGCCTTGGCGAGGCCGGTGATCGGCAGCGTCGACGTGTTGCTGGCGAAGACGGCAGTCTTCGGGATCACGGCCTCGGCCTTCGCGGTGACGTCGGCCTTGATGTCGCGGTGCTCGAACACCGCTTCGATCACGAGATCGGCGCCCTCGAGCTGCGCATAGTCGGCCGTCGGCCTGATGCGTGCGAGCACGGCCTCAGCCTGCTCCTGGGTGCGACGGCCTTTCTCGACCTCCCTCGCCAGCAGCTTCGCCGAGTAGGCCTTGCCCTTCTCCGCCTGCTCGGTCGTCGAGTCGATCAGGATCACTTCCATGCCCGGCATCGCCGAAACGTAGGCTACACCCGCGCCCATCATGCCGGCGCCGAGTACGCCGAGCTTCGTCACCTTCGACTTCGGCACGTCCGCCGGGCGCACCGACAGCTTGTCGGCATTGCCCTTGTTCACGAACATCGTGCGGATCAGGTTGCGCGCGACCGGACCGGTCACGAGCGTCGCGAAGTACTTGGCCTCGACTTCGAGGCCCTTCTCGATCGGCAGCAGCGTGCCTTCGTAGACGCACGAAAGGATCGCCGCCGGCGCCGGGTAGTTGTGCAGCGTCTTCTTCGCGACGAGCGCCGTGGCGCCCATGAAGGTCTGCGTCGTGCCTGCGCTGGCAAACGCGACGCCGCCCGGCACGCGATAGCCCTTCTGGTCCCACGGCTGCACGGCTACCGGCGAACCCATGAGCCAGCGCTTCGCCGCGGCGATCAGCTCGCCCGCCGGCACGACTTCGTGCACCAGGCCCAGCTTCTTCGCTTCCGCCGCTGCGATGTTGCCGCCTTCGAGCAGGTACGGCAGCGACTGCGTCACGCCGATCAGGCGCGGCATGCGCTGGGTGCCGCCGCCGCCCGGCAGCAGGCCTACCTTCACTTCGGGCAGGCCGACGAATGCCTTCGGGTCATCCGCGATCACGCGGTAGTGACACGCGAGGCAGACTTCGAAGCCGCCGCCGAGCGCGAGGCCGTTGATGGCTGCAGCGAACGGCTTGCCGCAGGTTTCGATCCGCCGCAGCAGGTTGCCCAGGCCCTTGAAATTCTCGTACACCTGTACGGGCGTCAGTTGCGGGCCGAAGCTGCGCAGGAACTCGGTGAGGTCGTAGCCGGCGAGGAAGCTCGGCTTGCCCGAGGTGATGATCGCACCGCGGATGCCGGCGTCGGCCACGATCCTGTCGACGATCGCGGCGAGTTCCGCTTCGACCTCGGGGCCGAGCACGTTCATCGAACGTCCCGGGCTGTCCATGGTGATCAGGGCGATGCCGTCGGCGTCGACGGCCAGGGTGAAGTGCTTCTGCATAATGCGGGTTCCTGGTCGGTCGGCGCGTCAGACGCGCTCGATGATGGTGGCCGTGCCCATGCCCGCGCCCACGCAGAGCGTGATCAGCGCGGTGTTGAGATTGCGGCGTTCGAGTTCGTCGAGGACGATGCCCGCGATGATCGCGCCGGTGGCACCCAGCGGGTGACCCATGGCGATGGCGCCGCCGTTCACGTTGACCTTGTCGTGCGGCACATCCATCGCGCGCATGAAGCGCAGCACGACGGAGGCGAACGCCTCGTTGACCTCGAACAGGTCGATGTCGTTGACCGTCATGCCGGCGCGCTTGAGCAACTTCTGCGTCACCAGCGCGGGGCCGGTCAGCATGATCGCGGGCTCGCTGCCGATCGACGTGAACGCGCGGATGCGTGCGCGCGGCTTGAGGCCGGCCTTGCCGCCGAAGCGCTTGCTGCCGATCAGCACGCCCGCGGCGCCGTCGACGATGCCGCTCGAATTGGCGGCCGTGTGCACGTGGTTGATCGAATCGACCTGCGGGTACTTCATCTGCGCCACGGCATCGAAACCGGCCTGCTCGCCCATCGTCGCGAAGGCAGGCTTCAGCGAGGCGAGACTGGCCAGCGTTGCATCCGGGCGCATGTGCTCGTCGCGGTCGAGCATGACGCGGCCGAGGATGTCCCGGACCGGCAGGATCGACCTGGCGAAGCGACCTTCGGCCCAGGCGGCGGCCGCGCGACGCTGGCTTTCGACGGCAAACGCATCGACCGTCTCGCGCGTATAGCCGTCGAGCGTCGCGATCAGGTCCGCGCCCACGCCCTGCGGCACGAAATACGTGCTGTAGGCGACGGCCGGGTCCGCGACCCAGGCGCCGCCGTCGCTGCCGATCGGCACGCGCGACATCGACTCGACGCCGCCGGCCACGACGGCCTGCGACTGGCCGGACATCACCTGCGCGGCGGCGTTGTTGATGGCCTCGAGGCCCGAGGCGCAGAAGCGGTTCAGCTGCTGGCCCGGCACCGATTCGGCGTAGCCGGCGACGAGCGTGGCCACGCGCGCAATGTCGGCGCCCTGCTCCCCGATCGGCGAAACGCACCCAAGCACGACGTCGTCGAGCAGGCTCGTGTCCAGATGGTTGCGATCGCGCACTGCCTGCAGCGTCTGCGCCGCCAGGTGCATCGGGGTGATGCTGTGGAGCGAGCCGTCGGGCTTGCCGCGGCCCCGCGGCGTGCGGACGTGGTCGTAGATAAAGGCGTCGGCCATGCGTTTGACTCCGGTCGGGCCGCGCGGGCGATCACGCTCCGCGTGGCGATTCTGCAAAACCTGCGGGATGGGGCGGGCCCTTGGCCCGGGCCCGCCGACCATCATAAAGGACTGGTCGGCGGCCCGTCAGCATGGCCGTCCTGACGTGCTGCGGAAGGCGCGCTCCCGGTCAGGCCAGGCCGCCGGATGCACGCAGTTGATCGATTTCCGCCGCGGAAAATCCTGCTTCCGCCAGGACCTCGCCGCTGTCAGCGCCCGCACGATGTGGCCCCTGGACCGGTGCCGCCGCGGTGCGGCTGAACCGCGGAGCCGGCGCATGCTGCTCGACACCGTTCACCGTGACGAAACTGCCGCGCGCGACGTTGTGCGGATGCCGCGCAGCCTCGCCGAGACTGAGTACAGGTGCGACGCATGCGTCGGTGCCTTCGAAGATTGCGGCCCACTCATCGCGCGTCTTCGACTTCACCGCCGCGGCAATCGCGGCTTCCGCCTCGGGCCAGTGCTTGCGGCTCGCCGGATACCCCGCCGCCAGGAATTTCCTGTCGATGCCGAGCTTCTCGATCAGCAGCGCATAGAACTGCGGTTCGATCGCGCCGAGCGCGAGGTACTTGCCATCGCTCGTTTCGAAGGTGCCGTAGTACGGCGCGGAGCCTGCGAGCATCAGTTGCCCGGTCTCATCGCGGAAGCTGCGATCCGACGCACGGATGGAGTAGACGATACTCAGCAACGCGATCACGCCGTCGGTCATGGCGGCATCGATCACCTGGCCCTTGCCGGAGCGCGAGGCTTCCAGCAAGGCCGCCAGCAGGCCTGACAGCAGCATCATGCCGCCGCCGCCAAAATCGGCGACGAGATTCAGTGGCGGAACCGGCTTGCGGTCGCGTTCGCCGATCAGGTGCAGCGCGCCGGTTAGCGCGAGGTAATTGATGTCGTGTCCGGCCGATTGCGCAAGCGGTCCCGACTGGCCCCAGCCCGTCATGCGCCCGTAGACGAGCTTCGGGTTGCGCGCAAGGCAGACGTCCGGACCCACGCCGAGACGCTCGGCCACGCCGGGCCGGAATCCTTCGATCAAGGCATCCGCGCCGTCGATGAGCCGCAGCAACGCAGCGATTCCTGCCGGGCTCTTCAAATTCAGCGCGATCGACCGCCGGTTGCGCAGCAGGGTATCGACCGGATCGGGTTCGTCCGTCTGCGCGGAGGCGCGATCGACCCGGACGACCGTCGCACCCATGTCGGCCAGCATCATGGCGCAGAACGGCGCCGGACCGAGCCCCGCAAGTTCGATGACCCGGATTCCCTGTAGCGGCCCCATGCGTTCCAGCCTCGCGATGTGTTGCAAACGACCACCTTCCTATCACTGGTGCGCCGGCGAGGGAAGCGGGCTTGCAGCCATCCCGACGAAATGCGGTCGATTCGCATCGGGTGATCCACGTTGGATCGACCGGTCGCGGCCACGTATCCTGCGCGGGCTTTCGCACACTGCCGGGTGAAATCGATGCTGCCCCTGCTGCAAGGAATCCGCGTCCTCGACTTCACGACGATCGTGCTCGGCCCGTATGCGACACAGACGCTCGGCGATCTCGGGGCGGACGTCATCAAGATCGAACCGCTGCAGGGCGACCTCTTTCGCACGGTGCGCCCGGGTCGTTCGCGCTCCATGGGCGCGGGTTTCATGGGCTTCAACCGCAACAAGCGCTCGCTCGCGATCGACCTGAAGCGACCGCAATCGCGCGCGGTCCTGGCCCGACTGGTCGGCGGCGCAGATGCCGTCGTACACAACATGCGACCGAAAGCCGCCGAGCCGCTGGGTCTCGACTACGAGCAGCTCTCACGCATCAAGCCCGACCTCGTCTACGCGTTCGCAGCGGGCTACGACCAGGGCGGTCCGAACGCCAACGAGCCTGCGTACGACGACATCGTCCAGGCGGCGGCAGGCGTCGCCGCCTTGAACGCGAATGCCCAGGGCGAGCCGCGGTACCTCGCGACGATCCTCTGCGACAAGGTCGGTGGCCTGCACCTCGCGATCGCGGTGGCCACGGGCCTCGCGCACCGCGCCCGCACGGGCAAAGGCTGCTGCATCGAAGCGCCGATGTTCGAAAGCACGGTCGCCTTCCTGATGTCGGAACAGCTGGGCGGCGAAACGTTCGTGCCCGCGCTGGGGTCCACGGGCTACGACCGGTTGGCCGCGCCCAATCGCAAGCCGTACCGAACGCAGGACGGCTTCATGGCGATCCTGCCGTACAACGGCACGCACTGGACGGCGTTCTTCGAGCTCATTGGCCGCGCCGAGTTCGCGCATTCCCCGCAGGTGCAGGACCCGGTGCTGCGCAGCCAGAGCGTGGATGCGCTGTACGCGATCATTGCCGAGGTGGCGCCGACGCGCACGACGGCCGCGTGGCTGGAGTCATTGCGTGCCGTCGACATCCCCTGTGCGCGGGTCAATTCGGTCGGCGAACTGCTGCAGGACCCGCACCTGCTCGCGACGGGATTCTTCCGGGAATACGATCATCCGACCGAAGGGCGACTGCGTGCGCCGCGCTCGCCGTTCCGCTGGCACGGCGGGAGTGAGACTGCAGACCGGCATGCACCCCGCCCCGGTGGCGACAGTCGCGCAGTGCTGGCGGAGGCGGGATTCGAAGCCGGCGAGATCGATCGCCTCGTGGCGGACGGCGTCATCGGCGTCGATGACGGCACCGCGTAGGGATTACGCACACGACGTCAAGTCGGGTGCCTGATCCAGATCCTTTCCCGAGCGCGTGTCTGCCTTTCCAAGCTCGGGAAAGGATCTGGGTCAGTCACCCGACATGGCAACCAGTGTTTAACTGGTGCGCCACCGGCCGCCGTTCACCACTCGCGGTCGTAGTGCCCCTGCTTGAACCGCGTGCCGGGTGCAGGCGGTTGCTCCGGTGGACCCGCGAAACATTGCGCACGCTCCAGCCATTGCCGCGCGATCCCGCCGGTCACGGCAAGAGTCGTGTCAGCCAGGTTGCGCGTTTGCGTAACCACGCGACAGAACTCGACCGCACTGCCTTCGACGCGCTCGACCGTCGCGGGATCGTTCCACTCCCAGAGCGCGCCTGACGGACTCCGCAGGCGCACGTACGGCTTCACCGCAGGCACGTCGCGGCGGTTGACCTTGAAGGTCCAATCGAAGGTGTTGACGCCCATGACCGCGATGTTGCGCAGCCGGTCGTGCTCGACGCGATCGATGCCGAGCGCGTCGAAGATTGCCTGCCCATGCGCCCAGGTTTCCATCTGCCGCGCACTCATGAACGACCGGGCGCTCATGTCGGGGCCGGCCCAGGCCAGGCGATGGCCAGGCTCGAAGCCGGCGTAGATTTCTGCGAGCCGCTGGTACTGCGTGCGCCAGCGCTCGAGCAGAGTCGGGGCCCGCGCAGCCCTGCAGCCAGCGCCGTGAATAGTCGATCAGCGAGACGCCGGTGGCGCTCGCCTGGAAAATGTCGCGGAACAACGCCTGGATTTCGTCGCGACTGCGCGCGGCGATCTCGGCAGCATGATCGAAAAAGTACAGGTGGCCGAGGACGTCGTCGAACGTCCAGCCCTTGAACTGCGTCGGTTCGGCCCAGGCTTCGGCCGGCGCGTTTTCGAGCGCCGAATGCAGTGCGTCGCATTCGTCGCGGAAGTCGAGCGCCTGGCCCAGGCCGGCGGTGCTGCTGGCACCCATCTTTGTTCACCTTGAAACCGATGGATAGAGCCAGGCGGAGGTCCGGAGCAGGGAACCTCCACCTGGACTCTGCCGGCCTTTCCCGAGGCTGGCGGGAAAGGCGGCCGTCGTCAGTCGGCTTGCCGGCGCAGGAATGCCGGAATGTCGATGAACGATTCGTCGCCGTGGTCGAGGCTAAGGCCATCGCCGACGGCACGCGCACGCTCGCGCAGGCGCGGCGGCGTGTCGTAGGCCGAGTAGTCGCCTGCGCCGAGCGGCGCACGACGGCGTTCGCCGCGGCCGACGCCCGGGACGATCGTCGGCTGCGGCACCACCTTGGCGACGGCGCGGCC
>CAWHCA010000019.1:0-63851 GCA_963827615.1 uncultured Gammaproteobacteria bacterium | reverse complement strand
TGATCGAAGGCAAGTACATCAAGCGCGACAACGCGCTGGGCTTCGCCTACCTGGTGCTGGCGACCGAGGACAAGCAGTGGGGCGACCTGGTCGCTCCGCGCGCGCGCGAAGCCCGTGCGGTCGTCGAGCCGCAGCTTTCGGGCCAGGACCTGATCCATGCGGACGCGCTGATCGCCGCGTACAAGCAGCGGAAGAAGTAGCGCTACGCTTTGGCTTCGTTCGCCAGGAACAGCCAGGTTTCGACGACGGTATCGGGATTGAGCGACATGCTCTCGATGCCCTGGTCGAGCAGCCAGCGCGCCAGGTCGGGGTGATCCGAGGGCCCCTGGCCGCAGATGCCGATGTACTTTCCGGCCTTGCGGCAGGCCGTGATCGCCATCGAGAGCATGGCCTTCACCGCGTCGTCGCGCTCGTCGAACAGCCGCGCGATGATCGCCGAGTCCCGGTCGAGGCCCAGCGTCAGCTGGGTCATGTCGTTCGAGCCGATCGACATGCCGTCGAAGAATTCGAGGTAGCGATCCGCCAGCACCGCGTTGGTCGGGATCTCGCACATCATGATGACCTTGAGGCCGTTCTCGCCGCGCTTCAGGCCATTGGCCGCGAGCAGGTCGACGACCTGTTCCGCTTCCTTCAGCGTGCGCACGAACGGCACCATCACCCAGACGTTCGTCAGCCCCATCTGCTCGCGCACGCGCTTCAGCGCGCGGCATTCGAGCTCGAAGCAGGGGCGGAAGCCTTCGTCGACGTAACGCGCGGCGCCGCGGAACCCGAGCATCGGGTTCTCCTCGACGGGCTCGTACTTGCGGCCGCCGATGAGATTGGCGTACTCGTTCGACTTGAAGTCCGAGAGGCGCACGATCACGGGCTCGGGCGCGAAGGCGGCAGCGATCGTGCCGATGCCCTCGCAGAGTTTCTCGACGTAGAACTCGACCGGGTCGGAGTAGCCGGCCATCTGCCGCCGGATCGTGTCGCGCAGGTCGGGTTCGAGCGCATCGAACTCGAGCAGCGCCTTCGGGTGCACGCCGATCATGCGGTTGATGATGAACTCGAGCCGCGCCAGGCCGACGCCCTTGTTCGGGATCGCGGCGAAGTCGAACGCGCGGTCGGGATTGCCGACGTTCATCATGATCTTGACGGGCAGGCTGGGCAGCGAGTCGAGTTCGATCTGCGACTGGCTGAACTGCGAGCTGGCCGTCGTAGATGTAGCCCGTGTCGCCTTCGGCGCACGAGACGGTGACGGGCTGGCCTTCCCTGATTTTCTTCGTCGCGTCGCCGCAGCCGACGACAGCGGGGATGCCCAGTTCGCGGGCGATGATCGCGGCGTGGCACGTGCGGCCGCCACGGTTCGTGACGATCGCCGACGCGCGCTTCATCACCGGCTCCCAGTCCGGGTCGGTCATGTCGGCGACGAGCACGTCGCCGGTTTCGACGCGTGCCATCTCGCGGATGTCGCGGATGACGCGGGCCGGGCCGGCGCCGATGCGCTGGCCGATGCTGCGGCCCGTCGCGAGCACCGGTCCCTTCTGCTGCAGCGTGTAACGCTGGATCGTGCGGCCGGCACGGCTCTGGACCGTCTCGGGCCGCGCCTGCAGCACGTAGATCCTGCCGGTGTCGCCGTCCTTGCCCCACTCGATGTCCATCGGGCAGCCGTAGTGATCTTCGATGATCAGCGCCTGCCTGGACGAGTTCGATGAGGTCGGCGTCGCTGATGCAGAAGCGCATGCGGTCGGCTTCGGGCGACGTCGACCGTCAGCACGCGCTTGTCGGCCTGGGCCGCCGGCGCGTAGATCATCTTGATCGCCTTGGCGCCGAGCGTGCGCCGCAGGATCGGCTGGTGGCCGTCGCGCAGCGCCGGCTTGTACACGTAGAACTCGTCCGGGTTCACGGCGCCCTGCACGACGGTTTCGCCGAGACCGTACGACGCGGTGACGAACACCACGTCGCGGAAGCCCGAATCGGTGTCGAGCGTGAACATGACGCCGCTCGCGCCGATGTCGCTGCGGACCATGTACTGGATTCCGGCCGACAGCGCGACCAGCGAGTGATCGAAACCCTGGTGCACGCGGTAGGAGATCGCGCGGTCGTTGAACAGCGACGCGAAGACGTCGTGCACGGCCTTGACGACGTTGTCGGCGCCGCGCACGTTGAGGAACGTTTCCTGCTGGCCCGCGAACGAAGCTTCCGGCAGGTCTTCCGCCGTGGCGGACGAGCGCACCGCGACCGCGACATCCGCGCGGCCTTCGCACATGCGCGCATAGCCGTCGACGATCTCCTGCTGCAGTTGCGGCGGGAAAGGCGTGGAGAGGATCCAGTCCCGGATGCGGGCGCCGGTCTCGGCGAGCTTTGCGACGTCGTCGACGTCGAGCGCGTCGAGTTCCTGCTTGATGCGGGCGGCGAGGCCTTCGTGCGCGAGAAATTCGCGGTAGGCGTCCGCCGTGGTCGCGAAGCCGTCCGGCACGCTGACCCCCAGCTTCGCCAGGTTCGAGATCATCTCGCCGAGGGAGGAATTCTTGCCGCCGACATCAGCCACGTCGTGGCGGCCGAGGCTGGAAAAGGGCAGGGTGTAAGGACGCACGAGCGACCCCTTGCTAGGTCAACGGACTAGGTGAAACACTGCGCACAACTCTGTGCCCCGGGAACCGCCGTGCCGATGAATCGCCGAACGGTATTTTTCGTATCTGACCAGACCGGCGTGACAGCCGAGACGATGGGGCACAGCCTGCTCACGCAATTCGAGGGCCAGGAATTCAGGCAGGTGACTCTGCCATTTATAGCCAGTGTTGACAAGGCAGAGGAAGCCGTAAGAAAGATCAACGCGACGGGTCACGAAGATGGCCTGCGGCCCATCGTTTTCAGCACCCTGGTGAAGGAAGACCTGCGCCGCGTCGTCAAGGCCAGCAACGGCCTGTTCCTCGATTTCTTCGACGCATTTCTCGGTCCGCTCGAGGGCGAGCTGAGGGTCAAGTCGAGCGAGCGGGCCGGTCGCGCGCACGGCATCGCGGACCAGCTCGTCTACAGCACGCGCATCGAGGCCACGAACTTCGCGCTGGCGGCGGACGACGGCGCGATCACGGCGGACTACGAGCGCGCCGACGTGATCCTCATCGGCGTGTCGCGCTCGGGCAAGACCCCGACGTGCATCTACATGGCGATGCAGTACGGCGTGTTCGCGGCCAACTATCCCTTCACCGAAGACGATTTCGACGGCAAGCAGTTGCCGGCGTCGGTGCGCGGCCACACGCCCAAGCTCTTCGGGCTCACGATCTCGCCGCTGCGGCTGCAGCAGATCCGCAACGAGCGCCGGCCCGGCAGCCGCTATTCCTCGATCTCGCAGTGCGAGTTCGAGGTGCGCAGCGCCGAGAACCTGTTCCACCGTCACGGCATTCCGGCGATCGACACGACCGAGTGCTCGATCGAGGAGATCGCGAGCCGCATCATCGACCGCAAGGGCATCGAGCGCCGGCTGCGGCCGTGAAGCGGCGCGCTGACGGCGTGCGATTGCCGTCAGTCGAGCGTGGTCGGCCCGTCCGGGGTTCCCGGCAACCCGTATCGCCCGCCGCAGCCCGTGCGTCAGCTGCGAGGCGGTCACGATTTTCCGGCCAGCCGTTGGCACCATTCGGCGCTCGGCCGATGGGCCAAGGTTCGCCGTGAATCGTGCGGTTCCTCCGCTGCGATTCACGATGCGCGGGTGATCCCGGGTTGCCGGAAGCCCCGGACTGGCCGCTCCGCTCGTGACTGAATGCTCACGTCGCAGAGCTGTGAGCCGCTTCACAGGCGCGCCGAAACCCTGTGCTATATTCGGGCCATGTTGCTCGATCACCTCTGCATCACTTCCTGGCGCGCGCGGCCGGTGAGCTTCGTGAGCCTGATGTCGCTCTACGAAAGCAACTTCCTGCGCCTGAAGGAACTCGCGGGTGACATCCGCCGCCACCACGGCGTGGCGGTGTCGCGCACGAAGGTGGATTGCGACCTGCACCTGTCGGTGCTCGAGCACACGCCGTACACCTCGGCGGTGCGGCTCACGTACCACTTCGAGGAAGCCGACGCGACGGTGGCCGACCCCGACCTCGAGATCCGCGTCTATCACGACGCGCGGCTTGCCGAAGTCAGCGCGTGCGGCCGGTGGATACGTCACCAGAGCCTCGCGCACGTGCGGGCCGGCATCCCGGCGCAGCTCGGCGAGCGCTGGCTGCGCAACATGATGCTCAACAAGTGGCTCGATTACTGCCTCGAGCGCGGTCACGAATTCACGCCGGCAGCGAAGGTTGCGGCGAATGCGCCTGCCTGAAAGTCTGCGCCGGCTGCTCTACCGGCTCGCCGGTCGCGAACCCAACATCGAAGACGAACGGCTGTTCGCGCTGTTCCGCAATCGCGTCGAGCTGAAGAAGGAACTCACGGCGCTCGACGACGATCGCCACCGCCTGCTCGACCGCCTCAAGCTGCAGGAAGGCGCGACGATGCGCGTCGAGGAGCAGATGGCGTCGCTCGAGCAGTACCTCGGCCGCCCGGACGAGGGCTACAAGAGCCTCGCGTATTACCGGCTGAAGGCGCTCTGGCGCGTCTCGTGCAAGCGGCTCGAGCAGTTCGGCGCCGAACTCGCGCGGCAGCAGAAGGACCGCGAGCGCAAGACCCAGCTCGCCGAGTTCGACCGCGCCCGGCGCGAGCGCGTGGCGCTGGTGGAACGCGAACTGGTCGAGGCCAGGGTGCTGGACGAACAATTGCACGCCGAGCAGAAGCTGGCACGGCTGAAGCTCGCGTCGCTGAAGGGCTTCTGGAACTATTTCCGGCGACGCGGGCTGCTCGACGCGATCCAGGCGCGTGAGCTGCGCATCGTCGCGGCGACCGGCCAGATCGAATCGCTGGTCGCGCAGATCCAGGCGATCCAGTCCGAGCCGCCGCCACTGTTCGAGGGCTTGAGCGTGGACGGACGGCGCGCCGTGAACGTCGCGGTCATCGGCTACGCCGAGCTGCTTTACGACCGCCTGGCCCCGGGTGGCCTGGCGGAACTGGCGCGCCAGAGCACGCTGAAGCGGGTGTTCGACGCGAATTACGGCACGCAGCAGGAATGCCAGGCGCTGATGCACCAGGCGTCGCAGGCGGTCGCCGACATCGAGCGCATGAGCGAAGACCTGGCCGAGATCAAGGCGCGGTCCGACCGCCTGCGCGGTTCCGTCGTCTATCGCAGTCCGGAAGAGACGGTGCCGAACGCCGAATTCCATCGCGCCGGCCGATGCCGAGCGCGGGCACGCGGCGCATGGCGCCGAACGTCCTGCTCGACGAATACTGGGAAATCCACAGCGCCCTGGTCCGGTGAGCCCGCCGGTCCGGTGCAGCGCGGCGGGAGCCCGCCTCAGGCCCCGGGTTCGGCCTGCGGCGAGCCGGTCGGGGGTAGCTTCGTCGGCGGGTCTTGCGCGGGTGAAAACGCGCTTGCGCCACAGGTTGAGGTCGTCGAACCAGACGTAGAACACCGGCACGATGATCAGCGAGACGACCGCCGAGAACGCGAGGCCGCCGATGATGGCGCGCGCCAGCGGGTAGTACGCCGGGCCCTTCGCCGCCGCCGCCGACCTGCGCGTCGCCGATGGCGAGCGGCAGCATGCCGAGCAGCGTCGTCAGCGTCGTCATCATGATCGGGCGCAGCCGGTCGTGTCCGGCCTGCAGGATCGCCTGCGTGCCGCGGCATGCCGGCGTGGCGCAGGTCGATCACGTGCGCGATCAGCACGATGCCGATGTTCACCACCACGCCCATCAGCACCATGAAGCCGATCATCGCCATCATCGTGATGGTCGTGCCGGTGAGCGTGAGGAACCAGATCGAGCCCACGATCGCGAAGACGATCGAGGTGATGATCGAAAGCGGGTAGAGCGCGGACTCGAACAGCGACGCCATCACCAGGAAGATCAGCACCACCGCGAGCAGCATGTTCTGCGACATGGTCTGGATGGCCTTGTCGTTCTCCTCGAAGCCGCGGCCGAACTTCCACGTGTAGCCGGCCGGCAGCGCATAGGCCTCCATCACCGGCTCGACGCGCTTGCGCACCTCGTCCATGGTCGTGCCCTTGGCCAGGTTGGCGTTGATCACCACGGTCGTCAGGCGATTGAGGCGCTGGATCTCGCGGTCGCTCGGCTGCACCACGAAATCGGCGACCGCGCCGAGGTCGGTGCGCGAGCCGTCGGGCAGCATCACCGGCACGCGCGCCAGGTCCTCGACCGACTGGCGGTCGGATTCGCGGAACGCGAGCCGCATGGTGAGCTCACGCTCCGACGTGCGCAGTTCGGGCAGGCGGTCGCCACGCATGGCGCCGGCCACGGTCAGGGCGATGTCCTGCGTGGTCAGGCCCAGCTGCGACGCGCGGTCGCGGTTCACGACGACCTGCACTTCCTGCTCACCCGTGCCGGCTTCGGAGCGCACGGCCTCGAGTCCCGGCACCGACGACAGCCGGTGCGCCACCTCGCGTGAAATGTCCGCGAGCCGTTCGGTCGATTCACCCGCAAGCTGCAGGCTGAACGACGACGAACCGCCCATGTCGTCGTCGAACGTGAAGCTGGGCTTGCCGATGATGATCTCCGGCATGTCCTTCGTCACGAGTTCCATGACTTGCTGCGCCGGTACCTTCGCGTCCTCCTTGGGCGTCAGGTACAGGCGCGTGCTGGCCTCGTCGTTCTGCCAGTACGAGTAGTAGGTGTCGACGTCGAATCTTTCCTTGTTCGCGCCGATGTAGGCCTCGACGCGCCGCACCGCCTGCTCGACGCGCTGCATCGGGTGCGAGCCTTCGAGGTGGTAGTTGATCATCAGCACGCGGCTCGCTTCCTGCGGGAACGGGTCCACCTTGGTCAGCTTGAGCATGAACAGCGGCACCGGCGAGACGACGATCAGGACCGTGATCAGCGCCATCCACTTGCGGTGCGTCAGCGCCCAGTTGAGCGCCTTCTCGTAGCGGTGCTGCAGCCGGCCGAACCACGAGCCGTCCTTGACCGGCGGCGGCGGCGACATGCGCGCGGCCAGCATCGGCAGCAATGTCTGCGCGAGCACGAGCGACGCGAGCATCGCGACGATGATCGGCACCGCGACGTGCACCAGGAAGATCGACATCTGGTTGCGCTCGCCGAAGACGAGCGGCAGGAAGACGATGATCATCGAGAACGTGCCGGCGAGCGTCGCCACGCCGACTTCCTTCACGCCGGCGAGCGTCGACTCGAGCGGATGGCCCGGGTGCAGCTGTCGGTGCCGGAAGATGCTCTCCGTGATCACCACCGAGTTGTCGACCAGCATGCCGATGGCGAGCAGCATGCCCATCATCGTCAGGATGTTGAGCGTGAACCCCATGAAATACATCGCGGCGAGCGTGACCAGCAGCGAGGCCGGCACCGCGAGGCTCACGATCAGCGTGGTCGGCAGGTGCCGCAGGAAGAACAGCAGCATGAAGAAGCTGAGCACGGCGCCGATCAGGCCCGCCTTGCGCAGTTCGCTCAGCGAGCTCGCGGATGCTGTCGGCCTGGTTGCCGACGACCAGGATCTGGATGCCCTGGAACTGCGGCAGTTCGCGGGCCTTGTCGACCGCTTCGAGCACGCGGTCCGCGACGTCGACGACGTTGGCCTGGGTCGCCTTGAACACGTCGATGCCGACGGCAGGGCGGCCATCCATGCGGCGGCCCACCGTCAGTTCAGGCGAGACCAGCTCGACCTGCGCGATGTCGCCGAGCCGCACGCCCGTGGCAAGCAGCAGGTTGCGCACGTCGTCGATGCTGTTGAATTCGCCGATCGGGCGCACCGTGAAGCGCGAGTTGTTCTCCGTGATCTCGCCGGCGCTCACCGAGAAGTTGCTCTGCTCGAGCAGGGCGCGGAGCTGGCGCACGTCGACGCTGTAGGCGGCGAGCCGGTTGGGATCGACGAGGATGCGCACCTCGCGTGGCTGCACGCCCTGCAGCTCGACGCGCGCGACGCCCTCGATGCGCTCGATCGGCCGCTGCAGGTACTTCTCCAGCATCTCGTACTGGTCGGTCAGGTCCTTGTCGGACGAGATGCGGATCACGGCCACCGGCTGGTCGCCGGAGCTGAAGGCGAACATCAGCAGCCGGTCGGCGCCCACCGGCAGCTGCGGCCGGATCGAGTCGAGCTTCGTGCGCACCTCGAACGCGGCGGCGTCCACGTCGCGATCCCAGTCGAACAGCACGGTGAAGGTCGCCTGGTCGGACTGCGCGCTGGCCCGGATTTCCTTGATGCCCGACAGCGTCGCGAGCGCCTCCTCGACCGGGCGCACCACCAGTTCCTCCATCTCCTCCGGGGTCGAGCCCGCGTACGGCACGATGATCTGCATGCCGGGGAACGAGATGTCCGGCATGGCCTCGAGCCGCAGCAGCTTGCCCGAGATCAGGCCGACGGCGAGCAGCGCGAGCGCCGCCATGACGGTGGTCACGGGGCGGGCGAGGGCGACCTTGCGTGTGCAGCATGGCGGACGACTCCTCAGCCGGCGGCTTCGGCGGCCGCGGCTCCCGGGGCCTCGGTCTGCGGTTGCCTGGCGACGAACTGCTTGCGGTCCAGCACGGAGTACACCACCGGGATCACGAGCAGCGTCAGGAACGTCGTGAGCAGCACGCCGCCGATCACGGTGATCGCCATCGGCGCGCGCACCTCGGCGCCTTCGCCGATGCCGAGCGCCATCGGCAGCAGGCCGAGGATGGTCGTGAGCTTGGTGATGAGGATCGGGCGCAGGCGCAGCTTGCCGCCTTCGACGATCGCCTCGAGCTTCGGCATGCCGCCGGCGCGCAGCTGGTTGACCGCGTCGATCAGCACGATCGACTGGTTGACCACGATGCCCGCCAGCATGATCAGGCCGATGTACGCGACCACGTTGACCGTGGTGCCCGTGAGCCACAGCGCCCAGACGGCGCCGATCAGCGCGAGCGGGATGGTGAGCAGGATCACGAACGGGTGGATCAGCGATTCGAACTGCGAAGCCATCACCAGGTAGACCAGGAAGATGGCGAGCACCAGCACGAACTGCAGCGACTTGAACGAGGCGGTCATTTCCTCGCTCTGGCCCGAGAGGAAGGCGGTCGTGCCCACCGGCAGCTCGACCTGCTTCACGATCGCCGTCGAGCGTGGCGACGGCCGAGCCGAGGTCGCCGTGCGCGAGGTTGGCCGAGATCACTGCCACGCGCTCCTGGCCGACGCGGCGCACCTCGGCCGGGCCCATCGCGAGCTTGACGTCGGCGACTGCGCTGAGCGGCACGGGGAAGTCGGCTCCCGGGTTCACGATCAGGTTGCGCACCTCTTCGATCGAGGCCGCGCGCGAATCGACGCTGCGCACCAGCACGTCGATCTGCTTGTCGCGGAGCTTGTAGCGCGTCGCCACTTCGCCGCGGACGCTGTTGACGACGCGGTTCGGCGATGTCGCGGACGACGAGGTTCAGCTGCGTCGCGCGTTCCTGGTCGAACACGATCTGGATTTCGGGATTGCCGGCCTCGACCGTCGTCTTGACGTCGGCGAAGCGGTCGTCCTTGAGCATCTCCTGGCGCACGCGCTCGGCGGCCTCGCCGAGCCGGTCGAGGTCGTAACCCGACACCACGACTTCGAGCGGAGTCGCCATGCTGAAGAGCGCAGGGCGGCTGAAGCGGTACTGCAGCCCCGGCATCTCCTCGAGGTCCTTGCGCATGCCGGCCATCGCCGCTTCCTCGTCCTCGCGGCCCGCGCCGGCCTGCAGCGTGATGCTCAGCCGGCCGGTGTTCTCGCCGGCGTCGACCGGGTTGGCGTCGAGCCGGTTGCCCGTGCCCGCGACGCTGTAGGCGAGGGCGACGTTGCCGAGCGAATCGCTCGCGCGCTGCGCGGCCTGCACCGAGCGGTCGGTCTGCTCGAGCGGCGTGCCCGGCGGCAGGCGCAGGTCGACGTTGAATTCGCCCTGCGACATCTGCGGGATCAGTTCCGTGCCGAGCCGCGGCAGGATCAGCGCCATCGTCAGCACGAACACCGCGACGGCCGAGCCGATCACCTTGCCCGGATTGCGCGAGCGCCCACGTGATGGCGCCCGGGTACTTGCGGTCGGCCCAGCGGTTGACGGCCTGCGTCGCGTTGACGAGCGGGCTCAGCGCGAGCTTGCAGCCGCTGCGAGATCCAGCCGCCGACGCGCGCGAAGCCGTCGCGCACGACGCGCAGTCCACGGCCAACGCGCCCCAGCGGCTTCGGTTCGACGTCAGCAGCGGCTTCGGCCGCGGCGGCGCGGGCCCGGCCCGCGGCCAGCATCGGCACCAGCGTCAGTGCCACCAGCAGCGAAAAGCTGAGCGCGAAGGCGACCGTCAGCGACTGGTCCTTGAACAGCTGGCCCGCGATGCCGGTGATGAAGATCATCGGCGCGAACACCGCGACCGACGTCAGCGTGGCCGCGAACACGGCGGTGGCGACCTCGGCCGTGCCGCGCCGCGCGGCCTCGACGCGGGTCATGCCCTTCTCGTGGTTGCGCACGATGCTCTCGAGCACCACGACCGCGTTGTCGACGAGCATGCCGACCGCGAGCGCGATGCCGCCGAGCGACATGATGTTGAGGGTGATGTCGAACGCGTACATCAGCACGAACGTGCCGAGCACCGACACCGGGATCGCGATGCTGCTGATCAGCGTGGCGCGCGCGTCGCGCAGGAACGCGTACAGCACCAGGATCGCGAGCAGGCCGCCGATCAGCGCCGAGGTCTTCACTTCGCTGATCGCCGCGGCGATGAACGTGGACTGGTCGTAGACCTGCTGCAGCCGGGTGCCCTCGGGCAGGCTCTTCTCGAGTTCCTTGATGCGGGCCCGCACGCCGTTGGCGAGCGCCACGGTGTTCGCGTCGCCTTCCTTGTAGACGGCGAGTTCGATCGACTCCTTGCCGTTGACGCGCGTGATCGCCTCGCGGTCCTTGTAGCCGCGCGTGACGTTCGCGACGTCGCGCAGGTAGACGGGCTGCCCGTCCCTGGTGGCGATGATCGCGTTCGCCATCTGTTCGACGCTCTCGAACTCGTTCAGCGTGCGCACCAGGAAGCGCTGCGTGCCTTGCTCGAGCCGGCCGCCGGACAGGTTCACGTTCTCGGCGCGGATGCGGCGCGTGACGACGTCGATCGAGAGTCCCAGCTGCGCGAGCTTCTGCTGGTCGACGAAGACCTGCACTTCGTCTTCGTAGCCGCCGCTCACCTTGACTGCAGCCGAACCCTCGACCGCTTCGAGGTCGGGCTTCAGCCGGTCCTCGGCGAAGCGTCGCAGCGCCTTGAGCCGCTCGATGCTGTCGGCGCCGGTCGCGGCGCCTTCGTCCATCAGCGCGAGGCGCATGACGGGTTCGCTCGCCGGGTCGAAGCGCAGCAGCAGCGGCCGCTTGGCCTCGATCGGCAGCTGCAGCAGGTCGAGCTTCTCGCGGACGTCGATGCCCGCGATGTCCATGTCCGTGCCCCAGAGGAACTCGAGCGTCACGTCCGACTGGCCCGCGCGCGAGACCGAGCGCACCTCGCGGACGTTGCGGATGATGCTCACGGACTCTTCGACCGGCCGCGTGATCAGCGTCTCGAGCTCGAGCGGCGCCGCGCCCGGCAGTTCCGTGCGGATCGTGATGGTGGGATAGGAGAGGTCGGGCAGCAGGTTCAGCTTGAGCCGCGAGAGCGACACGAAGCCGAACAGGGCGATGGCGACCGTGAACATCACGATGGTGACGCGGCGTTCGATCGCGAAGTCGATCAATGACTTGAGCATGGATTGTCCCCGGGGGGAGGGCCTGCCCGTGCAGCGCCCCCGCAGGTTGCGTTACTTCGCCTTGGCCTGGTCGGCAGCGACCGCCGCTGCCGGCTGCGGCGCGCCGTCACCGACGATCTTCACCAGCGTGCCGGTCTTGAGGCCGGCCTGGCCGACCGTCACGACCTGCTCGCTGCCCTTGAGGCCGTCGAGCACTTCGATCCAGCCGCCGTTCGAGAGGCCCGTCCTGATCGTGCGCTGTTCGGCCTTGCCGCTCGCGACGACGAACACCGACTGCTGGCCGTCCGCGTCGAGAATCGCCGTGCGCGGCAACTGCAGCGCGTCCTGGCGCCGCTCGTAGACGATGTTGACGCGCGCGAACATGCCGGGCTTCAGCGTGCGCGTCGGGTCCGGGACTTCGACGCGGGCGCGGAAGGTGCCCGTCTGCGGGTCCACCGTCGGGCTGATGCGCGAGATCGTGCCGACGAAGCGGGTGCCGCCGAGCGCGTCGATCACGACTTCGGCGTTCTGCTCCGGCGCGATCTTGCGGAATTCCTTCTCCGGCACGTGCACGAAGGCGAGCAGCGGATCGAGGTCGGTGACCGTGAACGTCGGATCGTTCGGGCCGATGGTGTTGCCGACCTTGATCTTGCGCGCCGAGATCACGCCGTTGATCGGCGCGCGGATCTCGGTGTAGCTCAGTTCGAGGCGGGCGCTGTCGTACCCGGCGCGCAGGGCGTCGAGGTCGTACTTGGTGTTCTCGGCCGTGCTCTTCGGCACGAGGCCCTTCTCGGCGAGTTCGAGCGTGCGCTTGTAGTCGCGCTCGAGCTTGCGCAGGTTGGCGTCGGTCTGGGCCAGCGTCAGGCGGAGGCGGTCGCCGTCGAGCCGCGCCAGCACCTGGCCCGGCCTGCACCGTGTCGCCTTCCTCGACGAAGATCTGCCGCACCTCGCCGCCCACCTTGGCGACGACGGTGGCTTCTTCGTGGGCTTCGATCGGTGCGGTGCCCGAGTACACGGCCACCATCTCGGCTCGCTTCAGGGGCTGGACCTCGACCGGCACGGTCGCGTTCTTGTCCGCGTCAGCGCCTTCCTTGTCCTTGGCCTTGCCGTTGCTGCAGCCGGCGGCAAGCGCGCCCGCCAGGGCGACCAGGGCCAGCCAGCGTACGGAATTGCGCCGCGGGTCTGCTGACTGCAGGTGTTGATTCGTCATGGACATCGAGCCCCTGTGGATCGGTTCGAACTGGGCGCGATGGTAGGGAACTCTAGTGTTGTAGTCAAGTACAACACTAGCGTTCTAGTCGCTGCTCCCGCCCGGGGGGCGGCGGCCGCCGCGAGCGCTCAGCCGCCCTTGTCGGAGCTGCTGGCCTTGGCCACGAACCTGGGCTCGAGCTGGGAGAGGTCGGCCGTGATTTCGGCGGCCTCGCCCAGGATCGCGTCCGGCGGGTCCTTGATCTCGGTGGCGGCCTTCAGGGCCGGCTCGCCGAGCGCCTGCCGCCGCGCGTTTTCGCGTGCCAGCTGTTCCTGCGTGCGGGCTTCGCGTTCGGCCTTGCGCTTGGCCAGGTTGAGCGAGACGGACTTCTGGGCCCGCATCTTTTCGAGCGCGGAGATTTCGCTGACCGCGAACTGGAAGTTGGGATCGCCGGCGATGCGGGCGTCGTGCTCGCGCTGCAGTTCGGGCAGCAGCGGGGTGAACGCGCCGTCGCGGCTGAAGTCCGACGAGCGGATGCGGTTCCAGGGCAGCGAGCCGTCGCGCGAGCTCTCGCCGACTTCGTCGGTGCTGATGGCGGAGGGCAGCGCCAGGTCGGGCATCACGCCGCGGTTCTGGGTGCTGTCGCCCGTCACGCGGTAGTACATGCCGATCGTGACCGTGAGCTGGCCATAGCCCGGATCCTGCCCGATCGCGTAGCGGTCGAGCGGGTAGAGGTTCTGCACCGAGCCCTTGCCGTAGGTCTGCTGGCCGATCACGAGGCCGCGGCCGTAGTCCTGCATCGCGGCCGCAAAGATCTCGGACGCCGACGCGCTGAAGCGATCGACGAGGATCGTGAGCGGGCCGCTGTAGGCCGCGTCCTTGTCCTCGGATTCGAGCACTTCGACGCGACCGCCGGTTTCGCGCAGCTGCACGACCGGACCCTTCGGCACGAACAGGTTCACCAGGCCGATGGCTTCGGAGAGGTGACCGCCGCCGTTCTCGCGCAGGTCGAGCACGAGGCCGTCGACGCCGCCTTCGGCCTTGATCTCGTCGAGCAGCTTGCGCACGTCGCGCGTGGTGCTGCGATAGTCGTCGTCGCCGGCCGCGCGCGCGTTGTAGTCCTGGTAGAAGGAGGGCACGGTGATCACGCCGACCTTCAGCTCCTTGTCGCCGCGCTTCACCTTGCGGATTTCTTTCTTGGCCGCCTGCGCTTCGAGCGTGATCTTGGTGCGCGGCAGCGTGAGGACGTGCTCCTGCGTGCCCGGGGGCGCATTGCCCGGCTGGATCTGCAGGCGCACGAACGAGCCGTTCGGGCCGCGGATCAGCTGCACGACGTCGTCGAGACGCCAGCCGACGACGTCGACCATCTTGCCGTCCTTGCCCTGGCCCACGGCGAGGATGCGGTCGTTGGCCTTCAGCTCGCCGTTCTGCTGCGCCGAGCCGCCGGGCAGGATTTCCATGATGGTCA
This sequence comes from uncultured Gammaproteobacteria bacterium, assembly GCA_963827615.1. Lineage (GTDB taxonomy): Bacteria > Pseudomonadota > Gammaproteobacteria > Steroidobacterales > Steroidobacteraceae > RPQJ01. Next base: position 49,504 of record CAWHCA010000019.1, on the reverse strand, counting down.
CGTAGTCGTCGATCGACTGCAGCGACGCGCCGATGCCCTCGTAGGACAGGCTCATCGCGATGCGGTATTCCTCGGAATTGCGCGGCGAGAAATAGCTCGAGTGCGGGTCGAACACGTGGGCGAACGCGTTCATGAAGTTCTCGAACACGTCGTCGGCCGTGATCTGCTCGGAACGCTTCGCGACCCGCTCGTAGCGCTTCTTGAGCACGTCGCGCGTCTCGGCCCACGTCTTGTCGGTGAGCATCAGCGAGAGGGCGTCGTTCTTGACGCGCTTGCGCCAGAGTTCGTCGAGTTCCTCCCTGGACGTCGCCCACGGCGCGTGCTCGCGGTCGAACTCGAAGGACTCGTCGAGCTTGAAGTCCGGCTCGGTGTCGAGCAGCTTGATCGCGTACGCCATGCGCTCGCGGTTGCGGCTCTGGAACCGGTTGAAGATCGCGAAGGCGGGCTCGAGCTTGCCGGTCGTGATGGCGTCGTCGAGCTCGTAGCGGTACTTTTCGAATTCCTGGATGTCGCTGGCCAGGAAGTAGCTGCGGCTGCCGTCGATCGATTCGAGGTAGCGGTCGAGCACCAGCGACGAGACCGGGTCGTTGACCGGGGCCTGGCGGTAGTGCGAGCGCTCGAACATGCTGCTCACGAGCCGGGCGACCTTGGCGTGACGCTCGGTCGGCGCGAAATCGGTGGTGGTCGAGGCATTGGCCGAAGCCGACGGGGACCGGGCCGTCCCGAGCAGCAGCGTGCCCACGGCGAGGAGCAGGGCGACCAGCACCGCCGCGCCGGCGCGGCTGACCCCGCGGCGGGCTTCAGGGGCGGGGGACGACGGGGACGGTCCCTGTTCAGCAGGCTGATACACTTGAAAATTCCTCGGCGGACATCGGACTGGACGGCGGACACGAAGGGGTCCGCCGGAACGCTAGGCTAGAGACACCCCGGCACCCAATCAAGGGCCGGACCCACCCCGGAGCGAGTGAATCCGTGCGACCCCTCACCGTATTGACAGCAATCGTGCTCGGATCGTCGGTGGCGACGACCTTCGGCCTGGGCGCGACGCTGATCGTGTTCCTGGTCCTTGTCGGGCGAAACCCCGCGTTTCCGCGAAGAATTGCCGCTGCTGGCGGTATACGTGGCCATCTTCGTCGGTTTGACCACGCTCGCGGCCGTCAGTTTCATCGGCCAGGCGCGCCAGACCTCCTGGCGTCGCTGGGCGATCGGGGCGCTGTGGGGCGCGATTGCCTGCCTCGCAGTGCTGTACGCCACGACGCGACGATGACCAGCGGCCCGAGCGCGAGCACCCAGGAATACCACTGCAGGGTGACGAGACCGCGCAGGTAGTCACCGAAGAACGCCGCCGCGCCGCCGCCGGCGTACTTGCCGAGCACGTACACGCCGGTGAGGTGCACGAGGAAAGGCAGCACCAGCACCCCGAACACCAGGGCGGCCAGCAGCCAGAACTTGTCGCGGCGCGGATTCATCACGGTCACGTCTCATCTTCGGTGGCGGCCGCGGGGACCGTTGCCTGATCGTGAGGGTAAGACGAACCGGCCGCAAGACCCGCCATTGGTTATCATCGGCCATCGTCGCGCACAGGGCGGCAAGGGCCCCAGAACATGCAGAAAGTACGGACCGCGGTCATCGGCGTGGGTTACCTCGGCCGGTTCCACGCGCAGAAATACGCGGTGCTGCCGGACGCGAAACTCGTCGCCGTCGTCGACGCGAGCGCCGAGAACCGCGAGAAAGTCGCCGCCGAAACGGGTTGCCGCGCGGTGGCGGACTACCGCGAGATCCTCGGCGAGGTCGATGCGGTGAGCATCGCCACGCCGACCCCGCTGCACTATCCGATCGCGAAGGAGTGCCTCGAGCGCGGCATCCACGTGCTGGTCGAAAAGCCGATCACCACGACCCTCGAGGAAGCCCGCAGCCTGGTCGACACCGCGGCTCGCGTCGGTCGCGTCCTGCAGGTGGGCCACCTCGAGCGTTTCAACGCCGCCATCCTCGCGCTGGCCGGCACGCTCGGCACGCCGCGCTTCATCGAGACGCACCGGCTGGCGCCGTTCAAGGAACGCGGCACCGACGTCAACGTCGTGCTCGACCTCATGATCCACGACATCGACCTGATCCAGAGCCTGGTCGGCGCGCCGATCGTGTCGATCGACGCCGTGGGTGCGTCGGTGTTCTCGGCCGGGCTCGACATCGCCAACGCCCGCATCCGCTATGCCAACGGCTGCGTGGCCAATACCACCGCCAGCCGCGTCAGCATGAAGATGGAGCGCAAGCTGCGCCTGTTCCAGGACGACGCCTACATCTCGATCGACCTGCAGCAGAAGGTGCTGACGATCGTCCGCAAGCCGCCGGCGGGCGCCGACGTGCCGAAGGGCCAGGTGCTGATCGAGGAGCGCACCTACGACCAGGGCGACGCGCTCAGGTTCGAGATCGAGGCGTTCCTGCAGTCGATCCGCGCAGGCACGCCGCCGGTGGTCACCGGCGAGGACGGGCTGCGCGCGCTGGAAACGGCGACGAAGATCACCCAGATGGTGCAGGACGACGCTCGCAAATGACGCGACGGTACTACGCGGGCGCGGACTTCCGTCGCGCGCTGTCGATCGAGGAATTGCGGCGGGTCGCGCAGAACCGGCTGCCGCGGTTCGAGATGGAATACCTCGAAGGCGGCGCCGAGGACGAAGTGTCCCTGAAGCGCAACCGCTCGATCTTCGAGCGCATCACGTGGCTGCCGCGCATGCTCGTCGGCACGGGCCTGCCGGACCTCTCGCGCGAAGTGCTCGGCGATGCGCTGCACCTGCCGCTGATCATCGCGCCCACGGGCTTCAACGGCATGGTGTGGCCGCAGGGCGACCTGGCGCTGGCCAGGGCGGCCGACGCGGCGGGCATCGCCTTCACGCTCAGCACCGTCAGCAACTACGACGTGGTCGCGCTCAACCCGCAGCTGCAGCGGCCGGCGTGGTTCCAGCTGTATCCGCTCAAGGACCAGAAGACTTCCGACCGGCTGATCGAGCGCGCGCAGGCCGCCGGGCTGCGACAAGCTCGTCGTCACGGTCGACGTGCCGGCACTCGGTGCGCGGGAATGGGACCAGCGCAACTATTCGCGCCCGCTCAAGCTGAGCCCGTCGAGCGTGCTCGACGTGCTGCTGCATCCGCGCTGGCTGTGGCAGGTGATGCTGCCGAAAGGCGCTCCCGAGTTCGCGAACCTCACCGAATTCCTGCCCGAGGGCGCGCGCTCGGCCCTGCAGGGCGTGCGGTTCATGGGCACGCAGATCAATCCGCAGCTGAGCTGGGCCGACATCGAGCGCATGCGCAGCCGCTGGAAGGGCAAGCTCGTGCTGAAGGGCATCCTCTGCGTCGAGGATGCGAAGCGCAGCGTCGAGGCCGGCGCCGACGGCATCGTGCTCTCGAACCACGGCGGCCGGCAGCTCGATTCGTGCGCGACCGGCATCGAACTCGTCGGCCAGTGCGCGGCTGAAGTCGGTGACCGCCTGTCGATCATCGTCGACGGCGGCTTCCGTCGCGGGTCGGACGTGCTCAAGGCCATCGCGCTCGGGGCCGATGCCGTCATGCTTGGACGGCCGCGCTCTATGGCCTGGCGGCAGGCGGCGAAGCGGGCGTCGCCCACGCGCTGAGCCTGCTGCGCGTCGAGATGGAACGTGCGATGACGCTGCTGGGTTGTCACTCCCTCGACGAGCTCGGGCCGCACCTGATCAAGACATGATTGCGATTCGCGAGGCCTGGCAGGCCGGACTGCTGCAGCGCGAGCACTGGCTGCGCAATCTCGTCGCGGGGTTCGTCGTCGGCGTCGTGGCGCTGCCGCTCGCGATGGCGTTCGCGATCGCTTCCGGCGCGAAGCCGGAGCAGGGCATCTACACGGCCATCATCGCCGGCGGGCTCGTCACGCTGCTCGGTGGCAGTCGCCTGCAGATCGCGGGCCCGACCGGCGCCTTCGTCGTGATCCTGGCGGGCGTCACCGCCAAGCACGGCATCGACGGCCTGCAGATCGCCACCTTCATGGCCGGCGCGATGCTGCTGGCGCTCGGCCTCACGCGCATGGGCGGCATCATCCGCTTCATTCCCGATCCCGTGATCACGGGTTTCACGGCGGGCATCGGCGTCATCATCTTCGTCGGCCAGTGGCGCTATTTCCTCGGCCTGCCCGTGACGGGCGGCGAGCACTTCCACGAGAAAGTGTGGCTGCTGCTGCAGGCCATGCCGCAGGTGCACTGGTCCACCGCCGGCCTTGCCGTGCTGAGTCTCGCCGCGGTGCTGTTCTCGTCGAAGCTGCCCGGGTTGAAGCGCGTGCCGGGTCCGCTCGTGGCGCTGATCCTCGCGACGGTGCTGCAGGCGACGTTTCACTTCGAGGGCGTGGCCACGATCGGCACGGAGTTCGGCGGCATCCCGCGCGGCCTGCCGAACCTCTCGCTGCCGGTGATCACGCTGCCGCGCGTGCTGGAACTGATCGGTCCGGCGTTCACGATCGCGATGCTGGGCGCGATCGAGTCGCTGCTGTCCGCCGTCGTCGCCGACGGCATGGCCGGCACGCGCCACGATTCGAACCAGGAACTGGTCGGGCAGGGCATCGCGAACCTCGCGGTGCCGCTGTTCGGCGGCTTTGCCGCGACCGGAGCGATCGCGCGCACCGCGACCAACGTGCGCAACGGCGGCACCGGGCCGCTGGCCGGCCTGTTCCACGTGCTCACGCTGGTGCTGGTGCTGCTGTTCCTGGCGCCGCTCGCCGAGTACGTGCCGCTGGCTGCGCTCGCCGCCGTGCTGTTCGTGGTCGCCTGGAACATGAGCGAGGTGCGGCACTTCGCCGGCATGGTGCGGCGCGCGCCGCGCGCCGACGTCGCGGTCCTGCTGATCACGTTCCTGCTGACGATCTTCGCGGACCTCGTGCTCGCGGTGAACGTCGGCGTGATCCTCGCGATGTTCCAGTTCCTGCGCCGCATGTCGACGGCGGTCGAGGTGTCGCCGCTCGACGGCGCCGAACTCGACGTGGCGCTCGAGCGGCGCCAGTGGCAGGCGCTGCCGCCCGGCGTCATGGTCTATTCGATCGACGGCCCGTTCTTCTTCGGTGCCGTCGACACGTTCGAACGCTCGCTGGCGCAGACGCACACCGACCCGCAGCGGCTGATCCTGATGCTGCGGCGCGTGCCGTTCATCGACATCACCGGCATCCAGAGCCTCGAGGAAGCGCTGCGCGACCTGCAGCGCCGCGGCGTCGACGTGATCCTGTGCGGCGCCAACCCGCGCGTGAAGGCGAAGCTCGACAAGGCCGGGCCTGCTCGATCTCGTCGGGCCCGGCGGCTACCACGACGATCTCGATGCCGCGCTCACCCAGGTCGACTGGGGCGCGACGCTCGCCGGCCAGCCCGGTCGCACCGAACCCGAGGACACCCGATGAAAGCGCTCGTCTGCCACTCGCTCACCGGCATCGAAGGCCTGCGGCTGGAGCAGGACTGGCCGGAACCCGCGCTCACGCCGGGATCGGTGCTGATCGACGTCGAGGCCGCGGCGTTGAACTTTCCCGACGTGCTGATGCTGCGCGGGCTGTACCAGGAGCGGCCGCCGCTGCCGTTCATCCCGGGCCTGGAGCTGGCGGGCGTGATTGCCGCGGTGGGCGAGGGCGTGACGCGGCACAAGGTGGGCGATCGCGTCGTCGCGTACTCGGGCGGCGGCGCCGCCGCCGAACGCGCCGTGGTCCGGCAGGAGCGATTGATGCCGATGCCGTCCACGCTCGACTTCGAGCAGGCGAGCGGCATCTGCCTGACGTACTTCACGAGCTACCACGCGCTGAAGCAACGCGCGCAACTCGCCGCCGGCGAGACGCTGCTGGTGCTCGGCGCGGCGAGCGGCGTCGGCACGACCGCCATCGAGCTGGCGAAGCAGATGGGTGCGCAGGTGATCGCCGCCGCGAGCACCGCCGCCAAGCTCGACGTCGCGCGCGGCATCGGCGCCGACCACCTGATCAACTACTCGACCGAGGACCTGCGCGAACGGGTCAAGGAAATCACCGGCGGCAAGGGCGTGGACGTCGTCTACGACGCCGTCGGCGGGCCGTATGCGGAGCCTGCGGTGCGCAGCCTGGCCTGGAAGGGACGTTACCTCGTGGTCGGCTTCGCGGCCGGCGACATTCCGAAGATTCCGATGAACCTGCTGTTGCTGAAAGGCGCGGCCCTGGTCGGCGTGTTCTTCGGCAGCTTCGCGCAGCGCGAGCCGCAGGTGCAGCTGCAGAACGTGCGTGAGCTGTGGCAGCTGTTCGAGGCCGGCAAGCTGCAGCCCGTCGTGGGTGAGGTGCATGCGCTGGCCGACTATGCCGAGGCGTTCGCAGCGCTGGAGCAGCGACGCGCGGTCGGCAAGGTCGTGCTGCGCACGCGGAACTGAGGGGCGTAGGGTTGCGGGTCGATGGTCGGATCAGTGACGGCGGCTAGGCGCGACCTGCCGACTCACTGTCTTCACGCGGCGCCGATCGCTTCCAGCTCGGCGTGCACCTCGAGCCAGCGTTCCTCGACCTCGCCGAGTTCGGCGATGACCTCGGCGCACCGGCGGCTCGTCGCCTGCACTTCCGCCGACGGCGTCTGCGCGTAGTACGCGGTGTCCGCGAGCTTCGCTTCGAGTGCCTTGCGCTCGGCCTCGAGCTGCGCCATGCGCGCCTCGAGCTGCGTCGATTCCTTCAGCAGCGGCCGGCGCCGCGCGAGCTTCTGCTGCCGTTCCGCCGCCGCCGTCTCGCGCTGTGCCTTGCGGTTCTCGCGCGATTCGGCGGTGCCCGCGGCGGTCGCGTCCTGCGGCGCCGATTCGCGACGCGCCGTCAGCCAGGCCAGGTAATCCTCGAGGTCGCCGTCGAACGGCACGGCGCGGCCATCGGCCACGAGCAGGAAGCTGTCGCAGACCGTGCGCAGCAGCGCGCGATCGTGCGACACCAGCACCAGGCTGCCGTCGTAGCCGGCCAGCGCCCGCGTCAGGGCATGGCGCATTTCGAGGTCGAGGTGGTTGGTCGGCTCGTCGAGCAGCAGCAGGTTCGGCCGCTTGCGCACCAGCAGCGCCAGCGCCAGCCGCGATTTCTCGCCGCCCGAGAACGGCTCGACCGGCGCATCGGCCATGTCGCCGCGGAAGTCGAATCCGCCGAGGTAGTTGCGCAGGTCCTGCTCGCGCGCCCGCGGGTCCTGCCGGAGCAGGTGGCGCAGCGGCGACTCGTCGCCGCGCAATTGCTCGACCTGGTGCTGCGCGAAGTAGCCGGTTTCCAGCCCGTGGCCTGCGACGCGCCGGCCGGCCAGCAGCGGCTTGTCCGCCGGCGAGCGTCTTGATCAGCGTCGACTTGCCGGCGCCGTTCGGGCCGAGCAGGCCGAGGCGCGCGCCGGGGCGCAGCGACAGCTGCACGTTGCGCACGACGGCGCGGTCACCGTAGCCGAGCGCCGCGTCTTCGAGCGTCAGCAGCGGATCCGGCGCGCGCAGCGGCTCGGGAAACTCGAAATCGAACGACCGAATCGACGTGCGCCGCCGCGATGTGCTCGAGCCGGTCGAGCGCCTTGAGCCGGCTCTGCGCCTGGCGCGCCTTGCTCGCCTTGGCGCGGAACCGCTCGACGAAGCTCGTCATGTGCGCGATCTCGCGCTGCTGCTTCTCGTACATCGCCTGCTGCACGGCGAGACGCGCGGCGCGCTGCGTCTCGAACGCGGTGTAGTTGCCCGTGTAGAGCGTGAGCACGCCGCGCTCGAGGTGCGCGACGTGGGTGACGGTGCCGTCGAGGAAGTCGCGGTCGTGCGAGACCAGCAGCAGCGTGCCGCGGTAGCCCGCGAGCCAGCGCTCCAGCCAGACCACGGCGTCGAGGTCGAGGTGGTTGGTGGGTTCGTCGAGCAGCATCAGGTCGGCCCGGCTCACCAGCGCCTGCGCCAGGTTCAGCCGCATGCGCCAGCCGCCGGAGAAATCGGCGACCGGGCGCTCGAGGTCCGCCGTCTCGAAGCCGAGGCCCGCGAGCAGGGCGGCCGCGCGCGCCCTGGCGCTGTAGCCGTCGATCGCTTCGAGCCGGGCGTGCAGTTCCGCGAGCGCACGGCCATCGTGCGCGGCATCGGCGGCGGCGATCGCGCGCTCGACGCGCCGCAGTTCCTCGTCGCCGTCGAGCACGAACTCGATCGCCGGCTGCGGCAAGGGTGGCGTTTCCTGCGCCACGGACGCGACGCGCCAGTCGCGCGGCACCTCGCAATCGCCGGCTTCGCTCTGCATTTCGCCGCGCAGCAGCGCAAACAGGCTCGACTTGCCGCTGCCGTTGGCGCCGACGACGCCGACCCGCCAGCCGGCGTGGATCTGCAGCGAGGCGTCCTCGATCAGCCGGCGTACGCCGCGGGTCAGGGTCAGTTGCCGGAACTGGATCAAGGGCGGGCTGTCACAGGAGGGGCGCGCATTCTCCCACTTTGGCGGGAGAGGGCGAAGTGCGGCACAATTCACGACCAGTCAGCTTACCCGGCCGTCCGCCGGGTTCCGGAGTCACCGATCCGATGTCCCGTATCCGTTCCGCATTGGCGCTCGTCGCGCTGGGCCTTTTTGCCGTTGCCGGTCATGCCCAGACCACCCCCGCCGTTTCGACGATCGTCGCTTTCAGCCTGTCGAACCCCGTCGGCAACCTCGTGAAGGGCGCGGACGGCGCGCTGTACGGCGTCGCGAGTCCGGCCACGTCGATCACCGGCGGCGTCATCTACCGCGCCACGGTCGACGGCTCCGACGTCAGTACGCTGTATCAACTGAAGGCGGACGATGCGGTTTCGCCGGCCGGCGGCCTGGTGCTGGCCAGCGACGGCCTGCTGTACGGCACGACCAAGTTCGGCCAGGCCAGTCAGATCAACGGCACCGGCACGATCTTCAAGATCGCGGCGGACGGCACCGGTTTCGAGATCATCCATCGGTTTGCCGCGTCCACGGGCACCAACCAGGACCTGAGTCCGATCAACGCCAACGGTGCCTACCCGGAGGCGGAACTCGTCGAGGGCGCGGACGGCTACCTGTACGGCGCGGCGCGCGCGGGCGGCCCGAACGGCACCGGCACGGTCTTCAAGATTTCGCGCGACGGCACCGATTTCAAGCTGCTGCACAGCTTTGCCGCGATCACCTCGACCACCGCTCCGGCCTCACGGTGACGGTCGACGGCGCCTCGCCGACGGGTCCGCTGGTGGCGGGCGCCGACAACTTCTTCTACGGCACGACCTCGCTGGGCGGCACCAACGGTCGCGGCGTCGTGTTCCGCATTGCGTTCGATGGCACCGGGTTCCAGGTCCTGCATCACTTCAGCGCCACCACGACCGACACCACGACGGGCCTGCTCGAGAACGCGGCAGGCGCGACACCGATCGGCGGCCTGGTCGACGGTGGCGATGGCTACTTCTACGGCACGACCGCGCAGGGTGGCACCGACGGCAACGGCGTGCTCTTCGCGATCCCGCCCGATGGTTCGACGTTCACCGTCCTCCATACCTTCACCGGCGCCGATGGCGCGCGCCCGGTCGCTGAGTTGATGGTGGCCAGCAGCGGCAAGCTGTACGGCGTGACATCGAACGGTGGCGTCAATGCCGACGGGCACCACGACCACGCTCGGCACGATCTTCTCGATCGACCGGGCCGGCACCAACTTCTGCGCGGCTCTACAGCTTCGACGGCAAGAACGGCTCGTTGCCTTCGACCAGGCTGCTCGAGACCGCGCCCGGCGTGTTCGTCGGCGCAGCCACCAGTACCGGCAACTGCAGTTACGGCACGGTCTTTCGCTACAGCCTCGCGGGCGACACCGTCACGGGCAACCGAGCTGCGGCCAGAAGAAGAACAACAACAGCGGCGGCGGCTCGGCCGGGTTCGCCGTCCTGCTGCTGTTCGCCGGGCTTGGCCTGGTGAGGCGTCGCACGACCTGATCGCCAGTTGAATGCAGGGGGGCAGCCGATGACCAGCGACGGATTGCATCACCGGACCTGCTGCCTCTGCGAGGCGATGTGCGGCATCGTGATCGAGCACCGCGACGGCGAGGTGCTGTCGATCAAGCCGAATCGCGACGACGTCCTGAGTCGCGGCCACATCTGCCCGAAGGCCGTCGCGCTCAAGGACCTGCACGAAGACCCGGACCGGCTGCGCGCGCCGTTGCGGCGCACGCGGCACGGCTGGGAGGAAATCTCCTGGGCCGCGGCGTTCGACGAGATCGAGGCGCGCATCGCCGACATCCGCGCGCGCCACGGCAACGACGCCGTCGCGATCTACGCCGGCAACCCGACGGTGCACAACCTCGGGCGCGATGCTCGGCATCGGCGACTTCATCCGCGCGCTGCGCACGAAGAACCTGTACTCCGCCACCAGCGTCGACCAGTTGCCGCACATGGTGGCGTCGTGGGCGATGTTCGGGCACCAGTTCCTGATGCCGGTGCCGGACGTCGATCGCACGCAGCTGTTCGTCTGCATCGGCGGCAACCCGGTGGCATCGGCGGGCTCGATCATGGGTGCGCCCGGCTTCGAGAAGCGCATCGACGCGCTGCATGCGCGCGGCGGGCGCTTCGTCGTCGTCGATCCGCGGCGCACCGAATCGGCGGCCATCGCGGACGAGTACTTCGGCATCCGGCCCGGCACCGACGTCTACCTGTTGCTCGCGCTGCTGCACGAAGTGTTCACCCAGGGGCCGCGTCGACCTCGCGCACCTGGCGCCGCACGTCGACGGCGTCGACGCCCTGCGCCAGGCCGTGCTCGGGTTCGATCCGCAGGTGCTGGCGGCCCGCACGAGCCTGCCGCATTCGCGCATCGTCGCGCTCGCCCACGACCTGATGACCGAGCCGCGAGCGCTCGTCTACGGCCGCGTCGGCGCCTGCACGCAGGAATTCGGCGGCCTCACGCTGTGGCTCATCTATTGCCTCAACGCGGTCACCGGGCACCTCGATCGCGAAGGCGGCATGATGTTCGCCGAGCCGGCCGTCGACCTGACGCGTGCCTACGGCTCGCGCGGGCACTACGGCAAGTTCCACTCGCGCGTGCGCGAGCTGCCGGAATTCTCGAACGAGTTGCCCGTCGCGGCCCTGGCCGAAGAGATCACGACGCCCGGCGCCGGCCAGGTGCGCGCGCTGTTCACGTTCGCGGGCAACCCGGTGCTGTCGACGCCGAACGGCGGGCAGCTCGACGCCGCGCTCGAGCAGCTCGAGTTCATGGTGTCGATCGACCTGTACCTGAACGAATCGTCGCGGCATGCGCACCTGATCCTGCCGCCGACGAGTCCGCTCGAGCGCAGCCACTACGACATCGCGCTGAGTGGTTTCGCGGTGCGCAACGTCGCCAAGTATTCGCCGCCGCTGTTCGCGAAGCCCGCGGGCGCGCTGCACGACCACGAGATCCTCGGCGCAGATTGCGCGGCGCGTGCGCAAGCCGCCGGGTTCCCTGTCGGGGCGCGTGTCGCTGCAAGTGAAGGACGCGTTGTCGCGGCGCCTCGGACCCGACGGCACGCTCGACTGGATGCTCAAGACGGGGCGCTACGGCGTGCCGTATGCCGGGAAAATGAAGCTGCTCGGCGCGCTGCCGGGCTTCGGCGCCTTGCGCCGGCTGATGCTGGCGCCCGATCGCCGTCCAGTGGGCCTGACCGTGCAACGCCTGCTCGACGCGCCGAACGGCGTCGACCTCGGTCCGCTCGAGCCGGCGTTTCCGCGTCGGATCGCGACGCCCAACCGACGCATCGACCTGGCGCCGGCGATGTTCGTGGCCGATCTCGGCCGCGCCGCGGCGGCGCTCGGCGAACCCGTGCCGTCGCTGTCATTGATCGGCCGGCGCCACGTGCGCAGCAACAACTCCTGGCTGCACAACAGCCAGCGCCTGGTGAAGGGCAAGCCGCGCTGCACGCTGCATGCTGCACCCGGACGACGCGGCCGCGCGCGGCCTGGCCGACGGCGCGATCGCGCGCGTCACGTCGCGCGTGGGCGCGGTCGAGGTGGCCGTGGAGATCACGCCGGACATCCAGCCGGGCGTGGTGAGCCTGCCGCACGGCTGGGGGCACGGTCGCGCCGGCGTGCGGCTGGGCGTCGCGAGCGCCCACGCGGGCGTGAGCATCAACGACCTGATCGACGACCGCCGCATCGACGCGCTCACGGGCACGGCGGTGCTGAACGGCACGCCGGTCGAAGTCGTCGCCGCCGCGCGCCAGGCTCGATGGCAGGCACGAACGCGGCCTGACCCGGGGCCCGCGTCACTCAACGCGCGCCGCGCGGCCACAGCACCCACATGCGCAACGGTTGGCGCATGCGGCCGGCCTGCTCGGCGGCATCGCCGTCCCAGCCCCAGAAGTAGTCGGCGCGAACCGCGCCGACAATCGCGCTGCCCGTGTCCTGCGCCAGCACCAGTCGACGCAGCGGCGCGTTCGACAGCGGCTCGGTCGTGTCGATCCAGACCGGCGTGCCATAGGGCACGCTTTTCGGATCCACGGCGATCGAGCGCGCGGGCGTGAGCGGCACGCCCTGCGCGCCGCGCGGACCGAGCGCGGGATCGAGCAGCGGCTCCTCGCGGAAGAACACGTATCGCGGGTTGGCCCACAGCAGTTCGTCGATGCGGCCCGGGTTGTGCTGCGCCCAGTCCCTGATCGCGGCCACGTTGCCTGGCCTGCCTGCAGTTCGCCCTGGTCGATCAGCCAGCGTCCGACAGAGCGGTAGGGTTGATCGTTGTTCCCGGCGTAGGCGAGACGAATCGTACGGACCCGCCCGTCCGGTTCCATGACGCGCAACCGACCCGACCCCTGTATCTGCAGCATCAGCGCGTCGAGCGGGTTGGCGACGTAGGCGATTTCGCGGCCGCGCAGTGCAGCCTGCGCCTGCGGCAGGGTCTGCAACTGCTCGCGCGTCCAGTACGGGCGTCGCGTGCTCAGGTCGGCCGGCGGCGCGTAGAGCGCCACGCGATACTGCCCATCCGGCCGCCGCCGCGCGTCGACCAGCGGTTCGAAGTAGCCGGTCATGAGACCGGCCGCACCGCCGTCCAGCGACTCGACCCGATAGGGCTGCAGGTGGCGCATCAGCCAGGCGCGCATCTCGGCGTCGTTCGCGGGCTGCTCCCGCTGTGCGTTGGCGCAGAGCGTGGTCCAGGATGGCGTCGAGCGTTGGCAACTCTGCAGCAGTGCCGGCCATGCCGCATGCGCCGTGTCCGCGTTCCAGCCCGGCAAGTCCTGCCACGCTGCCGGGACCCAGCGCGCGCCCTCGCGGGTCACGCTGCCGGTGGGCGCGTCGACGGCTGAAACGGAGCGCTCGAGCAGGCGGCCAGGGCGCCCACGATCCCTGCGACAAGCCATCGCGCGACACGGCCGTGGGGGAGCGTGCTGCGGGCGATTACAGGACGGCTATTCATCGTGGGCTGCCGGAAGTGCGTAGGGCGGGCCGATTTCATTGGTGATCCAATGGGCTCAACAGTGCAATGAAGTCTTGCGTCCATGACACCCTATAAAGCGCCGTTGCGCGACATGCGCTTCCAGATGAACGAGGTCTTCGACTACCCCGCTCACTATGCACGGCTTCCGAACGGCGCCGAGGCCACCCCCGACATCGTCGATGCCATCCTCGAAGGTGCGGCCGAGCTTTCCGAGGATATCCTGGCTCCGTTGGACAGGTCGGGTGACCGTGAAGGCTGCCACTTCAGGGACGGTGGCGTCGCCACGCCCGCCGGCTTCAAGGAGGCCTACGCGCAATTCGTGGCGGGCGGCTGGCAGGGACTCTCGTTCCCGAGCGGAATACGGAGGCCAGGGACTGCCGGCGTCGGTCAGCGTCTTCAAGTCCGAGATGATGGGGACCGCGAACTGGTCGTTCAGCATGTATCCGGGCTTGAGCATCGGTTGCATCAACACCCTGCTGCAATACGGCACGGAGACGCAGAAGGCACAGTACCTGCCAGCGCTGGTGAGCGGCCATTGGACCGGCACCATGTGTCTCACCGAAGCGCATTGTGGCACCGACCTGGGCCAGATCAGGACCGGCGCGGAGCCGCAGTCCGACGGCAGCTTCAGGGTCACGGGGACGAAGGTTTTCATCTCGTCCGGCGAGCACGACCTCGCCGAGAACATCATCCACATCGTCCTCGCCCGTCTTCCCGGTGCGCCGGCGGGCACGCGCGGCATTTCGCTGTTCATCGTGCCCAAGGTGAACGTCAATGCCGACGGGTCGCTCGGCGAACGCAACACCGTCCGCTGCGGCTCCATCGAACACAAGATGGGCATTCGCGCCTCGGCGACGGCCGTGCTGCACTTCGAAGCCGCCGCGGCCAGCATGATCGGCGAGCCGAACAAGGGCCTGGAAGCCATGTTCACCTTCATGAACACGGCCCGCATCGGCACCGCGATCCAAGGTGTCGCGCACGCCGAGGCGTCGTTTCAATGCGCGTTGCCCTATGCCCAGGAGCGCCGCTCGATGCGCGCCCTGTCCGGCAAGAAAGAACCCGACGCAGCGGCCGACGCGCTGATCTGGCATCCCGACGTGCGCCGGATGCTGCTGACGCAAAAGGCCATCGCCGAAGGCGGCCGCGCCATGATCTACAGCGCGGCACAGTTGGCCGACCAGGTGCTCAACGCGGCCACGGAGCGCGAATCCGCCAGGTATGACGAGCTGGAGAATTCGCTCGGCTTCTACACGCCGATTCTCAAAGGCTTCCTGACCGAATTGGGACTCGAAGCCGCCAACCTCGGGATGCAGGTGTTTGGCGGCCACGGCTACATCCCCGAGAATGGCATGGAGCAAATCGCGCGCGACGCGCGCATTGCGACGCTGTACGAAGGCACCACCGGCATCCAGGCCCTGGACCTGCTTGGGCGCAAGGTGCTGCTGGGCACCAAGGGGCAATGCGTACGCGACTTCACTGCGACCATGTGGGGCTTTTCGAGGAAGCACCTGTTGGCCACAGGCGGCGTCGGAAAGATGGCCCGGACACTGGCCTTGCGGGCGATTCAGTGGAACCTGCTCACGACGCGAATCATGCTGCGCGCACGCAAGGACCGCGAGCTGGTGGGTTCCGCCAGCTTCGACTACCTGATGTATTCGGGCTACGTGATGATGGCGTATTTCTGGGCGCTGCAAGCGGCCAGGGCCGCTGAGTTGTCTGCCACTGGCCAGGGCAAAGAGTCCGCGGATTTCTACCGTGCGAAGGTCCAGACCGCGACGTTCTACTTTGAGCGCATCCTGCCGCGCGCCGACGCCCACCGGTCGGGTGCCCTGGCGCCCACCTCGTCGGTCATGCAGGTCGACAAGGATCACTTCGCCTTCAAGTAGACGTTGACTTGAAGAAGGAGGGCTGATGCCAGCAGCCCGAAGGACGAGTTGGGGCTGGTGCTGCGCGCGGTGCAGTTCGCAGCGCACAAGCACAAAGATCAGCGGCGCAAGGACGTGCGTGCGACGCCGTACATCAACCACCCGATTTCCCTCGCCGAGGTGCTGCACACCGACGGCGGCGTGCGCGACCCGAAAGTGATCGCCGCTGCGTTGCTGCACGACACGATCGAGGATACGGAAACGACGTACGATGAATTGCGCGGGCTCTTCGGTGAGGACGTCGCCGACACCGTGGTCGAGCTGACCGACACCAAATTCCTCGGCACGATGGCGCGCAAGCGCCTGCAGGTCGCCAAGGCCGGTCGCGCCAGTGAACGCGCGCGGCAGGTCAAGCTGGCCGACAAGATCTGCAACCTGCGGGACATCCTCGCGAGCCCGCCGGCCGGCTGGTCGCTGAGCCGTCGACAGAAATACTTCGACTGGGCGAAGGAAGTCGTGGACCAGGCGCGCGGCGTGAACTTGCGGCTCGAGCGGATGTTCGATCGGCTCTACAGCCAGCGGCCGGTGGGTTGAGCGCTGGTCGGACGGCGTGCGCGGCCTGCCAAATCGCCAGGAGCGGGGGCGAGGCTGCAGCCAAAGTGGAAGCACCAAAGAAAAAGGCTCTCTTTCGAGAGCCTTTTGCCCAGGGGGATGGTGGAGGCGGCGGGAATCGAACCCGCGTCCGCAAGCCCTACATTCCAGGACCTACATGCTTAGCCGTCTTTTTGATTCTCGTCGTTCACTACCCAAGCGGCAGGGAAGATGACCGACCAGCTCAGGAACGTTTTAGCGAGCCAGCCCTCAGCACACTGGACACGCGAGCTTGTGAGCGCGTCCCCCGGGTCTGGATGCACAAGCACACGCCAGTCGGGGGTTAAGCGGGATTAAGCCGCTAGAGCGTAGTTGTCGTCGTTGGCAACTAATAGTTTGCAAGTAGTTTAACGAGGTATCTTGCACCTCGGCATGCACATGGAGTTTCGCGACCCACGTCGAAACCGGTCGCCCCCGTGAACACCCCCAGTGTAGGGCCAATGCGCAGGAACACAAGGGGGAAGGGGTTGGAAGGGGTTAGGGGTTAGTCGGAGGTGCAGCCGAACTCGACGGCGCAGCTGCACCTCCGACTAACCCCTAACCCCTACCCCTAGCCCCTCTCGCGGAGCAGGCGCGACTTCTCCCGCTGCCAGTCGCGGTCCTTCTCGGTATCGCGCTTGTCGTGGGCCTGCTTGCCCTTGGCCACGCCGATCTCGAGCTTCACCTTGCCCTGGCTCCAGTACAGCTCGAGCGGCACGATGGTGTGGCCCTTGCGCTCGACCGCGCCGACCAGGCTGTCCAGTTCCCGGCGGTTCAGCAGCAGTTTTCGCGTGCGAGTCGGGTCCGCCACGATGTGCGTCGACACCGTGCGCAGCGGCGTGATGTGCGCGCCGATCAGGAAAGCCTCGCCGTTCTTGATGATCACGTAGCCTTCCGTGATCTGGGCCTTGCCGGCGCGGAGGCTCTTCACCTCCCAGCCCTGCAGCGCGAGCCCGGCCTCGAGTTTTTCCTCGATGAAATACTCGTACCGCGCGCGCTTGTTCTGCGCGATGGTCGGGTTTTCGTCGGACTTGCGGTCCTTGTCCTTGCGCGGGGTGGTCATGGCGATACTTGGGTGCGGGTCGCGCATTCTAGCTGCCCCGCTTACACTGCGCGCGTCCGGACCGAAATCGACCATGTCCATCCGCGAAATCAAGCGCACCGCGCTCGTCACCTTCACGCCCGAGCAGATGTTCGACCTGGTGGTCGACGTCGAGCGTTATCGCGAGTTCCTGCCGTGGGTGGCGGGCGCCGAAGTGCACGAAAAGAACGAGCGCGACCTGCAGGCCAGCCTGGTCATGGAGCGCGCGGGCATCCGCCAGAGCTTCACCACGCGCAACGTGATGCAGCGGCCCGACTGGATGTCGCTCGAACTCGTGAACGGCCCATTCAAGCAATTGAACGGCCTGTGGACGTTCACGGCCATCGGCACGTCCGGCACCAGGATCGTGCTGGACATGAAGTTCGAATTTGCGAATCCGGTGGCGTCGATGCTGTTCGGCCGCGCCTTCGAGCAGAGTGTCGGCGAACTGATCGACGCGTTCGTGGCACGCGCCAGGAAAGTCCACGGCGCGTCGTCGTAACCGTGGGCGAGGGTGTGTCGAAGGTCGAGGTCGTGTATGCGCTGCCCGACCGGCAACGGGTCGTGACGCTGGCGCTGCCCGAGGCGGGGCTCACGGCACAGGCGGCCGTCGAGCACTCGGGCCTGCTGGACGAATTTCCTGAACTGCGCGACCGGCCACTCGTGCTCGGGATCCATGGGACGGTTTGCGCGCCGGACCGCCCGTTGCGTGACCGGGACCGGGTCGAAATCTATCGGCCGCTCCGTGTCGATCCCCGCGTGCAACGGCGCGAACGCGCGGCAAGCACGGCGCGCCAGGGTCGCAAACGCTGAATGGATGACGGCGCGCCGCGCAGCGCGACCCGGCGGAATCAGTTGGCCGTGCCGTCCGGCTTCGGCGCAGCCGGCTCGACCGCAGGGGCCGGTGGCGGTGCAGGGGCGGCGGCTTCCGGCTGGGCCGGTGCTTGCGCCTTTGGTTGCTGTGCGTCGAGCGGCATCTGTCCGGCCAGGTCGGGCTTCTCGATGCGGCTGACCTTGTCGCCTTCGAAACGCACGATGAAATGCGCGCGGTCCCAGTTCTTGTCGCGCCCGCGCCGCAGCGTGTAGATGTAGTCCCAGCGTTGCGGATCGAACGGGTCGGCGAGCATCGGCGTGCCGAGCAGGTAGCGGACCTGGCTGCGGGTCATCCCGACGGTGACCTGGTCGACGTCTTCCGTCTTGAGCAGGTTGCCCTGCTGGATGTTCGGCCGGTAGACGCATCCGGCCGAACCGAGCAGAGACGCCCAGGACCAGGATCAGGGAAAGGGCGGCTCGGGAAAACGCGCTCATGCGTGGTGGCTTCTGCTGTCTGGAGTTACCGGGCCGGCCCGGAGATAATGCGGCGCGATCATAACCCAACCGCGCTTCGGCGCGGCACTCGGCCCGCAAGGAACAAATCCGTGGAACCTTCGCAACTGCGTCGCGCCGGCCTCAAGATCACCGCGCCGCGCCTGAAGATTCTCGAGATCCTCGCCAGTGCGACCGTGCGTCACATGAGCGCGGAGGACGTCTACCGGCGCCTGCTCGAACTCAACGAGGACATCGGGCTCGCCACGGTCTACCGGGTGCTGACTCAATTCGAGTCCGCCGGCCTGGTGACGCGCCATCATTTCGAGGGCGGCACGGCGGTGTTCGAACTCAACGAGGGCATGCATCACGATCACATCGTGTGCATAGACTGCGGTCACGTCGAAGAGTTCTCAGACGAAGACATCGAGGAGCGGCAGCGCGCGATCGCCGAGCGTCTCGGTTTCGAGATCACCGATCACTCGCTCACCCTGCACGGCCACTGCGTGCGCGAGGCTTGTCCGCACCGCCCGAAGCGCCCTTAGCGCGTCCTCCCTTCGGCGGGGAGCCGGCCTTGGGCGGGGCGCCGGCCTGGCGCGCCGACGCCAGCATTTCGCGCGCATGCTCGCGCGTGCGGTCGGTGATCGTCGTGCCACCGAGCATGCGGGCCAGTTCTTCGATCCGGGCCGCTTCATCCAGCACTTCGATCCGCGTGCGCGTCTTGCCGTCCGTGACGTGCTTGGACACGCGCAGCTGGTGATCGGACTGCGACGCGACCTGCGGCAGGTGCGTCACGCACAGCACCTGGCCCTTGGCGGCCAGTGCGTGCAACTGACGCCCGACCATTTCGGCCACGGCGCCACCCACACCGGCATCGACCTCGTCGAACACCAGGCAGGGCAGGTGAGCGGCTTCGACCGCCGCCACCTGCAGGGCGAGGCTGATCCGCGAGAGCTCGCCGCCCGAGGCGACCTTTGCCAGCGGCCGCGGCGGCTGCCCCGGGTTGGCGCTGACCAGGAACTCGATTTCGTCGTTGCCGTGCGCCGAGAACACCGGCGGATCCTGCGGTTCGACGCGGGTGGCGAAAACGCCGCCCGGCATGCCGAGCGCCTGCATCAATTCCGTGACCTTGCCGATCCAGCGCAGCCGCCGACTGTCGTCGCGCCTTGGTGAGGACTTTCGCTGCGCTCACGTAACGTTCGCGCGCTGCCGCGAGCCGCTGCTGCAGTTCCGATTCGCTGACCGCACCGGCTTCGAGCTCAGCGAGTTCCGCTGCGAGCGTCTCGCGCAGGGCCGGCAACTCGCGCGTTTCGACGCGGTGCTTGCGCGCGACGGCTTCGAGCGCCGCCAGTCGCGCCTCGATCCATTCCTGCCGCGCCGGATCGGCATCGAGCGCGTCGGCGTAATGACGCAGGCTCGACAGCGCCTCGCGCGCGGCAATCGTTGCCTCCTCGAGTTGCGCGGCCGCCGGCTCGAGCGCGGCATCGAGGCCGACGAGCTGCCGCAGCACACTCTGCGAACGCGCCAGGGCCGACGTGACGCCGCCGTCGTCGCCGGCCAGCAGGGCCTCGACCTGTGCGGTGCCTTCGGCCAGGCGGCCGAGGCTGGCGATGCGCTTGCGTTCCTCGATCACCGCTTCGGCTTCGCCCGGCTTGGGATCGAGCGCCTGCAGTTCGGTGACGAAATGACGCAGCAGGTCGAGCCGCGATTCGCGGTCGCGCGCACGCTGCTCGAAGGAGGCGCGCTGTTCGTCGAGCGCCTGCCAGGCCGCATGCGCCGAGCGCACGGCTGCGTTCTGCGCGGCCAGCTGGCCGCTGCCGTCGAGCGTCTCGCGCTGGTAACCGCGGCGCGACAGCGACTGGAACTCGAGCTGGCCGTGCACGTCGACCAGCAATTCGCCGAGTGCGCGCAGCGACTGCACCGGCACCGTCTGGCCGTTCAGGTAGGCGCGGCCGCGGCCATCGGCGCCGACGACTCGTCGCAGCTGGCACTCGCCGTCGTGCTCGATCGACTGTTCATCGAGCCAGGCCAGCGCGGCCGCGTTGCCGGCCAGCGCGAACGTCGCGCTGACCTCGGCCCGCTCCGCGCCGTGCCGCACCGACCCGCTGTCCGCGCGACCGCCGACGGCCAGCAGCAGCGCGTCGACCAGGATCGACTTGCCGGCGCCGGTTTCGCCCGTGAGCACGGTGAAGCCGCGGTCGAACTCGAGTTCGACCGCCTCGACGATGGCGAAGTCGCGAATCTGCAGGTGCGTCAGCATTCGGGTGTGCCCGCGGGTCAGGCGCCGGGCGGCTGCCCCTCGCGCGTGCCGCGACCCCAGTGCAGCTTGGAGCGCAGGATGCGGTAATAGTCGTGGCCCGGCGGGTGCAGCAGCGTCGCGTTGACGTGGGCGCGCTCGATCCGCAGGCGCACGCCCGGGTCGAGATCGCACAGCACGATGCCGTCGCAGACGACCTGCGCGCGCGATTCGAAGCGGTCGGCGAGTTCGATTTCGACGACGCTGCCGGCCGGCACCACGATCGGCCGGTCCGACAGCGTATGCGGGCACACCGGCACCAGCACGACGGCGTCGAGGCTCGGATGCACGATCGGGCCGCCGCAGGACAGCGCGTAGGCCGTCGAACCCGTCGGCGTGGCGATGATGAAGCCGTCGCCGACGTGCGTGTTGACGTAGGCGCCGTTGACCCAGGTGCGCACGTCGACCATGCGTCCCGTCTCGCGCTTGGCGACGACGACGTCGTTCAGCGCCAGCGCATCGATGGGTTTGCCGTCGGCCAGGATGTGCGCCGCCAGCAGCATGCGTCGCTCGGCCCGGCAGCGGCCGCCGAGCGCATCGTCGACGCTCTGCAGCATCTGCTCCGGACCGACGTCGGCCAGGAACCCGAGCCTGCCGCGGTTGATGCCGAGCACCGGGACGTCGGCCATCGCGGCCATGCGCGCGGCGTGCAGCATGGTGCCGTCGCCGCCGACCGCGACGATCAGGTCGGCGTCGCGGGCCAGGTCGGGCTCGAGCACCGTGTCGACGCCGTCGCCTGCCAGCGCCAGCGCTTCGTCCGCGACGACGCGCACGCTGTAGCCTTTGCCGAGCACGTGGTGCGCGAGCGTGCGCATCGCCTCGCCGACGCGCGGATCGGCCGCTCGGCCGGCGAGGGCGACACAGGTTCTGCCGGGTGGGCGTGTATCCATGGGTGGCCTGCCTTTTAGCATGGGGCCGAGCGCACCGGCCAGCGCGATTCCTGGGGCTTCAGGGTGCAAATGCGTTGCTTGACTTGCCGAAAAAGTCCACGCTAGGTTTGCACGTGCCCATGAGTGAAATACCCGACGATCCACTGACCGATCGCGCCCAGCACCTGCTGCGGGTGCTGGTCGAGAGCTACATCCGCGAAGGCCAGCCGGTCGGTTCGCGCACCCTGTCGCGCGATTCCGGGCCTCAACCTGAGTGCGGCCACGGTCCGCAACGTCATGGCGGACCTCGAGGAATACGGCTTCGTCACCTCGCCGCACACCTCGGCCGGTCGCGTGCCGACCGACAAGGGCTACCGCTTTTTCGTCGACACGCTGCTGCGCCAGCGGCAGCGGCCGGACGACGCCCAGATGCTCAGCGAGCTGAACCAGCGGCTCGAGCAGGAAGAGGATCGCGATCCCAAGGCGCTCGTCGCCGTCGCCTCGCAGATGCTGTCGTCGCTGACCCACCTGGCCGGCGTCGTGACGATCCCGCGCCAGCCGCACCAGTCGCTGAGCCAGATCGAATTCCTGCCGCTCTCCGAGAACCGCGTGCTGGTGGTGATGGTGATCAACGGCCGCGACGTGCAGAACCGCATCGTGCACCTCGAGCGCTATTACTCGGCCGAGGAACTGCGTCGCGCCGCGAACTTCCTCAACCAGCAGTTCGGCGGCAAGGAACTCAGCCAGATCCGGCTGGACATCGTGGCCGAGCTCACCCAGGCCGGCGAAACGCTGAACCAGCTGATGCGCGACGCGATCCACGTGGCCCAGCAGGTGGTGGGCGAGGGCAACCGCCAGGGCGGGCCCGAGTACGTGATGGCAGGCGAGACCAACCTGATGGAGTTCGCCGAGCTGTCGAACGTCGAGAAGCTGCGCCGGCTGTTCGATGCCTTCACGTCGAAGCGCGACATCCTGCACCTGCTCGACCAGAGCCTCGGCGCCGAGGGCGTCCAGATCTTCATCGGCCAGGAATCGGGCTACCAGATCCTCGACAACTGCAGCCTCGTCACGGCCCCCTATGCCCTCGACAACGAGACCGTCGGCGTGCTGGGCGTCATCGGCCCGACCCGCATGGCCTACGACCGGGTCATCCCGATCGTCGACATCACGGCCCGATTGCTGGGCTCCGCCTTGAATTCCCGCCGCTAGGCCCGATCTAGCGGGCCAGTAGCCGTGCCAGGGACCCCTTGCATGGGTCCGAGGCAGGGCGTCCATTGCTTGCAGGCAGGTCAAATGAGCACGAACCCCGAGCACGATCCGGTGGCCCAGGCCCCCGGGCAGGACGCCCTGGACACCGGCAGGCCGGCGCGAGGCCGAACTCGCGGCCGCCCAGGCGCAGTTGCAGGAGGCCCGCGAGGCCCAGCTGCGGGCCCTGGCCGAGATGGAAAACGTGCGCAAGCGGGCCCAGCGCGACGTCGAGTCGGCGCACCGGTTCGCGGTCGAGCGCTTCGCCGCCGACATGATCGAGGTCCGCGACACCCTCGAACTCGGGCTTGCGGCGGCCGGTGCGGCCCCCGAGGCCGCCAAGTTCGTCGAGGGCTCGCAGGCCACCCTGCGCATGATCGACAAGGCCTTCGAGAAGGCCGGCATCGCCGTCGTGGACCCCGTCGGCCAGACCTTCAACCCCGAATTCCACGAGGCGATCATGGCCCAGCCCACGGCCGACCACCCGGTCGGCAGCGTCCTGGCGGTCGTCCAGAAGGGCTTTACGCTGAACGGGCGGCTGCTGCGGCCGGCCCGGGTCGTCATCGCCCGCAGCCGGATCCGGCCAACTAACGCCTCCCGATCTTGAATCCCGGCCGATCGACCCCCAACTAGCCGGCAACGACATTTCACGCCTTCCCTCGGAGCTTGCACCACCATGGCAAAAGTCATCGGCATCGACCTCGGCACCACCAACTCCTGCGTCGCGATCATGGAAGGCGGCAAGCCCCGCGTGATCGAGAACAGCGAGGGTGACCGCACCACGCCGTCCATCGTCGCCTTCACCAAGGACGACGAGGTCCTGGTCGGCCAGTCGGCCAAGCGCCAGGCCGTCACCAACCCCCAGAACACCCTGTACGCGATCAAGCGCCTGATCGGCCGCAAGTACGAAGACTCGGTCGTGCAGAAGGACGTCGGCATGGTGCCGTACCACATCGTCAAGGCCGACAACGGCGACGCCTGGGTCGAAGTGCACGGCAAGAAGATGGCGCCGCCGGAGATCTCGGCGCGCGTGCTCATGAAGATGAAGAAGACGGCCGAGGACTACCTCGGCGAGCCGGTCACGGAAGCCGTGATCACGGTGCCGGCCTACTTCAACGACTCGCAGCGCCAGGCGACCAAGGACGCCGGCCGCATCGCGGGCCTCAACGTCAAGCGCATCATCAACGAGCCGACGGCGGCCGCGCTGGCCTACGGCCTCGACAAGTCGGGCGGTGACCGCAAGATCGCCGTGTACGACCTCGGCGGCGGCACCTTCGACGTCTCGATCATCGAGTTCGCCGACGTCGACGGCGAGCGCCAGTTCGAAGTGCTGGCGACCAACGGCGACACGTTCCTCGGCGGCGAAGACTTCGACAAGCGCATCATCGACTACCTCGCGGACGAGTTCCAGAAGGAAAGCGGCGTCGACGTGCGCCGCGACCCGCTCGCGATGCAGCGCCTGAAGGAAGCGGCCGAGAAGGCCAAGATCGAGCTGTCGTCGAGCCAGCAGACCGAAGTGAACCTGCCGTACATCACGGCCGACGCCTCGGGTCCGAAGCACCTGGCGATGAAGCTGACGCGCGCCAAGCTCGAGTCGCTGGTCGAGGAACTCGTCCAGAAGACGATCGAGCCGTGCCGGATCGCGCTCAAGGACGCGGGCCTGTCGATCAACGACGTCGCCGAGGTGATCCTCGTCGGCGGCCAGACCCGCATGCCGCTGGTGCAGAAGTACGTGAAGGACTTCTTCGGCAAGGAGCCGCGCAAGGACGTCAACCCGGACGAAGCCGTGGCCGTGGGTGCGGCCGTGCAGGGCGGCGTGCTGACCGGCGAGGTCAAGGACGTGCTGCTGCTCGACGTCACGCCGCTGTCGCTCGGCATCGAGACGCTCGGCGGCGTCATGACCAAGCTGATCGAGAAGAACACCACGATCCCGACCAAGGCGACGCAGGTGTTCTCGACCGCGGACGACAACCAGACGGCCGTGACGATTCACGTGCTGCAGGGCGAGCGTGACCGCGCGCAGGACAACAAGTCGCTCGGCCGCTTCGACCTCTCGGACATCCCGCCCGCGCCGCGCGGCATGCCGCAGGTCGAGGTCACGTTCGACATCGACGCCAACGGCATCCTCAACGTGCAGGCGAAGGACAAGGCCACGGGCAAGGAGCAGAAGATCGTCATCAAGGCCTCGAGCGGCCTGACCGAGGACGAGATCAAGCAGATGGTCCGCGACGCCGAGGCGCACGCGGAAGAGGACAAGAAGTTCCGCGAGCTGGCCGAGACGCGCAACCGTGCCGACGGCCTGGTGCACGCGGCCGAGAAGTCGCTGAAGGACCTCGGCGACAAGGTCTCGTCGGAGGATCGCGCCCGCGTCGAATCCGCCGCTGTCGGACCTCAAGGCCGTGCTGCGAGGCGACGACAAGGACATCATCGAGAAGAAGGCGGAAGCCCTGGCCGAGGCCTCGGCGAAGGTCGCGCAGCAGGCGTATGCCAGCCAGGCGGGACCCGAAGCGGGTGCCGAGGGCGCTGGCGGCAGCGCCGGTGGCCAGGCCGGCGGCCAGCCGGGCGGCAAGGACGACGTGCTCGACGCCGAGTTCGAAGAGGTCGACAAGGACAAGGACCGCAAGGGCTGAGGCGCAATCCGGCCCGCGCGCGGTGACGCGTATGGCTATGATGCACGGCGCTGTGAATCGACCGCCGCGGGGCGCATAACCCCGCGGCGTTTCTGCGTTGAACCGACTGAGATACGACGAGCCGAAGCGGATGGCGAAACGCGACTACTACCAGGTCCTGGAACTGACTCGGTCTGCGACGGAGGCCGAGATCAAGAAGGCCTATCGTCGGCTGGCGATGAAGCTGCATCCGGACCGCAATCCCGGCGATCACGAGACCGAGGAGAAATTCAAGGAGGCCAAGGAAGCCTACGAAGTCCTCTCCGACGCGCAGAAGCGCGCGGCCTACGACCAGTTCGGCCATGCCGGCGTCGATGCCGCTTCGCGCGGCGGCCGGGCGGCGGGCAGGGCTTCGATCCGCGCGACGCGTTCGGCGACATCTTCGGCGACGTGTTCGGCGACATCTTCGGCGGCGGCCGTCGTGGCCGCTCGCAGGTGTTCCGCGGCGCGGACCTGCGCTACGAACTCGAACTCGACCTCGAGCAGGCCGTGTTCGGCGACACCGTCAATCTCGACTTCGCCACGCTCGGCGAATGCGAGGACTGCAAGGGCTCGGGCTCGGCCAAGGGCGCGAAGCCGGTCACCTGCGAGACCTGCCACGGCCAGGGCCAGGTGCGCATGCAGCAGGGTTTCTTCACCGTGCAGCAGACCTGCCCGCGCTGCCAGGGTCGCGGCCAGGTCGTGAGCGATCCCTGCGGCAAGTGCCGCGGCCAGGGGCGCACGCGCAAGCAGAAGACGCTGGCGGTGAAGGTCCCGGCCGGTGTCGACACCGGCGACCGGATCCGGCTGAGCGGCGAGGGCGAGGCCGGCCGCAACGGCGGTCCGTCGGGCGATCTCTACGTCGAAGTCCGCGTCCGCGATCACGCGATCTTCGAGCGCGACGGCGCGCACCTCTCGTGCGAAGTGCCGATCAGTTTCAAGACGGCGACGCTCGGCGGCAGCATCGAGGTGCCGACGCTCGACGGCGACGTCACGATCAAGGTTCCGGCCGAGACGCAGTCGGGCCGCGTGTTCCGCCTGCGCGAAAAAGGCATCAAGCCCGTGCGCGGCGGCACCACCGGCGACCTGTTCTGCCGCGTCGTGGTCGAAACGCCCGTGCACCTGACGCGCGAGCAGAAGGACCTGCTGCTGCAGTTCGACGATTCGCTGCGCGGCGACAGCCGGCACCATCATCCGCGCGAGGAATCCTGGGTCGACGGCGTGAAGCGTTTCTTCACCAGCCTCGGCGAGTAACACCCCATGGCCGATTCGATCAGCATCGCGATGCTCGGGGCCTCGGGCCGCATGGGCCGCAGCATCATCCCGCTGATCGCGGGCGATTCGAACGGCCTGCGCCTGAGCGGCGCGCTGGTCGCGCGCGGTGACAATGCGATCGGCCAGGATGCCGGCGCGTTCGCGGGTTCGGCGCCGCTTGCCGTCGCCATCACCGACGACCCGCGTCGCGCCCTGGCCGGGGCGAGCGTCGCCATCGATTTCACGCTGGCGGAAGCCTCGGTGCGCAATGCAGCGCTCTGTCGCGAACTGCGACGTGCCGATGGTGATCGGCACCACGGGCCACTCTGGCGCGCAGCGCGCGGAACTCGAGGAAATCGCGCGCGGCCTGCCGGTCGTGCTCGCTCCCAACATGAGCCTGGGCGTCAACGTGCTGTTCAGGCTGGCGGAGCTCGCGGCGCGCGCGCTCAAGGCCGAGCAGTACGACGCCGAGATCTTCGAGGCGCACCACCGCAACAAGGTCGACGCCCCGAGTGGCACGGCGCTTGGGCTCGGACGGGCTGCGGCGAAGGGCAGGGGTGTCGAACTGGACGCCGTCGCGGAGTACGTGCGGCACGGCAAGACCGGCGTCCGCGAGGTCGGCAAGATCGGCTTCAGCGTGGTGCGCGGCGGCGACATCGTCGGCGATCACCGCCTGATCTTCGCGGGCGCCGGCGAAACCATCGAACTCTCGCATCACGCGCAGGACCGCTCGGGCTTTGCCCGCGGCGCGCTCGTGGCGGCCCGCTGGGTCGTCGGACGCCCGCCGGGTCTGTACTCGATGGCGGACGTCCTCGGGCTCTGACGCTCTCCACCTCTCCGACAGGCGACAGGTCGAGGGCGCGTGGGCGTCCGACCCGGCTCGTCCTGCCGAGATCGGAAAGGCAGACACGATCTCGGCAGGACGAGCCGGATCTGAAGCCCAGCGTCGCCGGAGGGCGTGTAGCGCCCGGTCCGGTTCTCCGTCCGGCGAGCGTGTCTGCCTTTCCGCTCGCCGGAAGGAGGACCGGAGCGGGCGCACGACATCGTGCGGCTAAGCGACTCTTCCGCCTCGCCTGCTGCACGGGACAGGTGCAGGAAGAGCGCGTGGCGCAACCCGAGACGCTCGCGTAGAATTCCGTACTTAGCCCGTGAGACAAATCTTCACCGGAGTGAGCGCCAGCTCAACCCCGGCGGTGGTCGCACGCGCTAGTAACTGATCGCTGCGCCGGAGGTAACCCGTGACGACACCCGCTGTCTTGGCTCTAGAGGACGGCACCGTGTTTCGCGGCGTCTCCATCGGCGCCGCCGGCACATCGACCGGCGAGGTGGTGTTCAACACCGCCATGACGGGCTACCAGGAAATCCTGACCGACCCGTCCTATTCCCGGCAGATCGTCACCCTGACGTACCCGCACATCGGCAACACCGGCACCAACCCCGACGACCACGAGTCGAACCTCGTGCACGCCGCCGGCCTCGTGATCCGCGACCTGCCGCTGCTGCACTCCAGTTGGCGCGCCACCGAATCCCTGCCGGAGTTCCTGCGCCGCCGCAACACGGTCGCCATCGCCGAGATCGACACCCGCAAGCTCACGCGCATCCTGCGCGAGAAGGGCGCCCAGGCCGGCTGCATCGCCAGCGGTGACGCGGCACTGCGCCCGGATCTCGCGATCGAGGCGGCGCGCCGCTTTCCGGGCCTCAAGGGCATGGACCTCGCCAAGGTCGTCTGCACCGACCGGGCCTACCAGTGGAACGAGGGCACCAACTGGTCGCTGGAGCAGGGTCCGCGTCGCCGGGCCGGCCAGCGCCTGCACGTCGTCGCTTACGACTTCGGCATCAAGCGCAACATCCTGCGGCTGCTCGCCGACCACGGCTGCCGCATGACGGTGGTGCCGGCGCAGACTTCGGCCGCGGAGGTGATGGAACTCGCGCCGGACGGCGTCTTCCTCTCGAACGGTCCCGGCGATCCCGAGCCATGCACCTACGCCATCGAAGCCACGCGTGAATTCCTCGCGAACGGCACGCCGGTCTTCGGCATCTGCCTCGGGCACCAGATCCTGGGCCTCGCGGTGGGCGCGAAGACGGTCAAGATGAAGTTCGGCCACCACGGCGCGAACCACCCGGTGCTCGAAATCGAGACCGGTCGCGTGATGATCACTTCGCAGAACCACGGTTTCGCCGTCGACGAGACGACGCTGCCGCCGAACGTGAAGGTCACGCACAAGTCGCTGTTCGACGGCTCGCTGCAGGGCATCGCCTGCACCGATCGTCCGGCGTTCAGCTTCCAGGGCCACCCCGAAGCGAGCCCGGGTCCGCGCGACCTGGTGCCGCTGTTCGCGCAATTCGTCGAATCCATGTTGCGCAAGGCGGGTACCGCGCCGATGCGCAAGACGGTCTGATCGCAGGAGTCCTCGCCCGAATGCCCAAGCGCACAGACCTCGAAAGCATCCTGATCATCGGCGCCGGCCCCATCGTCATCGGCCAGGCGTGCGAGTTCGATTACTCCGGCGCCCAGGCCTGCAAGGCCCTGCGCGAGGAGGGGTACCGGGTCATCCTGGTGAACTCGAACCCCGCCACGATCATGACCGACCCGGAGATGGCCGACTCGATCTACATCGAGCCCATCAACTGGCGCACGGTCGCGCGCATCATCGAAAAAGAACGCCCCAGCGCGCTGCTGCCCACGATGGGCGGCCAGACGGCGCTCAACTGCGCGCTCGACCTCGTGCGCGAGGGCGTGCTCGAAAAGTACGACGTCGAACTGATCGCCGCCTCGCGCGAGGCGATCGACATGGCCGAAGACCGCGAGCTGTTCCGCAATGCCATGCGCGACATCGGGCTCGACTGCCCGCGCTCGCGCGTCGCGCACAGCCTCGAAGAAGCGCTCGCGATCCAGGCCGAGATCGGCTTCCCGACGGTCATCCGTCCCTCGTTCACGCTCGGCGGCAGCGGCGGCGGCATCGCTTACAACCGCGAGGAGTTCGAGCAGATCGTCGCGCGCGGCCTCGACGCGTCCCCGACCAGCGAAGTGCTGCTCGAGGAGTCGGTGATCGGCTGGAAGGAGTTCGAGATGGAGGTGGTCCGCGACAAGGCGGACAACTGCATCATCATCTGCGCGATCGAGAACCTCGATCCGATGGGCGTGCACACGGGCGACTCGATCACCGTCGCGCCCGCGCAGACGCTGACGGACAAGGAATACCAGCTGATGCGCGACGCGTCGATCGCGGTGCTGCGCAAGATCGGCGTCGAGTGCGGCGGCTCGAACGTGCAGTTCGCCATCAGCCCGACCGACGGCCGCCTGCTGGTCATCGAGATGAATCCGCGCGTGTCGCGTTCGTCGGCGCTGGCGTCGAAGGCCACCGGCTTCCCGATCGCCAAGGTCGCGGCCAAGCTCGCCATCGGCTACACGCTCGATGAGTTGCGCAACGACATCACGGGCGGCGCCACGCCGGCGTCGTTCGAGCCGACCATCGACTACGTCGTCACCAAGATCCCGCGCTTCACGTTCGAGAAATTCCCGGGCGCCAACCAGCGGCTCACGACGCAGATGAAGTCGGTGGGCGAAGTGATGGCGATGGGCCGCACCTTCCAGGAGTCGCTGCAGAAGGCGCTGCGCGGCCTCGAGACCGGCATCGACGGCCTGACGCCGATCGCCACGCTGCCGCTCGTCGACGACGACGCGCGCAATGCGCTGCTCGAAGAACTGCGCATGCCGGGTCCGGACCGCCTGCGCTACGTCGGCGATGCGTTCCGCGCCGGGCTGATCGATGGCCGAAGTCCACAAGGCGTCGCGCATCGACCCCTGGTTCCTGGTGCAGATCGAGGACATCGTCAAGGAAGAGCGCGCGATCGTGGCGGGCGGCAAGCCGGCGCTCGACGAACCCCGTCTGCGCGCGCTGAAGCGCAAGGGTTTTGCCGACAGCCGCATTGCGAAGCTGATCGGCGTGCGCGAGGCGGAGGTGAGCACGCACCGGCGCGCGCTCGGCGTCCGGCCCGTCTACAAGCGCGTCGACACCTGCGCCGCCGAATTCTCGACGTCCACCGCGTACATGTATTCGACGTACGAGGAAGAGTGCGAATCGAGGCCGACGGACAAGCGCAAGATCGTGATCCTCGGTGGCGGACCCAACCGCATCGGCCAGGGCATCGAGTTCGACTACTGCTGCGTGCACGCGGCGCTCGCGCTGCGCGAAGACGGGTTCGAGACCATCATGGTCAACTGCAACCCGGAGACGGTCTCGACCGACTACGACACGTCCGACCGCCTGTATTTCGAGCCGCTCACGCTCGAGGACGTCATGGAGATCATGCACGTCGAGAAGCCGTTCGGCGTGATCGTGCAGTACGGCGGCCAGACGCCGCTCAAGCTCGCCAAGGCGCTGGAAGCGGCGGGCGTGCCCATCATCGGCACCAGTCCGGACTCGATCGACGTCGCGGAAGACCGCGAGCGTTTCCAGCAGCTGGTGGAGAAGCTGCAACTCAGGCAGCCGCCGAATCGCACCGCCCGCACCGAAGAAGACGCCGTGCGGCTCGCGGCCGAAGTCGGGTTTCCCGCTGGTCGTGCGCCCGAGCTACGTGCTCGGCGGCCGCGCGATGGAAGTCGTCTTCACCGAGGACGACCTGCGCGTCTACATGAACACGGCCGTGCAGGTCTCGCACGACAGCCCGGTGCTGCTCGACCGCTTCCTCGACCTCGCGATCGAAGTCGACGTCGACGCGATCTGCGACGGCAAGGACGTCTACGTCGGCGGCATCATGGAGCACATCGAGCAGGCCGGCGTGCACTCGGGCGACTCCGGTTGCTCGCTGCCGCCGAGCAGCCTGAGCAAGGAACTGCAGGACCAGATCCGCGAGCAGACGCGCCGCATGGCGCTCGCGCTCAACGTGATCGGCCTGATGAACGTGCAGTTCGCGATCCAGAACGGCGTGGTCTACGTGCTCGAAGTGAACCCGCGTGCCTCGCGCACGGCGCCGTTCGTCTCGAAGGCCACCGGCGTGGCGATGGCCAAGGCGGGCGCCCGCGTCATGACCGGCCGCACGCTCGTCGAACTCAACCTGACGCGCGAACGCGTCCCGAAGTACTTCTCGGTCAAGGAAGCGGTGTTCCCGTTCGGCAAGTTCCCGGACGCCGACCCCATCCTCGGCCCCGAAATGAAGTCGACGGGCGAGGTCATGGGCACCGGCCGCAGCTTCGGCGAGGCCTACGCCAAGGCGCAGGCCGCGTCGGGCGTGACGCTGCCGACCCGCGGCGTCTGCCTGATCAGCGTGCGCGAGCGTGACAAGCCGGGCGCGGTCGAACTCGGCAAGCGCCTGCGGGCCCAGGGCTTCGAGATCGTGGCGACCCAGGGCACGGCCGACGTGCTCGAGGCCAACGGCATCGAATGCCGGCGCGCCAACAAGGTCCGCGAGGGCCGCCCGCACATCGTCGACATGATCAAGAACGACGAGTTCAGCCTCATCGTGAACACGACCGAGGGCAAGCAGGCCGTGCGCGAGTCCAACTCGATCCGGCGCGAGGCCGTGGCCCGCAAGGTCACCTACTACACGACGCTCGCGGGTGCGCTGGCCACCTGCGAGGCCATCGACCACCTCCAGGACGTCGAGGTGAACCGCCTGCAGGATCTTCACAAGGAAGTTTGGATATGACGCGTAAGCCTATGACTTCTAAGGGTGCAGAGCGCCTTCGGGAGGAGCTCAAGCGACTCAAGCAGGTGGAGCGGCCGCGCATCATCCAGGCCATCGCCGAGGCGCGCGCGCATGGCGACCTGAGCGAGAACGCCGAGTACCACGCGGCCCGTGAGCAGCAGAGCTTCTGCGAAGGTCGCATCAACGAGCTCGAGCACGAGTTGTCGCACTCGCACATCATCGACGTCTCGAGCCTGCCCAAGACCGACAAGGTGGTCTTCGGCGCCACGGTGCACCTCGAAACGGGCACCGGCGAGGAAGTCATCTACCAGATCGTCGGCGAGCAGGAGGCCGACATCCGCCGCAACCTGATCTCGATCACCTCGCCGATCGCGCGGGCGCTGGTCGGCAAGTCGGCGGGGGACGAGGTCCATGTCGCCGTGCCGGGCGGCACCCGCTCGTACGAAATCGTGATCGTTCGCTACGAGTAGCGGAGCATTCGCGCCGTCGATCGGCGCGATCTGGAAGTTCGATGGTGTGCCGGAATCCGCGGCCCCAGACTGCCTGACAGCGGTGTCAGGCGTCCGGCAGCAGGATCTTCGTCTTTTCGGGATTGGCCCGGTAGAACAGTGCCACGTGGCCGATGCGCTGGACGATTTCCGAGCGCGTCGAGGCTGCCAGTTCGGCCAGCACGCCGTCCCGCGTTGCGCGATCGCCGACCCGTGCCCGTACCTTGACCAGCTCATGGTGAGCCAGCGCCCCGTCCATTTCGGCGACCAGGTTCGGGCCGAGCCCGGAATTGCCGATGAGGACCACCGGGTTCAGTTCGTGGCCGAGACGGCGGAGGTATTTGCGTTGGGCGTCGGACAGCATGGGGAAGGGGTTAGGAAGGCAGGAGTAGGGGTTAGGAAGGTCAGATCGAGCCAGCGCGGCTGGACCTCAAGGGCCGCTATCATCCCTGAGCCAAACGACTTCGCACGAATTTGACATTGATCCGCCGGAAACGACACAACATCTGGCGCGGATCGCGCACTTCCGACTAACCCCTAACCTCCTAGCCCTTCCTAACCTTCCTGACCTTCCTGACCTTCCTCCCCTATCCCCTTGGCCAAGCGCACCAAATCCTCCGCCGCCTGGCTCGCCGAGCACGAGTCCGACCCGTACGTGAAGCGGGCCCGGGAGGAGGGCTGGCGTTCGCGGGCGGTCTACAAGCTGGAGGAAATCCAGAAGTCCGACCGGATCCTGCGGCCCGGCATGACCATCGTCGACCTGGGGGCCGCGCCCGGCAGCTGGAGCCAGTACACGAAGCGGCTGCTGGACGGCAAAGGCCGGATCATCGCCATGGACATCCTCGACATGCCGGCCATCCCGGGGGTCGAGTTCCTGCAGGGCGACTTCAACGACGATGCCGTGCTCGAGCAGCTGCTCGCCATGGTCGGCCCGACCAAAGTCGACCTTGTCATGTCCGACATAGCCCCCAACATGATGGGCATTGCGGACGTGGACCACGATCGCTCGATGCAGCTGGTGGAACTTGCGGTCGATTTCGCCGGTCGGACATTGCGTCCCGGTGGCGATTTCCTCGCCAAGGTGTTCCAGGGGCGCGGCTTCCAGCCGCTCGTCGCCCACCTCCGCGAACGCTTTGAATCCGTGAAGTTGCGCAAGCCGAAAGCTTCAAGGTCGCGCAGTGCCGAGGTGTACGTTCTGGCACGCGGGTATCGATTGGTGTAGTGTGAATTCGGCCGTAAGCGCGTGCACGATGCACGCCGCACAGCCGGCTAATCCGAGGTCAGGAAGTGAACGATTTGGCCAAGAACATCGTCCTGTGGGTCGTGATCGCCGTGGTGCTCGCCACGGTCGTGAGCAATTTCAGCTCGCGCGGGCACGCCGTGCAGGAGATGCCGTATTCAACGTTCCTGACCCACGTCAAGGACGGCATCCGTCTCGCAGGTCACCTTCACGGGCGACAAGATCAGCGGGCTGCGCGCCAGTGGCGAGCAGTTCGTGGTCTACAACCCCGAGACGGACAACTCGGCACTGATCGGCACGCTGCAGCAGAGCGGCGTCACCTTCAGCGCCGCGCCTCCGGAACGCCAGTCGTTCCTGATGCAGTTGTTCATCTCGTCGTTCCCGATCCTGCTGCTGATCGGCGTCTGGGTGTACTTCATGCGCCAGATGCAGGGCGGGGCGGGCGGCCGCGGCGCCATGTCGTTCGGCAAGAGCCGGGCGCGGCTGCTCAATGAAGACCAGGTCACCGTCACGTTCGCGGACGTCGCCGGCGTCGACGAAGCGAAGGAAGAAGTCTCCGAGATCGTCGACTTCCTCAAGGACCCGGGCAAGTTCCAGCGGCTCGGCGGCAAGATTCCGCGCGGCGTGCTGATGGTCGGCTCGCCGGGCACCGGCAAGACGCTGCTCGCCAAGGCGATCGCCGGCGAAGCAAAGGTGCCGTTCTTCACCATCTCCGGTTCGGACTTCGTCGAGATGTTCGTCGGCGTGGGCGCCTCGCGCGTGCGCGACATGTTCGAACAGGCCAAGAAGCAGGCGCCGTGCATCATCTTCATCGATGAAATCGACGCGGTCGGCCGCCATCGCGGCGCCGGCCTCGGCGGCGGTCACGACGAGCGCGAGCAGACGCTGAACCAGTTGCTGGTCGAGATGGACGGCTTCGAGGGCAACGAGGGCGTCATCGTCATCGCTGCCACCAACCGTCCGGACGTGCTCGACCCCGCGCTGCTGCGCCCGGGCCGCTTCGACCGCCAGGTCGTCGTGCCGTTGCCGGACGTGCGCGGTCGCGAGCAGATCCTCAAGGTCCACATGCGCAAGCTGCCGCTGGCCGAGGACGTCAAGCCCTCGATCATCGCGCGCGGCACGCCTGGGTTCTCGGGCGCCGATCTCGCCAACCTCGTGAACGAGGCTGCGCTGTTCGCGGCCCGCGCGAACCGTCGCACCGTGACGATGGAGGAGTTCGAGCGCGCCAAGGACAAGATCATGATGGGCGCCGAGCGCAAGTCCATGGTCATGGACGACAACGAGAAGAAGCTCACCGCGTACCACGAAGCCGGACACGCGATCGTGGGTCTCAACGTCCCCGATCACGACCCGGTGTACAAGGTCTCGATCATCCCGCGCGGACGCGCGCTGGGCATCACGATGTTCCTGCCGGAGTCCGATCGCTACAGCACCAGCAAGCGCCGGCTCGAGAGCCGCATCGCCACGCTGTTCGGCGGCCGCGTCGCCGAAGAAATCATCTTCGGGCCGGAATACGTCACGACGGGTGCTTCGAACGACATCGAGCGTGCGACGGAAATCGCCCGCAGCATGGTCACGAAGTGGGGCCTCTCGGACAAGCTCGGTCCGCAGACCTACGCGGAAGACGAGGGTGAAGTGTTCCTCGGGCGCAGCGTCACGCAGCACAAGCAGGTGTCGGACGTCACGGCGCACGTGATCGACGAGGAGATCCGCATCCTCATCGACAACAACTTCCAGCGTGCCAAGAGCATCCTCGAGCGCGACATCGAGAAGCTGCACAAGATGGCCGAGGCGCTGATCAAGTACGAGACGATCGACGATTCCCAGATCGCCGACATCATGCAGGGCCGCGAGCCGAAGCCGCCGGCCGATTGGGAAGATCCTCATCCGGGCTCGCCGCCCGACATCCGTCCGCGCCCGACGCGCGGCGGCGAGGGTGACGCGCCGACTGGACGGCCCGCGCCGCAGCACTAGCCGAGGGGTTAGGGGTTAGGGGATAGGGGTTAGTCGGAAGGGCGGCATTGCCGCCCTTTCCTTTTTGTGCCGTGACAAACTGGCGTCTGCACTCAATGCTCGCGAAGCCTTCCGCCTTCCTGCCCTTCCTGCCCTTCCTGCCCTTCCTGCACCTCCGCTAACCCCTAACCCCTAACCCCTAACCCCTTCCTCATGCTGCTCCGCTGCCGCGACCGCACGCTGGCCCTCGACGTCCCCGCCGTCATGGGCATCCTGAACGTCACGCCCGACTCGTTTTCGGACGGTGGCCAGCACTACGAACGGCAAGCCGCAATCGCGGCCGGACTGCGCATGGTCGAGGAGGGCGCGGCCATCATCGATGTCGGCGGCGAATCGACGCGGCCTGGCGCGTCGGCAGTCGACGCCCAGCAGGAGATCGACCGCGTCGTGCCGGTGATCGAGGCCCTCGCGGCCCGGGCCGACGTGGTGCTTTCCGTCGACACCAGCAAGCCGGAGGTGATTGCGGCCGCCCTGCGTGCCGGCGCGCACCTCGTGAACGACATCCGTGCGTTGCGCGTGCCGGGAGCGCTCGCAGCCGTGGCGGCACAGGACGCCGCGGTTTGCGTGATGCACATGCAGGGCGAGCCGGCGACCATGCAGGTCGATCCGCGCTATGACGACGTCGTCGCCGAGGTCCGCGCGTTTCTCCTGGCCCGGGCCAGCGCCTGCCTCGGTGCCGGGATCGCGAGCGACTCGATCTGCATCGATCCCGGCATCGGGTTCGGCAAGACGTACCAGCACAACGTCGACCTGCTGCGAAATCAGCGCTCCTTCACGGATCTGGGTTATCCGCTGCTGATCGGCGTCTCGCGCAAGGGGGTCATCGGTATCATGACGGGTCGGCCAGCCTCGGCAAGGGTGGTGGGCAGTGCCGTTGCCGCCGCATTTGCGGTGCACGCAGGGGCGTCGATCATCCGCGCGCACGACGTTGCCGCCACGGTCGATGCAGTCAAGGTGGCGGTCGCACTGCGTGGCGGCGAGCCGGCCTGACGGAACGAACGAACAGAAGCACGGTGACGCGAGCAGCGGGGAGCGCGTCACACAGAGGAGCGAGCAGCAGATGGCCAGAAAGTATTTCGGCACCGACGGCGTGCGCGGCCAGGTCGGCCAGGAGCCCATGACGGTCGAGTTCGCGCTGCGACTCGCGAGCGCCGCGGCTCGCGTGCTGGCGCCCAATGGCGGCACCGCGCTCGTCGGCAAGGACACGCGTCTTTCCGGCTACATGTTCGAAGCTGCGCTGGAGGCGGGCTTCATCGCCGCCGGCGTCAACGTGTACCTGATCGGCCCGCTGCCGACGCCCGGCATCGCCTACATGGCGAAGAAGTTCGGCTGCAAGTTCGGGGTCGTGATCAGCGCCTCGCACAATCCGTACGAAGACAACGGCATCAAGTTTTTCGACGAGCACGGCAGCAAGCTGTCCGACGAACTCGAGGAGCAGATCGAGGCGTACCTCGACCAGCCGGCCCTCACGCGCGAATCGATCCACCTCGGCAAGGCAGCGCGCGTCGACAAGTCGCGCGTGCAGTACCAGGAGTTCTGCATGTCGGTGCTGCCGCAAGGCACCGACCTGTCGGGCCTGAAAGTCGTCATCGACTGCGCCAACGGCGCGGCCTACAAGGTGGCGCCGCGGGTCCTCACCGATCTCGGCGCCGAGATCATCCCGCTCGGCTGCTCGCCGAACGGCCGCAACATCAACCTGCGCTGCGGCTCCACCTCGCCCGAGCTGATCCAGGCGACGGTGTCGGGCGTGCACGCCGACGTCGGCATTGCGCTCGACGGTGACGGCGACCGTCTCGTGATGGTCGATCACCTCGGCCGCATCGCCGACGGCGATCAACTGCTGTACGTCATCGCGTCCGACCGCAAGCGCACGGGCACCCTGCAGGGGCCGGTGGTCGGCACCGTGATGAGCAACCTCGGGCTCGAGCAGAAGCTGCAAGTCGGAGGGCGTGGAATTCCTGCGCGCGAAGGTCGGCGACCGCTACGTGCTCGCCATGCTGAAAGAGCACGGCGGCGTGCTTGGCGGCGAGACGTCCGGTCACCTGCTGTGCCTCGACCGCACGACGACGGGCGACGGTTTGATCAGCGCCCTCGAGGTGCTCGCCGTGATGAAGCGAACGGGCCGCCCGCTCGCCGAACTCGTTGCGGGCATGCCGAAGTTCCCGCAGGTGATGATCAACGTCCGCGTCAAGGAACGCATCGATCCGTCGCAGTCGCCCGTGATCCAGGACGCCGTCCGACGCGTCGAGGACGCTCTCGGTTCGACGGGTCGGGTGGTCCTGCGTGCGTCCGGCACGGAGCCGGTGATCCGCGTCATGATCGAGGCCGAGGACGAAGCGGTCGCGTCCCGGCTACGCCAAGGAACTCGCGGAAGTCGTGCGCACGGCCATCTGAGCCGCGGCCGTCCCGAATTGCTTTAACCCAGACCCGCCGCTAAGATCGCGCGCCTTTCGCGGCCGGCCCCTCTGGGGCCGGGATCGCTCACCGTCTTCAGGGGGTACTTCAGCCATGCGTCAGCCGCTCGTCGCCGGCAACTGGAAAATGCACGGGTCGCGCGCCGAAAACGCGAGTCTCGTCAGTGGTTTGCTCGACCTGTTGCAGCCGGGCAAGCGTGCCGAAATCCTGCTGTGCCCGCCGTTCCCGTACCTGATGGAAACCGGTCGCCTGCTGAAGGATTCCGGCGTGGCGCTCGGCGCCCAGTCGGTCTGCGCGGAATCGCAGGGCGCCTTCACGGGCGAAGTGTCCGCCGCGATGCTGAAGGACGTCGGCTGTCGCTACGTGCTGGTCGGCCACTCGGAGCGCCGCCAGCTGTTCGGGGAGAGCGACGCGCTCGTCGCCCGGAAATTCGTGGCGGCCCAGGGCCAGGGCGCTGGTGCCGGTGCTCTGCGTCGGGTGAAACCCTCGAGGAGCGCGAGGGCGACCAGACGACCAGCGTCGTGTCCCGCCAGATCGAGGCCGTCCTGGCCGTGACCGGGGTGCAGTCGCTGGCCAGGGCGGTCATCGCCTACGAGCCGATCTGGGCGATCGGCACGGGCCGCACGGCTTCGCCGGAGCAGGCCCAGGAAGTGCACGCGATGATTCGTGCCAAGGTGGCGGAACGGGATGGTACAATAGGCGGATCGGTCAGGATCCTGTACGGCGGGAGCGTCAAGGCTTCCAACGCCCAGGAACTGTTTGCGATGCCCGATATCGACGGCGGACTCGTCGGCGGGGCGTCGCTCAAGGCGGACGAGTTCGCACGGATCTGCGCTGGCGCAGGTTGACGGCGAAGCGTCGTCGCCAGAAGGCATAAGGTTTCTTTGCGATGAATTGGCTGCAGACCCTCGCTGTCGTCTTCCACGTGCTCCTGGCGGTTGCCATCATCGGCATCGTGCTGCTTCAGCGCGGCAAGGGCGCGGATGCCGGTGCCGGCTTCGGCGCAGGTGCCTCGGGCACGGTGTTCGGCGCGCGGGGCTCCGCCTCGTTCCTGTCGCGGACCACGGCGGTGCTCGCCACGCTGTTCTTCCTGACGAGCCTGGGCCTGACGTACCTGTTCAGCCAGCAGAAGGACGGCGACCAGCGTCGTCGACACGGTCACGCAGGAAGCCCCGGCACCCGTGACGACGCCCGCTCCGCTGCCGTCCCTGCCGGCGACGCCGGCCACGAACACTGCCTGCGCCGGCCACTGCACCGGCCACGGGCACCGAATCTGCGCCCGCGCAGCAGGCTCCGCCGCCCGCGCAGGCGCCGGCCGGCAACTGAGGCGGCAACGAACTGATCGACGATGCGGATGTGGTGGAATTGGTAGACACGCTAGCTTGAGGGGTTAGTGCCGAAAGGCGTGAGAGTTCGAGTCTCTCCATCCGCACCAGAACGACGAACGAGGCGAGCCAGGGCTCGCCTTTTTCATTTGCGCTCCTACTGCGCTGCAATCTGTGCTGTTAGAATTGTGGGCTAGTCGCACCCGCTTCGAGACTGCCCTTCGAGATGCTCGCGCAATACCTGCCGATCCTGATTTTTCTCGCAGTTGCAGGCGCTCTCGGCGTCCTCCTGCTCGTGCTCGGCTATCTCTTCGCGCCGAGCCGGCCCGACGCCGCCAAGCTCTCGCCCTACGAGTGCGGCTTCGAAGCGTTCGAGGACTCGCGCATGAAGTTCGACGTGCGCTATTACCTCGTCGCCATCCTCTTCATCGTGTTCGATCTCGAAATCGCCTTCCTGTTCCCGTGGGCCGTCGCGCTCGATTCGGTCGGCATCGTCGCGCTCGCCGCGATGGGCGTGTTCCTGCTGGTGCTCGTGGTCGGCTTCGTCTACGAGTGGAAGAAAGGGGCGCTCGAATGGGACTAGAGGCACCGAGCAGCAGCGACGCGCCGGACCGCGGCGTGTTCACCACCTCGGTGGATGCGCTCATGAACTGGGCGCGCACCGGTTCGATGTGGCCGATGACGTTCGGTCTTGCGTGCTGCGCCGTCGAAATGATGCACGCGGGCGCCGCGCGCTACGACCTCGACCGGTTCGGCATCGTCTTCCGTCCAAGCCCGCGGCAGTCCGACGTGATGATCGTGGCCGGCACGCTGGTCAACAAGATGGCGCCGGCGCTGCGCAAGGTCTACGACCAGATGCCCGAGCCGCGCTGGGTCATCTCGATGGGTTCGTGCGCGAACGGCGGCGGCTACTACCACTACTCGTATGCCGTGGTCCGCGGTTGCGACCGCATCGTGCCCGTCGACGTGTACGTGCCGGGCTGTCCGCCGTCCGCCGAAGCGCTGATCTACGGCCTCATCCAGCTGCAGAAGAAAATCCACCGCACGCAGACGATTGCGCGCTGAGAACGGTCGAGCAGATTCATGAACCAGGCGTTGGAACAACTCGCCGAGACGATCTCGGGCCGCTTCGCCGGGCAGGTCGCGCGCGTCGAGTCGCGCTGCGGCGAGCTGACGTTCGAAGTCGCGCCGACCGGGCTGCTCGCGGTCTGCCAGGCCCTGCGCGACGAGGCCGACTGGAACTTCGAGCAACTCATCGACCTGTGCGGCGTCGACTATGTCGTCGTACGGCCAGGACGAATGGAACACCGATACCGCGACGTTCCAGCGGGTTCAGTCGCGGGCGCCAGCCCCTCAGCCGGTCCTGCAGGCGACCTCTCGCCAGCAATCCGGGGAGGGTCAGCAGAGGCGCTTCGCCGTCGTGTACCACCTGCTTTCCGTGCAAGCACAACCGCCGCCTGCGCCTGCGCACGTGGTGCGAACCCGGCGAACCGCCGATGGTCGACTCGGTCATCGAAATCTGGAAGGCCGCCGACTGGTTCGAGCGCGAGGCGTTCGACCTCTTCGGCATCCTGTTCCGCGGCCACCCGGACCTGCGGCGGCTGCTGACGGATTACGGCTTCATCGGTCATCCGTTCCGCAAGGATTTCCCGCTTTCGGGCAACGTCGAAGTCCGCTACGACCCGGCCAAGGGCCGCGTGGTCTACGAGCCCGTCAGCATCGAGCCGCGGACGCTGGTGCCGCGCGTGATCCGCGACGACAACCGCTACGAGGCTGCGCTCAAGGACGCACCGAAGCATGGCCCGGAACATGGCTGAGATCCGCAGCTATACGATGAATTTCGGCCCGCAGCATCCCGCGGCCCACGGCGTGTTGCGCCTGGTGCTCGAGATGGACGGCGAGGTCGTGCAGAAGGCGGATCCGCACATCGGCCTGCTGCATCGCGCGACCGAGAAGCTCGCCGAGAGCAAGCCGTACAACCAGTCGATCGGCTACATGGACCGGCTCGACTACGTCTCGATGATGTGCAACGAGCACGCGTACTGCATGGCGATCGAGAAGCTGCTCGGCGTGCAGGTGCCCGAGCGCGCGCAGTACATCCGCGTCATGTTCGACGAGATCACGCGCATCCTGAACCACCTGATGTGGCTCGGCGCGCACGGCCTCGACATCGGCGCGATGACGATGTTCCTGTATTGCTTCCGCGAGCGCGAAGACCTGATGGACTGCTACGAGGCCGTCTCGGGCACGCGCATGCACGCG
Source organism: uncultured Gammaproteobacteria bacterium (assembly GCA_963827615.1). Lineage (GTDB taxonomy): Bacteria > Pseudomonadota > Gammaproteobacteria > Steroidobacterales > Steroidobacteraceae > RPQJ01. The sequence continues at coordinate 7,568 of CAWHCA010000019.1, read as the reverse complement.
ACGTATTACCGCCCGGGCGGCGTCTATCGCGACCTGCCGGACACGCTGCCGAAGTACCAGCCGTCGCGTTTCCGCAGCGCGAAGGAAATCAACCGCCTGAACGACGCGCGCTCCGGCTCGCTGCTCGATTTCATCGACGATTTCACGGCGCGTTTCCCGGCGGCGATCGACGAATACGAAACGCTGCTCACCGACAACCGCATCTGGAAGCAGCGCACGGTCAACATCGGCGTCGTGACGCCCGAGCGCGCGCTCAACCTGGGCTTCACCGGCCCGGTGCTGCGCGGCTCCGGCATCGCGTGGGACCTGCGCAAGAAGCAGCCGTACGAAGTGTACGACCGCATGGATTTCGACATTCCCGTCGGCCTGAACGGCGACTGCTACGACCGCTACCTGGTCCGCGTCGAAGAACTGCGCCAGTCGAATCGCATCGTCAAGCAGTGCGTCGACTGGCTGCAGCAGAACCCGGGCCCGGTCATGATCGACGACCACAAGATCGTGCCGCCGCGCCGCGAGGAGATGAAGGGCGACATGGAATCGCTCATTCACCACTTCAAGCTGTTCACCGAAGGCTATTGCGTGCCGGCGGGCGAGTCCTACGCCGCGGTCGAGGCGCCGAAGGGCGAGTTCGGCATCTACCTCGTGTCGGACGGCGCCAACAAGCCGTACCGCCTCAAGTGCCGCGCGCCGGGCTTCCCGCACCTCGCGGCGCTCGAGGAAATGACCACGGGCCACATGCTGGCGGACGTGGTCGCGGTGATCGGCACCCTCGACATCGTGTTCGGAGAGATCGACCGATGAGTGACTCCCACCCTCACGCGGACACCGGCGAGGCGCTCTCGGCGCACGTGCGCGCAGAGATCGATCACTGGCTCGACCAAGTTCCCGGCCGACCGGAAGCGCTCGGCCGTGATCGCCGCGCTGCACGCCGTGCAGCACGAAAAGGGGCACCTGCCGCAGGCGTCGATGGACGCCGTGGCCGGATACCTCGGCATCCCGCCGATCCAGGTCTACGAAGTCGCGTCGTTCTATTCGATGTTCGAGACCAGGCCCTGCGGCCGGCACCACATCTCGGTGTGCACCAACATCTCGTGCATGCTCTGCGGCGGCGAGGACATCCTCGCGCACCTCGAGAAGCGCCTCGGCATCAAGGTCGGCGAAAGCACCGCCGATGGCCGCTTCTACCTCAAGCAGGAAGAAGAATGCCTCGCGGCGTGCAACGGCGCGCCGATGATGATGGTCAACCACGTGTACTTCGAGCACCTGACGCCTGCGAAGGTCGATCAGATTCTCGACGATCACAAGTAAGCCGGAGTCCGACGCGTGACCGACTGGACCGACCGGATGAACCTCGTCTGCTTCGAGCCGCTCAAGCACGAGCGCTCGTGGGAGCTCGAGACGTACCTGAAGATCGGTGGCTACGACGCCTGGAAGAAGATCCTGGCGGAGAAGCCGCCGCGCGAGCAGGTCATCGAAGCGGTGAAGGCCTCGGGCCTGCGCGGCCGCGGTGGCGCCGGCTTCCCGACCGGCCTCAAGTGGTCGTTCATGCCGCGCAATGCGCCGATGCAGAAGTACATGGTCTGCAACTCCGACGAGAGCGAGCCCGGGACCTGCCACGACCGCGACATCCTCCGTTACAACCCGCACGCGCTGATCGAAGGCATGGCCATCGGCGGCTACTGCACGAACTCGTCGGTCGGCTACAACTACATCCGCGGCGAGTTCATGGCGGAGCCGTTCCCGCGCTTCGAAGCCGCGCTGCAGGAAGCCTATGCCGCGGGCCTGCTGGGCAAGAACATCCAGGGCTCGGGCGTCGATTTCGACCTGTACTCGTTCATGGGTGCGGGCGCCTACATCTGCGGCGAAGAAACGGCGCTGCTCGAGTCGCTCGAAGGCAAGCAGGGCCGGCCGCGCTTCAAGCCGCCGTTCCCGGCCAACTTCGGCCTCTACGGCAAGCCGACGACGATCAACAACGCGCAGAGCTATGCCTCGGTGCCGACGATCCTGCGCAAGGGCCCGGAATGGTTTGCCGGCCTCGGCCCGCCCAACTCGGGCGGCACGGTGATCTTCTCGGTCTCGGGCCACGTCGCGAAGCCGGGCAACTTCGAAGTGCCGCTCGGCATTCCGTTCGCCGAGCTGCTCGAACTCGCGGGCGGCGTGTGGAAGGGCCGCAAGCTCAAGGCCGTGATTCCGGGCGGCTCGTCCGTGCCGGTGCTCAAGGCCGAAGCCATCATGGCCGCGAACATGGATTACGACTCGCTCAAGAAGGCGGGCTCGTCGCTCGGTTCGGCTGCCGTCATCGTCATGGACGAGACGACGTGCATGGTCCGCGTGCTCGAGCGTCTCTCGCGCTTCTACTACTCCGAGTCGTGCGGCCAGTGCACGCCGTGCCGCGAAGGCACCGGCTGGCTCAACCGCACGCTGAAGCGGATCCTGGCGGGGCAGGGCAAGCAGGCCGACGTCGACATGCTCGTCGACGTCGCCAACAAGATCGAAGGCCATACCATCTGCGCGCTCGGCGACGCCGCCGCGTGGCCGGTGCAGAGCTTCGTCCGTCATTTCCGGCACGAGTTCGAGTATTTCATCGAGCACGGCCACAGCATCGTCGAGGCGCGCGGTCGCGCAGCGTGATCAGGGCACCATGAGCGAAGAGCTGGTCAATATCGAAGTCGACGGCGTGCCGATGAAGGCGCGCAAGAACGCCATGGTCATCCAGGTCACGGATGCCAACGGCGTCTACATCCCGCGTTTCTGCTACCACGACAAGCTGAGCATCGCGGCCAACTGCCGCATGTGCCTGGTCGAGGTCGAGAAGGCGCCGAAGCCGCTGCCTGCCTGCGCGACGCCGGTCGCCGAGGGCATGAAGATCTTCACGAAATCGCCCAAGGCGATCTCGGCGCAGAAGGCGACGATGGAGTTCCTGCTGATCAACCATCCGCTCGACTGCCCGATCTGCGACCAGGGCGGCGAGTGCGAGCTGCAGGACCTCGCGATGGGCTTCGGGCGCGACGTGTCGCGCTATTCCGAGCGCAAGCGCGTGTTCAAGGACGAGAACCTCGGCCCGCTCGTCTCCACCGACATGACGCGCTGCATCCACTGCACGCGCTGCGTGCGGTTCGGCCAGGAAATCGCGGGCGTCCCGGCGCTCGGCACGATCGGCCGCGGCGAGCAGACGATGATCTCGACGTTCATCGAGCAGAGCATCGACCACGAGCTGTCGGCCAACATCATCGACCTGTGCCCGGTCGGCGCGTTGAACAACAAGCCGTACCGGTACCGCGCCCGCGCCTGGGAAATGACGCAGGTGCCGCTCGTGTCGCCGCACGATTGCGTCGGCACCAACCTGAGCGCGCACGTGCTGCGCGGCCGGGTCATGCGCATCGTGCCGCGCGCGAACGAAGCGATCAACGAGTCCTGGATCGCCGATCGCGACCGCTTCAGCTACGAAGGCTTCTACTCGGCCGATCGTGCCGTGAAGCCGATGGTCAAGGAAGGCGGCGCCTGGCGCGAAGTCGACTGGGAGACCGCGCTCGAAGCCGCGGCCAAGGGCCTGCAGCAGGTCGTGCGCGAGGCGGGTCCGGCCCAGGTCGGCGTGCTGGCGTCGCCGATCGCGTCGCTCGAGGAACTCGCGCTCACCGCGAAGATCGCGCGCGCGATCGGCACGAACAACCTCGACCATCGCCTGCGTCGCGTCGATTTCCGTGACCAGGCCAACGATCCGGTTGCGCCGATGCTCGGGTGCGCCATCGCCGAGATCGAGCAGGCCGCGGGCGTGCTGGTCGTCGGCTCGAACCTGCGCAAGGAAGTGCCGCTGATCGCGCATCGCGTCCGCCAGGGCGCCGTGCGCCGCGGCGCGAAGGTCTCGTTCATCAACCCGCGTGTCGTACGACGTGCGGTTCCCGGTCGCGGCCAACCTCACCAGCAACGGGCTCGGCATGGCGCAGCACCTGGCGGCCGTGCTTGCCGCGTCGCTCAAGGCGCAGGGCAAGGCCGTGCCGTCGAACGTGGCGGCCGCGCTCGAAGGCGTCACGCCGTCGGCTCAGCACGAAGCCGTGGCGGCAACGCTGGCTGCGGGCGACCTGCGCGTGATCCTGCTCGGTGCGCTCGCGCAGCATCACGCTGCGTACTCGGAACTCCGTGCACTGGCGACGGCGCTCGCCGACGCAACGGGCGCGAAGCTCGGGTACCTGCCGGAGGGCGGCAACGCGGTCGGAGCGGCCCTGGCCGGCGTCCTGCCGCATCGCGCAGCGGGCGGTCGTGCGGTCGCCGCGCCCGGACTCAACGCCGTCGAGATGCTCGCCGCGCGCCTCAAGGCTTACGTGCTCGTAGGCGGCATCGAAGCGGCCGACCTCGTGCCGTCGTCGACCATCGACGCCTCGTTGCGCGGCGCCGACTGCGTCGTCGCCATCACGCCGTACGCCAGCGAGGAAATCCTCGCCAACGCGAGCGTGATCCTGCCGAGCGCCGTGTTCGCCGAAACCTCGGGCACCTGGGTCAACGTCGAAGGGCGCTGGCAGAGCGTCGCGGGCGTGTCGAAGCCGGCCGGTGAAGCGCGCCCGGCGTGGAAGATCCTGCGCGTGCTCGGCAACCTGCTCGGGCTCGCCGGGTTCGACTACGTCAGCTCCGAAGAAGTGCGTGACGAACTCCGTCATGAACTCGACACGTACAAGGGCGGCGTAGCCGCTGCGGCTGCGTTCGCGCCGGGTCGCCTCGCGGCGATGGACGTGACGCGCGAAGTCGCCATCTACGGTGTCGACGCCATCGTGCGCCGCTCGGCGCCGCTGCAGGCCACGGTGGACGGCAAGAAGGGCGCGGCCGGGGGTGCGGCATGATCGACACGATCGTCGCGCTCTGGCTGGCGCAGCCCGAGTGGCTGCGAACCACGCTGATCAGCATCGGCCAGATCCTCGCCGTCACGATCACGGTGATCCTGTGCGTGGCCTACACGACGCTGGCCGAGCGCAAGGTCATCGGCTACATGCAGGTGCGCATCGGCCCGAACCGCGTGGGTCCGTTCGGCCTGCTGCAGCCGTTCGCCGACGTCATCAAGCTGCTGCTGAAGGAAGTCGTCGTTCCGTCCCGCTCGAACCGCTACCTGTTCGTCGTGGCGCCGCTGCTGACGCTCACGCCGGCCTTCGCCGCCTGGGCGGTGATGTCGCTGTGGCCGGGTTTCGCGATCGCGCACATCGATGCGGGCGTGCTCTACATCCTGGCGCTCGCGGGCTTCGGCGCCTACGGCATCATCCTCGCCGGCTGGGCGGCCAACTCGAAGTATGCGTTCCTCGGCGCCATGCGTTCGGCGGCGCAGATCGTCGCGTACGAAATCGCGATGGGTTTCGCGCTGGTCGGCGTGGTGATGGCGGCCGGCACGCTCAACATCGGCAAGATCGTGGAAGCGCAGGCGGGCGGGCCGCGGCAGCTGGTACTGGTTCTGGCTGTTCCCGCTGATGGTGGTCTACTTCATCTCGGGCGTGGCCGAGACCAACCGCGCGCCGTTCGACGTCGCGGAAGGCGAATCGGAAATCGTCGCCGGTTTCCACGTCGAGTATTCGGGCATCGCGTTCGCGCTGTTCTTCCTCGCCGAATACGCCAACATGATCCTGATCTCGGCGCTGTCGGCCACGTTCTTCCTCGGCGGCTGGCTGTCGCCGTTCGAAGGCTACCCGGTGCTCGGCGACATCGCGTTGCTCGCGGCGCCCGGCCTGCACTGGTTCATCCTCAAGACCTGCTTCTTCCTGTTCTGCTTCCTGTGGTTCCGCGCGACGTTCCCGCGGTACCGCTACGACCAGATCATGCGGCTCGGCTGGAAGGTGTTCATTCCCGTCACGCTGGTCTGGCTGTGCGCCGAGGCGGCGATGTGGGTCTTCAAGATCGGTCCGTGGGCCGCGTGAGGTAGCGAGAGCGTGCGCAGCTTCATCAAGACATTCTTCCTCTGGGAACTGCTGCAGGGCCTGCGGGTGACGCTGCGCGCGTTCTTCGCGCCGAAGTTCACCATCCAGTACCCGGAGGAGAAGACCCCGCAGTCGCCGCGCTACCGCGGCCTGCACGCGCTGCGCCGCTATGCCAACGGCCAGGAGCGCTGCATCGCCTGCAAGCTCTGCGAGGCGGTGTGCCCGGCGCTCGCGATCACGATCGAATCCGACGTCAGCGCCGACGGCACGCGCCGCACGACGCGCTACGACATCGACCTGTTCAAGTGCATCTACTGCGGCTTCTGCGAGGAAGCCTGCCCGGTCGATGCGATCGTGGAGACCCGCATCCACGAGTACCACATGGAAAACCGCGGCGAGAACATCATGACCAAGGACAAGCTGCTGGCGATGGGCGAGCGCTACGAAGCCATGATCGCGGCCGACAAGGCCGCCGACGCGCGCTACCGCTGACCGAGGCGACACCCGCAAATGATCGTCAACGTCCTCTTCTACGTCTTCGGCGCGATCCTCGTGCTGACCGCGCTGGGCGTCATCACGGCGCGCAACCCGGTGCACTGCGCGCTGTTCCTGGTCGCGGCCTTCCTCAACAGCGCCGTGATCTGGCTGCTGCTCGCAGGCCGAGTTCCTCGCGCTGACGCTGGTCGTGGTCTACGTCGGCGCGGTGATGGTGCTGTGGCTGTTCGTGGTGATGATGCTCGACATCGACGTCGAGAAGCTGCGGCAGGGCTTCACCCGCTATGCGCCGCTGGGCGCGCTGATTGCCCTGATCGTCGCGGCGCAGATCGGCCTCGTGGTCTACGTGCGCAAGCTGGGCCTGGACGACACGGCCGCGGCGGTCGTCGACCGGCCCGCGGGATATTCGAACACGCAGGAACTCGGGCACCTGCTCTACACGCAGTACCTGTACCCGTTCGAGATCGCCGCCGTCATCCTGCTGGTCGCGATCGTCGCGGCCATCACGCTCACCATGCGTGACCGTCCGGGACAGAAAGTCCAGGACATCGGCAAGCAGGTCGCGGTGCGGGCGAAGGACCGCGTGCGCATCGTCAAGATGGACGCGGAGGCCAAGCAATGATCCCGCTGTCCCACGTCCTGCTGCTGTCCGGCATCCTGTTCAGCCTCGCGGTCGCCGGCATCTTCATCAACCGCAAGAACGTGCTGCTGCTGCTCATGTGCATCGAGCTGATGCTGCTGTCGGTGAACTTCAACTTCATCGCCTTCTCGCATCACCTCGGCGACCTGGCCGGGCAGGTGTTCGTGTTCTTCATCCTGACGGTCGCCGCCGCCGAATCCGCGATCGGCCTGGCCATCCTGGTCGTGCTGTTCCGCGAGCGGCGCAGCATCAACGTCGAAGACCTCGACGCGATGAGGGGCTGAGCCGTGGAACAGACGCTGCTCATCATCGTCGCTGGCGCCGCTGGCTCGCGTCGATCATTGCGGGATTCCTCGGCAAGCGGATCGGTCGCGCGGCCACGCACAGCATCACGATCGCCGGCGTCGCGATCGCCTGCGCGCTCTCGGTCAAGGTCCTGCTCGGACTGCTGGACGGCGCGCCGGTCTTCGACGGCCCGGTCTACACCTGGCTGGTCAGCGACGGCATCCAGATGGAGGTCGGTTTCCTGGTCGACCGGCTCT
>CAWHCA010000018.1:0-68731 GCA_963827615.1 uncultured Gammaproteobacteria bacterium | reverse complement strand
GCCGAGGCCGCGGCGACGATACTGGGTCCGATCGTCGCAGGTCGCATTCCGTTCATGCCCGGCATGCAGCCGATGTCGAACGATCCGCTGGAACTGCTGCTCAACAGCACGTGGCGGCCCACGCTGAGCGTGACCGGCGCCGAAGGCATCCCGCCCTTCCGCAGCGCCGGCAACGTCCTGCGACCCTACACCAGCCTCAAGCTGTCGTTCCGCCTCACGCCGACGATGGACCCGAAAGTTGCGGCGGCGGCGCTCAAGCGTGCGCTGGAACACGATCCGCCCTACGCAGCAAAGGTCAGCTTTACCGTTGAATCGGCGATGGCCGGCTGGAACGCGCCCTCGTTCTCGCCGTGGCTCGAGCAATCGATGCAGCGTGCGTCACGCGCGTTCTTCGCCAGGGACTCGATGTACATGGGCACCGGCGGCAGCATTCCGTTCATGGGCATGCTCGGCGAGAAGTTCCCGGGCACGCAGTTCCTGATCACGGGCGTGCTCGGCCCGAATTCGAACGCGCACGGGCCGAACGAGTTCCTGCATATCGACACGGCCCGCAAAGTGACCGGCTGCGTCTCGCAGGTGCTCGCGGATCACGCGGCGCGCCAGGGCGCCAGGCTCGCCGCCTGAGCGTCACACGCCTGGCGACGAGGCAGCAGAGATGCAGGACTAGCTGCTGCGGGCGCTTTCGATCCGGCTGCGCAGTTCGCGGATGTCGACGAGCCGGTTCGCTTCCTCGCCCATGGCATCCAGTTGCCGCAGGGCTGAGGCCAGGTTGGCGCCGCGTCGCGGGTCGCCGACCGGGCGTGCCAGCGCATCAACGTACATCGCGTAGGAATAGTCCTTGTTGAACGCAAGGCCGCCCGCGCCGTCCTTGAGTTCGGCCTGGTAGCGAGGGACCTCCACCTCCGTGATCGCGCGCGCTTCGTCCGTGCGTCCCTGGAGCACCAGGGCATGTGCCAGCGTCACCTGCGCGCGGGACTTCTCGTCCTGCGGATCCAGTTCCGAGAACGGGTTCGGCGGCAACGAGGCGCGCTCGCGCGCGGCGGCTTCGGCTTCGCCGTAGCGGCCGGTCCGCAGGGCCGCCAGGGTCAGTGTCGCGAGCGTGTTGCGCAGGAAATTGGCGCGCACCGCACTGGCATCACGGATGTTGCCGCCGGTCTCGTCCTGCGAAAAATCGAGGGCGCGCATCCGGGCCGCCAACTGTGTCGCCTGGTCGAATGCGGCCTGGTTGTTGCCCTGGTCCAGGTCGAGGCGAGCCTGCAGGGCATCGCCATACATGTCGAACAGGGCCTGTCGCGCACTGCCCTGTCTTTCAAGGGCCGCCGTCTCCCTGGCGGCCGCCACGGCCGCCAATTGCGATTTCCGGGCCGCGTCGAACTGGCCGGCGCGTCCCTCGTTGATCATCAACTGGCCCCAGTTGTTCCAGAGCAGCGGCGCCAGGCTCGCAGGTTTGCGCGAATCCCGGTCCAGCGCCACCAGCTTCCGGTAGCCGTCGATCGCTTCGTCGATCCGGCCCTGTTCCACCAGCACGTTGGCCTGCTGGTCGAGGCCGCGGACCCAATAGACCCAGGAGTTCAGGTCCGAGGGGTTGAAGCGGACGTAGCTTTCACCGGCTTCGGCCGACTTCGCGGCGTAATCGGTGGCGACCCCGTAGTCGTGGCGGCGGATGGCCAGGCGTCCGAGCAGGTCCGCGGCCAGCGCCCGATTCGCCATCGACCGCAGGTCGCCGGGACGCTTGGCGAGCACCTTCTCGGCATACGAATAGACTTCGGTCTCGAGACGCTCGGTCTCCGCCACCTTGCCCATCTGCAGCAGATGCCGTGCCTGCGAATCCGTCGTGTCGGCATAGATCGAGGCGGCACGCAGGTCGGTCAGGTTGCGGGCGCCGGCGTCGAGCAGGATCGCCCGGGCCTCCTCGCAAGCCGCCACGTCCTGTCCTTCCGGCAGCGTGTGACTGAGGTAATTGAGCACGTCGCCGTAGAGCATCCGGGTCTGCGCCGATGTGCCTGGCTTTTTGATCCAGGGCCGCAGCAGGTCGGCCGTTTCCTGCAGATCGGTCGCCTTGGAACCCGGCGCACCGGCCACTCCCCAACTCGAATAGCGCGTGAACTTGGCCAGCGCGAGTCCCGCGACCACGTCCTCGGTCACGACACCCTGCGCGCGCAACCCGTCGAAAATCCGCCAGGCTTCGTCGAGCTTGGGATTGGCGGTCTTGAAGTCACCACGCGCAAACAGCGCGCCAGCTTCCCGGATCAGCGCCATGCCGCGATAGACCTGTGTCTGCGGCGTCAGCAGTTCCTGCGGCAAATCGTCGTAGTAGCTGACGGCCATGTGCGCGAGCTTGCCCATGGTCTCGAGCCGGCCGGTGGGTTCGAGTTCGGCGTAGAAATCCTCGATCAGGAAGCCGACCAGCTTCTCGGCGTCGGCCCGCGCCTTCTGCGCCTGCTGATCCGCCGCCTTGGCTCGCGTCCAGTTGATCCAGCCAAAGACGGCGCTCACGAGCGCGACCAGCATCAAGCCCGCAGCGATCATGGCGAAGCGACGTGTCTTGTGCAGCGTGCGCCGTGTCTCGGCCGCCCGTTCCTGCTGCTCGGCCAGTTGCCTCTCGGCCTCGTCACGCGCTTCGCGTTCGTGCCGCAGGTTGCGGCTCGAACGGACGACGCCGCACAGGACGTCGTGGGTCAGTTCGACGCGCCGCATGTCGAGACGTTCCTCGATGCGGAGCAGCCGTCGATCGACCAGTTTCGCCAGCGCATCGGGCTCGGCGCCTGCCGCGGCCAACGCCTTGGCCACGCGCTCCTCCGCCAGGCTCTCGCGATAGCCGGACTCGGTGAGCAGTTCGTCCTCGATGACGCGGCGGACGCCGGCCGGCTGGTCTGCCAGCGCGCGCTCGTAGAACTCCGTCAGGATCGTGTCGCGTGAGCCGGCGAGCAGGTCCGCCGAGATCTCCGCCCTGCCCTGCGCCTGCCGCACCGTGTTGAGTTCGCGGCAGATGAGGCTCAACAGCGACGGCTCGACCTCGGCGTTGGGCAGTTCGGAACCACCTGCCACGAACCGCACGATCGACTCCGCGACCTCCTGCGAGACGAGCCTGCCGCCGGGCTTGATGACTGCGCTCAAGGCCTGCTCGCCGGTCATGCGCGCGAGCCGCATGCGGTTCTGCGTGATCGAGGGCATGGTGCCCTTGACGCTTTCGAGGTGCGCGAGGTAGTCCTCGCGCAGCGAAATCAGGATGCGGTAGTCGGCGCGCGCGAAATCGAAATCGTCGGCGTTGGCTTCATCTTCCTCGAGGCGGCGCTCGAGGTCGGCGGGCGGACGGTTCTCGACCAGGTCCGCCAGCTCGTCGAGGAACCGCTTGGCACGCTGGCGCCCCGCGTCGTCGGCCTGCGCCAGCGTGAAAATCTCCTCGAACTGGTCGAAGATCAGCAGTGGCAGCAACGTCTGTTCGTTCGCGTCTCGCAGCAGGTCGCCCCGGTGATGGAGGAACTCCCACAGCGATTCGCCTTCGACGGCCGAACCCGCGCGCGTCCAGTAACCGGCCTCCGCCGTCACCTTGAAGATCGCCTGCTTGATCTGTTCTGCCGGTGGCGGCGATTCCGGCGCGTAGTCGATGCGGACGTAGACGGGACAGAAACCCGAACCGCGCAAGCGCGGCACCAGGCCCGCGCGCAGCAGCGACGTCTTGCCGAGTCCCGACTGGCCGAACAGCACCGTGAGCAGCTTGCGCTGTACCCGCCGCGCAAGTTCCGCAGCCTCCTCGTCGCGACCGTGGAAGTAGGCCCGCGTCTCTTCGGAGTAACTCGATAAGCCGAGCCACGGGTTCTCGGGATCCACCGTGGTCTCGGTGGCGATATCGGGCTGCACGTGCTTCATCGTCGACCGCCGCTCGAGAGTTCCTGCAACCGGCGGATGAACTCTGGCGACGGCTCGCCGCCCGGCAGGCGCGAGATGTGCACCGCCTTGAACTTCTCCGGCACCAGCGCGTCCGCTTCGGTGGTGTCATCGATGCAGACGGGCAGGATGAACACCGCGCCTTCCGCGATGTTGCGCGAGCGATCCACGGCGTAACTCCATTCGCGCCGGAAATACGCCTCGTGCCGGCGCTGCGTCGAGCCCGAGATCACGGGCAGGAAGAAACTGCAACGCCCGATGTTGGCGCGGATCTTGCGATCGTAATCGTCGCCGCCTTCGAGGCGGTCGAGGTCGAACCACGTGATGAGGCCCGCCGCGTCCAGGGCCGCCTTCAGCCGCTGCACGGCGGCCAGGTCTTCCCGCGCGTAGCTGATGAAGATCGCGTTCTCGGGCATCTCGCGTGCCGGCGGCAGGAACCGCTGTGGCGCAAGCCCCAGGTTCGGCGTCGCGGTGGCCGGCTGCTGCCGGCTCAGCCAGCGCTGGTGCAGCTCCGCAACGAACGACTCGGCGCCGCTGAACACGCGCGTGCGCACGCTCACCTGCTGCAGGAATGCGAGCAGCCGCTCATCCTTCGAGGTGTGGTCGTCGGCCAGGATCTCGCCGAAATCGCGCGGGTCCGACAGGCGCTTGCGCTTGGCCATGCGCAGGAACAGGCGCGCCAGCCAGTTGGAAAAGTCGCTGCCGATCAGCAGCAGGTGACTGTGCTCCAGTTCGTGGAACAGCTTCTCGGGGGTGAGATGCTCGGACTGCAGCGCGCAGATGAACTCCAGCATGTCCTCGTCGGAGACGACATACGTGGGCGAAGCGGAAAGCTTGCCGAGCATGTGATAGACGACCGGCCGCTGCAGTTGACTGCGTTCAGCCGGCAGGTCGGACACGCGGTTCGGCGCGTAGGCGATGACTTCGGCGTGCGGCTGGCCCCCGAAACGCTCGAGGTTCACCGCCTGCTCGAGCAGCGGGTCGAACGTGGTGGTGATGAAGAGATCGAAGTCGGTGATCTGCGCCAGCTGCCGCAGCGCCATGGGCGGAGCGATCTGCACCTCGCGCATGATCGAGCGCAGGCGCGTGTAGGCCTCCTCGCGGCGGCCGCGCTGGCCGAGGTAGCTGCAGACGACGTCGTTGAGGGTGAGCGGTTGCGGCAGCCCGGTGGGATCGACCGAAAGCTTGACGGCCAGTTTTTCGGCCAGCCATTCGTACAGCAGCCGCGGCCCCTGGTCGGTGTCGACGCGCAGCAGGTCCGGCCCGACGATGGGAATGACCCGGCGCTCCTCGATGTAATTGAGGAGGTCGTCCCAGGCGTCCTCGTCAAAGCCGCGCAGGTTGTCGCTGTTCTGCAGCAATGCCGCCGCACCCATCAGCGCGCCTGCCCCGGGTCTTCGCCCTTCACGGTCATGCCCCGACTCCCCCTGCCTGGAATTTGCACGGAGTCTAGCGGGAATACCACGGCAATGTGTATCCGCAGCCCGGTGGCCGCCGGGACTCAGCTGGCGAGCGGATTCGGTTGCGACGCCTGCTTGATGCGTTCCCACACGTCGGCGAATGCGGCCGCTGCGCCGCCTGCCGCCCGTTCGACCGCGGGAAACTGGTCCTGCAACTCGTCGAGCCGGATCACGCTCTCCGGGCGCCCTTTCGGGAATTCGCCGCGCATCGAGAACACGATGCGACCTTCGACCGGCACGTCGTCGCCCGCGAACTGCCGGACTACGGCCACCCGGTCGTACAGCATCGGCAACGGATTGGTGATCATGAAATGCCGCTTGGGGCCGAAGATGGACCACTGCTCCATCTTTTCTCCCGCAAAGATCATGCCGTGCGCGTCGAACAGGTCGATTGCCAGCAATCCGTTCTGGGTGAGCAGCAGGTAATTGATGTGGATCTGTTCGCCCGTGCCCGTCGGCAGCAGCACGTTGCGCAATTCGTCGAACGCGACCGACGAGATCACGTTGTCGATCGCACGACGCGCTCGTACCTGGCGCACTTTCTCGCGGATGAAATAGCCCGCGGCGCCGATCAACGCCATCGCGAAGATCACCCACAACCAGAGCGGCAAGCCGAGGATCGTCTTCAAGCAGGGTTCCCCTTGAGCACGTTGCGCAGGTCATCGAGGCGGGGTGCCACGTCCTGCTGCAGGGACGGCAGCGACAGGAGATCGGCGAGCGCCGAAGGCACCGGCACTGCCGCGCCGATGAGCGGCTCGACGACGTCGTTGAACTTGGCGGGATGCGCGGTGCCGACCAGCACCCAGCGTTCCTTGCGCCGCTCTGCAGGCAGCTGCCGGTAAAGGTGCGCAGCGGTCGCGGTGTGTGGGCACCACGTCTGCCCGTAAGCGGCGTAATCAAGCTTGATCGAGGCGCGAATCTCGTCGTCGCTCACGGAGTACGCGGAGAAAGCGCCGCGCAGATCGTGCAGGTCGGGAAACAGCCAGCGCAGTCGTTCCATGTTGCTCGGGTTGCCTACGTCCATGGCGGACGCAAGCGTAGCGAGGCTGGGTCGCGGTTGCCACTCGCCCGTGCGCAGGAAGTCCGGCACGGTCAGGTTGGCGTTCGTGGCCAGCATCACCTCGCCAATGGGCAGACCCGCCTTGCGTGCCCAGAGACACGCGGCGACGTTGCCGAGGTTGCCCGAGGGCACGATGTAATTGGGTGCGCGACCGTCGTGGCGGAACAGTTCGAGGCTGGACTGCGCGTAGTACGCCATCTGCGGCAGCAAGCGGCCGACGTTGATGCTGTTCGCCGAGGACAGCAGCAGGTCGCGCCCCAGTGCGGGATCGACGAACGCCTCCTTCACCATGCGCTGGCAGTCATCGAAGGTGCCCGCAACCGCCAGCGTGCGCACGTTCCTGCCCCAGCAGGCGAGCTGCTTTTCCTGGCGGGACGAGACGAGACCCTTCGGATAGAGCACCACGACGTCGACCCAGGGCCGCTGGTAGAACGCCGCAGCCACGGCGCCACCCGTGTCACCGGAAGTCGCGACCAGGATCGTCAGCCTGCGCGGATCGTTGCGGGGCATGCGCTCGAGCGAGGCCGCGAGAAACCGCGCACCGAAATCCTTGAATGCCGCGGTCGGGCCGTGGAACAGTTCCAGCACTGACAGCGGTCCCGCCGCCCCCGCCACTTCCACGACCGGCGCCGGGAAGTTGAAGGCGTCACGGACGATGGCCGGCACTTGAGCTGCGATCGCGTCGCCTGCGGCAAAGGGTCGCAGCAGGACTTCCGCCACTTCCGGTATCGTGCGGGCGCCGTCGAACGCCTTGCGGTCGATGTGCGGCAGTTCGGTGGGGACGTAGAGTCCGCCGTCGGGCGCCAGCCCGCGTGCGATCGCTTCGCTCAGGCCGACACGGTGCTGCGGATTGCGCGTGCTCTGGAACTGCACGGTCAATCACCCACCACGCGCGCGCCCGCGCGATCGAACGTCGAGACCCAGCTGTCGGACTCGAGGCCGTGACGCGCGAACGCGTCCACCATCCCGATCCGCACCTTCTCGGCGTCAGCCGCATCGACCCACGCGAATACCGTGGGACCCGCGCCGGAGATGGATGCGCCCAGAGCCCCGGCCGCAAGCGCTGCCTGCTTCACCTCGGCGAACCCCGGAATCAACACCTGCCGCTGCGGCTCGATCACCACGTCGAGCAGTGACTCGCGAATCAGCGCAATGTCGTTGGTGAAGCAGCCCGCGAGAAAACCCGCCAGGTTGGCCTGCTGCCAGATCACGTCCGACAGCGGCACGGACTTGCTCAGGATTGCGCGCGCCTCACGCGTCGGCAGCACCATGTGCGGATGAACCAGCACGCAGCGGATCGTGTCCGGCACCGGGATCTGCTTCACGAACGGATTGTCGATGCCGACCGTGAGCACCAGGCCGCCATACAGCGAGGGCGCGATGTTATCCACGTGCACCGAACCACTCGCGACCGCCTCCCCCTGCATGGCGAACTTGAGCAGCTCCGTGCGGTCGAGTGGTACATCGACCAGCGCGGTGGCGGCGACGATTCCCGCAACGGCCGACGCGGCCGAACCACCCAGTCCGGAACCGAGCGGGATGCCCTTCTCGATGTCGAGCTCGAAGCCGTACGGCAGGCCCAGTTCGCGACACAGCGCGAGCACGGCCATGCCGGCGGTGTTCTTGTCGGCCGCGAGCGGCAGGTTTTCGACCGTGCCGGTGATCGAGCGGATCGCGACGCCGGGTTCGGCCCGGCGCGTGGCCCGCACCTTGTCGCCGAGAGCCGCGACCGTGTGGCCGAGAATGTCGAAGCCGACGCCGACATTGCCGACACTTGCCGGCGCAAACGCCGTAGCCGATTTGCGGGTGGAGTCGCCGGTCACAGCTTGGCTCCAAGGTAGGCGCAGACGCGCAGCAGGTCGGCGAAGACGCCGGCCGCCGTGACGGCTGGGCCTGCCCCGGGACCCTGCACGATGAGCGGATTCTTGTCGTAACGCGCAGTCTCGAAACGAACGATGTTGTCCGTGAGCGCGATGTTCGCGAACGGATGCGACTGCGGCAGTTCGACGAGCCCGACCTCGGCCCGGCCCTGCGCGTCGACCGACCCGACGTAGCGCAGGACCAACCCGCGCGCAGTCGCCGCGCGCAGGCGATCGAGCATGGTCTGGTCGAACTCCGGCAGCCGCTCGAGGAACGAGTCGACGCCGCAGTCGTTGAGCGTCGGTGGCACGAGGCTCTCGACCTTCACTTCGGCCATCTCCGTGCGCAGGCCCATCTCGCGCGCCAGGATGATCAGCTTGCGCGCCACGTCCATGCCCGACAGGTCGTCGCGCGGATCCGGCTCGGTGTACCCGAGCGACTTCGCGTGCCGCACGACCTCCGAGAAAGGCTGCGAGCCGTCCCAGGTGTTGAACAGATAGGCCAGGGTGCCCGAAAACATGCCCTCGATGCGGCGGATGTCATCCCCCGTTTCGCGCAGGTCACGCAGCGTCTGGATCACCGGCAGGCCCGCGCCGACGGTCGCTTCGTAGAGATAGTGCGACCCGGCCGTGCGCCGCGCATCCTTGACGCGCTGGTAATCGGCATACGGCGCGCTGTTCGCCTTCTTGTTCGGCGTGACGATGTGGATGCCTTCCGACAGCCAGTGCGCATAGTGCTTCGCCACCTCGGCGCTGGCCGAGCAATCGATGATCACGGCATGCGGAAAATGATCGGCATGCACGTGGTCTGCGAACCGGTCGAGATCGAGTGGGTCGCCACCGGCCTTGTATTCATCGCGCCAGCGCGCCAGGTCGATGGCGCCGGCCGCGAGCCGCATCGACTTCGAGCCCGCGATCGCACGCACCCGCAGGTCGAGCTTGAAATCGCGCGCCAGGCGCTGCATCTGGCTCGCGATCTGCTCGAGCAGCGCGCCGCCCACGAGTCCCGGTCCGATCAGGCCGATCGAGACCGTGTGTGCCGACAGATAGAACGCGGAATGCACCGCACGCAGCGCCCGGGCACTGCCGCGGCCGTCGATCACGACGGAAATGTTGCGCTCGGACGCGCCCTGGGCGATGGCCCGGACGTTGACTCCCGCCAGCCCGAGTGCCGTGAAGACCTTGGCGGCGACACCGTGCGCGCCAGCCATGCCGTCGCCCACGACGGCCAGGATGCTGCAGCCGTGATCGATCTCGATGCTGTGGATCTGCCCTTCGCGCAGTTCCGGGTCGAACGCACGCCGCACCACGCGCTCGGCTCGTTCGGCTTCGGCTTCCGGCACCGCAAAGCAGATCGAGTGTTCGGAGCTGCCCTGCGAAATGAGGATGACCGAGATGCCTTCCTCCCGCAGTGCACCGAACAGGCGGTGCGCAGTGCCGGGCACGCCGATCATGCCGGCGCCTTCGAGGTTCACGAGTGCAATGCGATCGATCGTCGTGATGCCCTTCACGAGCGGATCCGGATCCGAGTGGTCGTGAATCAGGGTGCCGGGCTTGTCGGCCGCGAACGTGTTCTTGATCCAGATCGGGATGCGCTTCTGGACCGCCGGCGCCATCGTCGACGGATGGATGACCTTCGCACCGAAGTACGCGAGTTCCATCGCCTCGTTGTAAGAGAGCGTGTCGATCACCTGCGCCTCGGGCACCAGGCGCGGGTCGGCGCTCAGGACCCCGTCGACGTCGGTCCAGATCACGATCTCGGCGGCATCGAGCAGCGAGCCGAAGATCGATGCCGAGTAGTCGCTGCCGTTGCGGCCCAGCGTCGTCTGCAGGCCCTGCGTGTCGGTTGCAATGAAGCCGGTAACGACCAGCGTGCCGACGAACTCGGGCGCCACCAGCGCTGCCAGCTGCGCCTGGGACAGGTCCCAGCGCACGCCGGGCCCCATCGGACCCCACTCCACCAGCAGCGCCTTGCGGGCATCCAGCCATTGCACGTGACCCGCCGCGCGGCGGCGCAGCAGGCGCTCGAACAGGCGCGTCGACCAGATCTCGCCGTAGCCCGAGATGAGGTCGCGCATCGTGGTCGATGCATTACGGACCAGGCGGACCGTCTGCAGGATACCCGCGATGTCGCGACAGTCGGCGTCGAGAGCCGCGAGGTATTCGTCGCAAAGTTCGCCGGCGAGCAGTTCGCGCGCGATGCCAATGTGGCGCTGACGCAACTCCTGCAGCCGGTCGTCGAGTACCGCTGAATCCTGCTCGGCAAGACTGATCAGCGTCAGCAGGGCATCGGTCACGCCCCGGCAGGCCGAGAGCACGACCGCCTTGCGCGGCGCCGGATCGTTCTCGATGATCTTCGCCACACGCAACATGCACGCGGCGTCGGCGACGCTCGATCCGCCGAACTTGTGGACTTTCCAGGCTTGCACGCTACGGACTCGCTTTTCCGGTCGCCCGCCGCGCCACCCGCCCCGCCGCTCGACGCGGTGGGCTGACAGCGGCAGCGCACGGGAAAATTCGTTGATTCGAACCTCGAAACTCTATCTTCTTGCAGCGCGGCAGGCAAACTAGGGGTCATGGACGATCAGGACTCTGCACTGCACGCGGCGATCCTCGCTGCCGGACCCGCCACGCGGTTCGGCGGCATCAAGCCGCTCGTCCGTCTGCGGGGCGAACCCGTGTTGCACGAACTGGCGACAAACGCAGCTTTCGTGGCCGGACAATCGGTCACTGTCGTGATCGGCGCCTACGCAAGTGAGATCGCCCCCTCGCTGCGGCAGCGTTCGGTATCGATTGCGCTGAACCGCGGTTGGGAAGAAGGGGTCGCAAGTTCGATCCGCGTCGCGGTGAATTCGGCACCGCCCGCTTCGGGCGCCCTGCTGTTGATGCTGGCGGACCAGGTGGCCGTCACGGCGGACGACCTGCGCCGGCTGCATGCGAGCTGGAAGCGTCACCCGATCCTGATCGCCGCCGCGTTGTATCAGGGCGCGCCCGGGCTCCCCGCGATCTTTCCGCGCTGGGTTTTCGCCGACCTGTTGTCACTGCGCGGTGACCGCGACGCGCGGAACGTATTGAGACGCAACATCGACCGAGTCGTCCGGGTGCCGATGAGCAACGCGGCGATCGACCTCGACACGCCGGACGACCTGCTGTTGATCGACGTTGCGCAGACCCGCGGCTCAGCCGACGCCTCCTGAGTTATTATGTCAAGCGGACGAGGCCGCCCCTGAGAGGCGTGTCTTGCTTTCGTTGCGAGCTGCGCGAGACGTGCCCGGAGCGCCCTATCCTCGCCCTGTCGCAGTCACTTTCTTTCGTGGAGTCGAGCGCATGAACCGCAGCCGTTTCCTGCCCCTGATCACCGGATTCACGCTCCTCGCCTGTACGGGCGCGGCCTCTGCCGGCAACGTCGCGAACCAGTTCCGCGGTGGCGCCTTCGGCCTGCCGTGGAGTGCCGACAAGGCTGCCATCCAGGCCAAGTACCCCGGCGGCAAGTGGGACAAAGATGAACTGGTCGGCACCGACCGTTATTGCGCCCCGAGCAGGCAGGTGCTGCTGAAGCTGCCGACACAGCACCAGACCAAGGAACTGTGCTTCCTGATGGGCGCCGACAAGACCATGGGCGCCGCCACCGCACGTCTCGAACCCAGCCTGCCCTCGCTGCTGGCCGTGGTGAATCGTTCGCGCACGATGTTCGGAGACTTCGACGCCGTGAAGCGCGACGAAGGCGCGATCCAGTCCAAATACACCTTCATGCTGTGGCTGAAGGACGCGCCGATCATCGCGGTCGTGAGCAGTGCCAACGGCGACGACGGCGCACCCAACCTGGTTGCATTCTCGGTCGCGGATGAAGCTTCGCTGTTCGCGAAGGACGCCGACAAGGTCTCGAACAAGCCGGCCGGCAAGTAATCAGCCGCGGGCGCCCTCGCCCACTTCGACGGTCGGGGGCGGCGACAGGCCTGAGGCCTTCGCCCGTGGCTGCGCTGCCCGAGCGCTGCTCGAGCCAGTCGACCAGCGGTTTCCAGGTGTCGAGGTCCTCCTGCAGCAGGGCACCCTTCATTTCGTGGATGCCCATTCCGCATTCGGCTGACCGCACGTACGCCTGCGAGTCCCGCAACACGGCGGCGACCGGGATGCGCAGGCTTTCCAGGAACCGCATCAGCGTCGAGAACGCCTTGGTATAGCGGCGGGCACGGTTGGCCACGATGACCAGGCGCCGCTCGGAGCGATGCACGCGACCGGCCAGCAGCAGGTCGGCAATTGCACGCGATGCCGCGTGAATGTCGATATCCGAAGGCAGCACCGGCACGATGATCGCGTGCGCACCCTGGGTGAGCTCGGGCAACTGGAACGGCGTAACCGCCGCGGGCGTATCGACGATCAGCTTCTCGGTGCCCAACGGCGTGCGCAGGGCAAACGATCGCGTGACGCCAAGCTTCTTTTCAAAGGCAGCGATGCCGTGAATGGCCGGCAGGTCCGCAGGTCGTTGCCGCAACCAGCGCATGCTCGAGCCCTGGGAGTCGTGGTCCATCAGCGCAACGGACTGCCCCGACCACGCGTAATACGCGGCCAGATTGGTGGCGATGGTCGACTTGCCCGACCCGCCCTTGGGGTTCAGGAGAACGATTTTACGAAAGGAGGCAGGGGCGGACTGTTCCATGGCCAACTGTTGATGGTTCCTGCCACGACCGTACCCGACCGCCGGGTCCGGCCGCAAGCCGATGTGCAAAAAATGCTTTGGCCTGCACCGTCCGTCAGCCGCGTTCGGTCACGCCGGTCGCGCGGAGCTTGGCCGCGATGAAGCCGGAATGCGGCACGTGCAACAGATCCGCGACGCGACGAATCAGGTGCTCCTCGTACTTGTGCACCGTCAGGTCGGCGTCTGCCACACGCCACAACGCTTCGAGCAATCCGACCTTCTCCGCCTCGGAGAAGGTGCGGTTGATCTGCGAGGTGAACTGGTACAGGTCGTGTGACTTGTCGATGTGACGCTCGGCTTCCTCGACCAGTGCCTGGGTTTCCTCGGGCCCAAGCCCCAGCAACGCCGAGACCGAGGCCAAGACCTGCAGGCGTTCGGCCGGGGCAACGTCATAATCCGCCCGCAACACCTCCACCAGCAGCGCCGCCACCGCAAGGTCGGGTCCGGTCGCCGTCGATCCGGCCGCTGGTTTGCCCGCGCCGCCCGGCAGGTATTGCGCGATCCAGTCTTTCAGGCCCATGTCGGTGTTCGGCTCGTCGGGAGGGGTCTGCCCATGCTGCCACCACCCAACCACGAAGCCAACCCGCTCGCGCGCACGACGGCCCCTGTTCATAATGACGCGCGACGACGCAAGAGGACATCGACCATCATGAACTTCAGGAACGTGACGATCGCAGCTGCCATCGGCAGCCTGCTCGCTGTGGGTGCCGCCAACGCCGATCAGGACACAGGGAAAGACGGACAAGGTCATGTGCTACGGCGTGGCCAAAGCCGGTAAGAACGACTGCGCGACGGCAAGCCACAGCTGTGCCGGCGCGTCGAAGAAAGACAACGATCCCGCCGAATGGAAGTACATGCCGCAGGCGGAGTGCGAAAAGGCCGGCGGTAAGGTTGGCAGCAGCGACAAGAAGCCGATGTAGCCGATCGTGACGGGCGGCCCATCGCCAGCGCCTGTCCAGAGACCGATTCCGGCGCGAGCCGGGATCGGCCTTCGCTCGCAGCACCATGAGGCCGTACTGGTCACCGCATCCCCGCCCGCGTGGCTCGAGGTCCACACCGAGAACTACTTTCATGCGGGTGGCCCCGCCGTCCGCGCCCTGGAGCGCGCGCGTGCCCGGTATCCACTAAGCCTGCATGGCGTCGGGCTCGGGCTCGGCTCGGCCGATCCCATCGACCGTGGCCACCTCGAACTCGTGCGCAACGCCGTGCAGCGCTATGAACCGGGCCTGGTCAGCGAGCATGCGTGCTGGGGCCACGTCGACGGTGAACACTTCAACGATCTGCTGCCGCTGCCCTACACCGAGGAAGCCGTCGAGCATCTCGCGGCCCGTGTGCGCGAGGTGCAGGATTTCCTCGGCCGCCAGATCCTGGTCGAGAACCTCAGCACCTACGTGAGCTTCGCCTCCTCGCAGCTCAGCGAAGGCGAATTCCTCGCGGCCGTCGTCGAGCGCAGCGGCTGCGGCCTCCTGCTCGACGTCAACAATGCGTACGTGAATGCGTCGAACCTCGGTCTCGACCTCGACGCATTCTTCTCGGCACTGCCACGGCACGCCATCCAGGAAATTCATCTTGCCGGCCACTCCCGACGCTGGGTTGGAGCGCGCGAGTTGCTGATCGATGACCACGGCAGCGCCGTCTGCGACGACGTGTGGACCTTGTACGAAGACGCGCTGCGACGTTTCGGTCCAGTGCCGACCCTGATTGAGTGGGACAACGAAGTACCGCCCCTCGAAACGCTGCTCGCGGAAGCGGCGCGCGCCGAGCAGCGACTGCAACGGCACCATGCCGCGGCCGCGTGATTCCGCCCCGGACCTGAAGGCACTGCAGGCTGAATTCGGCCGCAGCGTGCGCTCGGCGAATGCGAACGGCACAGATCTGCGGCTGGTCGCCGGCAGCGACGACACGACCCGCTTCGGCGCCGGGATCGACGTCTACCGCAACAACGCGTGGCAGTTCTTCCTCACGGCCCTGGAGCGCACTTACCCGGTGACGCAGAGACGTGTCGGCGCCGATTTCTTTCGCCAGCTTGCCCGCGATTACCGTGCCGAGCATCCCTCGCAACACGGTGACCTGCACTGGATCGGCGAGGCCTTCCCGGCGTGGCTCACCGATCGCATGGCAGGCACGGGCTACGAATGGCTCGCCGACCTCGCGCGCCTGGAATGGGCTTGCGAGACGTCCGTCGCCGCGGCACAGCGCGATCCGGTCGGACTGGAGTCGCTCCGCCGCTTCGATCCGGACGTGCTGCCGCACCTGGCGCTGGTATGGCAGCCTTCGCTGCAACTGGTCGCTTCACCGTTTCCGATCTGGACCGTGTGGCAGGCAAACCAGCACGAAGAAGCGGCCATCCCCGTCGACCTCGCGGCGGGTGCAGAACATTGTGCCGTCGCGTGCATCGCGGACCAGGTGACCGTGTACCGGCTCGAAGCGGCTGAGCATCGACTGCTGCAGCACCTGTGCGCGGGAATGTCCCTGGGAGACGCCGGCGCGGCGGCCGCGTGGGATGCCGAGACACTGGGCCGATTGCTGGGGCGATTACTGGGCTGGGCCTTCGGCGCAGGACTCGTCGTGCAGGTCTTCATACAGGGGCTCGATGAGCCGCAACCGACCGATGCTCGTCGGACTGGATGAGGCCAGGCATACGGATCGGCGGCGCGGTGGGCGAGCTCGATCCGGGTAGAATTGCCGCATGCCTACCGGGTTCTCCCAGGTCCTCGCCTCGATCGAACCTTGCGTCGGGCACGGTTTTTCAGTAACCGTCCCGCCCGACTGGCTGCAGGGTCGCACGGTCTTCGGTGGCATGCAGATGGCCCTGGGTGGTCGTGCGATGCGGGCGGTGCTGCCCTTGCAGGCGGCTGCGATGCCTTTGCGCAGCGCGCAGATGACTTTCGTCGGCCCTTTGCTCGGTGGCACGCCGATCCGGATGAAAGCCGAGACGCTGCGCACGGGAAAATCGACAGTCCATGCCCGGTGCGACCTCATGCACGACGACGGCAAGGTGGCCTGCACGGTCGTCGGCATCTTTGGCGGACCGCGCGAGTCCCGGTTCGTCAGGGAAATGCCGTGCCCGAAGCCCGGCGTGTCGGCGGAAGACGCCAGCCGCTCGGATGCTGAACCTGCCATGTCGCCCGCGTTCCTGCGGCACTTCGATGTCCATGTCGCGCGGGGCGCCAGGCCCTACTCCGGCTACACCGAGCCGAAGTCGCTCATTTATGCCAGGTTGCGCGATCGGGAGTGCGGCTCGGAGGATGCGTTGCTGGCATTGGCCGACGTGATTCCCACGCCGGTGCTGTCGATGCTCACCGAGCCGGCACCCGCAAGTTCGGTGAACTGGATGATCGAGGTATTGCGCGATCCCGCGTACCTCGACCTGCACGACTGGGTGCTGATCGATACGGAGGTACGCGCAGGTACGGCAGGATACCTCAGCCAGACGTCCGTACTGTACGGTGCAGACGGGCACGCATACTCGGTCAGTCACCAGACCGTCGCGGTCTTCGGCTGACGCCGTACGATGTCCGCGAATCACGGCGCGTTCGCCGAGTTCTCCCACACGTATGCGGCGCTGCCGGAGCGCTTCTACGCACGGGTGCCGCCGACGGCGGTCGCTGCACCGGCGTTGGTCGCATTCAACGACAGCCTGGCCGGCGCGATCGGGGTCGACCGAAGCCAGCTGTCCGACGCGCAACTCGCGGCCATCTGCGCCGGCAACCACGTGCCGGCGGGCGCGTTGCCGCTCGCCATGGCCTACGCCGGTCATCAGTTCGGCTCGTTCGTCCCGCAACTCGGCGACGGCCGGGCGCTGCTGATCGGCGAAGTGGTCGATGCGCAGGGGCAGCGCCACGACCTGCAGTGGAAAGGTGCAGGCCCCACGCCGTTCTCGCGGCGCGGCGATGGCCGAGCGGCACTCGGACCCGTCCTGCGCGAATACCTGGTCAGCGAGGCGATGCACGCGCTCGCGTTACCGACGACTCGTGCGTTGTCGGCGGTCACCACGGGTGAGCAGGTACTCCGTGACGACGGCCCGTTGCCGGGAGGAATGCTGATCCGCGTCGCGGCCAGTCACATCCGGATCGGCACGTTTGAATTCTTTGCCGCACGGGGCGACCTCGACGGGGTCCGCGCGCTCGCCGATTACACCATCGCGCGACACTACCCGCAGCTGCGCGACGACCCGGACCGTTACCTCGCCCTGTTCGAAGCCGTCGCCGAGCGGCAGAGCTCGCTCGTCGCGCGCTGGATGCAGGTCGGCTTCATCCACGGCGTGATGAACACGGACAACATGACCGTGTCGGGCGAGACGATCGATTTCGGGCCTTGCGCATTCATGGACGAGTACGATCCGGCGACCGTGTACAGCTTCATCGACCGTCGCGGGCGGTATGCCTACGGCAACCAGCCCAACATCCTGCAGTGGAATCTCGCCCGGCTCGCCGAAACGCTGCTGCCGCTGATCGATGCCGACGAAGGCCAGGCCATTGAACGCGCCACCGCGTCGCTGCAGGGCGTATCGGCTCGCTTCGACCGGCATTGGCTCGCAGGATTCCAGCGCAAGCTGGGCCTCGGCGTGCACGAAGACGACGACCGTGCGCTGGTGACGGACCTGCTCGCAATCATGCACGCCGAAGCGGCCGACTTCACCAACACGTTTCGTGCGATGGCCGACCTGGCGGCGGACGACAACGCGCTGCCCGGGTCATTCCTGGCCTGGACGCATCGATGGCGCGCCCGGTTGGCGCGCGAGCCCGGTGGTGTCGCGAGCTGCATCGCGACGATGCAGCGAACGAACCCAGCCTATGTCCCGCGCAATCACCGCATCGAGGAGTGCATCGAGGCGGCGGTGCAGGACGGCAACTTCGGGCCTTTCCACGCCCTGCACGACGTACTCGCCAGACCCTACCAGGCGCAGCGGGACCGTGATTCCTACCGCACGCCTCCGCTGCCTCACGAGCGCGTGCAGAACACGTTCTGCGGCACCTGAACGGCGGCAGCACCTGCTCAGCGGCGTGCCATCGCGCCCATCAGTTCCTTGATCAGCTTGACCGCGGCAATGGCGGTCGTATCGCCAGTGTCGTGCGCCGGGTTCAATTCGACGACGTCGGCGCCGACCACCTGCGTGTGGATGCGGGCAATCACCGCAACGATGTCGCGCACGCTCAAGCCGGCCGGTTCGGGATGCGACACACCTGGCGCAAAAGCCGGATCGAGCGCGTCGAGATCGATCGTGACGTACAGCGGTCCCGTTGGAATCGGCACCGCCGCGGGCGTGAAATCGGCCCACTCGACGATTTCGACGCCGAACCGCTGCGCCTGCTCGCGGTTGTGCCTGTTCCACGTGCGCACACCCACCTGGACGAGCCTCCTGGCGAGCCCCCGCTCCATGATCCTGGCGAAAGGGCTCGCGTGTGAACGCGGATTGCCTTCGTAGTCGTGATACAGGTCGGGATGCGCATCGAAGTGCAGCAGGTTGAGCGGCCCGTGCACGGCGGCCAGTCCTGCGACCAGCGGAAACGTGACCGAATGATCACCACCCACCGACAACAGCGGTCCGACTCGCGCAGCCTTCTCCGCCGCAGCAGCGATGGCAGCATGGTCCGACTCGTCTTCGTGAATGACAACGTCACCCAGGTCGACGACGCCCAGGTCGCTGCCGATCTCGAGCCCGCTTTCCGTGGCGGCATTGCCAAACTCCGCATACCGACGCCACGCCTGCCGGATGGCCGTTGGCGCAGCCGCTGCGCCGCGTCGGTACGACGAATTGACGTCCGTCGGAATGCCCAGGACCTGGATCTGCATGCTTCGCGGCAGGTGCCCCTCAGTGCAACGGCATCTGGAACGTGAACATGACGCCACCCTCGTCGCCCGGTGCAATCGCAAAGACCGTCTTGTCCTGGCTGACCTCGCGCCGATTCATCACGAAGCGCGCGGTCGACAGGCCGAGTGCCGCGCCCGCGGCCACGTCCGAGGCCCAGTGCTGGTTGTGATCCATGCGCAACCAGGCAGTGGCGCCGGCGAGGCCGTAACCAAGGAACCTGCGCGCCCAGCGATAGCGATCGTCACCCGATTCCGCGAGCACCGTACCGATCGCGAATGCGACGCTGACGTGTCGCGACGGAAACGAGTCGCCGCTTTCGAACCACTGGTCGGGATCGGTCGTCTCGTTCGGGCGCTGGCGACCGAACGACAGCTTCAGGATCTCGGTGCTCACCGCGGTGAAGGCCGTGGCCTGGATCATCGAGCCGACTTCGCGCCAGCCATCCGGTTCATCGACGATACCGGCCAGCAGCCACGTGCCCGCCAGCATGACGGCGGCAGGCAACGCGTCGTCGAGGTTGTTCGGATCCTCGCCATCCAGCGGCGCGCTGGCATCCGCAAACTGGTCGCGGACGTCGTCGTCGAATTCATGGACGACGCCGATCGCGACCAGCGTGCCGCCGAACTCCAGCCAGTCGCGGCCGTCCCAGCGCAGCGGCGCGGTGAAGTACAGCTTGGCGTCTTCCAGCGCCTCGCGTGGCTGCACAGCCTGGGCGTCGCAGACGTGCGGCAGCAACAGAGCAGACGTGCAGACGCAGGCCTGCAGCAGCGTGGATATGATCTTCATCGTCTGCGAATGGTACACACGATCCGTGGCTTGCGCGGTGAGTGGTGATCCGGTTGCGACGGCTGGAGGCTGATTACCGTGCGTCCGGCACGCTAAAATGCCCGCCCCGGAGAACCCCCCATGCGAACAACGATCCTTTGCGTCGCGCTCCACGCCGGCCTGGCAATCGCTGGTCCGACTTTCGCTGGCCCGGCCTCGGCCGGGAGTGCCCCGGTTGCGGCCGCCTGCCAGTCGACGGTCAGCGGTGACCTGCGCCTGCATACGCTCAAGAGCGCAACCTTCGGCAACGAGCGGACGATCCGCGTGCTGCTGCCTCCGGGGTATGGCGATGCCGCCAACAAGGATCGCCGCTACCCCGTCCTGTACATGCTCGATGGCCAGAACGTGTTCGACGCCTGCCTGAGCGACGTCAGTCACCACGAATGGAGTGTCGACGAGACGGTCCAGCAGCTGATCTCGGCAAATAAGATCCCGGCGCTGATCGTGGTCGGCGTCGATCACGCGGGCAAGGACCGTGCGCACGAATACCTGCCGTACAAGGATTACGTGGGCGGTCCCGACATGGACGAGCCGGCCGGCAAACACTTCCCCGATTTCATGACCAGGGAAGTCATGCCGCTGGTCGACGGCCAGTACCGCACACTGCAGGGCCGGCCGAACACCGGTATCGGCGGCTCATCCTACGGCGGCGTGGCCACGCTGTATGCGTTGCTGGCGAAGCCCGGCCGTTTCGGCTATGCATTGATCGAAAGCCCATCGCTGCAAGTCGGCATGGGCCAGCTCGTGCGGGATACCAGTCCGCTGGTGGCCCTGCCGGTCAAGGTGTTCATGGCATTCGGCGGCAAGGAGGCCGGCGATCCCGTGATCAGCGAGAAATTGATCGGGCTGGTCCGCCAGGTCGAATCGAACTTCCACGCGGCCGGCTACGACGATTCGAATTTCCGCGTCGTGGTCGATCCGGATGCCATGCACACCGAAGCTGCCTGGGAAAAGCGCCTGCCCGGCGCCCTGACCTTCCTGTTCGGCGACTGGAAGCCGACGCCCCCACCGCAGCCCTGAATCAACCTGTCGTCGGTGTCCGGCGCCGGCTAAAATCTGCCGTCCGAACACCCATTCCCTGACCTTGGAATTCCATGCTCGCCACCCTGCTCGCGTCCGGCCGCACCCTGCTCGCCGACGGCGCCACCGGCACGAACCTGTTTGCGATGGGCCTCACCTCCGGTGACGCGCCGGAAATGTGGAACCTCGAGCATCCAGATCGCGTGCGGGCGCTGCACCAGGGTTTCGTCGACGCGGGATCGGACATCATCCTGACCAACAGCTTCGGCGGTAACGCACGCCGGCTGATGCTGCACGGCATGCAGGACCGGGTCCGCGAGATCAACCGTCTCGCCGCCCAGCACGCGCGTTCGGTCGCGGACAAGGCAGGACGCACCGTCGTGGTCGCGGGCTCCGTAGGACCCACGGGCGATCTCTTCGAACCGCTCGGCGTGCTGACGGAAGCGATGGCCATCGAAGTCTTCGAAGAACAGATCCGCGGCCTCAAGGAAGGCGGCGCCGACGTGGCATGGATCGAGACGATGTCGTCGCTTGAAGAAATCAGGGCCGCGGCAATGGCCGCCGCCAACGTCGGCATGCCCTACACGTTCACTGCGAGCTTCGACACCGCCGGAAGGACGATGATGGGAATCACGCCCGCCGCACTCGTCGAATTCGCGCAGTCGCTGAATCCACCGCCGCTCGCGATCGGCGCCAACTGCGGGGTCGGTGCATCGGACCTGGTCGTCAGCATCCTCGGCATGACGGCGAAAGAAGCCGGCATCCCGATCATCGCCAAGGCCAATGCGGGCGTGCCGAAATTCATCGGTGCCGAAGTCCACTACTCGGGCACGCCCGAACTCATGGCCACCTACGTGGACCTGGCCGCGGATTCCGGTGCGCGCATCATCGGCGGTTGCTGCGGCACGACGTTCGGCCATCTATCAGCCATGCATGAAGCACTGCACCACCATCACGCCGGCGCGAGGCCGGACGAAGCGAAGGTGATTGCCGAACTCGGTCCGCTGCAGGCGCCCGGCGCCAAGGGCGGTCACAGGGTCGGTGGCGAGGGCCGGCGCAATCGCCGGACGTAGGATCCGCGCCGCGCGGCAACTTACCGTACCCGTATCAGCCGTCTGACTCCGAACCCTTGCGACCCTTGTAGCGGCTGATCTCCAGCGGTCGGCCGCGGACTTCGACCTTGCGCAGGTGTGCGAGCGTCTTCTCGGAAATCTCGGCCGGCAACCGGACCAGCGTGTGATCGTCACGGATGCTGAGGCCGTTGATCTCCGTGCCGTGCAGGTCACCTTCGTGGGCCAGCGCGCCGACGATGTTGCCCGGCAGTACGCCGTGCTTGCGCCCGACTTCGAGACGGAAAGTCGCTTGCGGTGCTTCGCTCTTGCTGCGCTGGCGCGGTCCACCACGGCGCAGCGCGCTTTCGTCGTCGCCAACTTTGTCGGAAAAGCCTGCTTCGCGCGGCGCTGCCGATTCGCCCTTCGACTCGCGTCGCTTCGTCACGGCGAGTGACTTGCCGCCCCGCGCCATGGAGGCCAGTGCCGCCGCCACGTCGAGCAGGTCGGCATCGGTCTCGCGCAGGTAGTCTTCCAGGACGCCGCGATAGGCGTCGCCGGCCTTCGATTCGACGGCGTCGGCGATTTCCTGCTTGAACTTGGTCGCGCGCCGCTCGTTCACGTCCTCGAGCGTCGGCAGGCTCATGGCCTCGATCGGCTGGCGCGTAGCCCGCTCGATGATGCGCAGCATGTTCCGCTCGCGCGGCGAGATGAACAGGATCGCTTCGCCGCTTCGCCCTGCCCGGCCGGTGCGGCCGATGCGGTGCACGTACGATTCGCTGTCGTACGGTACGTCGAAATTGACGACATGCGTGATGCGGTCGACGTCGAGCCCGCGCGCTGCAACGTCCGTCGCGACGACGATGTCGACCTTGCCGGCCTTCAGCGCTGCGACCGTGCGTTCGCGCTGCGCCTGCAGGATGTCGCCATTCAGCGCCGCCGACGCGAAACCACGCGCCTCGAGCTTCTCGACGAGTTCGACCGTCGCCTGCTTGGTGCGTGCAAACACCAGCATCGCGTCGAAAGCCTCGACTTCGAGGATACGGGTGAGCGCGTCGAGCTTGTGCATGCCCGAGACGACCCAGTAGCGCTGCCGGATGTTCGTCGCCGTCGTGGTCTTCGAGCGGATCGTGACTTCGCGCGGCGAACGCAGGTGCTTCTGCGCGATGTTGCGGATCGGCTTCGGCAGCGTGGCCGAGAACAGCGCAACCTGCCGTTCCTTCGGCGCCATGCCGAGGATCTCGTCGATCGCATCGACGAAACCCATCTGCAGCATCTCGTCGGCCTCGTCGAGCACGACGTACTTCAGCGTCGCCAGGCTCAGCGTGCTGCGCTGGAGGTGGTCCATCACGCGGCCCGGGGTGGCGACGATGACGTGCGTGCCACGCTTGAGCGCATTCAGCTGCGGCGTGTAGCTCTGCCCGCCATAAATCGGCAGCACGTGCAGACCCGGCATGTGGTGCGCGTACTTCTGGAACGCCTCAGCGACCTGGATCGCGAGTTCGCGCGTAGGAACCAGCACGAGCACCTGCGGCTCACGGCGCGAGACGTCCAGCATCGACAGGAAAGGCAGCGCGAACGCCGCCGTCTTGCCGGTACCGGTCTGCGCCTGGCCAATGAGGTCGTGCCCGGCGAGCAGCACCGGGATCGTGGCCGCCTGGATCGGGGATGGGGATTCGTAGCCAACGTCTTTCAGGGCCGCGACCAGGGGCGCGGACAGGCCGAGTTCGGCGAACGTCAGGACGGGTTGCTCGTCAGTGGGGTTGCTTTGCATCTGGTTCTCACGCGGGACCGAAAATGCAGGCATCGGGCACGGTGGGTGACATCCCACTCGAAATCGAACCGCACACGAAAAATGCGCTGGCTCCGGTCCATAAACCAGAAAGCCGGCCGCCCCTTTCGAAGCGACCGGCCTATGTTCTGTAGCGGCGACAAGTTCCGGCAACCCTGTGCCAGCTCGCCCAACCTGCGGATAGTCCCAAACTTCGGGCCGTAGAATACACCGATCGGGCTGATTTTGCCCGGTTTTCGCCCGGCGGGCGCTCAGACGACGTAGCGCAGCGAAGGGTTGCTCTCGCCGGAGCCGCGGCGCGGACAGGTCGGGCAAGGATCGCCGATGAGCTGATTGGCGTGCCGGATTGCCAGGATCGTGCTGGTGAGCGGGACCCTCTCCTCGCGGAAAATCGTTGCACCGGTTCGTTCGCTGAGTTTGGTGGTCTCCAGCCGTTGCGCGAGGTCTGCACGCACCCCGCACAGGATCACGTCCACGTCGCGAGCCCGGACACGTTCGACGAACTCCTTGAGCTGGATCATCCCGGCCGCATCCGCATTGCGAGCGCGCTTGAGCCGCAGGATGACCGCGCGCGTGCGCCCATCGATCCGCTGCTCGATCCGCTCGAAATGGCGCTCGAGTGCAGCCGATGCACCGAAGAACAACTCACCCTCGAGCCCGTAGATCAGCAACCGATTGCAGCGCGCGTCGTCCGGGAAGCGCTCCCGGATCATGCCGTCCGGCGTGATGGTGAACTCGGTCAGCAGCATGCGCCCTGCGCGCCGCACCGTCAGCAACGATGACATCACGACGCCGATCAGGATGCAGAACTCGATCGAGATGGCGACCGCCGAAAACGCCGTCACCCCGATGATCACCGAGTCGAAACGCGTCACGCGGAGGTGATAAAAAAGCCCGCCCCAGTCGATCATTTTCCACGCCGAGACGATCAGTATCCCGGCCAGCGCTGCCCGGGGAATCAACCGGGCGTACGGTGCGAAAGCCACCATGATCAGCGCAACCGCCACTGCGGACACGACGCCCGACCACTGCGACACTGCGCCTGCCTGGTGGTTGATCGCCGAGCGCGTAAGCGAGCCCGACCCCGGCATGCACTGGAAGAAGCTGCCGGTGAAGTTGGCAAGCCCTTCGCTGAGGCACAGCTGGTTCACGTTGAACCGTTGCCGTGTCTGCGCGGCAATCGCCTTGGACATCGCGATGGCCTCCAGCAGGCCGAGGATGGCGATCGCCAGTGCTCCGCCCGAGAGTTCACGAATCAGATCGTAGTCGATCGTCGGGAGCGTCGGTGTCGGCAGCCTCGCCGGGATTTCGCCCACGACCCGCACGCCGTTGGCCTCGAGCCCGAGCCACGCGACGACGGCAGCCATGGCCAGCACCGTGATGAGCAACTCGGGCAGCAGGCGCAACCCGAGAAGGTTCTTGAGCCAACGCAGGCCGAGCACCATCGCCATCGTGGCGAGGCCGATCCACAACGTCGCCGTGTTGACGTCTCCGCCCTGGGTCATCGTCAGCCAGAACCGATATAGAAAGGTGTCGTGCACCCCGCCCATCGATGCCAGGCCCAGCAGGTTCTTCATCTGGTCGAGAACGAGCAGCGCGGAGGCGCCCAGGGTGAAGCCGATGATGACCGAGTGCGAGATGTACCGGGTGAGATCGCCGAGACGCATCGAGGTGATGACGAGCTGGATGATGCCCACCATGAACGCGAGCAGCACGGCGGCCTGGATCTTCTCGTCCACGCTGGGAACGATACTGATGACGCTCAGCACCGCGATCGAGATCGCGTTGGTCGGACCGTTGATGAGTTGCCTGGACGACGCGAAAAGTGCGCCAACAGCGGTCATGATGATCGCGGTGTAGAGGCCGTATTGCGCCGGCAGTCCCGCGGCCAGCGCGTAGGCCATTGCCTGGGGAACCGCCACGGCAGCGACCGTGATGCCGGCGAGCAGGTCCGCTCGCGCGTCGGTCAATCGATAATGGCGCAGCGCATCGAACGCCGGGACAACTCGATATATCCAGGGGGGCCGGTCTTCTTGGGACGTCACAGTCATTTCATCTCAGTCACAGCGCGTCAAAATACCAGTGAGGCCCCTCCTTGTGACCCGACATGTGCAAAGCGCGTCTCATTTTTGACGCTCGGTCCAGGACGAAGATGCCGGCTCGAGGCCCGGCCCGCTCGCGACAATCCGTGCGCGGCTTGCACGTTGCCGCCATAAAGGTGCAAATTGTCACCGCGGCCGCGACTTCTGGTCCTCGAACCTGACGGAGAAAGAATGCCGGGCAAGCCGACGGTCACCTGGGAACCCCTCAGCCAGCACGGGTTATCCGGGCACTCCGACTGCGTCCTGCTGCGCGCCAGGGTGCCTGGCGGCTGGTTCGTCCTATTTCACGAACCCCACGGCCGCGAGAGCGGCTCGCTCACTTTCTACCCGGACCCGAATCACCTGTGGGACGGCGGCTCGCTCGCGCCAGGTGCCAGACCCGTACGGTAGGCCCGCCGACGGTCGGGGCGAACACCGCGAGCGTGCCGCTCGCAGTTACGGAGCAGCGCCTCCGGGGTAACTTCAAATTTCGGCAGCAATGCCAGGGCCGTCGCCCCGTTGTCGGCGATGATCCGTTGCACCTCGCGTTTCTTCAGTCCCCAGGCTTCGCCAACCGTGCGCCACGCCTCCACGGCCTTCACGTGCATGAGTCGCGTCAGGCACAGGTAGTGAATCGCGATTCGAATCGGGTCGGAAGGTCGGCGGGCATGGGACCGCCGGGTGCCGATCAGGTCGGAAACGTCCTTGCCGTGCAGCAGCGCCGCAAGTACGGCTTCGAGCAGTTCACGCTCGTCCTGCGTTGCAGACTCGGCGTCGGCCGACTTGCACATCGCCCGGATGAAGTGGCGTTGCTTGTCGACGCCGGTCAGTGCCTGTGAATCGGAGCTTTCCATCCCCTGCTATTCTGGACGCAGACAGGTGGCTGGTAGGGGTTCTTTAGATCATATTTGCGTTACGCGTCGCAATATATTGATGACATAGCGTCAGGCCTCCTGCAGCGATCGCTCGCTTATGTCACCTAGCAGCGCATCAGCCGCGCTCCGCGATCAGGAGTTCCAGCACTTTCGCCATGTCGTCGAGCGACGCATCGACGAACGATGCCCGCAGGCGTCCCTGCTTGTCGACCACGAAGACCTGGCCAGAGTGCCCGACTTTGTAGTTGCCGTCCTTTCCGGCCGGTTCCTTGAAAAACACCGCAGAAAACTGCGCCGCGATCGCCGTTGCAATCCGCGGGTCACCGGTCAAGCCTATGAAATCCGGCGAGAACGTTGCAAGAAACGACTGCATTGCCGCCGGCGTGTCGCGCTCGCCATCCACGCTGATCATGACGATCTTCGCGGCCCGCAGTTCGCCGTCCTGCGCATCGTGCAGCGCTCGCAACCGCAGCAGCGTGGGTGGACAGATATCCGGGCAATGGGTAAAGCCAAAAAAAACCAGCGCTGGCTGGCCGCGCAGGCTCGAAAAGCGGCGCTCCTGCCCCTGGTGGTCGATCAGCACAAAATCGTTGATCGGCCGAGGCTCGGGGTTCACGTAGACCCGTTCCAGGGATGGCAGCGTCGTCGGCTGTGCCGCACCGCCCGCGGTACCGACGCCCAGGCAGACAAGCGCCACGATCGAACTCGCAGTCACGTGCCGAATGCGCTCGAAGCCGCTCCGGGAGGAAAGCCCTTGCTTCCCCGAACTGCCTTTCTTAGTTCGCATACAGGCGGGTGGCCGGTATGGCGACGTACGATGTCTGCCCTGGCCTCTTCCACCGCAACCTTGCTACGGCGGCACCACTGTCGTCGTAGAACTCCATCGTGACCGCATAGCGCTGATTCTGCGTGAGCGCAATGGTTCCGCTGTTGTTATTGACGGTAGCGTGATTGGTCCAGTTGTTGATGACGAGGACGCCATTGATCCACAGGCGCACACCGTCGTTGGATGCCGTCTGGAACTGGAAATTGCCGGTCGAGGTGGCCTCCACCTTGCCGGTCCAGCGCACGGAGAACTTGTTGATACTGACGCCCGGCCCTGGCGAGTTGGTACTCCAGCCGAAGTTGACGGCCTCCGTCCGTTGCAGAACGGGGGCACCCGAGAGCGTCGTGTTGTTGAAATACTGGCCGGCGAGCCCGGTTCCAGTGTTCGAGGTGCTGGCCGCGGGTGCAGTCGTCTCCTGATTGCCGATCTGCGCTACGTACGCGACGAGGTTTGCCAACTCCGTGTCGGTCAAGGTAAGTCCGCTGTGCGCACGGATCGCAGCGTCGAGCGTCGCCGCCGATCCGTTGTGAAGGTACGGCGCAGTCGCCCAAGCATCACGCAGTGTAGGAATGTCGATGCCCGTCAGCGGGCCGCCCAGGCGGTTGCCGCTGGCCGGGGTGATGGTGCCGATGTCCTGCGGATTGCTGCTCGCGCTGTTCGTGAACGCCGTGCCGCCATGACAGCTGGCGCAGTTCTTGGCGATGAAGACCGTACGCCCCGCTGAACCGGCCGTCGTCAGGCCGCCACCCGAGGCGCGCAGCGGGCTCGACGGGAAGGTATTGAGAGACGCCACATATGCCGCGAGTGCGTCCAGGTCGCCGCTCACGCCCGCCTTCCTGTCGCCGAGCGGCTCGCTGCGTGTGCCCGCGCTGAACTGGGCGTTCGTCATCAGTCCTGCACCGCCTGCCAGGCTGCGAATCTGGCCTTCGAAGTCCTGCACCTCGTCGAAATTATTGCTCCAGTGCAGGAATCCATGCGCGCCGGCGCGGCCGCGCAGGCGAGTGGTATTGCGCAATCCCTCGCCGAATCCCGTGAGGTCCCAGACGCGTCCGTCGTGGCTACCGTCGTTATGGCAGCTGGCGCAACTGACGTAGGCGTCGCGCGCGAGGCGTGGGTCCTTCGCGTCGTAAAAGAACTGCTTGCCCTTCAGCACCTGCGCGCTGAGCTTGTCGGTGCCGACGGCCTGCATCGTGGCGACCAGCGGCACGTTGGCGATTCCTTCCGCCAGCAGGGCGGAAACATCGAACACGCTTACCGCCCGATCCATGAAGTTGCTGACGTACAGCGTGCGACCGTCGATCGATAGAGCAAGGCCCTGCGGCGCACGACCCGTGTTGATGCGGAATATCTCCCAGCCGCCGTGCGCATCCACGACAGCGACCTCACGACTGGCCTCCAGCGCGACGAACATGTGCACGCCGATACGGTCATGAATGGCAGCGCTCGCAACGCCCGAGTTGTCGTGATCGATGCGCGCGGCGTAGTCCTCGGACCCTGCCACCAGGTCGAGCCGTGAACTGATGGCGCGCACCGTGTTCTCGAAATTCAGCCCGAGTCCGTCGCGCAACCCGCCGCGCTTGACGTTGTCCTGCTTGGACGGAACCCAGGCAGATCGGCCGTCCGGTGAAATTGCAGCGGCACCGAGATAGTTCGGAACGCCGCGACCCTGGATCTCACCATCGGGTTTGTCGCTGTGTCGCAGGACGATCGTGTCCCGCAGAGTCATTGCCGCAGCGTTGATGACCGCGACCTCGGCGCCGACGAAATTTCCGCCGACGACCGTCTGCACGACCGCCGTGCTTTCGCCCGGCAAGGGTGGCGTGATGAAGCGTGAGACGTACACGAGGCTGCCGTCGCCCGTCACCGAGACGTGGCGTGGATTGGGACCGACATCGAGACTGGCGAGCGTCGTGTAGTTGCCAGCAGACATCCTGAGGAGGCGGCCCGAACCCTCCAACGCGACGAAAATGACGCCGCCCGTCGGCGCTGCGGCAATGCCATGGGGTTGCGAAGCGAACGGCAGACTGATGGTGCGGGCCACGGCCAGGCTCGCCGGATTGATGACACTGATCGTTGCGCTTTGCTTGTTGGTGACCCAGACCTCGCCATTCGGAGCGATCGCCAGGGACCTGGGCGCGATGCCGACGGCAATCTCGGCAATCCTGGTGTTCGTTGCAGCGTCGAAGACACTGACCGAGTCGTTGTCCTGGTTAACGACCCACAACCGGTCGCTCGCCGTGGCGCGATCCTCCACGACGACATTGCTGGAAACCGCGGGCGGATTCGCGGTCAATGGCAGGTGAACGGCTTGAACCATCGTCGAGGCCTGAGGAATTCCTCCGGCGTCCACCGCAGTGACCATCACGTAGTAGATGCCGGGCCTGGCGAAGGTGTGATTGATCGATGGTGAAGTACTGTAAGAAGTCTCCGGCGTGCCGTCGTCGAAGTCCCACCTGTACATTGGATTCGTGCCGCCAGTCGAGTCCGCCTGCAACGTAATCTGTTCGCCTGCGAGCGCCGGTGCCAGCGGCGGGAGCGGATTCAATGTGAAGGAGGTTGACGCCTGCGTGACGGTCCACTGGAAGCTCGCGCTGTCGCTGTTGACCCCGTCGCTGGCCGCCACTACGACGTTGAAATTTCCGACAGTCGTGGGCGTGCCGGAAATCCGGCCGGTACCGACGTTGATCCCGATCCCCGACGGGAGCCCGCTCGCCTGATAGCTCAGCTTGTCGCCGTTGGGGTCGGTCGCCGAGAGTTGCAGCACGACCTCGTCTCCAACCTGGCTGGTCTGGTTGCCTGGATTCTGGAGGGTCGGGACGACGTCGGTACTAGGTGTCGACGTGGCATCGACGCGGGCGATCCTGGCGATCGAAGGAGTCCCTGACGGATTGATGACGAACAGCAGATAGAAACCAGGCGGCGCGTCGCCGGCGCGCATGGGCGCCTGGACCGTCAACCGGTCACCGCTCTGTTCAAAGCCCAACTCGATGAAGCGCTGCTCGAAGTTGAAGCTGTGAGTGACGGACCCGGTCTTGACCATGACGACCCGGCTGACGTCGTCCGTTGCGGCGACATCCACCAGGAAGGTCTCGCCGATAGCGATTGCCGTGGGCGCCGATTGAATGGTCGGCCGTGCGGCCCACTCCCCGCTCGCGTCGTACAGATAGGGCGGATAGTAGATTTCGGCGTTGTCGTTGAACAACGGGCCCGGATTCCCGCCGCCAGCCACCAGCACCGACGCATCGGGCAACAGCAGTGCCGTCGAGTGGTAGAGTCTTGCGAGATTACCCTCGGCACCGCGAGTCCACTCACCCGTGACGGGATCCCAGATCTCGGCGCTGTAATTCACGCCGGTCATTTCGTTGCCGACTTCGCTACCGCCGGTTGCCAGCACCTTGCCATTGGCCAGGACCGTGGCGTTGGCCCACTTGCGCCAGGACGACATCGTCTGAGTGGCGGTCACGACGGGCGCGCCGCCGTTGATGTCAATGACCACGGCTTGGTTCGAGAAGCCGCCAAACTGCAATATCCGGCCCGGGAGGAACATGGCCGCACTCGAGGTGATGCCTTTAGTCCCCGTCAACTGGCCGGTGACGGTCAATGCACCCGAGCCGCTAGTGTCGACGTAGTACATCACGCCGTAATGCTCGTAGCCGAACACCCGGCCATCCGGGGCAAGGAAATTGCGCGGGTAGCTGTAATTGAGCGCGTTGGTGCCGGCACCCGTTAGCAGCCGAAAGTTTCCCGTGGCGTCCCGTATCTCGGGAAGGTCCTCGCCACCGGTACCACCCTGCAGGTAGATCTCGCCGTTGAGCAGCGTCGTCGGCGTCGCATACCAGCGCGGCCGCTTCATGGCGTTCTTCAGCGTGAGCGTATCGCTGCCGTAATCGAACAGGTTGCTCTCGATGTTGGGAACTTCCTCGGAACCGCCGCCGGCGATGAATACACCGGTGCCCCCAGGCAACACCAATTGCGCGCTGCAGAAAATATTGTTGCCGGTATTGTTCGGCAAGGTCACGTGCCCTGCGCTAAGCCCGGCCGATGGATCCCAGACATCGTAGATGGCGCCGCCCTGGGTGCCATAGGTCATCACGCGGCCATCCGGCAACAAGACCGCGTGTATCGGAATCATTGGCCACTGCACGACGGGTGACCAGGCGCCGAGAGTGCTGCTCGCGGCGGCCACCTTCGGCTGGATGGCGACAGCAAAAAAGACGACGCACAGCAGCGCCAGAACTTTCCCGATGCCGTAAGCGAAGTCCCTTCGCACAGTGCATCCCCCCGACTGATCGTTATAGGTCCAGTGGCATCACACAGCACCACTGCGAACTTGACTTGACAATACTCTGTCGCCGCGGTCGTTTGTCAACTGGATAACATAATCACCGCACGCGCCCGCCGCGAGACGTGATGCACAAAGAAAAACCCCGACCCCCGTAAAGGGGTCGGGGCCAAATGCCAGCCAGGCCGGCTGCTGGATTGCTCCGGCGATCAAACTGTCAATTCTGTCAGTTGTAGTTCAGCACCTCGGGCTCGCCATCCTGGAACACGCTGCAGGCCGGCACCTGGGCTGCGGTCACCTTCACCAGGCGGACCGTGTGGTTCGCCGCCCACTGCCAGAAAATCGAATCGTAGACGGGATAATCAAACTCGGCCCTGATGTTGCACAACCAGTCGGGTGGGTTTGGGCCGGGCACGGGCGACGAGCATTCGAGGGTGACCGGGCCAACCGGCAGATACTCGAAATTGGGCAACCTCCGCAGCAACTGCATGTTGATCCCCATGTGCGCCCCCGGCGAGTCCGGCGACTTTGGAGCGTTCGCCAACTGCTTCCCCGTGATGATGGCGCCGTCGATCGTGGTCATCAGACGAAGCTGCTGCCCGTTGATTGACTCAGGGCACGCTACTGCAGCAGGGTTGTCTCCGTTGCAGCCGAAATCAATCAATGCGGTCGCCTTGCCAACCAGGCTGAAGCCCAGTTGCTTCAAGTGAGCAAAATTCCTCGCCTCGGCGTCGGTGTTGATCTCTCCGACGCTGGTATGAATGTAACGCAGGACAATCGGTGGACCTCCGTCCACAGTTCTTCCAATTGTCGGATAGGTGTCGGTAAAGGCATAGCAGGTGCCGGTCGCGAACCCGGTTGCAGGCGCCAGGCAGACCACGCCAAGCATCGCTGAAACTGTCGTCACAAGTCGTTTACGTAAAACGTCCATGGCTCCCTCCTGATCGTTCTTGATGGAACTACTCGCACGAGTCGAGCACGGGGAAATATGGGCGCGTATATGTCAAATGTACATAGAACTTTTTTTACAAAGCACTGTTTACATAATGCTATTTTCCGTCCGGCGACTTCGCTCGGCCGCTGCAACTGATCTACGGTCCCGTCGTGCCCGCGTTGGGATTCACATCAGTTAGTGTCTGCAACTCGATGATTTTCTGCCGGCTTTGACACCGTCGTGAGTCGCTACGAGCGCCCCCGCCTCGCGCACACCTGCGGACGTCCCGCGACGCTCGGTTCACTGTTGCCGCTCGCGTGCCTCCAAGCCCTGGAAGCGGCCATGGAATCAAGATGAAAGTGCACCCGCGTAAAGCCGGCCATAAAGCAGATCTCCCCCGGGCGCGGGCTCCCGGGGAGTCAACTGCTGTCTCCGTTGAATGAAATCGGTGGCGAGCCCTACGACCGAAATCGATACCTGCACACACCAAGCATCGCCAGGAGCGCCACTAAATCTACTGCGCCTCCTCCTCCAGATTCCTGGGAAGTCGTTCGAGACGTCACACTCACGTTGACGGTCTTCGACTCTGTGCCTCCCGCCCCGGTGCACGTCAGAGTGAAACTGGTAGCTGCAGATAGGGCGCCGGTCGTCGCCGACCCGCTCGTGGCGCGCTCGCCGTTCCAGCCACCACTCGCCGTACACGCGGTCGCATCGCTGGATGACCAAGCAAGTGTCGATGCCTCACCCGTCGCAATGCTGGCGGGACTTACTGAGAGCGACACCGTCGGCGGTGGCAATGGCGGAGGCGATGCCGTGATCGTGACCGAACTCGACGCCGTGCCGCCCCCGCCCGTGCAGGTCAGTGTGAAGCCGGTTGTAACGGCCAAGACACCAGTCGCCTCAGAACCGTTCGTGGCGCGCGCACCGCTCCAGCCGCCACTCGCCGTGCATGCGGTTGCATTGCTGGATGACCAGACCAGGGTCGATGTCTCACCCGCCGCAACACTGGCGGGACTGGCCGACAGCGAGACTGTCGGCGACGGTGACGGCGACGGTGATGGGGATACCGTCGCAACGACCGAGATCGTGCTCGATCCCGTGCCACCCTCCCCGGTGCACGACAGCGTGAAGCTGGTCGTGGCAGATAGGGCACCGGTGGCAGCAGAACCGCTTGTGGCACGCGCACCACTCCAGCCACCGCTCGCCGTGCATGCAGTCGCATTGCTGGATGACCAGATCAGAGTCGATCCCTCACCCACCACAATACTGGCGGGATTCGCGGACAGCGACACCGTCGGCGACGGCAACACTGGCGGAGGCGTTACAGTGACGATGACCGTGCTCGACCCCGTGCCACCGTCGCCCGTGCAAGTCAGCGTGAAGCCGGTCGTGACGGCCAGGGCACCGGTCGGCGCAGAACCACTCGTAGGGCGTTGACCAACCCAGCCACCACTCGCCGTGCATGACGTCGCATCGCTGGATGTCCACGCAAGGGTTGAGGCCTCACCTGCCGAGATATTCGCAGGAGTTACCGACAGCGACACCGTCGGCGACGACGGGGGCGTCACAGTCACTGTGATCGTGCTCGACTTGGTGCCACCTTCACCGGTACACGTCAACGTGAAGCTGGTGGTGGCAGACAAGGCACCAGTGGCCGCTGATCCGTTGGTGGCGCGTGGACCACTCCAGCCGTCGCTTGCAGTGCATGCAGTCGCATCAGTGGATGACCATGTCAGGTCCGCGGCCGTACCCGCCGCAACGCTGGTGGGACTTGCCGACAGCGACACTGTCGGCGATGGCGGGGTCGAGTTCGGATCCACGACCGGTGCGGTTC
Organism: uncultured Gammaproteobacteria bacterium; assembly: GCA_963827615.1. Taxonomy (GTDB): domain Bacteria; phylum Pseudomonadota; class Gammaproteobacteria; order Steroidobacterales; family Steroidobacteraceae; genus RPQJ01. The sequence goes on along the minus strand of CAWHCA010000018.1, from coordinate 34,435 downwards.
TCTCGCTCGCCAGCGCTTTCTCCAGGGCCAACTTCATCGTTGCGACGCGATCCGCCTGCTGCGGTTGCCCTACCAGATTCGATTTCTCGTACGGATCCAGAGCCAGGTCGTACAGCCCGACCGGTGACTGCGTGCCATTGAAGACAAGCTTCCACGACCCACTGCGGTAGGCGAAATGCCTCCCCTCGATGCCGCCGTCCAATGCATTGTCTTCGGGCGCATCGGCTTCATGGACCATCTGGTCTCGTGCCGTTGTCGCCTTTCCCATCAGGACAGGAAGCAGACTGACACTGTCGCGGCCCTGATCAGCCGGCAGCCGCACGCCAACCAGTTCGGCCAACGTCGCAAACAGGTCCTGAACCCCAACCAATGCACTGATGACAGTGCCTTGCGGGTGCGACGAAGTTCCGAATGCTTGCTGACCCCACTTGATGATCAGGGGAACTCGGTGCCCACCCTCAAAAATGGTGCCCTTGTCGCCGCGAAAATCTCCATTCGCAAAATGTCCCGCCCTCTGCTCCGCTGGTATTCGCTGGGCACCGTTGTCACTCGAAAGGATGACGAGAGTGTCCTGCAGGAGACCGCGTTGCTCCAGATCCAGCAATAGACGCTCGACTATCGCGTCGGTCTCGAGAAGCATGTCACCCCTGGCGCCGATGACACTCTTCCCGAGTACCATGCGGTCACCTATCGAGACTGGCGGCTTCCGCGGTTCGTGCACACCCCCGGTGTTCAGGAACAAGAAGAAAGGCTTAGGCTCTGCCGTCGATGTCTGCGCCTGCTGGTGCGCACTGATGAAGCCGCGCGACTTGGCAAGGAGAGTCGGTCCAACCTCGCGAGTTACCCAATCTGGAAGCCCAATGCCGTCAGCCAGGATTCTCGTGTCGCCGTAGTCACCAGCATTCCAGTTGATCAGTTGCGCCGGATTTCCGTACAGGAGGCCATTCTCAAAGAACGCATAAGGCCCTTCCTGGATACCCCGCATGGCAATGAACGAGTAATCGAATCCATGTTGCGCGGGACCGTCCGACATCGCTCGAGCAAAATCCACCGCATCATCAGGATCCCCGGCACCCGCAAACTGCGTTGAACCCTTCTCATAGAACTGCGCGCCGAGATGGTACTTTCCGACAATTGCCGTGACGTAACCGGCGCGCTGCAAGACGTCGCCCAGGGAGTCCTGCCCGGCAAGCAACTCCGATCCGCCTTTGTAGTTCCACTGTCCCCAGTTCTTGCGGCCACGCCACTGATAGTTGCCACTGATGATGCTGTAACGCGAAGGAGCGCACTTCGCGGTAGATGTGTGCGCATCGGTGAATCGGATGCCCTCGCGAGCGAGGCGCTCGATTGCAGGCAACTCCACCTTGCCATTCGAGTTGTAAGCGCGGATGTCACCCCAGCCGACATCATCCGTCAGTACGAACAGTATGTTCGGCCGGCTTGCGGCCACGGCGCTCGACACAAAGTTGCATGCGAGGCACGCGATAGCCAGTAACGTCGGTATCGACAGCTTCAGACACGGATTCCCTGATCGACGCATGGCAGGCCTCCCCTCGAAGCACCGGACCGGGTGGATTGCCGCATCCCCCGCTTTCGACCAGTGCAGTGCCTTATTCCTGGCACTCTAATTTCGTTGGATCAATGATCAACCGTTGATGATGTCGTCCGCTTCCCTGTCGTCTGCCGCCGTCATGCGCATGCGAGAAACGCGTTCTGCAGCCGCAGGACGGCAGTAGCTCCAGCGGGGCACTCACAACTGACGTACGCGACATGATAGATGTTGTGTCGACGCAGGGGGAGACAATCCAGATCCGGGAGGATAAAGCGAGGCAATTCCCGGCCGCAATAACCCCTGCTGTGGCCAAGATGGCACAAAGGGCAGTCGCCAGGCGAGATCGCCATGGCGATGGGTGGCAGGACCTGAACGAACTGCCGGCTGCATGGGTAGCGGATTCGCCCTCGGCCTCCGCCCGGTGCCACATTGCAAGCAGACGCGCGCTCAGCGAGGCTACGATAGCCTGCGACCCGAGCGACCCGAGCGACCCGGACCCAATCGGGACCAAGACCGTACCGACTCGAAATGCCAGGCGGAAGCGTATCGCCACCTGATGCGAAGTAAGTCCGCAATCGAGAGAAGTCGATGGATGCATTGCTGCTTGGTGCGTCGCCGAACTCGTTAAGTGCTGCGAGGTCTCTCGGACGCGCCGGACTGCGGGTAGTGATCGCGGAAACCACCACTGACCTGGCAATCAAGCGCAGCAGATTCGTTGAGCAATTCCTGCAGCTCGAGGACGACGACGCGGCTATTGCCGCCCGACTCCTGGAATTGCCGGAGGCGCGTGACAAGCCGTTTCTATTGGCTACAGGTGATCGTTATGCACTGCTCGTCGCCAGGCACCAGGAGCGGCTGGCTGAACGATACTGCTTTGTAACACCCAGTTACGCCGCTCTCGACCAGATCATCGACAAAGCCAAGTTGTACGAGAACGCGAGGCGGAACGGCTTTTCATGTCCGGCATTTCACGTCGTCAAGGACGGCAACGACATCGAAGCAGCGATCGCCAGCGTTCCGACGCCCTGCTACGTCAAACCCGCGCTGGGCCACCTGTGGCGCCAGGTCAAGCGCACCAAGCTCGAGAGGGCGGACACGGCGGCGGATCTGCGCCGGATCCTGGAGACTTTCGTCGCCATGGGCCTGGTCGCGATACCCCAGGAAATCATACCGGGCGCTGACAGCGAGGTGTTCTCGGTCACCGCGTACGTCAGCCGTTCGGGCGAATGCCTCGGTTTCCGGACTAAGCGAAAGCTGCGCCAGCTTCCGCTGGATGCAGGAAACGGGACCGTGCAGGAGATTTGCGACCAGCCCGAGGTCTCCGATTCAGGGCTCCGGCTCCTCGCAGTGTCCGGACATCGAGGGACGGCAACCGTCGAATTTCGGCGGGATCAGCGCAACGGTCGTTTTGTGCTGATCGAAATCAACCCACGAACCAGCCTCGCGCAGGAGTTGATCACACGCTCCGGCCTGGACATTCCACGGCTTGCTTTCGCTGACGCGAAGTCAAAGCCAATGCCGTCGACGGTGCCGGTCATTGCCGTGCGCTGGATAGACTTCGTGTCGGATTTCCGGGCGTTCAGGCAACTGCGCAGACGGGGGCAGATAACGACCTGGCGATGGCTCGGGTCGATCGCTGGCTGTCGTGCTTTTGCGTACTTTGCGCTGGACGATCCGTGGCCCTTTCTGACGAGATCCCGGATGTGGTTGACCGGTTGGTGGATGCGACCGTTCCAACGACGGCAAGAGTCAGCCGGCAGGGAGGAAAACCTCTCCCTGCCGACCTAATACCCGTGACGGAGTCACCTATCCGATCCAGCGTCGAGTCATCCGCCAGTAGCCGTTCACGGTGACCGAGAAGACCGTAAGGAGGGCCCTCTCCAATCGCGATTTCAACAGGCCAGGTGCAAGCGGCGGCATGCCACCCGAGAGAACGTCCCGGTCAGCGAGAACCCGGCTGGCTCGCGCCGCCCGCCGTCGGGCGGCGAGAGTCTCGAGATTTCGAAACTGCCACGACCAAGCCTGCCCCCACTGTCGCAGCCAGCCCATCCGAACCGACTCCACGAGTGACGCCAGCTCATACAGGAGCAGGACCGGCAGCAGGACCAGCAGCGTCCGCCAGCGATAATGAACGAAGACCGTGATCAGACGGTTGCGCATCGTGAAGTGGGCGCGGCGCTTCGGATAACTCTCCTGCCCACGGAACGATAGGCCGGGCGTGCCTTCCGCCCGCTCATGGAACACTTCCGCCGCAGCCTCGCACCAGAAGCGCTCGCCACGGAGTCGCAACCTCAGCGCGAATTCCAGGTCCTCGAAGTAGAAGAAGTAAAGCTCGTCGAATCCCCCCGCAGCAATTACCTTCGCGCGGTCCAACAACAGGCAAGCGCCGATGGCCCCGTCCACGAATCCCGATACCTGGGGTGTCAGTGATGCGTCACGGTAGGCATTTCGCAGGGACAGAGTGCCGAGAAAATGCAGCGACGCGCCGTCGGCCTGGACGATGTGACGCTCGGGCACCAGCCGGATCCGCGGACAGACCACTGCCGGCTGGTTCTTCAGATAGGCGGCGACCATGCGCTCGACGCTCCCTGCGCCGACGTAAATGTCGTGGTCCAGGAGCAGGGCCAGCGGCGTACTGAGCATGCTGAGGCCGATGTTGCGCGCGACCGAGAGACCCACGTTCGTCTCGAGCGCGACAACTCGTACCGTCGGAAACAGCTCCCGGATCTGCCCGACGCTGCCGTCATCGGACGAGTTGTCGACGACGACGATTTCGGACAACGCAGACCCGCAACTCCATCAATGCCTGCAGGACGCGGAGCACACGCTGGCCACCGTTGTAATTGACGATCGCCGCACCTACTTCTGGGATCGACGACTCGACGCCCGACTGCAATATGCCTGTCAATTTCAAACCACCGCGCTGGTTACGCGCTCGTAGACCCGTTCGATGTCGTTCGCGGTGTGTTGCCAGGTCATGTGGCTTCGCACGAGCGTCTGGGCATTCTGGCCCAACCGGCGCGCAAGGCCCCTCTCCCCCACCATGCGAAGAATTGCGGCCGAGAACGCGCCGACGTCGCCGTCGTTCACGATCAGAGCATTCTCCTCATGCACCAGGTGTCGCGCCGATCCCGCGAAGGAGACGATCGGGCACCCGGCCGCCATGTAGTTCAGGAGTTTCTGTGGCAAGCCGTCGCAGGCAGTGCGTGGATTCGCCGCCACATGCGCCGCCGACAATTCCTGGGGCAGTTGCTCGAGGCTGGTCTGTCTCACGTCGATACTGCCGCCAATGCCGAGAGACTGCGCAAGCAACCCGTATGGCGCAAACGACCCGTCCGTCAGTATCCGCAGCCGGAGTCCCGGACACTGGCACACAGCGCCGGCAAACGCATTCAAGAGCAGTTCCACGCCCTGGTACGAAGCCATGTTACCGGCGTACACGACCGTGGGGACGTCCGCCATGATGCCGAGTCCCGTCGGACGCGGCGGCGGGAAAAGTTCCTTCTCGACACCATTGGGGATCAGCGAGACCCTGCAGGGATCGACGCCGCACCGACCAACGATCGTCGAACGGATTTCCTCCGAGACTGCGATCACATGGTCCGCCCGCCGCGGCAGGCTTGAGTCGAACAGCCGGCCAAGCCGGGCGAGCACGGCCCGGGACAGACCGAGTTGATAGAACGGCAGCTCGGATTCGAGCAGAGTGTGCACGTCGAAGACGACCGGAAGCCGATAGATGCGAGCCGCCGGCAGCGCCGCGAGCAAACCTTCGACGTGATGGGCGTGGATCACGTCGTAGCGCTTGCGCCGAGCGTTCTGCAGCAGTTTGAGCGCAAGCAGAGGATCCAGTACCAGCAACTTCTGATAGGAAGGACCCGGCGACTCTTTCTGGTATGTTCTTACGTTGGGAATGCGGTGCGTGCGAAATAGGGCGTCGCGCGCATCGGATCCCAGATGATAGGTGACCACATCCACGTCGTGGCCACGCCGCGCCAGTTCCTCCGCGATGCGCAGGATGCGAATCGGCGTGCCGCGTGCCGCGGGAAATGGGCAAGCAGCGAGCATCGCAACACGATAACGGCGCATTGTGAAAAGATGGCCTTCTGTTCGGTCCGGCCGCCCACGGCAAAGGCAGAAGACCATTGCACCTTTTGACCTTGGATAACAGGCATTGAATCACGATTTGTAGGACGGGCGTGCGAGAACCAATCGACTGGCGGCAAGCGGTCCGACAGAGGCTACTCGGCACGGCCGTCCACTGGTCCTTCGTGCGAGCTGTCGGCGGGGTATCAATCGTCAGGGCCAGCGGCGGGGCCCTGCTGTTCGTGAGCCAGCTGCTCCTGGCGTCCTGGATGGGCGCGGAAGATTTCGGAATCTACAGCTTTGCCTGGGCATGCGTGGCGATCCTCGGCACTCTTGCGGGCCTCGGCATGCCGGGTACGAGTGTTCGCTTCATCGCCAAGTACGAGGCCGAGGGCGACCCTGGTCGGCTCCGCGGACTGCTCCGGTTCTGCCGCGTCAACACGCTGCTAGCTGCAATGATCACTACATCGATCGCCATGGCGGTGATCGCGGTGTTCCCCGGAGAATCGCGCTACTCGGACGCACTGTGCCTTTCGTTCCTCGCCATCCCCGCCCTCGCCTTCCTCAACCTGGACGCCGCCTTTGCGCGCGGCTTCAACTGGATGACAGCGTCTGCAATCGCCGAGCAGATCGCCCGCCCGACGATCCTGATCCTGCTCGGGGCCTTGGTCGTAGTCCTGGTCACCGATACTGGCGCCGGACACTTCGTCGTGGCCTGCGTAGTCGCCTACGTCCTTGCCGGTCTCGTTCAGCACTTGTGCGTGCGCAGGGCCGTAGACGCACGTGTGCTACCGGGCGAACGGCGTGCCGAACCATCCGAATGGCTTGCGATGTCCGCTGGCATGCTGCTGCTGAACGGCTCGCAGACGATACGCTTGAACACCGACCCGCTGTTGGTGGGCGTGATGTTGCAGCCCGCGGATGTCGCGATCTATACCGCCGCGATGCGCACTGCCACGCTGGTTTCATTCGTGATGATGGTGGCAGGCGTGGTGGCGCAACCGAGAATCTCGGCGCTGCATGCGTTGCAGTCGAACAGGGAGCTGTCCGGGTTCCTGTCCGCTACGACTCGCGGCGTGTTCCTGGTGTCACTCGTGATTGGATTACTGCTGGCGGCAAGCGGACGGCCGATTCTTGCCCTGTTCGGCCCGGAGTTCGTCGCAGGGTATCCTGTCCTGCTGGTGCTCATAGCAGCGCACGTCATGGCAGCGGCCATGGGTCCACTGACCAGTGCCCTGGTCATGACCGGGCAACAAGCCTGGGCCGCTTCCATACATGCGGCGGCGCTGCCGGTAAGCGCCATTCTCAGCGTCGTCCTGATTTCGTCGTTCGGCCTCATTGGCGCGGCCCTGGCTACCGCCACAAGCCTGATCCTGACGCAGCTTGTACTGTACCTGCTGGTGCGACGACTTCGGGGTGTCGCATGACTGCTCGCGTGGCAGACGATCTCGAACCGGTTCACGTCGCCGTCACCTGCGACGAGAATTACGCCATGCCGCTCGCGGCCATGCTGGCGTCGCTGGCCGCCAGCCTGGATCCGCAGCGCGGGCTCGTCGTCCATGCACTCGGACATGACCTGCAGGCGCCGGTCTGGGACCGCCTGACAAAGTCACTGCCTGAGGGTCGGGCGCGATGGAACCGTATCGACGTGGACACGTCCGGATTGCGCAAGGAGGGGTTCGGCACCCGGGCTTACGACCACATCTCCCCGGTCTGCTATTTCCGGCTGCTGCTGCCTGAGTTGTTGCCCGCCGACGTTGAGAAGGTGCTCTACCTCGACTGCGACTTGGTCATACGGGACGACCTTTCATCACTCTGGGAGACCGACGTGGCGGCGACGGCGTTTGCGGCTGCGCCCGAATTCAGCACCCCCGCCATGAAGGCCCGGCTGACGGACGGCGTCCGGTTCCATCGTGAACTCGGCCTCAAGCGAGACCGTGCCCGCTTCAATTCAGGTGTCCTCGTCATGAACCTGGCGCATTGGCGACGATCGCAATTGGCATTGCGGGCGTTCACGTACCTGCGGGTGCTGGGCGACGATGTGCTTTGGTACGAGCAGGAGGCGCTCAACGTGGTTGCCAGGGACGAGTATCGCGAACTCGACCCGCGGTGGAACGTGCCGTCGCAGTGGGCCGCGAAGTGGCCGCATGATCATGTTTCCATCGTCCACTACCTGACCGCGAGGAAGCCGTGGCACTGGGACTACGCCTGGGCCGAAGGAAGCCGCTTCTTCGCCGCCCTGGATCAGACTCCGTGGGCGGGCTGGAGACCCTCGCGTCCACAGTTTGGACTCGCGCGTCGCCTGATGGGCAGCCTGACGAAAGCGCTGCGCAAGCGCGCGCATGCCGCGCGGCGTGCAACCTTGGCACTGCAACGCAACCTGGGGTACCGACGGGTCAGGCCGCAAGCGCTCACTTCCGGCACGCCGGAACTCGCGCGTCGCAGCATGAGTCCCGAGATACGCCTGTTCATGGCCGTCGATCTCATCGATGACCGACTCTGCCGTACCCTCGAAGCACACTTCCTTGCAGGCGTGGATAGGGCCTTTGTCCTGGTCAGCCCTGGAAACGCCGCGGTCCCGGTTCTCCCGTGCACTGCTGCAGTCGCGTGTACACGTGTTCAATTGCAGCGGCGCTCCCGGCGAGCACGGCCTGCGCCGATTGCTTGATCGTTTCGGTGAGACGCACTGGTGCCTGCTGGGGGACCGGCACCTGGAGGCCGTGGACCAGGATGGAGGGCCGGTGAACTTTCGCGACCACTGTGCACATCTCGACGCGTCTGGGACCGAGCTCGTCGAGGCCGTGACCGGGACTGGCGCCTGGCTCGAGATGACCGCTCGTGACCTGCGCAGCGGCCGGGTATTCCAGGGAGCGGCCATCGTCGATGCCGTGCTGCACGCTTACGACAAGCCGTCGTTTCTGTCGCGGGTGTTCCTGCTGAAGTACAGGAAGACCATGCTGCTGGATGCCAATGCCGCGTTGTCGGGCAACGCACGCATCAGTGAACGTCGCCTCTGCCTCAGGCGCCCGGGTGATTCAGGCGGTCCTTGAGTTTATCCGCCATTCGTATCGCCAGCGCCGCGATCGTCAAGGTCGGGTTTGCATAGCCGCCGGTCGGGAAGACCGAGCTGCCGGCAATGTGCAGATTACTCATGCCGTGCACCTTGCAGTCGGCGTCGACGACGCCGCGCGCGGGGTCCGCATGCATGCGCGTGGTCCCCATGTGATGCTTGCCACCCATCATCGACCTCGGCCAGCCGTCTGCGTCGTATGTTCCGTGTTCGACGAGGTGGCCGAGCCCGAGGCGTGGCAGTTCGCTGCGAAGGACCGCCATCAACCGCTCGTAACCGCGTTTGTCCGCCTCGTTGATGCGCCAGTCGATCCGGACCCTGGGAATTCCCAGCCAGTCCCGACGGCTCCCCAACGTCACCCGGCTGTCACGACATGGCGTCGTCTCCAGCACGACGCGCAGGGCCAGCACGTCGTCGCGGCGGAGAACGCCTCGGACCCTGTCCCAGGCGGTCCTGCCCGCATTCGTGATGTCGCTGGCGAGATCGCGCAGGTCCTGGCCCAAGCGCCCGTCGGGAAGGTCGCGGTGTCGCAGTACGTCCAGCAGATTGTTCAGGGCACCCCCGCCAGTCGATGAGTAGGCTGCGACAGCCTTGTAACGCGGGCGTCGCAACAAGTAGACAGAGGCCCCATTCAGTCGCTCGTGTCGCAGCAACCGGTCGCTCAGGCTGATCGCAGCATGAACTTTCTGCGTGCTGCCGACCTGCTCGTAACCCTCGATGACGTACAGGCTCCGGTCGAAATCCGGGCGAGTCGGTTGATAGTAGCCGGGGAAAAAATACGGGTGATCCATGAAGTAGCGCCCGACCAGGTCATGGTCATTCCCCAGGCCATTCGGTCGTGCGCCCGTCGAGGCCAGCAGCACCCGGGCGTTCTCGATCCCGCCGCAGGCCAGCACATAGTGCCGCGCGTGTACCGTCAGCTTGGCGCGATTCAAGGTGGCCAGGGCAAGACCGGTCACGCGCCTCGCGTCGGGATCGGTCTGGATCTCGACCAGATTCGCGTTCAGGTAGACGTCGATGTTGCCGGCGGATCGCAGGTTCTCGCGATACGCCTGCCCGAGATCGGTGGGATGGCTGAACTGGTAGATGCGCGTCTGCAGCAGGTCGCTCGACACGCGCAGGTCGCCCCCGAACGATTCCAGCCAGCCGGCCGGGGCGAAGTCGTAGCGACCCAGCTTGCAGAAGCCGTGCGCGCGCCGATAGTACGGCTCGAGTTGCGCGTGGCTGACGGCCCAGCCACTGTCGTCGATCCCCTCGCGATCCTCGAAATCCACTGGGTCCAGTGGCCGGCATTGCCCGCCCCAGCGGGTCGTGCTGCCGCCGAACCTGCGAAACCTCGAGAACGCGGTCGAGTGATTTCTGCGGCCGACATTCTCGCCCAGGTAGAGGAACTGCGTGGTGTGACGATGGGCGAAATCGCCCGATTCGATCAGCGCCACCCTCGCGTTGCCCCCCCGCGAACTCCATCGCGAGCGCGAGCCCCGCCGCCCCGGCGCCGACGACCGCGATGTCGACGTCGATCTCCGCGCCATGCAGGAGACGTGCATCCCGGTATGACATGCCCTAACGTGACTCGCGCAAGAGGCTGCGTCCTTGAAAGGACGCCGGCTGCTGCACCCCGAGCAGATCCAACGCAGTCGGAGCCAGGTCCAGGATACTGGCCCCTCCAGGAGTCTGCGGGGCCGCAAACGGACCACCCGCTCCGATCAGGAATCCAAGCCGCCGGTGATTGCCGGATCGACCCAACGGGTGCCGCCCCGGCGTCGGCCATGCGATCGAACCGAACGAGTCGGAAACAACGCTTCGATGTGATGCAGCCGCGGAAGGGTTCCAGCGCACGACGAGGTCCGGCAGGTACCTTGCGCATCGGTCCGTCGGCGAATATCTGCTCCGCAAAACCGATCTCGCTGACCAGCGGCTCCCCGGTATCGGCATCCCTGAAGGTTCGCAGGCCTTCGGCAATTCGTTCGCACAGAGACCGGTACCTCTCCACCGGCACGATGCCATCGCGTTCGCGTCCACGCAGGTTGATCCGGATGTAACCGTCAAGGTCGCAGAAGGCCACAAATGCCTCAGTTAGTGACCAGTCGACGCCACTCGAGCGCCAATGCAACGTCAGCTTGTCCTGGACTCCTTGCGGCAGGCGCTGCTTGACGCGCGCGCGCAGTTCGTCTGGCACCAGTTTGCGAAGCCGATCGGTCAGCCGGGTCCGGCGAGCCGGCTGTTCACCGTCCCGACCATCACCCAGGACGCGCGCCAGCATCTCCGGCAGCATGCTCGTTCGATCGTTGTTCGGTCCCATCCCATGCAATGCGAACACCATCACCGCCGCATCGTCACCGACCTCGTCGACGAGGCGACCGACCGCCGCGTCGCAAGCAATGTAGATATCGCGCAGGGCGTTCGCGATCGACTCGAGCTGCACGTCGGTTGCGCGGCCCTTGCGAATTTTTCGGTCCCACAGCAGGTGCCCGCCCCGATGCGTCGAGGAGAAGCAGACGATCGCCAGATCCCAGGGATGCTTCCGCATCAGGGAGCAGCCCACCTCGCCGACGAGTCGAGCGGTCTCGACGCACTGATCCCGAACCGCGATGCATTCCGACGCGCTGAGTTCGTACGCCGTTTCCTCATCGAACGGCGCGTCGCCGAACTCACGACGAATCTCCTCCAGCAGACCGGGCGGCGACGAGCCTGGCTTCTGCAGCAGCTCGTGAGTCGCCCAACCAGACACCTCGATGCCGTCGTAGGCGTCTGGCGCGTAACAGAGAGGCACGTCGACCGCAATGACACGTCGATCGCTCACAGGGAGTTGCCTCCAGAACGGCTCAAGCGGCATCCACGTGGGATTCGGTCTTTCGCCGGCCATCCTCTCCGGGCGCCAGACCAGGTAGTGGTACATGCCGAAGCGCTCCGGCGTGCTGCTGGCGTAGAAGGCCGGCCAGGGCGCACCGACGAGCCAGTGGGCCGTGGACTGCAACTCCATCAGCACACCGCGACGATGCAGGGCCGCGAGATTTGGCAGCAGGCCGTCGGTCATCCACTGCTGGATCAGCGTGATTTCCGCTGCATCCAGTCCAATCATCAGCACGGGACGACGGCTGGCCACTGAGTCGGTCATGACGGGAAGGTAATCACCGGGAGAGTGCTGGATTCGTCCGCCGAACCGTATGTCGCGGCCGAGTGCGTAAGTCAATCATGCTTCGATACACCGATAGCATTTAACGGGTGAGTGATCAACCCCGGCACCCTCGCCGGCCCACACGAACATCAGCGCGAACCGCACGCTCCGCGGCGGCACTGGCAAGGAGTTCGGGCGCGACCGGCCGCCTCACTAGGTAGATCAGCGAATTGCGGGCTCCCGATTTGAGGGGGAACGTCGCGTGCAACAACGCTCAATTCGCGGAGTCGTCATGAACACGAAATTCCTGTGTTGTGTCGCCGCTGCTTCCGTCGCCCTGCCGCTGCTGGCTGGCTGCCAGCGGTCGCCCGAGATCAGCTACGCCAAGGACGTGGCACCGATTCTCGACAAGCACTGCAAGAGCTGCCACGTTGCCGGACAGGCCGGCTACGTCGTCAGCGGCTTCGAACTCGAGAGCTACGAGACGTTGATGAAGGGCACGCAATACGGACCCGTGGTCCTCCCTGGAGATCCGCTGACGAGCGTGCTCGTCATGCTGATCGAAGGGCGCGCGGACCCGTCGCTGAAGATGCCGCATGGCGAAGCCAAGCCACTCGAGCCGGCGGAGATTGCGACCATCCGGCAGTGGGTCGAGCAAGGCGCAAAGAACAATTAGCGCAAAGCGGCGTTGGGCCGGGCCCGGCGGCACGGCCCAACGGAGGACCACGTCAGTTCCGTTTCACGCCCTCGTTCTTCAGGGCCTCGAGCCCCGCCAGGTCGAGGCTTGCAACGGCTGTCTTGAGCTCCGCGATGCTCGTGGCCTCGCCGCTCAACTTGACCGAGAACCGCTCGCCCAGCACGGTCGAGTATTCGCCGCTCTTCCGCTCCCTGTCCCACTCCTCGTGGACGAGTCGGCCGTCCTGCCTGTAGGTCTTCTCGTAACCCTGGTCCGTTTCCCGCTCCTGCTCGCCGGCAGCCCAGCCGGCGAACGCCATCATTCCTTTCATGCTGCCCATATCGACGATCTCGAGGCGCAGTGAACGCCCCGCATCGTCCGCGTACGTCCCACGAGCCTCGCTGACCTGCATCCCCATGGCGTTGTTGCGTTCAGCCGAAATCTCCGTCCGCTTCAGACCGGCAAGAGACTCCGGCACGAAGGGCTTGATCCGATCGGGTGCCAGCGATTCGACCTGGTCTCCCCCACCCGCCACCGCGGACAGGATCTCTCCGGCAGCCTCGCGCTGGGCATTCACGTCGCCGGACTTCTGTGCGGCTTCCATCTTCTTGCCCGCCTCCTCCGCCTGCCGCGCCATGGACTCCAGCTTGCCCATGGGGCTGTCCTCGTCGAAGCCACCACCGTCACGCGAGTCGCTGACGCCGGGCGAACCTGCACCGCGCATGGCGCCGCCAACGCCAACGATGCCGCCCACCGCGAAGCTGATCAGCCAGCTCAGGACGATCGCGATGACAAAGGTGACTGCCGTGTAGCCGGCGGCCTTCTCAGCCGGACACTTCATGGTCTGCGGCAGGCCGAGATAGAGCAGATAGATGCCGTAGACGCCGCCTGCCAGCAAAACAAGCATCGAAACCCAAGGCAGGACCTGGCCGATTCCGGCAATCCAACTGGCTGTCGAGGCGTAGACCACTGCCTTGAAGGCCTGCACGCTGTTCTTCTGGCCACCGAACGTGGGAGCCAGCGCATCGACGATCAGTGACAGGACGTACACGGACGCAAGCCCCAGCACGTAGCTCATGATCATGCCGCTGAGTCCCGCACCGATGCCGGCGCGATACGTCCCGAGGAACGGCAGGTTGATACCGATGACGCTGTACTTGAGGAAGCCGAACACCGCTGGAATCGCGGCGAGGAACAGCACGTAGTCCTTGTAGATGCCCCCGATCGTCGCCGGTTCGGAGGCGATGACGGGCCACTCGGTGCGCGGCGTTCCCAGGATGGCCTTGACGCGTGCAATCTGCTTGCTGAGGTCCATGATCGCTCCCCCTTTCGACGATGACGGCCCGAGGCGCGATCTTGCTCTCCTTGATGGTGCGCAACAAGCCGCGGGTCGTCTCCTGCACTGCCGCAGGCGTATGCTGACGGCAGCGAGCTGCACTTCTGCGGCCCGCACGTCGTTACACAGGGGAGTGAGCACGATGGCGAAGAAGAAATCAGACAGTGGCGTGTATCGCGTCACCGAGATCATCGGCACGAGCACGGTGTCCTGGGAAGACGCGGCGACCAGTGCCGTGGAGACGGCGGCGAAATCGCTACGTGACCTGCGCGTTGCCGAGGTCAGCAAGCTCGACATGAAAGTCGAGGACGGCAAGGTCGTCGCGTACCGAGCGCGAGTTTCGCTGTCCTTCAAATACGAAGCGTGACGGCAGAACCTCGACGCCGACGATGTCGTCGCTGCCGCGGATCAGCAACGCGGCACGACGACCGTCGGCCTACTCGGCCTTGAGATCCCGAATTCGGCGCCGCAGTGCGAGGAGCGCAGCTTCCTCCCAGCCAGGCTGGTTCGGCGCGTCCACACTAGACTTGGTGTCGACCGACAGGGATTCGACATGGCGCTCGACCCGCTTGAGCACGATGGTCTCCCAGTCCGTGGATCCCACGTCCCCTCGCGGTTGCCCGCGCCGCTCGACGGGTGCGTCGCAAGTCGATTCTTTGAGCTTCTTCTGCTTGGGCACTGGCGCTGACCCTCCCATACCTTCAAAAGCATAAGCCCGCGCGCCGACCGCGACTGCGACCGCCGTCACATCGTGTGGGGGTGTTTGGATTCGTCTCCCACCCTCGAGGGACGGAGCAAGGCTAGTCTCGAACTCGCAGTCGCCGCCACGGTTTGTTGCATCCTTTCCGTGGCTTACAGATCAGAACTCGACCAACCTGCAGGATATCTCCAGGACTGCGCTCAGGCTTGATCGAACCGATCGAGATATCTGCTGGACCTGCACGGACTCATGGCCTACAAAGATGCTCCTGCCTTACAGCACACAAACCACCGGCACCATGGGTTTGCAGACATTCAAAGTCGAGACCAGTGCAATGGCCGAGCCGGACCGTGACATCACAAGTCCGCTGCCGCCTGAGCTGACCGACCACGCCTCGAGCGCTGCATTGCCGTCGCTGAAGACGGCGTCGTGGCATTCCGACCCGGTCGCCCGAGTTTCTACCGGGCCCGCTGCAGGCCCTGGAACCGTGCTGCGTCAGCGCTATGTGCTCGAGCAGGAGCTTGGCCGCGGCGGCATGGGCACTGTGTACCGGGCGCTGGACCGCAACAAGGAAGACCTCCCGCCGCCGCATCGTTACGTGGCCGTCAAAGTGTTGCGCGAAGAGTTCGCGCATCGTCCGGATGCGCTGCAGGCACTGCGTCGCGAGGCGCACCAGTCGCAGGCGCTGTCCCATCCAGGCATCGTCAACGTCTTCGACTTCGATCGCGACGGCGACGTGTACTTCATCACGATGGAGCTGCTCGAGGGCGAGCTGCTGAGCGACCTGATCCAGCGTATGCGGCCCGGCAAGCTGACGCGCCAGGCGGCGACCGACATCCTGCGCGACCTCGGCAACGCAGTCGCGTACGCGCACTCGCGCGGTGTACTGCACATGGATCTCAAGCCCGGCAACGTGATGATCACGACGCAGGGTGACGTACGCGTGCTGGATTTTGGCCTCGCGCATCCGCACGTGACGGAGCCATGGATATCGGATCACCCGCCTCCGTTCCATGCGGCCACACCGACGTATGCGAGCTGCGAACAGTTGGACGGTGCCGCTCCGGATGTCCGCGACGATGTATTCAGCCTGGCCTGCGTGGCATACGAGCTCTTGAGTGGAGAGCACCCGTTCGGACGATGTTCAGCCCGGGAAGCGCGCGACCAGGGCCAACGACCGCGCCGTATTCGCGGCCTGTCGCGGAGGGAGTGGCGGGCGCTCCGTCAGGGCCTCGCCTGGACCAGGGGCGATCGGCCACGCAGCGTCGCCGATCTGCTCGACGGGCTCGGCCTCGTGGCAACACCGCAGCCTGCCCATCCGAGGCACAGGTTCGAGCGGCAACCCGTGCGACACGGCATTTCGCGCTGGTGGCTGGCGGTCGTGGGCCTCGGCATCCTCGCGGTCGGGCTCTATGTCGCCTGGGTGCGACTGGCACCTGACAGCGTCCCTGGAATACTGCCCGATGAAATTGCGCGCCCGTCGCCGCGCGAGGAACCGCCGCAGGCAATCGCTGCAGCAGCCGATTCCACTGCCGTGGAATCCACGCCGGCCGAGCCCGAACTCTCCGACTCCCTGGTGACCGCCGAGGATCTTGTTCCACCGGACTTCGCCGCAGCCATTGCGCGGACGGTGGCGCCGACACCGGTCATCGCGACGGCGACTGGTCCCGGGCGGCTGGGGTTCGCAGCGGACACGATCACGGTCAGCGAGTCTGCAGGGGTGGTGCCGTTGCGCGTGGTGCGCCGCGGCGGCGCCGCGGGCACGGTCTCGTTCGGCTGGAGAACCATCGACGACAGCGCAGTGGCGGACCTTGACTATGCCGGACTCGGCACGGTCCAGGGATCCATCGGACCCGGTGAGACGAGCAAGACACTCCTCATTCCGATCGTTTCCGACGCCGTCAGGGAGTCAACCGAACTGTTCGACGTTGCCATCGAGGACCCGACCGCTGGCGCAACGCTCGGCAACATCACACAGATCACCGTCATCATCGTGGACGATGACTGAACCGGTGCGTGACATGAAACCGCGCGATTCCACGACGTCGTCCGCTTTCCGGCACCGGACGACTCAGCCTTTCCCCCGCGCGTTCACCCATGCCACCAACTCGCCCAGGACCTCGGCAACGGCTTGATCGAACGCCTCGGCGATGGCGCCCACACGATTCTCGCTGGCGGTAACGGCCGCCTTGAAGCTGCGGTCACTTACGACGACCCGATCCTGTGTGCGATCCAGTGCTGCATGCACCTCCACCACGATCGTCGGCGCGACGGCCTGGCCACGGTCGTAGCGAGCCTCGAACGTCCGCACGTCGAGCTTGAGCACATAGTCGCTGCGCGCGATCTCTGCGCGGTCGACCAGGCGAGCCGGACCCTGGTCTGCGTCGAAGGTGCGTTGCAGGGCCGAGTCGAACAGGGCCACCGACGAGGTCACCCAGCGCGCGTCCTTGATGTAGGCCGCTTGCGTGCCGGTGACGGTCAGGATGCGGTCACCGGCGGCCGCGCGATCGAAGCCCGTAGCCACCAGCAGGACGCCGAAGCCTGGCTCGCCTGAGACCACCTCCTGCAACTGC
The DNA here is from genome assembly GCA_963827615.1 of uncultured Gammaproteobacteria bacterium. GTDB lineage: Bacteria > Pseudomonadota > Gammaproteobacteria > Steroidobacterales > Steroidobacteraceae > RPQJ01. The sequence continues at coordinate 17,327 of CAWHCA010000018.1, read as the reverse complement.
GGCGTCGTGGCGCCGAAGCGATAGAGCTGGGCCGGGTCCGTCTTCGGGAAGAGCGAAATGCAGCCAGCCAGCAGGCTCGTCGCGGCGACCAGCATTGCGCCGCGGGTCATGGACTGCAAGACAGTGGACCACGGGGCGATCATGGCTCGACCTCGATTTCCTGCGCTGGCGGTTTCGTGAGCAGTCCGTGGGGACTTTGTTGCATCTCGCCCAGTACCCGGTCAAAGCTCTCGGCAGCGAGCTGCAGGCTGGCGCTGGCCGATGTGATCTGCTGCAAACCGGTGGTGGCGAAGTCGCCTGTTGGACCCTCCAGCCTGCCCATCATCGTGCGCAGGTCCCTGGCTGCGGCCTCGATGTCGGTCGCTGCGCTACCCAGCTTTGCCACGATGTGACGACCATCGCCATTGACCAGGGCGTTGCTCGACGCGGCCAGTTCGCCAATCTGCTGCGCCGCATGGTCCGCGCTCTGCAATGCGCGTTGTGCGTCGGCAATGATCGCCTTGCGTTCGTGCAGCTCGGCGGTCACGGCCTGCACATCGTCCAGCATACCGCTGAGACGCTTGATGTTCTCTTCCGACAGGACGCGGTTGACCCGGTCGAGGGCCTCGACTGCACGCGCCAGGACGCTGCCGCCGCTGGCCAGCAAGTCGGAGAGCATGCCGCGCTCGGAGCGGATGCGCGGCACGGTGCCCTTGGGGACCGCCCGTTTCAACAGCCGATGGCCGGGTGTTCCTGCGGTGATCTGCACGTAGTTCACCCCGGTGATGCCCTGCGGTTCCAGCGTCGCGAAACTGTCGACACGGATCGGCACGTCCGACGTCACCTTGGCCCTGGCGATCACCTGCGTGGGATCGACGGTGTCGAGCGAGATCCCGGTGACCTCCCCGACCTTGATGCCATTGAAATGAACCTCGCCGCCCTGCGACAAGCCGCGCACCGGCCCTGCGAAGACGATGTCGTAGTAGTCGTAGTCCTGGTTGAACTTGTACGCCGCCAGCCAGACGCTGAAGACGACCATGCCGATCACCAGCAGGGTCGAAGTGAGGCCCACGAGGGCGTAGTTGGCGTTGCGCTCCATCAGCGTGCTCCTCGTGCAGCGCGCAAACCGGACGCCATGCGTCCACGTGGACCGCCAAAATACTCCTGGATCCACGGATGGTCGGACTTTTCGAGTTCGCGCACGGGCGCCATGGCAACCACCTTCTTGTCCGCGAGGACGGCCACCTGGTCGGTGATGGTATAGAGGCTGTCGAGATCGTGGGTGATCATGAAGACGGTCAGGTCCAGGCTGTCGGCAAGATCGCGGATCAGTTCATCGAAGGCCGCTGCACTGATCGGGTCGAGTCCCGAAGTCGGCTCATCCAGGAACAACAGTTCCGGGTCCAGCGCCAGGGCGCGCGCCAGGCTGGCGCGTTTGATCATGCCTCCGGAAAGCTCGGCGGGCTTCAAGGCCCCGGCACCGGGTGGCAGGCCGGCCAGCGCGATCTTCAGGTCCGCCAGCTCGTCGATTTCGTCCTTGAGCATGTCGGTGTGCTCGAAGAGTGGAGCGGCCACGTTCTCCTTGACCGTGAGGTTCGACCACAGGGCGCCTTGCTGGAACAGGACGCCCCAGCGACGGTTGATCGCCGTCCATTGCCGCCGCCGGGCATAACGGATGTCCTGGCCGAAAATCCGGACCGATCCGCCTTCGGCGCTTCTCAGGCCGATGATCGTGTTCAGCAGCACCGACTTGCCGGTACCCGAGGCGCCGACAACACCCACGACATCGCCCCGATTCACCACCAGGTCGAGCTGGTCGTGGATCGTACGATCGCCGATGCGCGAGATCAGTCCACGCACCTCGATGGGCGGGGCCTCCCTGTCCAGGGGCGCTTCGTCGTATTCCGTCATATGTCGAGCTTCATGTAGATCAGGGCGAAGATCGCATCGATCAGGATGGTGGCGAAGATCGCCTGCACGACCGCCGAGGTGACGCCGCGGCCGAGGGACTCGACATCCCCACCCACTTCCATGCCCTGCCGGCAGCCGATGGCGGCGATCACCCCTGCCAGCACCGGTGCTTTCGAGAGGCCGACCCAGAAGTGCATCACGCCGACGTCGTCGATCATGCGTTGCAGGAACAGCGTCGGACCCAGGTCCAGCACCCCCCAGGTGACGACCAGGCCGCCAGCGAGTCCCGCCAGGGTGGCGACGAAGGTGAGCAACGGAGTGATGAACAACAGCGCCATGAACCGCGGGAGCACCAGGGCGTCGAAGGGATCGACTCCCAGCACCTGCATGGCGTCGATTTCCTGCTTCATCTTCATCGCGCCGATCTCGGCCGCGAAAGCCGAGGCCGAGCGGCCGGCCAGGAGCAGCGCGGTAACCACGACATTGAACTCGCGGAGAACCGCGATGCCGATGAGGTCCACGACGAAAACCTGGGCGCCAAAATCGCTGAGTATGTTGGCGCCCAGCAAGGCCACGACCGCGCCAATGAAGAAGGTCGTGGTGGCGACGATCGGTATCGCATCCAGCCCGGCCCTCTCTGCCAGGGCGAAGACGGCGGCCCAGCGCACCTTGGCCGGCCGACGGATCGCCCGACCGATGGCGAACAGCAGGTTACCGGTGAAGACGTTGAGGTCGTAGACATCCAGGCCGACGCTGACGACGCTGCGGCCGAAACGTTCGAACAGCTCGTACAACGGGCGCCGCTCCACGACCGGAGTCCTCGGTGCCGCGGTGGCATGAGCGACCAGGTCAAGCAGCCGCAGGATCTCCAGCGCGCGCGCTGATCCTGCCCTTTTCGGCTGCCTGTTCGACTGCCTTCAGGATGCCGTAGGCACCGGAGGTGTCGCAGCGGTCGATCCCGTTCGCGTCGATGGCGATGTCGCGCGAACCCTTCAGCGCGGCGCCGAGAAGCTCGTTGGCCGAGCCCATGCGCACGGCCGTCCAGTCGCCGGTCAGCACGGCAACCTTGCCTTGGTCGCTGGTCTCGAGCCGGAAGCCGGCCGGTTGGTTCATGCGTCGGTGCCGCAGTCGCACGGCCTGGGGATTCAGACGGCCTGAGGCGCGATCCTGCTCCTGTCGACGTTCGGCAACAAGTCGCGATGCGTTGTCGGGACAACGGCGCCTGTCGAGCAGGGAGCGCGCGCAAAGAAGGCCTCGACATCCTTACGATGCGAGGCCTTCATCTGCGTGAGTCAAGGCGACTGGTTCAGGTCCTGGCGGTCAATTGACCACCGGCAGCAGGAAGTGATCGTGGACGAATTCAGCCACCTTCTCGCCCTGCTTCCTTGCCGCTGAGTCTGCGAACCGGAAGTGAATGCCCAGGTAGACGCGCGCGTTCACGCACTGCTGGGCAGCCGCCGAGAATCGCGTGTAGGTACGCGTCTTCTTCACGGCCAATGGCGCGAGGCTGGTCAACTGGAATGTCATCTGGTCGGTGCCGAAAAACAGGGCAAGAGTGCGCGACATGGCACCCGTGATGTTGTTCGCTCCCGACGTGTAGTCCGGATAATTTGGATTGTTGACCAGCGACTGCCACTCACCGTCGCCGGCCGTATCCGGGTTGCCATCCAGTTCACCGTTGCGGATGGCCGTCACGGGGCGCCAGAAGAAGTAGTGCTTCTTGCTGTCCCAGGCCGTGATGAGTGCATCCGCCCCCGCGAGATTGGCAAGCGCGAAGAGGCGCGCGCGGTCACCGATGTGCGGCACGTGCTGCAGCGCGATTTCCCGGATGGCCCGGTTCCACTGCACTGCAAAGTTGTCGGTCCAGAAGTAGGCGATGTCCGTCTGTTCCGCAGTGCGCGTGCTGTTGGTGAGCGCTCCCTTCGCTTTGACTTCGTCGTAGTCGGCGGTATAGCGAGCGCTGGTCAAATCCGGTGGTGGCGGTGCCCGGAACCGGGCCGGGCCAGTCAACGTGAAGGGGTCGAAGGATGCCATCCAAGGCACGGCCATCGGCGCGAGCGTCGGTGGCGGCGCAGGGAGGAACGACTCGGTCGGGCGCCACTGTCCGATCTCGGTACCGCCAGTGAACGGTGGCGGCAGCGGATTGGGGTCCAGGCGCCGCAACGGCAGGATCATGGCCGCGACCGCCTCGCCAACGGCGAGGCCGTCGTTGCCGGTCAGGCCGTTGTCGGCAAGGTAAGTGGCATAGGTTGCGTCCAGCGTCGCAGCCTGTGCCGGGTAGAAGCCCACCAGCACGCCGTGCGCCGCGGCGACGGCCGCTGCCACCTTGCGGCCCTTGGGCTTGACCTCCGCAAAGTAGGGCTCGAATCGCTTCTCGTACGCCTGGATTGCGTCGTGCACGGCCGCCTGGACCAGTGCCATGTCGGCCTGGCCGATCGGCCCCGGGCGTCCGGTAGCAACTGCCGCTGCGGCGATCTCATTCCAGTCGGTCACGGCATCGGCATGCGCCGTGGTCCACGGGATGAGTGCGATGCACAGCGAAATTGCTGCAATGCATCCTCGCTTGATCATGGCCGTTCCTCCTCCTTGGTATCCGTTCGTTGGCTTGTCGTTGGTTGATCGTCTGCTCGTCGACCGGTGTCACCGGATCGCAGCCGTCGAGCTATACCGCTCGGGCGACCGCAGGGCCATGGGCCGCAGCTGATCTGTGTCTGACATGTTTCTGACTGGACGTCCCGGGTGTATCTTTGGGCCCGTTGTCGGAGCCAGGTGCCAGGGATCGCCCGAGGACTCGGTGAATTCAGCAGGAGGTCGGATGGATCCATCTCCCGAAATCCGCTTCGACGTCTGGACGCTGCGCACGCAGACAGGCGAACTCCTGAATGCCGGGACGCGAGTCCAGCTGCGGCCCCAGCAGGCGCAAGTCCTGGAAGAGTTGCTGGCGAACCCCGGTGAGCTGGTGACACGCGAACAACTCATCGCGCGGCTGTGGCCCAATCGAGTCGTTGACTTCAGCATGGGCCTGAACAGCGTCGTGCGCAGGCTGCGGGCGGCTCTCGGCGACCATGCCGAAACGCCGCGCTACATCGAGACGATTCCGCGCCGCGGTTATCGCTTCATCGGTACGGTGGATACGCGACACGCCGTCGACGCCGTTGCCGTCGACGTTCCTGTCCCGTCCATCGTACCGACGCGCTGGCACAGGCGACGGTGGCCGGTCGTGGCCGCATCACTGCTGGTCCTGGCGACTGTGGCGGCAACTCACTGGTCGCAACCAGTGGACGATCGTGCGGGTCGGGCCCCGTCCAGCGTGTCCGCCAACCCGCAGGCGCAGGAGCGATACCTTCGTGCACGGCATTTCCTGCAGCGCCGCACGCCGGGCGATGTCGAGCGCGCACGGCAGTATTTCGCGGAGTCGCTCGCGATCGATCCCGGCTTTGCGCGGGCATGGGCGGGCCTGGCGAGTGCGTGCTGGATCGACACGATCGAGGGTCGCCTGCCGCAACAGCAGGGACTGTCGAGAGTTCGGCAAGCTGCCGAAAGGGCTCTGGCGATCGATCCGGGACTTGCCGAAGCGCACGTACGGCTCGCGTACTATCGATGGCGTGTCGGTGACCGCCTCGCGGGAGACGAGCACTTTCGCCAGGCGGTCGAACTCGAACCAGGCGATCCGCTGGTGCTCGGTATCGCCGCCGGCAAAGCCGCATCGACCGGACGGTTCGAAGCAGCGATCGAACTGCAGCGGCGCGCGGTGGAGGCCGAGCCGTTGTCGCTGGCACATCGCGACAATCTCGTAGCGTGGCTGGTCATGGCTGGGCGCCTCGACGAGGCCGAGGCTGCTTTGCGCAGTCTGCAGGAATTGAGTCCGGCGCCGCGGGATAGCGTCAAAGACCTGGCACAGGTGCTGATCCTGCAGGGACGGTTCAACGAGGCGCTGGAACTGGCTGGCAGTATGCAGGACGATGCGGATCGCCTGCTGGCCCGGGCGCTTGCCTACCATGGGCTTGGCCGCAGTTCGGACTCAGACGCGGCCCTGCGCGCGCTGAACGAGTCCGTGCCGGCAAGCGATCCGATCCGCATCGCCGAGGTGCATGCCTATCGAGGCGAATCCGACGACGCCTTCGAGTGGCTGCAGGCCGCGCCCAGTTCTGACTTCGATCAGTCGCGAATCCGGTACTCGCCCTTCCTGAAGTCGTTGCACCAGGATCCAAGGTGGAACGCACGGATCGAGTCAATGCGTCGACATGGTTCCCGCCTGGAAAGTTCGGTGGAATCGCCTGGACGAACCGGTTCGGCTGCGCGCGGGTAGCAGTCCCATACAATGAAGGACTCGACGTCGTGTCGGCTTCTGCCGAGATCAGAACGGTCGTGAGCGACGTCCGGCAGCCGGGTCCGGAGTGATAATCTCCCCGTCGATGTCGGCCCCAATCCCCGAAGCCGCTTTCCGGTACAGCGCCTTCATCAGCTACAGCCATCGTGACGAGCGGTGGGCACGCTGGCTGCAGAAAGCGCTGGAAACCTACCGCGTGCCCTCGCACCTCGCGCACCCGCAATGGGGCGTGGCTTCGCGGCGCCTGTCTCCGGTGTTCCGCGATCGCAGCGACCTGCCGAGCGCGACCGACCTGGGCGCCCACATCCGTGCAGGCGCTGCAGGATTCGGCCAGCCTCATCGTCATCTGCTCGCCCGGCGCAAGCGCCTCGCGGTGGGTCAACGAGGAGATCCGCTTACTTCAGGAGTCTCGGCCGCGGCGATCGCACCTTCTGCCTGATCGTGGACGGCGAGCCCAACGCGAGCGACCTCCCGGGACGGGAGTCGCACGAATGCTTCCCGCCCGCCCTGCGCTTCCTCGACGGCGCGGACGGCCCCTCGACCGGGCCGCGCCTCGAGCCGGTCGCGGCCGATGTGCGGCCGGGGCGCGACGGCAAGTCCAACGCACGGCTCAAGATCATCGCGGGCCTGCTCGGCGTCGGCTTCGACGTGCTCAAGCAGCGCGACCTGCGGCGGCGCAACCGGCGGCTGGTCCTGGTCACTGCGTTCGCGCTCGTCCTGACCGGCGTCGTGACGGCGCTCGCGATCGAGGCCCGCATCGCGCGCAAGGCCGCGGAGCAGAGGCAGAAGCAGGCCGAGGACCTCGTCGCCTTCATGCTGACCGACCTGAACGACCGGCTGCGGGAGGTGCAGCGGCTCGACATACTCGAGGCGGTGGACAATCAGGCGATGGCTTACTTCTCGGCGCTGCCGGTGCACGACGTCACCGACCAGACGCTCGCGCTGCGCAGCAAGGCGCTGCAGAAGATCGGCAACGTGCGCCAGGACGAGGGCCAGCTCGCAGCGGCCCTGGAGTCGTATCTCGCGGCCTCGGAACTGGGCGCGGAACTCCTGCGACGCTCGCCTGATGACCCCGAGCGCGAAGCCGCCTACGCCGAGACGCTGAACCACCTGGGCAACGCCCAGTACTTCCAGGGCGATCGCGACCGTGCCCTCGAGAGCTTCACTCGCGCGGCGGCACTGCTCACGCGAGCCACGGCCGCGCGCCCGCAGGACGACTGGCTGGAAGTCCTGTCCTCGGCCCGCACCAACGCGGGACGGGTGCTCGAGACGCGAGGGGAGTTCGAGGCCGCGAGGAAACTCTACGAGTCCGTCCTCGCGACCGCCACGATGCTGGCGTCGCGCCAGCCGGGCGATGTCCGGCGCCAGGCCGACCTCGCGGACGCCCACGACAGCCTCGGCAAGATCGCACTCGAGCAGGGGCAACTCGCGCAGGCCATCGCGGCCTATCGCGACGTGCACCGCATCAAGTCGGAGCTGTCGTCCCGCAGCCCGGACGACCGCGACGCGGTCGAACGCCTGCTCATCAGCAACGGCATCCTCGGCCGCACGCTGGCCCTGTGCGGCGCCGAAGTCGAGGCGACGGAACACGTTCGCGAGGCCGTCGGCGCGGCGAGGACCCTCGTGGCCTTCGACGCAAAGCAGGCCGACTGGCGATTCTGGCTGGGCAAGTACGGTCTCCAGCTCGGCGGCATTGCGCGCGGCGCAGGCCGCCTGCAGGACGCCGCAGGCCACGACGCCGAAGCCCTTCGGGTGCTCTCCGATCTCGTCGCGACCGACGAGACCAACAGCGCCTGGCAGCGCGAGTTGGCGAGCGCGCAGGTGGAGTCGGCGCGGCTGCGGCTCGCCTTGGGCGAATCGGCCTCGGCCGAGCAACTGCTCGAGGCCGCGCTCGCGACGCTGGCCCGGGAGGGCGAAGCCGGGCGGGGCGACCGCAACCTGCGGCTGCTCGAGGCGCAGGCGCACATCGTGCGAGGCCAGCTCGCCGCACGCCGCAACGAGCGGGCCGAAGCGCGCGAGCACTGGACTCAGGCGCGAGAGGTGATCGCGAACGACGTACGCGTCGGCGCGAACCCGAACTTCCTCTCGGTCTGGGCAAGCGCCCTCTTGCTGCTCGGGGAGTCAGGCGCCGCGCGGCCCGCGATCGACCAACTCGTGGCGATGGGTTACTACACGCCCGATTTCGCGGCCGTGCTCGCCGCGACGAACATGGCTCACCTCGTGACGCCGTCCGAAAGGCGATGTGGGAACGGCGAGTCCGTCTCCGCCAGTGCGGGAAGAATTCATTAAGCTCCCAGCGTCCGCTCGCGGGGTATGTTCCCCGCGGCCTGCCCGCACGACATCAAGAGGGGAGTCGTTCAATGACCAAGAAAATCAACCTGCCCTGCAATGGCAGCGGCGGCAACAAAACGATCAAGAAGGAAGCCGACACCATCACGTTCGAGACCAGTGGGAGCTGCACGTTCACCGGCTTCAACTTCACGGATGGCTCGGGCAATCCGTACTGCCCGCCGGGCTTCTCGAACAAGACTCCCAGCAACGGCGTTGGTGCGAGCGTTTCCTACTCTTACGACGGGACGGCCATTCCGGACGGCGGTTACCCCTTCGCATACACCACCACCGCGCCGGAGCTGGGCAACGGGTCGGGGACCATCAAGAACGGCTGAGAATCCACCGGCTTCCGATCCTTGCCCGCAGCCCGCAGGCCCGCGTCTGTATGCAGAACGGGTACTGCTCGGCCCAGAAGCGCGACGTGGAACACGCCTGCAGCTATCGCCTTCTCCGCACGCTGCCGGCGAACAGCCTCAGGTGACGGCGTAAAGATCCCGAGCGTTGGCCCTTCGACTGCGCGGTCAGACCGGCGACCGACTTGCCGAGCGTCAGTGCCTCGTTTCGGTCGAATCCAAGACGCTCTGCGACTACTGCAGCCCATAACGTCAAGACTGGTGCTCGATTGATAGTTACGGTGTCCATGGCGTGACGCCCCCTGCCGCGCATACCCGCTGTCACCGCTCATCCCGTCGTCGGGTGGCCGCGCTTGCCTTGTCGAACATCTGCGCCAGTTGCTCGCTCTGCTTCTGGGTGGGCCGCTTACGGGCGACGCGATGCTGGTATGTCCAGTCGTCCGTATCTGCGTGCCATGTCGCGAGCACCTTGTTGTGGTGGCAGGCGATCTCGGTCACCGGAACCGGCGATGCCCTGCTCACGCGCCAGCAACTCTCGCAGACCTGATCTGGTCGTTTCACTTGACTACTCGTTTTCTCGGCCTGGGTTGGCCGACGCAGCATGTGCCGCGACCCGTGCCTCGCGCAACCGGACGAATCGCTTGCCTTCAGCGGCAGCGAAATCGTCAAAGCAAAACGGCCCCAGAGAGGCCGTTCGCTTCGATTCGATGGTCGCGGGGGCCTGCTACCGATCCAAGCAATTCCGTTGCTCGGGTCGAATACGCGAATAATTTCGGCCACTAAAAGTGTATGGATCAAGCGTAGACGTCCCAGCCGAGGACCACGCGTCCGGCCGGAAACGGATCGCCGTCGATCAGTGCGTCAATCATGAATCGGGCTTTTGGCGCTTTGGGCGACACCTGCGCGGCGTTGCGCAGCGGCCAGGCGGCGCCCAGTCGACTCCAGGCGCGGGAGACGGCGGCGCGCGCAGGCAAGGAAGTCATCAAATTCCCCTGACCAAGAACTTCCCGACTGCATCTTCAGCCGCCAGCACTTCGTCCACGAGTGACGACCCGGAAAGGGTGCAGATCGCGGAAGTTCAGAGAGTTGCTCATACTTCGAAAAACTCGATGTCATCTTCTGTTTATGTCTGCTTTATTCGAATATCAAAAGACCGGATGATCCGGATTGCCACTCCATAAACAGGAAACGATCGTGTTCTACGCCCTCAGCTGGTCCGTGATGTTCGTCCTTCTCGTGCTTTGGTCGCTCACAGTCTGGACGTTCCACTCGATCGCCGCGTGGACGGTCTCGAATGCGGGCGTGCTGGCTGAAGGTTCGGGGGCGATCGAGGGCTTGCGTGCGCCGGGGTGGCTCGCGCCCTGGATTCCACCGGAGCTCACTCTCGCGGTCAGTTCCACGCTGTCCGCTTTGAATCCGGCCATTGAAGCCGCTCTCGGCCAGGCCCCCGCCTTGGCGGACGGGCTGTCGGCGGCAGTCTGGGTGGTTTGGGGAATCGGCAGCACCCTGATAGTGATACTGGGCCTGGTGTGCAGCCGATTGATCACCGTGCTGCGCCGTCGCGCGTCCTTGCTTGCGGCGCCCTCCGTGGGTGTCGCGGCCGCGAACTGACAGGATCTCTGGTGCCGATCGATAAACTCGCGTCTTCGCTGGTCGCGGCTGGAGGCGATTGAGGCACTACGGCGCGCCCCCGGCTGCGTCCGCCTCGATCTCCTCGAGCAGCGAATGCACGTGGCGGCCGGCCGGGTGGATCAGATACAGCAACTCGCTCAGCTCCTGCACGCGACCGACGCGTCGCAGCCCGAACTGCTTGGTGACGTCGGATTCGATCACGGTCGGCACGCAGGCTATGCCGAAGCCGCGCTGTGCCAGCACCTTTATCAACGCGCTGTCGTCGCAGCGCGCGACGACACGCGGCGTGACTCCGCGCTGGGCGAGCCAGGCATCTGTCGCGATGCTGAGCGGCGACCCGGCAGACCCGGCGATCAGCGGTGCGCCTTCCAGGCAAGCGGGGAAGTTGCCGCTCAGCGCCAGGCGCACCTGCGGCGCCGCGACGAAGCTCATGCCGGACTTCAGCAGCAGTCGCCCACGCATCGAGCGCGCCAGGGACGGCGGTACAGGCTGGTCCGCCAGCACCGCGTCGAGCTGGTGCGCAGCGAGCCGTCCGAGCAGCCCGGTGACCGTGCCTTCGACGCAGTCGAGCTCGATCCGGTCGCGATGGCGCTTGAGCAGTGGCGCCAGCACGCGCGCGGTCAGCAGCTTCGGCACGCTGTCCGTGACCCCGAGGCGCAGCCCCAGGCGGCGCGGTTCGGCGCGACCGGCCATCACGCGACCCAGTTCCGTCCCGAGGGCGAAGATCGACTCCGCGTAGTCACGCGCCACCTCGCCGTCAGGCGTCAGCACCAGGCGCCGGCCGGACCGCTCCAGCAGCGTCCGGCCCAGCGACCGCTCCAGCTCGCGCACCTGCGAGCTCAAGGTCTGCGGGGCGAGGTGCAAGCGCCGCGCGGCGCCCGTCAGCGAGCCCTCACGCGCCACTTCATTGAAGTAGTGCAGGTGCTTTAGATTGATGCGCACAGAAGATAGTTTGATCATCAGGTTTTCTCGAAGAATAGCGCACGAATATTCTCATTTATTCTGGTTCTTGTCGCTCGTAAGATCGACCGGCAACTCAACGGAGGAACCGTCATGAAGATCGACGTACATGCCCGCCGCTTCAAGCTGACTGAGTCGCTGCGCCATGCAGTCCATCGCGAGATCGCGCAACTGGTCCAGGCGCTCGGCGCCGGCATCACCCGGGTGTCGGTACGCCTGTTCGACGTGAATGGCCTGCGCGGGGGCCCGGACAAGGGCTGCCTGGTGCACGCCCAGTTCACCGACGGCACCTCGATCGTCGGCAGCGACGTGGACGCGGACCTGTACCGCTCGGTGCCGGCCGCGTTCGAGAAGGTGCTGCGCAGCCGGCGCATGAACCGCGCGCGCCGCCACACGCTGCGGCGGCACGACCCGCTGGCGCAACTGAACCCCGTCTAAGGGCCGTCACCTCCGGAGTATCGGCATGCCGAAGCCGACCCTCGTGTTCGCCGCCCTGCTGCTCGGACTCGGATTGGGTGCGTTTGCGCTCTCCGGCAGCCGGACGGCGCTGCTGCCCGCCTACTTCGGCGGCGCGTTGGCCGTGCTGGCCGGACTCGCATTGGCCTACGCCGGCGCGCGCCGACATCTGATGCATGTCGCCGCGGTCGTAGCGCTGCTCGGGGCGCTGGCGCCGGCCGCCGCGCTGGCGATCCGCGCAGCGCAGATGAGCCCGCTCGCGCTCAGCGTCAACGTCGGCATGCTCGCGCTGAGCGCCGCGCTGCTGGCGATGATGATCCGCTCGTTCGTCGTTGCACGCAGGTCCCGCACCGCGGATTGAGGTCGGCGCCACTCGCGCGAGGCTCTTCTGGAAGTTCTGCTGCGCTACGCCGAGGAGGACCTATCAGCGTCGCGTCCCTAGGCCGGTCGCGGGTACGGTGAGGCCGCGGTGGCCGCACCTGGCTGCGCGCAAAGCAAAACGGCCCCAGAGGGGCCGTTCGCTTCGATTCGATGGTAGCGGGGGCAGGATTTGAACCTGCGACCTTCGGGTTATGAGCCCGACGAGCTGCCAGACTGCTCCACCCCGCAATCGAGCCGCCTATTATACATAGGCGGCTTCTCTTATCAAATCATTCGGTTGCGGCTCGACCCGCACCGCCGACGCCAGCTACGGGATGACCCGGGCACAGAGCGCAAGCAGCAGGCCCGGGTACAACCCCAGCGCCAGCACCGCGAGCCCGTTCAGGCTGAGCACGAAGCGCATCGCCCCGCCGCCGCCCTGCAGCGCCGCCTTGTCCGTCGGCTCGTCGAAGTACATCAGCTTCACGACGCGCAGGTAGTAGTAAGCGCCGACCACCGAGAGCGCGACGGCAAGGATCGCCAACCACAGGCTGCCGATGTCCAGCACGGCCTGGATCACGGCCAGCTTGGCCCAGAAGCCGACGAACGGCGGCACGCCCGCCATGCTGAACATCAGCATCAGCATGACCGCGGCGAACCACGGGCTGCGCGCGTTGAGACCCTTGAAGTCCTCGAGGCTGTCGGCTTCGAAGCCCTTGCGCGAGAGCAGGATGATCATGCCGAAGCCGCCGACCGACATGATCACGTACGTGATCGTGTAGTACAGCGCAGCCGCGTACCCCTGGCTCGTGCCGGCCAGGATGCCGAGCAGGATGAAGCCGACGTGCGAAATCGTCGAATACGCCAGCATGCGCTTGATGTTGGTCTGCGCGATCGCGACGACGTTGCCGACGATGATCGACAGCACCGCGACCATCGTGATCATGTCCTGCCAGCCCGTCGCATGCACGGCACCCAGGCCCTCGGCGAGCAGTCGGAACGCCAGCGCAAACGAGCCGAGTTTCGGGGCGGCCGCCAGGAACAGCGTCACCGGCGTAGGCGCGCCGTGATAGACGTCCGGCACCCACGTGTGGAACGGCACGGCGCCGAACTTGAAGGCGACGCCGACGACGATGAAGGCCAGGCCGAACAGCAGGCCGATCTGCCCTGCCGGCATCTGCAGCGCCGCATTGCTGATGACGCCGAGTTCGAGCGAGCCGGTGACGCCGTAGATGATCGACATGCCGTACAGCAGCGCGCCGGAGGCGATCGATCCCAGCACGAAGTACTTGATGGCCGCTTCGGCGGCGATGCCGGAATCGCGGTTGAACGCAACGAGCGCGTACAGCGACAACGCCAGCAGTTCCACGCCGAGGTACAGCGTGACCAGGCTGTTGGCCGAGGCCAGCACCATGATGCCGAGCAGCGCGAAGAGCCCGAGCACGTAGTACTCGCCCTTCAGGATGCGCCGCACCTGCAGGTAGCCGTGCGCCATACAGGAACGCGACCGCGACGGCGCCGTAGGCCACGATCTTGAGCAGGCTCGACAGCGGATCGGCCACGTACGTGCCGTGCCAGCCGACGGTCCGCTCCGTGAACCCGGTCGCGGTCGTGATCCAGGACGCGCCGGCCAGCGTCAGCAGCGACAGCACGAACGTGACCCAGCGCGTCCGCTCGCGTCAGGAACAGGTCGACGAGCAGCACGACGCAGGTCGCCGCGAGCACGAACATCTCGGGCGCCGCGAGCGACGAGATCCAGCCGTGTGATGGATGCCGGGTTCATGGTCAGAGCTTCGTCATCATCATCTGCTGCACCAGTTGCTCGAGGGTCGGCCGCATGACGTCGAGCAACGGCGCCGGCCACAGGCCCAGCGCCAGCACGGCGACGGCGAGCACGCCCAGCACGAGGAATTCACGGCCGTTCAGGTCCTGCAACTGCGCGACGTGGTCGTTGCCGACCGGCCCGAACACGACGCGCTTGACGAGCCACAGCGTGTAGGCCGCGCCGAGGATCAGCGTGACGGCCGCGAGGAACGCGTACCAGAAGTTCGCCTTGAAGGCCGCGAGGATCACCAGGAACTCGCCGACGAACCCGGACGTGCCTGGCAGGCCCGCGTTGGCCATGGCGAACAGCACCATGAACGCGCCGAAGACCGGCATCGTGTTGATCACGCCGCCGTAGTCGGCGATCTGGCGGCTGTGCATGCGGTCGTACAGCACGCCGATGCAGAGGAACAGCGCGCCGGAAACGAGCCCGTGCGAAATCATCTGCACCATCGCGCCATCGAGGCCCATCGCCGCGCCCTGGACCTGGCCGGTGGCGCGGACGATCTCGAAGGCGATGAAGGCGCCCAGCGTGACGAAACCCATGTGCGCGATCGACGAGTACGCGATCAGCTTCTTCATGTCCTGCTGCACCAGCGCGACGAAGCCGATGTAGACCACGGCCGTGAGCGACAGCGTGATGATCAGCCAGTCGAGTTCCCGCGCGGCGTCGGGCGTCATGGGCAGGCTGAAGCGCAGGAAGCCGTAGCCGCCCATCTTCAGCATGATCGCCGCCAGGATCACCGAACCGCCGGTGGGCGCCTCGACGTGCGCGTCGGGCAACCACGTGTGGACCGGCCACATCGGCACCTTGACCGCGAACGCCACCAGGAACGCCGATGAAGATCAGCACCTGCTCGCGCATCGAGAGCGGCAGCGCCTGCAGGTCGGCGATCGAGTAGCTGCCGCCCTTCAGGTACATGTAGATCAGCGCCACCAGCATGAGCACCGAGCCCAGGAAGGTGTAGAGGAAGAACTTGACCGTGGCGTAGACGCGCCGCGGGCCGCCCCAGACGCCGATGATCACGAACATCGGGATCAGCATGGCTTCCCAGAGCACGTAGAACAGCATCGCATCGAGCGCCGCGAACACGCCGATCATCAGGCCTTCGAGGATCAGGAAGGCGGCGAAGTACTGCGTCGGACGCTTCTCGATCACGGTCCAGCCGGCAATGACGACCAGCGGCGTGATGAAGGTCGTCAGCACGATCAGCGGCATCGAGATGCCGTCCACGCCGAGCGTGTACCAGGCGTTGAAGGCGCCGATCCACGGCTGCTGCTCGAAGAACTGCATCGAGGCGGTCGACGGGTCGAACTCGCGCCAGAGCAGGACGCTGATCGCGAACGTGGCGAGGCTGGCAGCGAGCGCAAGCCAGCGGCCGACAGGCCAGGCCGCGGTCGCCGACGAGGAGCAGCAGCACGCCGGCAGCGATGGGCAGCCAGACGAGGACGCTCAGGATGGGCCAGTCGAGTTGCATGATTCTTGGTGCTCAGCTTCGCCAGAGGAGCCACGCGAGCAGGACCGAGAGCCCGATGATCGTCGCGAAAGCGTAGTGATAGAGGTAACCCGACTGCAGGCCGCGGGCGGTCTGGGCCACCCACGCGACCAGGCGGGCCGAACCATTGACCGCCGCGCCGTCGATCACGGCGACGTCGCCGCCCTTCCAGAGCGCCATGCCGAGTCTGCGGCTGCCGGCCGCGATGACGTTCTCGTTGAACCAGTCGAAGTAGTACTTGTTCTCGAGCAGCGTGTAGAGACCGCCCGCCTTCTCGCGCAGCACGGCGGCAAGCGCCGGCCGCTTCAGGTACAGGAACCACGCCGCCAGCACGCCCGCCGCTGCGAGCCAGACCGCCGGTCCGGTGAGCCCGTGCAGGACGAACGCCGCCGGCCCGTGGTATTCGCGCTCCAGGTGGCCCAGCACGTCGTGCGCCGGTGCGACGACGATCGCCCCCTGGAAATAGTCGCCGAACAGCAGCGGCCCGATTCCCGGCCAGCCGATCATCACCGACGGAATTGCGAGCAGGATCAACGGCAGCGTCACCACCCAGGGGCTCTCGTGCAAATGCTCCTTCGTGTGGGGGTCCATGCGCTCCTCGCCGTGGAACGTCATGAACACCAGCCGGAACGAGTAGAACGCCGTGACGAACACGCCGATCAGCAGGCACCAGTAGGCGTACGTCGCGCCGGGCAGGTGCGAGGCATGCACCGCCTCGATCACCGCGTCCTTGGAGAAGAATCCGGAGAAGCCGGGGAACCCGATCAGCGCCAGCGAACCGATCAGCGCGGTGGCGTACGTGATGGGCATGTACTTCCGCAGGCCGCCCATCCTGCGCATGTCCTGCTCGTGGTGCATCGCGATGATGACCGAGCCGGCGGCCAGGAACAGCAGCGCCTTGAAGAATGCGTGCGTCATCAGGTGGAAGATCGAGCCCGCGTACGCGGAGACGCCGAGATCCGCCGTCATGTAGCCGAGCTGGGACAGCGTCGAGTACGCCACCACCCGCTTGATGTCGTTGTTGACGATGCCGAGGAACCCCATGAACAGGGCCGTCGTCGCGCCGATCACCAGCACGAAGCTGAGCGCGGTCTCCGACAGTTCGAACAACGGCGACATCCGTGCGACCATGAAGATGCCGGCCGTGACCATCGTGGCGGCGTGGATCAGCGCCGAAATCGGCGTGGGGCCTTCCATGGAATCGGGCAGCCAGACGTGCAGCGGCACCTGCGCGGACTTGCCCATCGCGCCGATGAACAGGCCGATGCAGATCACCGTGGCGGCCTGCCAGGCGTGACCCGGCAGCAATTCGAAGGTGCTGCCGGCGATCCTGTCGGCCTGCGCGAAGATCTCGGAGTAATGCAGCGTGCCGGTCAGGTGGACCAGGCCGGCGATGCCGAGCAGGAAACCGAAGTCGCCGACGCGGTTGACCAGGAACGCCTTCATGTTGGCGAAGATGGCCGACGGCTTCGTGTACCAGAAGCCGATCAGCAGGTACGACACGACGCCCACCGCCTCCCAGCCGAAGAACAGCTGCATCAGGTTGTTCGACATCACGAGCATCAGCATCGAGAACGTGAACAGCGAGATGTAGCTGAAGAACCGCGTGTAACCCGGGTCGTCGTGCATGTAGCCGATGGTGTAGACGTGCACCATCAGCGAGATGAAGGTCACCACGACCATCATCAGCGCCGA
>CAWHCA010000017.1:0-68308 GCA_963827615.1 uncultured Gammaproteobacteria bacterium | reverse complement strand
AGCGCAAGAATGCGTAGCTGACCGCAACCGGGATCGGGGAATCGAGCGCGTACATACTCCGGGAACTGCGTGTGATACGAGGTCGTGAACGCGCGGCCACGGCGCAGGCACCAGCGCCGTGCAGCCAATCCCAGCGGGCCTTCGGTGGCGATGTGCACGGCGTCGGGGCCGAGGGCGTCGAGACGCCGCCGGACTTTCGTCGCTGCGAACAGCGACAGGCGAATCTCCGGATAGGTTGGACACGGCACTGTGCGGAATCGGCGGGCGTGATCGGCGTAACCTCATGCCCTGCCTGCAACAGCTTCTCGACCGTCGTGGTCAACGTTCTTACCACGCCGTTGGTCTGCGGCAGCCATGGATCGGTGACGAGCGCAATCCTCATGCGGCCTGGCCGAGGGCCGGGGTACCGTCCAGGAGGGGCAATACCTGCGTACCGGTCAGGACCTCGGCCTTCTCGGTCCAGCGCAGCAGGCTGAGCCGCCCGGCGAAGTCCTCGACCAGCGTCGTGGCAGCTTTCCACCCAGTCGCCGTCGTTGCAGTAGAGGATGCCGGTTGATCTCCTCGTGATGCCGGCCCGATGGACGTGGCCACAGATCACGCCATCGACACCACGGCGCCGGGCTTCGGACGTGAGCGCCCGTTCAAAGTTGGCGATGTATTTCACCGCGTTCTTGACCTTGTGCTTGAGGAAACGCAGCCAGCGACCAGTACCGGTAACCGAGCCTCTGCCGAATCGCATTGACGTACCGGTTCAAGTCGCAACGCCGCCGCATAGGCATGATTGGCCCGACCGGACTCTGAGCAGCGGGCTGGCCCGCACGATGCTGTCGAACTCGTCGCCGTGCAGGACCCGGAAGCGACCGCCCGTCCGCGGTCTCGTGGATTACCTCGAGGCAGATCCAGACATTGCCCAGCCGTACAATCCGTCATGGTCGCGGAAATGCGCGGTCGTGGTTGCCCGGCACATACAGGACACGAGTGCCGTGTTTCGCCTTGCCGAGAATCGTGCGGATGGCGCACGTTGTTGTGGTGCCTGCGGCCAGTAGAAGCTACGGCTGCAGGCTCCACAGGTCGAGGATGTCCCCCGACCAGGTAAATCCTGCTCGCACTCGAGCTCGGCGCCGAGGAAGTCGAGCAGGAACCTCCGCCCGGCATCCTTTGAAGCCCAGGTGGACGTCGGAGATGAAAGACGCTGCGCAGGCGCAACGTGGATTGCGGCGGCTTGGGGGTCATGTTCACTTTCTCCCGTGGCCTGGCTCGCTGGGGGAGATTGCCGACGCTTCATGACGGCGGCGTGAACGCCGCAAGAAATACTAATGACAATCAGCGTGGTAGGGGGCAGATCTCCACGGTAAGATGACGATATGTAAAGTGAATGCAATCTCTCAGCGCATGGTCAGGATCGCCTGGCCAATACCAATCCGCGCACCGTCTTGCAGGCCGTCGCAGAGCGCGAAGCCTGGCGGCACCAGCACGATGACGGTCGAACCGTGCTGGAACCAGCCCATTTCTTCGCCCTTACCCAGCCACGCGTCGCAGTCGATCACGTTCGGTCCGCGATAATCTTCCAGGTGCAGCAGCACGTCGAGGAAGTGCAGGCGGATACTGGCGACCAGTACGGCGGCAACGGGCACCAGCGCGATCGTCTGGCCGGTCGCGGTGAGCCGGCAGCGCAGCACCGCGCGTTCGTTCCGGCAGAACAGTTTCTCGATGCGCTTCAGTGCGACAGGGTTGACGTTGTAAGTCTCACCTGAGATGTAGTTCACCTGCTCGACGCGACAATCGTGCGGCGCGTGAAAACGGTGGTACATGCCGGATGTCAGGCGCAGGGTTAGGTATAGCCCATCGTGAAACGTCTGCGCCAATGCTGCGTCGTTGGCCAGCAGCTCCGCCAGCGTATAAGAGGAGCCCTTCGCCTGCAGCAGGGTGTCGCCGTCGATTCGGCCGTGGGCGCCGACGATGCCGTCACAGGACGCTAAGTGCCGATCGTCCGGATCGATCGGGCGCGCACCATCGCGCAGCTGGCGCGTAAAGCAATCATGCATGCTGCGGAACTGCGTGGTCCGCGCGTCCGCAAGGTCGAGATCGGCGAACGCCCGCCACAGGCCGATCGAGAGGTCACGGACGACCGGATCTCGATCTTGCTGAGCCGGCCGACAAGGCGTGTCAGTGCGTCGCGAGGAATGCGGTTGGTGAGCAGGAAGTTCAGGTCTTCCTGGGCGGCAATCCGGGTGAGCAGGGAGGGTCGGGGCGATGGTGTCATCGGGATGTAATCCGGGTGCCGTACGGTGACAGTGGAGGACGGCCTTGGAAACCAGCACCCTTGCGTACATCGCCGCCGCCGTCGGCGTCGCGGCACTCGCGCACAGGCTGCAATTGCGCCTGGAGCTCTCGGCGGCGAAGCATCCGTCGTTGGCAGGGCACTCCGCGCCTTGCGCGGCGCATGGCGGCCCTTGTACCCCACTACGAGTACAACGAGTTGGAGTTCTTTGGCGTCGACGACGCGCCGGCCACGGTCGCAGAGCAGCGGCGCGCGGGGTTCATGCGCCTGGCAGCATTCTACTCCGAGCGCTTTGCGACGACGGCACAGCGACTCGGCGAGGTCGAGGACGCGATCTCCGACCTGCAGTTTACCGACAGGTACCGAGTTCCTTTCCAGTTCCGGGGTCTGGTGAGCAAGCACCTGAAGAGCGGTTCGTTCGTGGAGTCGTCCGCTGGTGTTCAACTTGCCGACCTCGATGGCAACCCTCTCTACGACCTTGGAGGCTCCTACGGCGTGAACCTGTTCGGGTACGACTTCTACAAGGAGTGCATCGAGCGCGGCGCGGCGCGCGTGCACCCGCTGGGACCGGTCCTCGGCGCCTATCACCCCGTGGTCGCCGACAACGTCGCGCGCCTGCGCAGGATTTCCGGTCTCGACGAGGTGTCGTTCCACATGTCGGGCACCGAGGCAGTCATGCAGGCCGTGCGCCTGGCTCGCTATCACACCCGTCGCTCGCACGTCGTGCGCTTTTGCGGCGCGTATCACGGCTGGTGGGGGCGACGTGCAGCCGGGCGTCGGCAACCCGATGCCGGCTGACAGTACCTACACGCTCAAGGACATGGACAACATGTCGCTGCGCGTACTCGCCAGGCGCAAGGACATCGCTTGCGTGCTGGTCAATCCCCTGCAGGCGCTGCACCCCAATGCGGGCGCGCCGGGAGATTCGACGCTGGTGGACAGCTCGCGCCAGGCTCATTTCGACCGGGAGGAGTACGCCGCCTGGCTTCGGCGCCTGCGCGACGTCTGCACCGAGCGCGGGATCCCCCTCATTTTCGACGAAGTGTTTGTCGGGTTCCGCCTGGCGCCGGGTGGCGCGCAGGAATATTTCGGCGTGCAGGCCGACATGGTCACCTACGGCAAGACGCTCGGCGGAGGGCTGCCCGTCGGCGTGCTCTGCGGCAAGGCGGCGCTGATGAAGCGCTTCCAGGAAAATCGCCCCGCGGACATCTGCTTCGCGCGCGGCACCTTCAACGCGCACCCGTACGTGATGGGTGCGATGAACGAGTTTCTGCGGCGTCTCGAGCGCAGCCCCGAGATCTACGGTCTCTACGACAACCTCGAAACGGTCTGGAACGGGCGAGCACAGCGGTTGAACCAGCGCCTCAGCGACGCTGGCCTGCCGCTGCAGGTACGCAACCTCTCGACGATCTGGACCCGTGTGCTACACCCGCCCATCGCGCTACAACTGGATGCTGCAGTTCTATCTGCGTGCGCAAGGACTCGCCCTCAGCTGGGTCGGCACGGGCCGATTCATCTTCAGCCTCAATTACACGGACGCGGATTTCGAGGTCGTGGCTGAGCGGATCGTGGCAGGCGCGCGAGCAATGGACATGGATGGCTGGTGGTGGCAGGGCCCGGGAGCTGACCAATCGCGCAATCAAGCGCCGCATCACGCGTGAGATGCTGCGCGCGCGTTTCGGTCGCGCGCCGGTCAGTGCGGCGCCACCGTCCCCGTCGGAGGCTCCGGCCGTTCCCCGCGGATGAGGTACAGCGGCGCCTTGTGGTAGAGCTTCACGTCGTGGAAGGGGTCCGTCAGGATCTTCGTGCACCAGACCAGTCCGGTCTGCACGTCCTTCAGATAGAAGAGGTGCACCGTACGGACAGCAGCCCGCCCAGCCCCACGATGAGCCAGACCTCGCCAACGTGAGTCCAGAATTCGGCAACGTTCGCGTGCGGCGTGAAGGCGCCGAACAACGTCGGCTCGAGCACCAGCAGCAGCGGTGAAGCGGCCCAGATCGACAGCAGCACAATCTTGCGGCGCAGGTTGAGCCGACCTTGATTGCTTCCTTGTGCTCGTGGGTCGCTTGATTGACCGTGTCATAGCCTCTGGGCTCGAAGAAGAAATGACCGGCCTGGCGCGTCGTCATCGAGACGAGCGACGCGACCAGTGCCGCGACCGCCGGATTGACGAACATCAGGACGTAGGAACAGAGAAAGCTCGTGGCACTCACCAGGCGCAGGTACTGGTTGACCAGGCTGTGGTGGTAGTAGCGAGTGGTCATCCCAGCGTTGAGTCGCCAGCGCCTGCCGGAGCTCGTCACGTGCGTCGATCTCCTGAAAGAACGATCCGGCTAACCGTTTACAGGACGTCCTTGACCACGAGATGACAACGGCTGGAAATCGACTTTGCGCAGGACAATGTTCCGACTATCCGTGAAGGAACAGGCCCGTAACAACGGCAACGGAACAAGCCGGCGACGAATTCGCGATCTGACCCGTAGAGCACGCACCCTTGCGAGGCCGCCGCGGCGCCCCGTCGCACTTCACTCGTGCAGCCGCTTGGCGATCTCACTCCACAGACTCGAATAGACGAGCGCGGCGGGGCTGCGCGGCGCGTAGGCAGGTATCGGGGTCGACGCACGGCCATCCGCTCGATCTCGCTCCAGTACGGCACCTCCGTGGCGAGCATCATCGGAAACTGCGCCGGCGCGTGGCAACGATGATCTCTTCATGCAGCGACTTGCGCCGATCCACCATCGAGAAGAAGGGCAGCAGGCGCAGGTTGGACCAGCCCGCCTGCGCAACGAGATCGAACAGTTGCTCGAGCATTCGCAGCGACAGCGGTGTCGGGAGCGTCGGTACGAACGGCATCCGCGGCCCGCAGCACGTTCTCCGACAGCAGTGACATTCCTGGCGGGCAGTCGAGCAACAGGCAGTCGTACGAGTTGAGCGAGCGACTCATCCGCAGGAGACTCGTCGGATGCTTGCGATCGCTCATGTGAACATCAAATCGCCGATATGGAAAGCTTGCGGGTAACAGATCCAGTCGCGCGTAATCGGTCGGCGCAACCAGTTCGGCAATTCGCGCTGCCGCTTACCAGCTTCCTGGCCGAAGCCCGCTCATCGGCGCGCCGCGCAGCGCGTAGGTCGCCGCGCCCTGTGGATCGAGGTCCCACAGCACGGTTGAGCGTCCAGACGCCGCAGCAAGGTAGGCGAGGTTGACGGCCGTCGTCGTCTTGCCGACACCGCCCTTGATGTTCGAGACCGCGATGATCTCCATGGTCGGTAGATCATAGTTGAGCCTCGGCACCCATGCTTGGTGACCGCAGTACGTTCGACGGCGACCGCCCGCATCCTGACCGTCGTCGTCATCGTTGCACGCGGGGCTCGTGCCGAGATACGCCAGCAAAGGTGGGCGACTGATCGCGATCACCGGGCCTCAAGAGTCGGTATCGCGATTCAGTGACTGCTTCGTGGGAGCGGTCGGTCCGCTGGAGTTGCGCAATTCATGTCGCGATCAGGATATGGTCAAAGCACCAGTCGTCCGAATGCAAAGAGGGGTCTTTTCGGTACTGAAAGAGTCGTACCGATGACAGGTGCCGCGCGACGATCGTGCGACATCCGCCGCGTCAAGAATAGTGAACCAGCCACAATTCGCGCACTGCGACGAGCGCGAGCGTCAGCGCGGGCGGTGCCGCGGCTTATTAATTGGGTCTGACGGGCACGGCCGCATCCGGCTCGATAAGACACCTGCATCATACCGATAGCGATATGGCTGCGGACTGCGCTGTCGGTCGAGTGCGGATCAACCGATCCAAGAATGGCGGGTTAGCGCGCGCCGCAAAAGCGTCATCTGAGTATGTGGCGGTAAGTGACGTGCAGCTCACGAAGCCCCCGATCACCAATTTGACCAGTGCAAGAGATACTGTGATTTTGAGCGGCGTGGACCCAAAAGTGTAAGTTTCTGCACAGTGTTATCCACAGGGATTGTGGATAACTGGAATGTTTTCGGGGTTCATGGTCATCGAACCCATCACTGCAGGCGTTTGACTGTAATCAGTTTGTAAAGATCGGGCGCCTAACCTCTGCGCAATGTGAAGCGCGAGGCTCCTGTCGTGATCAGTCGTGCGTCGATCCTGGCCTATGCTCTGGCCATTGCGGCAATCATCGTGGCAGCAGTGGCCGCGACGGTCTGGCTAGACCAATGATTGCGGCGAGCAGCGATTTTCTGCGGAGACAGCAGGCGTGACGGATCGCCTGCTGGCTCGTTCGCTTGAATCGCTCCGGATCCTGCGTGCGGGTGCCCTCGATTTCGAGGCTGCACACGCGGAATCGCTGGCGATGGTCGCGCCGTGTGCCACCGCAACAGCGCCAGAAATCTGCTGCACTATCTGGCCGTGCGGCAGCGCGACATTCGTCCGCTGCAACTGGACCTTCACTCGCTGGGCCTTTCTTCCCTGGGCATACTCGAAGGTCACGTCCTGGCGGCGATCAACGCGGTCGTGGCCAATCTCGAAGTACTGGCGGGAGAAGAAACGGAGCCCGCGCCGCAACCACCCGCAACATTCGTGACCGGTCCGATCCTGCTCCACGATCACACCCGACGCCTTTTCGGCCCTGCACCGGCGTCGCGCGTCGTCAGGATCATGGTCACGATGCCGAGCGAGGCAGCAGACGACCCGCAGCTGATCGAGGATCTGCTCCGAGCCGGCATGGATGTCATGCGGATCAACTGCGCCCATGATGGGGCGGATGCCTGGCATCGCATGGCGTCGCACCTGCGACGGGCAGAACGGATCGTCGGCAGACCCTGCCGTATTCAAGCCGACCTGGCTGGGCCGAAGCTGCGGACGGGGCCCCTGGAATGCATCGGACACATGCTTCGTCTCCGCCCAGCGGTCGATGCCCTTGGACGGATCGTGAGACCGGCGCGCGCCTGGTTCACACTGCAGGAAAATCCGGAACCCGGGCGAGGCGACGCGGTTCCAGTGCCGATTGCCAGTGCGACGGGTGCCTGGCGACGTGGGAAGACGCTCGTCACGGAGGACCTTCGAACTCGTCGCCGCAACTTTCAATCCTGGCCACCACTGATCGGTCTGTACTGGCCGAGGTCGATCGCGGCGTCCATCTGGCACCGGGCACCGCGCTGGAAGCGCAGGACGCAGAAGGCACCGCCGGGCAACTCGTTGTCGGTGATCTCCCTGCGCTTCAAGTCCGTATCAGCTTGAACGTGGGTGACTCGCTGATCCTGACACGGGATCCAATACCAGGAATGCCCGCCACGGTTGACCCACAAACCGGCGTGCGCAGCCCTGCGCACATACATTGCACGTTGCCGGCGGCATTCGACATGTTCGGCCGGGACACAGGGTCTGGCTCGATGACGGGAAGATCGGCGGCATCGTACGTAGCCAGTCAGACGACAGGCTCGAGGTCAGCGTTACACACGCACCTCCTGGTGGCGGCAAGCTCCGCGACGAAAAGGGAATCAACTTCCCGGACTCAGACCTGAATCTGGGTGCCTGACCGAAAAGGACCTCACCGACCTGCGCGACGTCGTCGGCTTCGCCGACCTCGTGGCCCTGTCTTTCCTGCGCACTGCGGACGACGTCGTTCGGCTGCAGCAGGAATTGACCGCTTTGAATGCGGGTCATATCGGCACCGTGCTGAAGATCGAAAATGCCATTGCCTTTCGCAACCTGCCGCGAATCCTCCTGGCCTCGCTTATCTCGCCACCGGTGGGGGTCATGGTCGCGCGCGGCGATCTTGCGGTTGAAGTGGGGTTCGAACGGCTGTCTGAGCTGCAGGAGGAGATTCTGTGGTTATGCGAGGCGGCACACGTGCCCGTGATCTGGGCGACGCAGGTCCTCGAGGGCCTTGCCAAAGGCGGGGCGCCGACCCGGGCAGAGGTGAGCGATGCCGTCATGAGCAGTCGCGCCGAGTGCGTCATGCTCAATAAGGGGCCGAGAGTGGTGGATACCGTCGCCTTCCTCGCGGACATCCTGGAAAGGATGGCCGAACATCACGACAAGCGGATGGCGCTGCTGCGGCGGCTGTCGGTTTCCGAGTTTTAGCTGCCAAGACTCAGTCACTTCCTGTGCCGGAGCGGAGTGCGGCTGACTCACTTCGCCAGGCCGGGCCGGTGCATTGAGGGCATCGCGCCGATTGCGTTGCTTCTGATCGTGCTCTTGCGGAAACGTCGCGTGAAGTCGCTGCGGAAATCTGCGGCCTGCGCTTCGATCCACGTCCGGAACGCGATCACGGCCGGCAGGTCCATTCGCGATTCCCGGGAATCAGCAGATAGTAGGCGATGTCCATCTCGATCACCGGCTGCATCGCTATGCGAAGCCGCTTCGCCGCGAGATCATCAACGGCATAGACAAGCCGTCCGAGCGCCACGCCGCCACCAGCCGCCGCCGCCTGCAATGCAAGGTGCCCGTCGTCGAACTGGGTTCCCCCGGTTCGTCTCCACGAGTGGGGCACCTGCGACCCTGAACCACTCCTGCCACGCCCTGGGCGACCGGCGCGCCGCATCGAGTTGTCGTGCAGCATCGGAACGCGGGTAATGTCGACTGGCCTGCGCAGGACATTCTGTCGCAGGAATGCCGGGCTCGCGACTGGCGCGAGCCACTCGTGAAAGAGTTCGACCGCGACCACGCCAGCGAAACCGCCACGGCCGATGCGCACGGCAACGTCGATATCCTCCTGGTCGAAGTCGACAGGCGACGGGCTGGCGGCGATGCGCAGGTGGACTCGCGGGTGCCTTTTCTGGAAGTGCGGGAGCCTCGAGACCAGCCAGCGCGTGGCAAAGGCAGGGGTGACGCTGATCGAGAGTGCGCCGCTCTTGCCGCTCCGGCCGCTGGGGCGCAGCGATTCAACGCTCTGGCTGATGCGGTCGAACGCCTCGTGCAGGGTTTCCGCGGCCGCCGTCGCCTGGTCCGTCAGGACGAGGCTGCGAGTCGTCCGTCGGAACAGCGTGACGCCGAGATACTCCTCCAGGCCGCGAATCTGGTGGCTGACCGCAGCCGGCGTGACGTTCAGCTCGCGAGCAGCTTTAGTGAAGCTGCCAAGTCGCGCGGCCGCCTCGAACGTCCGGAGGGAATTCAGCGGCGGCAGTGATCGGGGCATTTATGAGATTACCTCATCAATGGGATGACGATTTCTCGCTACAGGCCGGTGACCGGCTTCCATAGACTACTCCTCCGAGACGGACGATCAGCGTGAGGCATCTGCCCGACGGCAGGTGAGGCTGTTCCGCGATCGTCCGATCTCACCACCCTGGTGCAGGCGCACCACAAAACCGAACGATGGAGCGGCGTATTTCCGACCAGTTGTGGTGCCTTTTTCTTGACGTCGACGGCACGCTGCTCGAAATAGCGGCGACCCCGGATGCGGTGCAGGTAGAAGCAGGCCTGCGGGACCTGCTCGACCGTCTTCGCACCGTCCTCGGTGGGGCGGTTGCCCTGATCAGCGGTCGCCCGATCGTGGATCTCGATCGACTGTTCGGTCCGCATCGATGGGCAGCCGCGGGTGTGCATGGGCTCGAGCGCCGGGACTCGCAGGGCCGCTGGCACAGTCAGAACGGTTATGACGTTGCCACCGTCGCACAAGCGCGAGACCGGCTGCTGCAGCTCGCCGAGCGCCTGCCGGGCACGACTCTGGAAGACAAAGGCATGTCGGTGGCACTTCATTACCGTCAGGTTCCGCATCTGGAAAGCCAGGTTCATGGCGAGATGCGCGCGATCCTTCGCGCACTCGGCGGTCGTCTCGTTTTGCTCGAGGGCCGGATGGTCGTCGAGCTGCGATTGGCGGGCGCGAACAAGGCGGATGCCATTCGCGAGTTCCTGGGCGAGGCGCCGTTCCAGGGGCGACGACCCATTTTCATCGGGGACGACCTCACCGATGAAAAGGCTCTGGAAGAGGTCCAGCGTGTCGGCGGGCTGTCGATCGCGGTCGGTGATCGCGTTCGCGCGATGCTGCAGGTCTCCTGCCCGCGGGACGTGCGCGTCTTTCTCGAGGAACTGGCGGTCGCCGGAGCGCCGCCGCCATGAGTCCAGTGCGGCCGAATCTCGATCTCGCCGTGATCGGCAACTGCGAAGTGTCCGCGCTGATCGACGACCGCGGCCGCGTCGTCTGGATGTGCCTGCCGCGACCCGACGGCGACCCGGTCTTCTCGGCACTGCTGACGACGGAAGGTGGAGCGTCAGCTGAGGGCGTATTCGCCGTCGACATGGTCGATCTCGCCAGCACGGAGCAGCGCTACCGCCGCAACACGGCCGTGGTCGAGACGATCCTCCACGATGCCCACGGCGGGTCGCTGCTCATCCGCGATTTCTGTCCGCGCTATCGTGCACGGGGCCGCATGTTCCGTCCGATGATGCTGGTGCGGATTCTCGAGCCCATCGCGGGCAGGCCGGTGGTGCGGATTCGCCTGCGGCCAACCCGCAATTACGGCGCCGAGGTCGTCTGTGGCCGCGCTGGCAGCCACCACATCGTCTTTCCGGTGAACGACCTCGAGTACCGCGTCACGACCGACGCCTCGCTCAGCGCCATGGCGGACCAGAGTCCCATCGTGGTCGACCAGCCGTTGACCTTCGTGCTCGGGCCCAACCAGACGATCGAGGAGACGCCGTCGGTACTGGCGCAATCGCTGCTGCTGGAGACAAGCAACTACTGGCAGGACTGGGTGCGCACGCTGGCCATCCCTTTCGACTGGCAGGAGGAGGTCATCCGTGCGGCAATCACCCTCAAGCTCTGCACCTTCGAGGACACCGGCGCGGTGCTGGCGGCGCTCACGACGTCGATTCCGGAGGGGCCTGGCAGTGGTCGCAACTGGGACTACCGCTACTGCTGGCTGCGGGACAGCTACTTCGTCATACAGGCCCTGAACCGGCTCGGCGCCACACGCACGATGGAGGCGTACCTGCACTTCATCGACCACATCGTGACCGGATCGGCCGTTCGACGAATTGCAGCCGGTCTACAGCCTGACCGGAAGTCCTGACATGGAGGAGCGCACCGTAGCGTCGCTGGCGGGCTATCGCGGCATGGGCCCGGTGCGAGTCGGCAACCAGGCGGCGCTGCAGACGCAGCATGACGTCTACGGAGCGGTCATCCTCGCGATCGCGCAACTGTTCTTCGATCAGCGCCTGGCGCGAGGCGGTGATCGGGCATTGTTCGAGCAGCTGGAGCGGCTAGGCGACCGGGCGGCGCTCGTCTACGATCGTCCGGACGCTGGCCCATGGGAATTTCGCGGGCGCGAACGGGTGCACACCTTCTCGGCGATGATGTCCTGGGCAGGTTGCGATCGCCTGTCGCGCATCGCGCACCGGCTGGGCCTGCCGGACCGCGAACAGCACTGGCGTCGGAGTTGCGGGGGGCATGCGCGAACGGATCCTGCAGCGCGCATGGAATGAGCGTCGTGGTGCGTTCGTTGCCTCCTTCGACGACGACGATCTCGATGCGTCAGTGCTCCTGATGCCGGAGCTCGGCCTGATTCCGGCGACCGATCCGCGATTTCTCGCGACCCTCGACGTGATCGGCAGGGAACTGCGTGACGGGGATCTCCTGTTCCGCTATCGACACGAGGACGATTTTGGAACGCCGCAGACCGCGTTCGCGACCTGCGCCTTCTGGTACGTCAACGCCACTGGCGGCGGCCGGATTTGTCGACGAGGCTCGCGCGCACTTCACGCGCCTGCTCCGGTACCGCAATGGCGTTGGCTTGCTGTCTGAAGATATCGCCCCGGCCACCGGTGAGCTGTGGGGCAACTTTCCGCAGACTTACAGTCTCGTCGGCATCATCAGCAGCGCGCTGCGCCTGAGCCGACCGTGGGAGACGACGCTTTGACGGCTGGCGGAACCACGGGATGAACTCGACCGACACCTGGCTCGCCTACTTCAGCGCATGGCGTGAACCCGCGGCCGCCGCAGTGCGGATCGCGCTGATCCTCGCGGGCACGTTGATCGCGCAGACGGTGGCTAACCGCCTGATTCGAACGTTTCGCGAGCGCGTCGCCGCACGGATGAAGGGCACGGAGGAGGTGCGGCGCGCCGAAACACTGGGACGCGTGTTTCGCTACCTGGCCACCGTCGTCATCGGTCTCATCGGCGTCGTGTTGGTGCTCGCCGAATGCGGGATATCGGTCACGCCGATCCTTGGCGCTGCCGGCGTCGTCGGGCTTGCCGTCGGTTTCGGCGCGCAGAGCCTGGTCAAGGACTACTTCACGGGTATCTTCCTGCTGGTCGAGAACCAGATCATCAAGGGCGATGTCGTGCAGGTCGCGGACAAGTCCGGTCTCGTGGAGGACATGACGCTGCGCTACGTGCAGCTGCGTGACTACGACGGCAACGTGCATTTCGTGCCGAACGGGCTGATCTCGACGGTCACGAACATGAGCCGTGGGTACGCCTACGCCGTCGTCGACGTCGGCATCGCCTATCACGAGGAGATTGACGCAGCGTTGGCGGTCATGCGTTCCGTCGCCGCCGAGCTTGCCGCGGACGCCGGACTTCGCCTGCCGGATACTCGCCGAATTCGAGACCGCGGGCGTCGAGCGATGGGACGACTCCGCGATCGTCCTGCGCGGGCGGTTCAAGGTGCGTCCACTCGAGCAGTGGAACGTGCGGCGCGAGTACCTGCGGCGTCTCAAGGGCGCCTTCGACGCCGCCGGCATCGAGATCCCGTTCCCGCACGTGACTCTGTATGCGGGTAGCGGCAAGGACGGCCGCGCGCCACGGTTCCATGTCGCGGTGACGGAGTCATGATTCGATCGGCGATCGTCCGCTATGTCCTGCCGGTTGCGGCGGCCCTCGGCATCATCGCCTTCATCGGCGTGCCATACATCGAGCACATGCTGAGGGACTGGTTCCGCTCGGATATCGAACTGCGGGCCCGGCTGGTGATGAATTCGATGGAGGAGCCGCTGGCCGGCCTGCTCGAGCGCAATGAATCCGCGCGACTGGCCGCGTATCTTGAACGAGTGGTGAGCGACGAGCGGCTGCTGGCAATCCTGATCTGCGATACGGGCGGCGCCAGGGTCTACGCCACGAACCTCGTCCCGGCCGACGTCACCTGCGATTCGCCCACGACTGCGCTCGTCAGCGATTCGCTTGACACGCGTCTTCCGTCGGGATTGATCGAGGTGTCGTCGTTCACGGTCCATCCGGACGCCGGGCAGCGGTATCGCGTCTTGCTGGTCCATGACCTGAGTTTCATCGACCGGCGGCAAGCCGCGGCGCGCAACTTCGTGCTGGCATTCGCCGTAGTCGCCGTGGGAGTGCTGGGCCTCCTCGGCGCGTTGGTCATCCGCTACATGCTGAACCGCTCGATCAAGGTGTTGCTCGGCGACATCCGGTCGCGCCGGTTTCTTGACGACGCGCGCTCACCGCGCTCGTCGCAGCCGGTGCTCTCCAGCGTCAGGAGCCTGCTGCGCGAGATCGAACAAAGCCAGCGCGTCGAAATCGAGTTCCACGAGAACTGGACACCCCAGGCGCTGCAGCAGGTCGTGCGTGACCATCTCGGTTCCTGTCCGCTCGTCGTCGTCTCGAACCGCGAACCCTACATTCACAATCGTGGCCCGGATGGGCGCACGGTCGTCCAGGTGCCGGCGAGCGGCATGGTTACCGCGCTCGAGCCGATCGTGCGCGCCTGCTCCGGCATCTGGGTCGCGCACGGCAGCGGCTCCGACGATCGTCGGGTCGTGGACAAGCATGACCATGTCAGGGTGCCTCCAGAGGACCCCGCTTACACGCTGCGGCGTGTCTGGCTGACCACGGAAGAAGAGGAGGGCTATTACTACGGCTTCGCGAACGAGGGCATGTGGCCGCTGTGCCACCTCGCTTACGTCCGTCCGGCCTTCCGTGAGTCGGACTGGATCGCTTACCGGGCCGTCAACGAGAAATTCGCCGGGGCGGTCGCGGCCGAGGCAGCCGGGGAGTCTCCGGTCATTCTCATTCAGGACTTTCACTTTGCCCTGCTGCCGCGCCTGCTTCGCGAGCGCAAGCCGAAGGCGACGATCGCGCTGTTCTGGCACATTCCGTGGCCGAATGCCGAAACGTTCGGCGTCTGTCCATGGAAACGCGAGGTGCTGACGCACCTGCTGAGCGCCGACATACTCGGCTTTCACACGCGGTATCACTGTCAGAATTTCCTCGCGACCGTGGATCGGCATGTGGAGTGCCAGATCGATCACGAACACATGATCGTGACCCACAACGGTCACGTCTGTCGTGTCGTCCCGTATCCCATCTCGATCGAATGGCCGCCACGCTGGCTGGCAACGCAGTCGGCGGTGCCGATCGCGCGCGAGGCGGTGCGGCGTCGATACGGGATCGGGCTCGAAGTGCGTCTCGGCATCGGCGTGGAGCGCTGGGACTTCACCAAGGGCATCGTGGAGCGGTTCCTGGCGCTGGAGAAGCTCTTCGACGAGCACCCGCAATGGCGCGGCCGCATGACGTTGCTGCAGGTGGCCGCTCCAACGCGCAGCCGGCTGCCTGCCTACCAGGCGCTGCAGCAGCACACGCTGGCCGAAGCGGAACGCATCAATGAGAAATTCGGCAAGGACGGCTGGCGGCCGATCGTTCTTGTCGGCGAACACCAGGAGCCGGCACAGGTGTTCGAACTCTACCGCGCCGCGGACTTCTGCGTGGTCAACAGCCTGCACGACGGCATGAATCTGGTCGCCAAGGAATTCGTCTCCGCCCGGGACGACGAGGACGGCGTGCTGATCCTGAGCACGCTGGCCGGCGCTTCCCGCGAACTCGTCGAAGCTCTGCTGGTGAATCCGTTCGACATCGGTGAGACGGCGGACGCGATTCGCGTCGCGCTCGAGATGTCACGCGATGAGCGGCGGCAGCGCATGCAACTCATGCGACGCACCGTGAAAGAGAACAACGTCTACCGCTGGGCGGGCCGCATGCTGATGGATGTGGCGCAAGTGCGGCAACGGCAGGCGCTGGCGGAGTCGCGACCGGGCGAGAGAGTCAGGAACTGGCAGCGGTGACCGCGACGGTTGCCAGCTGCCGGTCAACGCAACACCGGGGCGAGGCGTGCGGAGAATAGCGCAAGGGCCGCCCAGGCCAGCATGCCACCGATGACTGCGATTGCGCGCTGGTCGAAGGCGAATCCGAACAGCAACAATATCGTGCCCGCATGCGCCAGTCCCTGTTGGGCCCACGACAGGCTTCCACCTCGGATCGGAGCGCCAGTGAATCGTGGCAGCATGTGTTCCCCGAGTCCGAAGATGACGAACGTCAGGAACCCCAACCCGAACGCGTGCAGGGCGAGCTGCGCGCCACGGCGCATCGCCCGCGATTCCGCCACCGAAAACCAGCGATGATCCGGCAAGCGCAAGATAAAGCGCCGCCGCCGCGATTGCCCAGCTGCTGGTCGGCGCGAGCGTAAGCCCCACGTAGCGGGCCATTCCGGCCGCCTTGTCGGGTGCGGCTGCGACAAACTCCATCGCTTCCCGGGTCGTCGGCACCCCGACGTGCTTCAGGACGCCGTCGATCACGGTCGCCGGCACCGTCTTCACGCCCAGATGCGCCACGATGGCGCGCCCTTCGCGTTGGCCGACGTCGAGCACTTCGAAGGCGATTGCCTTCTTCTGCGCGATCTGCTGCCAGACCTCCTCGGCACCGCGACACGGTGCGCACCACTCCGAAACCAGCAGCTGAACCTTGACGGTCATTGCGTGCAGCGCATGCACTGCAGTTCGTACTTGTCGATCCAGGCCTTGAGCGCCTCGATCGCTTGCGGACCGCGACTCATGCCGTCGAGGGCGGCCTGCATGTCGTCCGGGCGCAGTTCCATCAGCCAGGCATCGGCGTACGGCGCGACATTGACGAGGCCAGGGTCGTTCACGACTGCCGGATTGACGCGCTCGATCGTGCCATCGAAGGGCGCCGGAATCCCGCCCACCCATTTTCCCGACTCGAGCGTGCCGAGGTGGCGGCCCGCACGACGGTGCGTGCCCGGCTTGCGAAATGTCGCGGCCACGACGCGGCCCGCCATGGTCTGGGCCGGATCGGTCAGTCCGATCGTGAACGTGCCGTCGTCATTCGGCCGCGCCCACAGGTAGTCGAGGTCGTACCAGAGGTCCTCGGGCAGCTCGCAGCCGTGGTACTCGCTCATCGGCCGTCACCTCCGCGCCCAGGGGCGCACCGTCGCCAGGACGTTGAGCGCAAATAGCACGAGGCCTATCCAGAGGAGCGCGCCGCCGGCAGTGGTCACAAATGGAGTGCCAGCGAGCCAGCCAGTCACCATGGTCACCAGGCCGACGTTGACCAGCACGAACTGCGCGTCGGCGAGTCGTTCGGAGAACAGCGGCCGTCCGGTGAAACGCGGCAGCACGTGCAGGCCGATGCCGAAGATCATCATGCCGACGAAGCCGAGCAACATGAGGTGAGCATGAGCGCGCAGGGCAAAGGCAGGCAGCGCCGCGGGAAATGCGAGCCACGTGAGTCCGAGGAGTCCGCCGAGCAGGGCGTAGGCGAGCGCAGCGGCGATGAACCAGCGATTGCGCGGGAGCACGAGCGAATCATAGCGGCTGCAGCGCCGGCTGCCATGACCTGGGTCAATCGGGCCGGGCGTTCAGGCCCTGCGGCACCGGGTGAAGGGCACGAACTCGCTACAATGGCCGTCCCATGTCGATGGATAACCTGCTGCTGACCGCGATCGGCCTGCTGCTCGTCCTGCTCAACGGATTCTTCGTCGCGGCCGAGTTCGCGATCGTCAAGCTTCGGCGCACCCAGGCCGAAGAACTCGCCAAGACCCATGGCCTGCGCGGGCGCGTGCTGCGAACGGTACGCACCCACCTCGATGCCTATCTCTCCGCTTGCCAGCTCGGCATCACGCTGGCTTCCCTCGGTCTTGGCTGGATCGGCGAACCCGCTTTCGCCCGCCTGATCGAGCCGGTGCTGGCATTGGCCAATGTCACCGACCCGAAAGTCGTTCACAGCATTGCGTTTGCATTCGCCTTCGGGCTGATCTCGTTCCTGCACATCGTGGTCGGCGAACTCGCGCCGAAGTCGCTGGCAATCCGACGTGCCGAGACCGTATCCCTCAACACCGCCTTGCCGTTGTACGTCTTCTACTGGGTGATGTACCCCTTCATCCACCTGTTGAACGGGGCGGCGAACGTCCTCCTGCGCGGCCTGGGCGTCGAACTGGCAACCGAGGGCGACGAGGCGCATTCGGTCGACGAACTGCGCACCGTGCTGCGCGCGAGCCATCGCCACGGCGAGCTGGGTGCGATTGAAACCCAGATTCTGACGCGCGGTCTCGATCTCGGCGACCTTGTCGTCGGCGACGTGATGCGTCCGCTCGCGGAACTGGTCTGGATCGGGCTGGACACGTCGATCGACGACGTGCTCACCGAAGTCCGCACCTCGCGCTATACCCGTTACCCGGTGCGCGATCCGGAGACGCATCGATTCGTCGGCCTGCTGCACATCAAGGAGCTGTTGACCCGATTCGGAGCGCCTGCGGGACATTCGCGACCTGCGTCCGTACCTGCGTACGCTGCCTCATGTCGATGAGCATCAGCAGCTGGAATCGGCCCTGGCCGCGTTCCGGCGCGGCGATCCGCACTTCGCCATCGTCACCGACCCGCTCGGCACGGAAATCGGCTTCCTCACGTTCGAGCTCATCGTCGAGGCGCTGTTCGGGCCGGTGGAGGATGAGTTCTCGAAAACGAGTCCCGCGTGGCAGCGTGCGGACGACGGCAGCCTGACCGGTGCGGGCAGCATGTCCCTGTTGAGCCTGGAGGAGACCCTCGGCGTCCTGGCGCCGGAGGTGGATGCAAACAGCGTCGGCGGCCTGGTCACCGAGACACTCGGCCGCATCCCGCTTGCCGGCGAGCGGATCACTTTCCCCGACTTCGAGATCGAAGTGCTGGCCATGGACGGTCCCCGCATCGACATCGGTGCGGGTTTCGCCTCGCGCGCTGGTCGATCACGGCGAATTCTGACGACAGCGCCTCAGCCGTACAGCTGCTCGATCTCGGACGCGTACTTCTGCTGGATCGGCTTGCGCTTCAGCTTCATGGTGGGCGTGAGCTCGTCGCCGCCGGGCAGCCAGTCGGCGTCGACGATCGCGATGCGCTTGACCTGCTCGACGCGCGACAGCTCGGCGTTGGCTGCCGCCACCGCGGCTTCAATGGCCGAGCGCAGTTCGTCCGGCGCACGGCCGGCACACATCTCGCGGTCGAGGGCAATCAGCGCGACGTTGTACGGTCGCCGGTCGCCGATGCACACCGCGTGTGCGATCAGTCGGCTCGACGCGCGCAGCTTCAGCTCGATGTTGGCCGGCGACATGTTCTTGCCAGCCGAGTTGATGATGAGTTCCTTCTTGCGGTCGACGATGCGCACGTAGCCGTCGCCGTCGATCTGCGCGATGTCGCCAGTGTGCAGCCAGCCGTCGGCATCGATCGCCTCGGCGGTCTTCTCCGGGTCGCCGCGGTAGCCTTTCATCACCAGCGGCGCGCGCACCAGCATCTCGCCGTCGTCGGCGACCACGACCTCGACGTCGGGCAGGGGCTTGCCGACGGTGCCCTGCCTGATCTGGTCGGGCGGATTGAGCGTGCCGAAGCACGACGACTCCGACATGCCCCAGCCCTCATTGAGTTCCAACCCGAGCGCCGCGAAATACTGCAGGACCTCGGTCGAAATCGGCGCCGCTGCCGTGATGCGCCAGCCGGTCTGGTCGAGCCCGGATTTCGCGCGTACTGCCGACCTTGGCCTGCTCCGGCAGCTTCGCCGGGATCGGTGACGCCGGCCGCTTCGAGCCCGGCCTTGAGCTTTTCCCAGACGCGCGGCACGCCGCCGAACACCGTCGGCCGCACTTCCACCAGCGCAAGACCGACCTGGCGGTGGTCGGGAATCGACGTGACGCTGTTGCCGAAGCAGAGCGACGCGCCGTAGTGCGTCAGGCAACGGTCGCCGACGTGCGCACTCGGCAGGTAGGAGACGCTGCGGCCGTCCGCTTGCAACCCGAGGATCGCGGCGACGCCCCGGGTCTGGAAGAGCACGCTGCCGTGAGTCAGCTGCACCGCCTTCGAGGGCCCGGTGGTTCCCGAGGTGTAGATCAGCGTGACGACGTCGTCGGGTTGCACCGCGCGCCAGGCACCGTCGAAGTCAAAGCCCGGCACGCGCCGCTGCGCGAGATCCTGCAGCGTGATCGTGCCGTGCTTCGGCGCCATCGACCAGCACGATGTGCTCGATCTCCGGCGTGCGCGACTCGAGCACCCGTGGCAGGAACTGGCGCTCGGTGACGACGACGCGGTTGCCGGCATTGCGGAAGACGTGCTGCGCCTGCTCCGCACTCGACGAGTTGTAGACGGAGAATGCCGTAGCACCGAGGTGCATGACGGCGGTGTCTGCGAGCGAGAACTCCGGTCGATTGGTGAGCATCAACGCGACCGTGTCGCCGCGACCGACACCCAGCGAATGCAGTCCCTCCGCCAGCCCCCGCACCTGTGCAAGGAACCCGGCGTAGGTGATCTCGGTGGCGCCCCCGAGCGTGCGCAACGCCACCTGCCCGGGTCGCTGCGCGGCGGTGATCTGAAATGCCTCGCACAACGTCGAACTGCCGAGCGCTGCGATTTCAGGCTGCGGTGTCTCGTTCATCGGTACTCGCCTCCCGCCGTCGTGTTCGTGACGTGCTGCCGCGCGCTCAGTCGTCGGACTTGCGCCAGGCTGCCAGGGGCCGGCTCGCGTCCGGCGCGATCGGCGCGCCGCTGTCGCGTTCCCGCACCGCCTGCTTGAAGCCGACTTCCTCGGCGCGGCGCTTGAACCACACGCCTTCCGGGCTGTGCCGCGAGATGCCGTCGAACAGGGTGGCGAAGCGCTGTGTATTGGCCAGCCCCATGGCGTCGTACGCCTGGTTGACCATCAGCTTCTGCATCATGAGCTGGTTCTTGGGTACTGCCGCAATGCGCTCCGCGACTTGCGCCACGCGCGCGTCGAGCTGCGCACGCGGTACTGCCTCGAGCACCAGGCCGAGGCGCGCGGCCTCGCGGCCGTCCACGAGGTCGCCGGTGAACAGCATGCGCTTGGCGCGCTCGGCGCCGAGGCGGTACACCCACATTGCGGTGGTCGGGCAGCCCCAGACCCGCGCCGGTGGGTAACCGATCACGGCTTCCTCCGCCATGATCACCAGGTCGCAGCACAGTGCGATGTCGCTGCCGCCCGCCACGGCCGGGCCGTGCACGCGCGCAATGGTCGGCTTGTAGCTGCGCCACAGCGACATGAAATGCTGGGTGCACTCGTGCATGCCGAAGAAGTCGGCCATCGGATCCCAGGGCCGCGCATCGCCCGCGCCCGATAGCGCCTCCGAGCTGCGAGCCCGGCTGCTCACCCGTCGCTTCGGCGAATTCCTTGAGGTCGTAGCCGGAGCAGAAGCCGTCGCCCGCGCCGGTCAACACCAGCACGTGCACGGCGTCGTCGCGGTTGGCCCGATCGACGGCATTTGCAATCTCGCCCGGCATCGCCAGGTTGATCGCGTTCATCCGCTCCGGACGATTGAGCGTGATCGTGGCCACGCGGCCGGCAACCGCGTAGGTCAGGGTCTGGTAGGTCATGTCTCCCCCGGGCCCAGAGGCCTGTCGGGGCACTATATCGGGGTCGGTGTCGTGATGGGGGTCGGGTACCTTTCTTGCAGTGAGCAGCGGCATCTCTTCTGCGTTGCGACAGGCCGGGGTCTTGACGTCACTCCGGCCTTTCGTAGCCATCCAGAACTGGGGTAGGGTGCTTGACTGCCAGGCAGGCGCAGCAGGTCGCCGCCGTCCTGCGCGACCTTGGCCACCAGGTGACGAGGTGATGAAGCTCGTAGAGCTGAATTGCTAGCGACGTATCTGTGCGAGTTCGTCCGAGTCGAGCCAGATGCCGCCGCACTCCGGGCACTCGTCGATTTCGACTGGGACCGCAAGAGAGAACTTGCGCCGTAACATCACGACGTCTGGATGGCGTGGACAAGTCAGCCGGATCGCGTGGTCAATGAGAGTCGGGGGAAACTGGTTGAGATGCGCCACGAGCGCGTCACCGAACGCACTTGCCGGATGTTGAAACCGGTCTAGCTCGAGCCGATCGAGCCAAAGACCGCCGCAGTCCTCGCACAAGTCGGTGTCGATGCCGCCGATCCGCAGCCGGGTCAGCGAGGTCGACGAGCGCGGACATCGTATGTGCTGGACCTTCATGATGCGGAGTCCCATGCGCTGGAGCTGGTCTTGCGGGCGACACTCTTCAGCATGAGTGTGCACAGGCGCCGGCTGCTGGTCAAAATCGGAAGCCGGCTTGAACCGATACACAGCATGACCATGCCCGATCGGCCGGACCGTCCCGGCGGCAATCAACGCCCCGGAGAGCCTGAATATCTGGCAGCCAACATCACCTGCGGACCGGCTAAGATGGTCGGCGTCGAAGAAATTCCTCGGTCGAGCGCATCTCGGTGCGTCGGGATTCCCAGGGGTGGGGTCCAATTGTTGGACGGGCAGACCGTGACGAGCTGCGCCGCCGCCTGACAGCACAAGCGACAAGGAGATCACGATGCAAGAAAAGACCCCTCCCGCCTGGGGAACACCGCCGGATGCAGCGCCGGAACAGCCCGACGCAGCGCCCGCCGACGGCGCATATACGCAGTGGTACGAGGTGAAGAAGGGCGACACGCTCTGGAAGATCGCCAAGGAAGTGTATGGCGACGGCAGCCTGTACCCCGAGATTTTCAAGGCCAACCAGGACACTCTCAGCGACCCCGACAAGATCCAGGTCGGCCAGAAACTGCGCATTCCCTGATCGCGCCTGACACCACGGCTCAGCCCAGGAGATACCGATGAAGTTCAAGCCCGTTTTCGCAGGATTCTTCTCGCTCGTCATGGCCGCCGCGTTACTGGCCGGCTGTGCTAACCAGATGGAGCCGGCCAAGAAAGCCATCGCCGACATCGAAGCAGCCGTCGCCGCCGCCGGTCCGGATGCCGCGCAATACATTCCCGATCAGCTGCAGGCCGTGACGACCCAGATCGCCGACCTGAAGATGAAGTTCGACCAGAAAGACTACAAGGGTGTCCTCGCCGCGGCTCCCGCGCTGCTCGCTCAGGCGCAAGGCCTGACCGCTGCGGCCACCAGCGCCAAGCAGGCCGCCGAGGCGGCTGCCCTCGAGGCCTTCAACAGTGAGTGGGGAACGCTTGCGGCGGATATCCCTGCGCAAATGGCGGCAGTCACCAGCCGGGTCGGGATTCTCTCGAAGTCGAAAAAGCTGCCTGCCGGGCTCGACGCGGCTTCGTTCGAGGCGGCCAGGTCCGGCACGGATGAAGCCAGGTCCCTGTGGGACCAGGCCACGGCCGCCCAGGCGGCTGGCAACATGGAGCAAGCCGTCATGACTGCGCGCCAGGTGAAGGAGAAACTGGACGCGGCGATGGCCGGGCTCGGCATGTCGGCCGGCTGAACCTTTTCGCTACCGTAGTGCGACGACGGGCCGCCTTCGGGCGGCCCGTTCGCTAATAGGCGCTTTGCAGCGCTTCGCTGACGAGCGACATCAGCTGCTGTTCGCCAAAGCTCGGCATGGGGCGGCCATTGACGAAGTACTCCGGCGTCGCAGTGACTTTCAGCGCCACGGCATCGCTGCGGTCCTGCTCCATGCGCTGCGCGACCTCCGGCGCATCCATGTCCACCAGGAGTTGCTCGATATTCAATCCCACGCCGGCGATTGCCCGCAGGACCAGGTCCGGCTGAACGGTGTGATGGGGCGCCCATTGCGCCTGCGATGCCAGGAGCGCTTCCAGTGTCGGCAGGTACTTGTCCTGCTTGCGGCTCGCTTCCAGGAGTCTCACCGCGTAGTCCGAGCCGTCGTGGAATGCGACGTGGCGAATCGACAGGCGGATCCTGTCCGGGTTCTCGGCCAGCAACTGCTTCACCAGCGGGAAGAACTGCGCGCAGGTTTCACACGCCGGGTCGATGAATTCGACGATGTGCACCTTGGCGGCCGCGTCGCCGAGCATCGGCGAATGGACGCTCGCGAGCGGGTCGTGGTTCGCATCGGAGGTACCTTGTGAAATCTGCGATCGGTCGTCCTTGAATAGAAGCGTCCCCGCCAGGACAGCGAGAAGCACGGCCACGACGGCGCCAATGACGAAACCCCTGCGGCTGGGTGGGCTCGCCTGCGGGTCCTGGCTTTCAGGAGTCGCTTTGTTCCTCTGGGACTTTCGGCTCATCGTGGACTCCTGTTGCCTGCCGTGAACAGCGGTGCCACGAGTATTTCAGATTTCGGTCGCTCGGCGGCCATGGCTGCGATTGGCCGCACGTCGATGTGCGCTGGCGCTTCCCCGGACGGCAAGGGCGGGTCCGCGATCCAGCAGGCCCGCCCGGCCAGCAGATCACTTCTTCGGCTGGTCTCCGCCCGACCACGTCAGGAATTGCCAGCGGCCGTTCTCCTTGACCAGCACGTCGGTGTAGTTGCCGGTCACCATTTCCCGATCCTTCTTATGATTTTCGCGCGCGATCTGATAGTTGTACTGCACCACCGCGACGTTTCCCGTCAGCGTGATCGAGATCGGAAAGAGTTCCTGCTCCAGGACAGTGCTGTTATCGGCCGCGTACTTGCCCCAGCGCCTGAGCGAGTCCTTGCCGCGAGGCATCGGATCGCCGGTTTCCCAGTACCTCAGGTTCGGATGCACCATCGAGTCAATCCAGCTAAGGTCCTCGGCCGCAGCCATCTTCCATTGCTGCTCTTCGAGATTCCAGATCTCTTTCTGTTCTGCAGTCCACGCCTGCGCGGCGGCCGTTCCGGCGAAACCACAAACGCAGATCATCGATAGGACGATTCGACCGAACATGATTTTTCCCCCTGGATGATGTCTTCTGTCTTGCCCCCGCTCGAACGGTGCGGTGGTCAAGCGCTACACGCTACGCCTGTTGCATTGGCAATCCAATATCGGATCATGTTAGCCGTGCCTGGCACATCGAGAACGGTGGGCAGTTGCAGTCCGGGCACCCTGCCAATGGAGGACGCGTATGAACTTGCAGGACTGGGGCGCAATCGGTGAGGTCGTCGGTGCGCTGGCCGTCGTCGTCACCCTGATCTACCTCGCCAAGCAGATCGGCCAGAACACCCATGCGATGGACGAGGCTCGCAAGCTCGCGCTGGCGCAGACCTACCAGATGCGTTCCGATGCCCTGCAGGCCATGCTGGTGCACGCGGCAGACTCGGAGTACATCGGACCGATCATCATCAAGCTCACGGAGCTTGGCTATCCGGAGGACGTCAAGGCACTGGACGAGTTGACCGACGCGGAACGGCGACGCTTCAGGATGTGGCAGATTGCCCAGCAGACGCACTGGGACAACATGCACTACCAGTTCCAGCAGGGTTACCTCGACGAGGAGTACTACGAGGACGCGTTCAAGGACCGCGTTGTCAGGCTCGCGCCGACCTGGAAGGCCCTTGGTTTGACCAGCGGTCGCCGGAGCTTTTTCGCCGAGATCGACCGGTTGTCGCGCCAGTGAGTGGTCGGTGACGCGCGGGCGGCAACTCAGACTGGCTTGCGCAAGTCGTCCCGCACCAGCAGCGCCGAGGTCGCCGCACCCATCGATCCGGCAAAGCCGCGCGGGCAGCTCGCATCGCCCACGTTGAACAGGCCCTTGACCGGCGTGCGGTGCGGCACCGGCGAGCCGGGCACGGTGCGAAAGCCTGGCCACTTGCCGCGGTAACAGGTCTTGGTCAACACGCGGCAACGCGCGTCGAAGCCGGGAATGATGTCGCGCAGATCGTCCATGACCAGTTTGAACTCGGCATCGATGTCGCCCGGTGCGAGGGCGTCGAGCGGTGCCGCACCCACCGTGTAGAGATGCTTGCCGGGCGGCGCGACGTCCGGGCAGTCGTAGGAGGGCGCATCGATCATGTTGACGCGACGTGTGCCGCACACGGCGATTGCCGAATAGTCGAGCACCGGTTCGTCGCTGACGAAGTGCAGCCACAGGATTGCGGTCGGACGCACGTCGCGATCGAGCCGTGCGAGGTAACTCTGCTCGAACGTCCCGCGGCCAGCGAGCGCCACCGTGGCGTGTGGGCCGAGATTGCTGACGACCACGGGCGCCTCGACGTGGACGTCGTGGCCATTGATCCGCAGGGTTGCGCCTGTGACGCGGCCCGAGCTGCTGGCGATAGCCGACGCCGCGCTACTGGTGGAGACCGCGCCACCGCGTGACCGGACGAAATCCGCCATGCGTTCCCATAACCTCAGGCTGCCGCCCTCGACGTAACCGAAACGCAACGGTGCGATGTTGCGCAC
The DNA here is from genome assembly GCA_963827615.1 of uncultured Gammaproteobacteria bacterium. GTDB lineage: Bacteria > Pseudomonadota > Gammaproteobacteria > Steroidobacterales > Steroidobacteraceae > RPQJ01. The sequence goes on along the minus strand of CAWHCA010000017.1, from coordinate 42,763 downwards.
CACCTTGAAGTACTCCGACGCTGGCAGCTCCCAGCTGTTGACCGTGAGCAGTGAAGCGATCGTCGACTGAAACAGCCCGTGGATGCGTGGGTTGGTCGTGTACTGATTGAGCCAGTCACGGAAGCTGAGCGCGTCAGTGGGTTCGAGCCAGTTGAGCGCGTCATTGAGCGCACCACTGACGCGACGCGACTCGTCCTCCGACTCCGCTACTTTGTGGATCGTCGCGCGCAGGCTGCCGCCGGTGGCCGAAATCTCGTAGAACTGGCCGTCGATCCACCAGGCCGAGTGGCTGGCCGGCCGCACGCCCGACTCGATGCCGATCTGTGCACAGACCTTTTCGATCGGCCCGCCCACCTGCACGGCGAGGCCGCCGGTCGCGCAGAGGTAGCCGTCGTGATCCGACGTGGAAAAGCGGCCGCCCAGGTAGGCGCGTTTTTCGGCGAGCAGCACCTTGTAGCCTTCGTGCGCGAGCAGGGCCGCCGCGCAGCTGCCGCCCACACCGGACCCCAGGACGATCGCGTCGTAACGTTGCTCCAACGACACGATCTCTTGACTCCCCTCGACTGCGTCGCCAGCGACATTGTCACATCCGGTGACCCGACCGGCTACCCGGATCAATCAGTCCGTGGATTGCGCCCTGGGACCGCACGCCGGTACATGATGAACTCTGACTTCGATTGCGTTGCAGCAAGCTTTGTTGCAGACACAAATGCATTGACGCGCAAACCGGCCGCCGCGATGCTGCCGCCGATGAACCTGCAGCCCGACAACAGGCGGCGTGACTTCTGTCCGACAGGGACCGCCGCCGGACAATGATCCTCCGCCGTGTCATCGCGCATGTCCGCAAGCAGGAGTGGACCGCGATCGCGATCGATCTCGTGATCGTGGTGCTCGGCGTCGTCATCGGTATCCAGGTCTCGAACTGGAACGCGGCGCGAGCCGATCGCGAGCGCGCCCACGGCTACCTCGAGCGAATTCGCGACGATCTCGACGCTGACATCGTCGGCTACCGCGATCGCCTGGAATTCTGGGGCGAGGTCTCCGCGTCGGGCGCCAGGGGACTCGCCTACGCCGAAACGGGCGATGCCGGCGGAGCGACACAATGGGACCTGCTGCGCGACTACTTCTGGGCGAGCCAGGTCGGTGCGTTCAACCTCACCGAAGCGACCTACGACGAGCTCAGGAGTGCGGGTGAGTTGGGCCTGCTCGGCGACCCACGCCTGCGCGACCAACTGGCGTCTTATTACACGAATTCAAAGAATCCGACGCTGTCGGAGAGCCCCGAATATCGCAAGCATGTGCGCGGGCTCATCCCGCTGGAAATCCAGCTCTATCTCTGGGAAAAATGCTGGCAGTCCGAAATGTCAGGAAAACAACGGGCACTCGCCTGCAGTCCGCCGGTCGATGAGGCTCGCGCAAGGGCCGTCGTCGACGCAATCAGGAACGACACGGCCCTGATGCGGGAGCTGCGCTACTGGATGTCGACGATGCGCGTTGCCGGAGATGTCGGTCGCATTTACATGGGTGTGGCAATCGGGCTGCGCGATGCAGTCGACGCGAAGGTCGGCCGCCAGAACCCCGCACCATGACGCCGCGGCATCGCTGACGTCACTGAAACCGGTGGGGTGTCGCTGGTATCTTGCCTGGCCGATCCACGCCCAGTTTGACGCGCAGGAATTCCATGAACGCACGACACTTCGCCGGCAACCAGCGAATCGGCGTACCGGCTGGTTCCTGCGGGGCGTAAGGCATCAGCAGCATCAGGCCGAGGTACACGAGGATCATCGCACCGCCCGTGCCGAGCAGCAGCAGGACGGAGATGACCCGCAACAGCGTCACGTCCAGTTGGAAGTACCGCGCCAGTCCCAGGCACACGCCGCTGATCACGGCGCCTTCGCTGACCTGCTGCAGCACCCGCGGCGTCGCTTCACGCGGCGGGTGCGGCCACGCGGGTCCGTTGCCCGCCGCCTGCACCGACCCGATCTCCTCGAGTGCTGGCTCGAGTTCGGCCAGCGTCACGACGGATTGTCCCGCACGCATGCGACGCATGCACTGGTCGGCCACGGCCTGCTCCAGGTCACCCAGGATCTCCTGCGGATCGGGATCACCCTCGAGCAGGCTCGCCGACTCGGCCAGGTACTGTTCGAGACGCGCATTCGACGCGTCGTCGAATTGAAGAACGCTGCGATTGAGACGGACGGTGGTTGAAATGCGTTGCATGGTTCAGTGTCCAAAGTTCGCGATCGTGCGGTTGATCAGGCTCCAGTACTCATCCAGCTCCGCCAGCTGTGCCCGACCGGCGTCCGTGAGCCGATAGTACTTACGCGGTGGCCCCGCGTCCGATTCCTGCCATTCGTATTGCACCAGGTCCTCGCGACGCAACTTGCTGAGCAGGGGATAGAGCGTGCCCTCCTGCGTGGCGAATTCCGTGCCGGCGAGACTGCGCAGGATTTCCGGCACATAGATGCTTTTCGCACCCACGATCTTCAACACGAGGAATTCCAGGAGACCCTTACGGATCGGGGCAAGTTTGGATTCTGCAGCCATAGTTTGTAAACACGGTACCTTTATTAAAACAGTACCTGTTGCAGAACTGCTCGTCAAGTTGTCCGACGCCCTGGTCGAAGCAGTGAACTCTGCCGTCATCTATACGGCGCAGGACCCTGGCGGTTGAGCCTTCGCGCGTTACCGGGCCTACTATGTGTCTGCATCGCAGCGCTCGCAGAGGTCCCTCATGAATATTTTCGAACAGCAGAAAGCGAAGGTCCGTACACAGCCAGGCTTCATCGCCGCGCTGGACCAGAGTGGCGGCAGCACGCCCAAGGCCTTGGGGCTGTACGGGATCCCGGCTGGAAGCTGGTCAAGCGACGCCGAGATGATGGATCTCATGCACGCGATGCGCACACGCATCATCACGAGCCCGAGCTTCAACGGTGACCGCATCCTGGGGGCCATCCTGTTCGAGGACACGATGGACCGGGACATCCTGGGCCGGCCGACGGCGCAGTACCTCTGGGAGGTCAAGCAGGTCGTCCCGATTCTCAAAGTCGACAAGGGTCTCGAGGCCGAGGCGAACGGCGTGCAGTTGATGAAGCCGATGCCGGACCTCGACAGCCTGCTGGCGCGCGCGAAAGCCAAGGGCATCTTCGGCACCAAGATGCGCTCGGTCATCAAGCAGGCCAACGCGGCAGGGATCCGCGCCGTGGTGGACCAGCAGTTCGAGGTCGCCAGTCGGATCATCGCAGCGGGTCTCGTGCCGATCATCGAGCCCGAAGTCGACATCAAGTGCCCGGACAAGGCCGCCGCGGAAGACTTGCTCAAGGCCGCGATCATGAAGCGGCTCGACGCGCTACCGGCCGGCCAGCAGGTGATGCTCAAGCTGACGCTGCCGAACCAGGACAATCTCTACGCCGAGTGCATCGCCCACCCGCGCGTGCTGAAAGTCGTGGCCCTGTCGGGTGGGTATTCACGCGATGAAGCAAATGCGCGCCTGGCTCGCCAGCACAACATGGTCGCCAGCTTCTCCCGGGCACTGACCGAAGGACTGACGGCCCAGCAATCGGACGCCGAGTTCAACGCCGCGCTTGACCGGGCCATCGAGAGCATTTTCCAGGCCTCGAATACCTGAATCGTCAGGTTCCGCGTCACGTGGTCAGCCTGAGGCTGAACTCCCGCCTCGGGTGCGGCAGGCGTTTATTCAAGCCACGTCAATTCCCTATGTGACGGGGGCGCGCCAGGACGTATGCTGCACTGCAGCAGACGCTTTTTCGTGCCACGAGTCATAGGAGCAAGCGATGGTCGCCCGAATCAATGAATTTGCGAGTGAACAGAGGCAGGCCCTGGCCGTGCAGGTGCAGAAGTTCCGTGAGCAGCCGATCGAGTCCATGCGCGAAGTCGCCATGACTTCGGCTGACGGCATCAAGTCGCTGAAGGCGCCCGTCCGCGCATTTGCGCATTCGGGTGTCAAACTTACGGCCGTATCGCAGAACGCGATGCGGGACTTGATCGAACTGGAGTCGGAGGTCGTCACGTCGGCACTGACCGCTGCGGCCCTGCGCCTCGAGCGCGCCGTGGAAGCGGAAAACGTCGTCTACCTGGTACTCGAACAGGCCGAGATGCTCGGCGCCACCCGTGATCGCATCGTCGATGAGATGACCCGTGCGGTCGAGATCTTCAAGGTTGCGGGCCGTGAAGTACGCAAGGTCGGGACCCACCTGTATGGCCAGGTCTTCGAGCGGGCCGAGGAAGCGCCTCTCAAGGCGAAGGGCACCCGTGCCCGCAAGGCCAGGAGCGCGGTCCGGAAGTCGACCGCTCGTGTCCGTAAAGCCGCTGCCTGAGGATCGGCAGCGGCCGGCCTGGCCCGGCAGCCCGTCAAACCTGCCATCATTTGCGCGAGGGATCGCAAATGATGGGCAGGTTGTCGGACCGCGTACTCTCGTGGATTGACTCGAGCCTGGCGGCCTTCGGCCACGGCTTCATCCTCGCGTGGACCAAGGTCGAGCGCAGTTACCGGCGGCCGTTTTCGCGGGTCGCCTTGCGGCTGAAGTTCGCGTTCTACCCGCTGCTCGCGCTCGGCGCGATCGCCTGGCTTGCCTGGGACTGGGGTCACGCCCGCTCGCTCAACTCGGCTGAAGATGCGATCTTCGATCGCGTGGTGCAGTGGCGTCCCTTTGAGCCGCAGCCTTCCGGCCGCGTGGTCGTGGTCGAAATCGACGAGTGCTCGATCGAGCATTTCCGCGCGCGCAACGAAGGCGGCTGGCCGTGGAGCCGGCAACGGCACGCGGATCTGCTCGACCAGCTCGATCGTGCCGAGGTGCGCGCGGTCGGCTACGACGTGCTGTTTGTCGATGCCTCGCCAGGCGATCCCATCGGCGACGAAACCCTGGAAGCCATGGCCAGGGGCGGCGACGGCCGGTTCGTATTCAGTTCCACGCGAATGCATCCGGATTACGACACGGGTTCGCCGTTGCGGGCGTCGCAGGCCCCCGCGGCGTTTGCGCTGACGCTCCGGCCACAACTTGACCCGCAAGTCGCCTTGCTGTTGCCCTATGGCGAGGCGATGGCCCGCTTCAGCGCGATTGCCAATGTCACCCGCAATGCCGACGGCGTACTTCGCGACATTCCGTTGCGCGAGACGGTTGGCGACTGGGCGTTGCCGTCGCTGCCTTTGCGCCTGGCGACGGTCACCACGACGCGATTGCCTGGCGACTTTGCCGCCGCGGTGCGACCGAACTGGCGACAGGACACCCGGTTGCCGCGCATCAGTGCCGCCGACGTGTTGACCGGCCAGCCTGTCTGTCGCGATGCGACGACGTTGCCACCAGCACTGAAGAATCGCGTGGCGCTGGTCGGCTACACGGCGTCCGGACTCAACGATGCCAAACCCACCCCAGTCGATCCCGTCATGCCGGGCGTCGAGGTCATGGCCGAGGCGACGGAAGCCCTGATCGCCAACAGTGGCATCCGGGCGCCGCCGGCGTGGCTCAAGTACGTCATCGCCATGCTGCTGACCATGTTGACCACGTTCGCCTTCTACCGCGGCGAACCGGCCACCGATATCGACTCGGTCTTCGTCGCCGCCAACGTGACGATGTTGACGGCCGCGTTCGTGGGTCTCACGTTCTTCGGCTTCTTCTTCGACGTCTTCGCCAGCATCGGCTTCGTCAGCCTGATCTTCGGCCTGTGTCGCCTGTATGCCGGCATCCAGCGCGGGCGGGCGGTGGGCAATGGCGACTTCCTGCCGGAGTTCGCGCCGGACCGGGATCGCTGGCTGGCGATCGCGCGTCTGCGCTTCGTGCCCGACGTGCAACTCGACGCCAGGGCCGCGGCGCGACGGCGACGCGAATACCGCCGCCGGTTGCGACGCTTCCTGTACGCCGGCAGCGACGCGGTGATGCTGGAGGGCGTGGTGGAACGCAAGAGCTGGCTGCACGAAGCCCTGGACGACCTGATGGTGCTGGTGTGGCACGGCGAAAGCGAAGCCGCGGCTCGCGCTGCCGCCAGGCACGATCTCGCCAGGCTTGAACGGCAGCTGGCGGAATACGACGCGCGACTGTCCGATGACGGCAGCGTGCGACTGGCATTCGCTTGCGCCGAGATCGATGATGGCGCCGCGGACAGCGATCGCGGCGAGCGCCGTCGCCTGCGCGAGCTGGTCGGCCAGGCGGTGGCCGCCTCGAGCGAATCGCCGCTGGCGCAGCGAACCGTGTTTTTCGATACTGCGGACGTGTCGTCGGGAGGCTCGTGATGCGCAGCATTCCATTCATTCTGTCGGCGGCCGCACTGCTCGCGTCGGGCGTGAATGCCGCGGAGCTGCCGGCCGTCGTACACAAGCCCAGTGCCGACGTGTATGCCGAGCCCAGGTTCGACGCGCCCAAGGTTGCGACGTTGCAGCGCGACGCGGCAGTCAGGATTTCCGCGCAGCAGGGCCTGTGGTACCAGTTGCTGATGGCCGCCGGCAGCGCCGGGTTTCGTGCGCGTCAATGACGTGCGCGTGGCCTATGCCGGCGCCGAGGATGGCGAAGCCAACCTGCGCGTGCTGATGGGCGGCAAGGCCGGCAAGGGGCGCGTCACCGAAACCGCCGGCGTGCGTGGCATCGAGGAAAGCGACCTGAAATCGGCAGCATTGAACCAGGGGCAACTGGACGCGATGGTCGGTCATCGGGTCGATGCGCCTGCCGCGACTGCGTATGCCGCCGAGCAGGGTTGGCAGGCGACGGCGTGGCGTATACCGGCGAAGCCAAGGCCGCGCAAGAAATCGGGGAAGCCGACAGCCGAACCCGCGGCTTCGAAATCGGAACTGGCGAAATCCGTGGGCGGCCTGCTCGGCTCATTCGGCGTCAACGTCGGCACGAAGCTGGACACGGCCGCCAAGGTGGTGCCGAAGTCCGAGGACGAGCTGGCAGCGGAGGAGATCGCGCTCGGCCCGGAAATTGCGGGCCGCATTCTCGGTGCGCGCCCTTGTGGAACGATGCGGGTGCGCAGCAACGCGTCAACCTCGTCGGACGCTGGGTTGCCTCGCAAACGAGTCGTCCTGAGCTGCCCTGGACCTTCGGCGTGATCGACACGCCCGAGGTCAACGCCTTCGCGGCGCCGGGTGGCTTCATCCTGGTCACGCGCGGCCTGTACGAGCTGCTGTCGTCGGACAGCGAGCTCGCGGCCGTGCTGGGGCACGAAATCAGTCACTGCGTGCAGCGCGATCACTACAACGTGATCCACAAGCAGGAACTGGCGTCCGCCGGCAAGGACGAGGCGGTGCAAAACGTCACCGTCGGCAATGACAGCGTCGCCGGCAGCTACGCCAGGCGTTACGCGGAGAAGAACGGCGCGGCCATCATGCTGACATCGCTGGATCGCGAGGCCGAGTACCGCTCGGACGAAGCCGCGGAGTTCTATCTGGCCCGTGCCGGCATGAACCCGCTGGCGCTGTACGCCGTCCTGCAGAAACTCACCGCACTCGGCAGCGAGTCGGCGAGCCTGGCGCAACTCTACAAAACGCACCCGCCGCTGGACGCGCGGCTGGATCGCATCGATCAGCGAGGGCTTGGCGCGCTGGAGCCGTACACGACGCGGGATTGAGTACTGGCGCAGGTGCCTGGTCCCTCGCTGGACCGCCGGATGCATAATCGCGCTGTAGCCCGATCGTTCACCAGTCGATGTGTTTTCGTGCGAGGTTGCCATGACCGCTCTTTCTCTCCGTACCCTCTCGAGCCGGAGCCTGCAGATCCCCGGCGCGGATCCCTGGCATGCGGCCGCGAACGATCCGGCGCTCTCGGTCATGACCGACTTCCGGGAGCGCGCGTCCGTGACGATCGCCGAGACCGCGACGATCGATGCGGCGCTCGAGCACATGAAGCACAACGGAGTGCGCTGCGCGTTCGCGATCGATGAGTCGCGTCGCGTCGTAGTCGGCCTCATCACGGCCTACGACATCATGAGCGAGAAGCCGATGCGGCACATGCAATCGATGACGAGCCCGCGCCGTGACGTGCAGGTGCGGGACATCATGCAAGGAGTTGGCGAATGGCGGGTTCTCGACATCAGGGACATCGAGCAGGCGACCGTGGCGTCGGTGTCGCGCCTGTTCGAAGCGACCGGGTTGACCCACGTCCCGGTGATGGAGACCAGCGAGACCGGGGAGCAACGCCTGCGGGGACTCCTGTCCGGGGCGAAGGTGAGGCGGCTGCTTGCGAGGTAATCGGCGCCGTGCCCCGGCTCACCGCATCTAGCGCCTGGCCTTGGCCGCTCGCGCGGTTTCGTAGAGGTAGTCGACGAACGCCTCCGCTTGTTGCGCATAACCCGCGACCTTGGGGTCGCTGCTCTCTATCAGGATCCATTCATCCGGAGCATGTGCACCGCCACCGCGACCCACGCCGAAGTGGCCCGCTGCCATCTTGAGCGGCGGCCCGGTGAAGACCACACCCGGCCAGCTCCCGGCGCGACGAGGGAACAGGCTGTATTCGATCCCGGCTTTCTTGAGTGCCGCCGCGCCTGCCTGGATGACGACGCTGTCCTCGGGCGATTCAGTCGGGCTGTAGCCGCCACTGACGATCACCTCGATGTCTCCGAAACCGCGCTGCGCGAGATGCGCCTTGAGTTTCTCGACCGCTTCTTCCTTGGTCATGTCGGGGACCAGGCGGAAGTCCAGCTTCGCTTCCGCACGACCAGGGAGCACCGTCTTGCCGCCCGGTCCGGTATAGCCGCTGACGAGACCCTGGATGTTGACCGTCGGTTGCGAGGCGAGGCGATAAGTGCTGGTGAGAAAGTCTTCGTCCTTGATCCAGTGGCGCACGCCCAATACTTTCTTGACGGCTTCCTCATCCTTGGGAAGGCTCGCGGCGAGCAGTTCCTTCTCGCGTGGCGTGAGGGGGCGGACATTCTCGAACCAGCCGTCGACTGTCGGTGTGAAGCCGTCGTCGGCCACCAGCGTGTCGAGCGCCTTGATCAGGTGCCAGGCGGGGCTGTCGACTCGGGCCATCAGGCTCGAATGAATGTCCTTGGCCGGACCCCGACCCCATTTTTCGCCGCTCGCAACCAGCTGGACTTCGATCACGCCCTTGGCGCCCAGGTCGAGCGAGACCGAACCGTCACGAGATTGGCCGGTCGACGGCATTACCACGCCCACGGAGCGCTTGAGTGCAGACGTTATTTCGGGGTCGGCGAGCAGCGTCGGAAAATTGGTCGAGCCGATTTCTTCTTCGCCCTCGGCCACGAGGACGAGGTTGACGGGCAACTTGACACCCGCGTCCTTGAAGGCGTGCAGCGCAGTGAGGAAGGCCATCTGCGGGCCTTTCTGGTTGACCGCGCCGCGGCCAACCAGCGCTTTCCCTTCACCCGGCCGCTCGACGATTTTCCCCTCGAGCGGGGGCGACGACCATTCGGCCGGATCGTAGTGCTTGACGTCGTACATGAAATAAATCGCGAGCGTGTGCTTCGCCCCGGCGTCGAGTGTTGCAAACACGCCCGGCACGCCGCCGCTCTCGACGACCCTCGCGTGCTGGAAGCCTGCGTCCAGCGCGAGCTGGCGCATGTACTCGGCGCCTTGCGGGGTATTGACGCCCATGTTGGCGATGGTCGGCAACGCGATCCATGAACGCAGACGCTCGATCGCATCGGCCTGGTCGGATTTGATGGCTGCGACGACTTTGTCGTGGCCCGGATACTGTGATGCCGCCTTGGCAGGCGCTGTCGCGAAGGTCAGGGCCAATGCCGCCGCACAACCGATCACCAGGTGCCTGTCGAATCGCATCGTATTTCTCGTCCTGGATGGAATGTCGGCGGACAGACTGTACCGGAGCGACGATGAAGTCCAGCCAAGGTCGAACGGCGGCGCGAATCACCACGCCGCCGTCCGGCCTGCTGGTGGGCCTAGAAGCGATCGAGGTTCATCACCTTGGTCCACGCCGCCACGAAGTCCTGCACGAACTTCTCGCGCCCATCGTTCGCTGCATAGACCTCGGCAATCGCTCGCAGCTCCGAGTTCGACCCGAAGACCAGGTCGACGGGGGTGGCCGTCCACTTGGGTTTGCCCGTTGCGCGATCAAGCCCCTCATAGAGACCCTCGCCCTGGGATGACTTCGTCCACTTCGTGGACATGTCCACCAGGTTCACGAAGAAGTCGTTGCTCAGGGTCCCGGGCCGACTGGTGAACACACCGTGGGCAGACTGTCCCGCATTGGCGTTCAGTGCCCGCATGCCGCCGACCAGCACGGTCATTTCCGGAACCGTCAGCGTCAGGAGGTTGGCCCGGTCCACCAGCATCTCCGCCGGCGAGAGCCGGCTGTTCTTGCCGTAATAGTTACGGAACCCGTCGGCAGCCGGTTCGAGCGCAGCAAAAGAAGTCACGTCGGTCTGCGCTTGCGAAGCGTCGGTGCGACCCGGAGCGAACGGAACCTGCACGGCATGCCCGGCCTGCTTCGCGGCCTGCTCGATCGCGGCGGCACCCCCCAGCACGATCAAGTCGGCCAGGGAAACCTTCTTGCCCCCGGTCTGGGCGCTGTTGAAGTCCTTCTGAATGGCCTCGAGACCCTTCAGCACCTTCTCCAGCTCAGCCGGGCTGTTGACCTCCCAGCCCTTCTGCGGCTCGAGGCGAACGCGAGCGCCATTGGCCCCACCGCGCATGTCGGTGCCACGGTAGCTCGCGGCAGAGGCCCAGGCGGTCCTGACGAGTTCGGGGACGGTGAGCCCCGAGGCCAGGATCCTGGACTTCAGCTGTGCGATGTCCTGCGCGTTGACCAGTTCATGATCGACGGCCGGGACCGGATCCTGCCACGACAGCACTTCCTTGGGAGCGTCAGCGCCGAGGTAACGCGCGCGCGGGCCCATGTCGCGGTGCGTGAGCTTGAACCAGGCCTTGGCGAAGGCGAGGCGGAACTCCTCGGGATTCTCCCGGAAGCGCGCAGAGATCTTCGCGTAGGCCGGATCCGTCTTGATCGCAATGTCGGTGGTGAACATGATCGGCTGGTGGCGCTTCGTCGGATCGTGCGCATCGGGCACCATGCCCGCACCGCGGCCGTTGGCCGGCACCCATTGAATCGCGCCGGCCGGGCTCTTCGTCTGCACCCAGTCGAAGGCGTACAGGTTGTCGAGGTACTGCGTCGACCAGGTCGTGGGCGCCGGGCCCCAGGCGCCTTCGAGACCGCTGGTCACGGTGTCGGCGCCGTGGCCCTTGCCGCACTTGTTCTCCCAGCCGAAACCCTGCTGTTCAAGGCCGGCGGCGGCGGGTTCCGGACCCAGGCACTTGGCCGGGTCGTGGGCACCATGGGCCTTGCCGAAGGTATGTCCACCGGCGATCAGACGCGACGGTCTCCTCGTCGTTCATCGCCATGCGGCCGAACGTCTCGCGAATGTCCTTCGCCGCGAGGAGTGGATCCGGATTGCCGTTCGGCCCCTCCGGATTGACGTAGATCAGGCCCATCTGCACGGCGGCCAACGGGCGCTGCAGCTCGCGGTTGCCACTGTAACGCTCGATCCGCGAGGAACTTGGACTCCGGGCCCCAGTAGACCATGTCGGCCTCCCAGTCATCCACGCGCCCACCGGCGAAGCCGAAGGTCTTGAAGCCCATCGATTCCAGTGCGACGTTGCCCGTCAGGACCATCAGGTCGGCCCAGGAAATCTGCCGGCCGTATTTCTGCTTGATCGGCCACAGCAGGCGCCGTGCCTTGTCCAGGCTGACGTTGTCGGGCCAGCTGTTGAGCGGCTCGAAGCGCTGCTGGCCGCCATCGGCGCCGCCGCGTCCGTCTGCCACGCGGTACGTGCCTGCGCTGTGCCAGGCCATGCGAATGAAAAACGGCCCATAGTGACCGTAGTCCGCAGGCCACCACGCCTGTGAGGTGGTCATCAACGCCTTGATGTCCGCCTTCACGGCATTGAGATCGAGCTTGCTGAACTCCTCGGCGTAGTTGAAATCGTCGCCCATCGGATTGGACCGGGGCGAATGCTGTCGCAGTGGCTTGAGGTCCAGCTGCTGCGGCCACCAGTCCCGGTTCGACATCGGCCTGCCGGCCGTCTCGGCGGCACTCGCCATCGCGACCGGCGACAAGGCTGCTGCCAGGGCTGCAATTGCCCCGGCGGTGGTCAAGGTTGACGTTCTGTGACGCATTGAGAGGCACTCCCGTACTGTCCATGGTGATCGTCAGGCCGAGCGGACTATGAGTCATCGGTCGGGCACCCGGAAAGTCGATCCTTTCTATCAACGCGATAGATCGTCTATATCACTCCAGCCGGTCCGTCGAGTCTGCCGGCGCGGTGATCGGGTGCTTGCGGAAGATCGCGATCGTGCCGAACATCGTGACGGCGATGGCGCCCAGCAACGCATAGTTCTGCACGAAGCTCGTGTACTCCGCCAGGCTGCCGAATATCTTCGAGCCGGCGGAATGGCCGAGGTTGGCCATCGACATGTAGACCGCGAACTGCGTCGCCGAGATGCGGGTGGAGCAGATGCTCATGGCGAGTGCGATGACGCAGACCATCGTGACGGGCTGCATCAGGACGTAGGCCGACAGCATGAACAGCACATAGGTGCTGTTGGTCCACAGGTGCTGGGTCCCGGCCAGCAGGAAAGCGTGCGCACAAACCACGCCGATGGTCAGCAGCAGCATGGTCCGGGCGCCGAAGCGATCGATCAGCGGCCCGAGCGCGAGTGCCGCAAAGGCGCCGGTGAGCCCCATCATGGCCACGAGATGTGACCACTCGGTCGTCGTGAAAGAAAATAGCTTGACTGCCGCGATCGGCATCAGGGCCTCGCCGTACCCCGTGACCACTCCGTCGAAGAACATGATCAGGGAGACGACGAGGCTGGTGCGTGCCCAGAGCACTGCGTTCAGGTCTTGCACGACGCTCTTGAACGAGCTCGCGGCAGCACGCTGGCCCACGGTTTCACCCTGCGTCCAGGGCAGCAGGCGCTCGCCCTCACGCTCCCGCACAAAGAAGAACGCAACGAGCACCAGGCCCGCCCCAGCCGCGGCAACCGCTCCGGTGACGGCGAGGCCGTACTTGACCAGCAGCGTGCCCGAGAGGGCGGCTGTCACCGCCCACCCGACGGCCTTGCCACAGCTCATGAACGCATTGATCCGCCCATGCTCGGACTCGGGCACGAGGTCGATCGCCATGCCGTCGACGGCCACATCCTGCGTGGCAGTAAACGTATTGATGACGACGCCAAGCATCGTCAGCAACCCGATCTGCGCAATGGGATCGTGGATTGCCGCCAGGCTCAGCAGGCTCAAGACGAGCCCGAACTGGGCGCCGAGCACCCATGGGCGGCGACCGCCCATCGGCCGGTAGGCGAATCGATCCATGAGCGGGCCAGTGACCAGCTTGAAAGCCCATGGCAGCACGATGATGGCGAGGTAGGAGGCGATGGCGCCGGTGCCGGCCCCCTGGCTCGCCAACCACGCTGGCATCGCGATGTGCAGGAGGCCCTTTGGAATGCCCTGTGCAAAATAGAGCGCCGCGCCGCTGGCGTAGCGCACGACCGGGCTCCCCGACATGTAGAGTGCCGATGCCATGGTGCTGTCCCCCTGTCATCCGAATCATGACAGAAAACGGATGCCGGACGTCTCCAGGGCACTGTGGTCAGCACCGACGCACGATGCGTCTCTCAGCCTGCGATCACCTCGCGTACAGTCGCAAAGACTGCCAGCGTGCTCGCACGGAATTTCGCCTTTTTCTCTGGTTCAAAAAGCTGCCAGGCGTCGCTGTCCGCCAGCATCAGGCCTTCCAGCAGCGGCACCATGTCCGGCCGAATGCACGCAGGCACTTGTGCCTCGGTCAGGCTGCCGGGATTCGGCCACTCCGGCACCACGTTCAAAGACTGGTGCAGCAGGGCCGCCTGCACGATCAGCGCGGCCGCCGATCCACCGCCAAACAGTTGATCAATTCCGCGCAGGATTTCTGGCAGTGCGCGATTGTCCTGCATCGAGCCCTTGCCGTCGGGTGTCGCAACGGCAGCGCCAACGACGAACCGGCTCCAGGGTTCCAGCGTCACCGGATAGGCTTCGCTGGTCGGGAAGCCCAGGCGGGGCAGCGTGCGCGCTGCCATCGTCCCTGAGCGAAAGGCATGCAGGGCGTCGCGCTGGCCGGCGATGACCTGCTTTCCCAGGTCGTGGTACAGCACGCTCCATTCCATCAATGCCTGCAGGTACCGCGAAGCCTGCCGGTACTCCGGCAGGAGTTGCAGCGCGATCAGTACCTGGGTGACGTGGTGCAGCGTGGTGCCGTCGGCATAGGCGGCCATTTCCTGCCAGCCCGGGGCAACGGCCTCGATCGCAGCCATCTGTTCCGGGGTGTAGAACACGCGAATGCGCGCGGCGAGCGCATCGCCATCCTGAACATCGCCGGCTTCGATCTGCCGGGCAAGGGTGCGGGCGAATTCCAGCAGGTCCGGAAGTCGATCCTCGAGGCGCGGGATGGTCACTGCCATTGGCGTCAGGTAGGTGTTGTCCACAGAACGGAAGTTATATCATGGCATGATATAAAATCCGCACATTGTCAGACATTGCCCGGCGCGTGCTTACCAGGAAACAACTTGTCGCCCTTTCCGAGTTCCGCTACCAGATCGCGCGATTCCAGCGCTTCAGCGTGGGGGCCTCGCGCGCGGGCGGACTTACCCAGACGCAATACCTGATGTTGCTGCACATCGTCGGACATCCTGAGCGTGACTGGGCCACCGTTGGCGAACTGGCGCATCGGCTGCAGGCAAGCCCGCATGGGACCGCCGCACTCGTCAATCGTTGCATCGCGTTGCGGCTCGTCGCAAAGCATCGCAGCGTTGATGACGGACGTCATGTCGAGGTGCATCTTACGGAGCGCGGGCGACGGGCAGTGCTTCGGGTCGCCCAGCGTCACCGCGACGAATTGCAGTCGCTGCGGCAGGTGTTCCGCGTCGTCGACGTCAACGCGGCTGCGCCGGTCGGCCGCAGGGCGAGGGCGCGGCGATGAATGACCTCAACCGCAGACGCGCCCCACGTGTGGCCGGGCTGCCATGACGATCCTCTACTTCACGCTCGTGGCTATCGTTCTCTATGTGGGGTGCGATCGCCTGCTCGACCTGCTCGAGCGCCGCGCCGGGCGACGGTTCGAGCATCGTTCGCTGATTTTCTTCGGGCTGCTGCTGGGCGGCAGCCTGGTGACGTTTGCGGCAGTTCGCCGCTTCGTCGGCGTGGATTAGCGTTCCAGCGTGCGGGCGCAAGAGCGGGGAGTATCGGTGCCTTTCTTTTTGCAGTGCACTTGATTTAGATCAAGGACGCCTGCCCGGTTAGCGATTAGTAGTCGATTTCTGTGCCCCGGGCCGTGCGAGCGTCCCGGGCTCGGCCAATAACGAACGATCAACAGGGGGCTACATGTCCGGACCACAGTCCAACGAACCTGGGCAACCAGAACGCACGTCTTTCTTCCAGCGCGTGCTCGACAACCCGTTCCTGCTGCTGTTTCTCGGGGTCACGATCCCGACGGTCGTCTATCTCATCTGGGGAATCATGGAGATCATCCAGATTCCCCTCGCCACACCTTGATCGGAGACCGCAGTCATGGGAATCGCATCACCGAGAGCGGGCTGGTGGAAAGAGCCAATTCACAAGGTCGAGCTGATCTGGATCATCGTCGCGTTCCTGTGGGGACTCGGGATGTTCTTCATGATGATCTACTGGCACGGTGCCGGTAATCAGAACCTCTCGAACGAGGCGTACCGGATTACGCCGGCAGCCTTCGCGGCCAAAGTCGACAAGATGACCGAGGAGTACACGGTACGCCAGGAGGGCGCGTTTCCAGTCGTGCGTCCCCCGCCCGGCAGCGACGTCTACATGATGGGTCGCGTCTACATGTGGTGGCCGATGCTCGAACTCGTGAAGGGCGAAACCTATCGCCTGCACCTGTCGTCCATCGACCTGCAGCACGGCTTTTCCCTGCAACCGGTCAACATCAATCTCCAGGTGCATCCTGGATACGAGATGGTGGTGACGATGACGCCGAACCAGCTGGGCCAGTTCGGCATCGTCTGCAACGAGTACTGCGGCTTCGGGCATCACACGATGACCGGTCGCATCTACGTCGTCGACAACAAGTAAGGGGCCCGTCATGACAGCTGCAACCCACTTTCGCACCTGCCCGACGACTGGCCTGAAGATCGACCGGTCCGCGGAAAACCTGATCAAGGCGAACGCCGTCGTGGCCGTGGTGTTCCTGCTCATCGGCGGCCTGTTCGGGCTCTCGATCGCGCTCACCCGCTGGCCCGCCGTGCACCTGCTCCCGGCCGACTGGTTCTACCTTGCGCTGACGGCGCATGGCTTCGACGTCCTGCTCGCCTGGATCATCTTCTTCGAGATGGCGGTGCTGTATTTCGCATCCGCCATACTGCTCAATTCGCGGATTGCCGCTCCCCGCTGGGGCTGGGCCCAGTTCTGGCTCATGCTGGTCGGCGCGCTGATGACCAACGTCGCCGTGCTGCAGGGCAATTCGTCCGTGATGTTCACGTCCTACCCGCCCCTGGTGGCGGCTCCGCACTTCTACCTCGGCCTGGTGCTGTTCGCCGTGGGCGCCCTGATCGGCTGCGCGGTGTTCTTCGGCACGCTGGTGGTGGCGAGGGACGAGAAGACCTACCAGGGTTCGGTACCGCTGGTCACGTTCGGCGCCATCACGGCGGCGATCATTGCCGTCTTCACGCTGGCCTGTGGCGCGATCATCCTCATCCCGACTTTCCTGTGGTCGGTCGGCATCATCAGCGGCGTCGACCCGCTGATGTACAAGCTGGTCTGGTGGGGCATGGGGCATTCCTCGCAGCAGATCAACGTCTCTGCACACGTCGCGGTCTGGTATGCGATCGGAGCCATGGTGCTCGGCGCCAAGCCGATCTCCGAGAAAGTCAGCCGCATGGCGTTCCTGATGTACATCCTGTTCCTGCAGCTCGCGAGCGCACACCACCTGCTGGTCGAGCCCGGCGTGAGCTCGAGCTGGAAGATCTTCAACACCAGCTACGCGATGTACCTGGCCGTCCTGGGCAGCATGATCCACGGCATGACCGTGCCGGGTGCGATCGAGGCTGCGCAACGCGCCAAGGGCTTCAACAAGGGCCTGTTCGAGTGGTTGCGCAAAGCGCCCTGGGGCAACCCGGCCTTTGCCGGCATGTTCATGTCGCTGGTGATGTTCGGCTTCCTCGGCGGCATTTCCGGCGTCGTGATGGGCACCGAGCAGATCAACCTGATCATCCACAACACGCTGTATGTTCCGGGGCACTTCCATGCGACGGTGGTCGCCGGCACAACGCTGGCGTTCATGGCAATCACGTATCTCCTCGTGCCGCTCATCTTCCGTCGGGAGGTCATGTTCAAGAAGATCGCCCAGTGGCAGCCGTACGTGTTCGGGCTGGGCATCGCCGGGATCTCGCTGTTCATGATGGGTGCCGGAACCCTCGGGGTACCCCGCAGGCACTGGGACATCACGTTCGCGGATGCGCTGTCCCAGTTCCAGTTCTCACCGGCCGCGTTCCTGATGCTGGCCCTTAACGGGCTTTCGGCAATCATGGCCGCAATCGGCGGTGCGATGTACATCGTCGTCGTGGTCTGCTCGGTCTTCCTTGGCCGCAAGATCGGCGACAACGAAGTGGTGCAGCTTGGGCCGGTCTCGGGTGCAGCATCGGCGGCAGCAGTCGCTCGCTATGGCAACGAGGGCACGCTCAAGATCCCTGGCACGGTCGTGCTGGTCGCCGTGTTCTTCGTGTCGTTCGTCCTGTACTACTTCGTGAACTGGAAATACCTCGCCGAGGTCTGGCCGCTGAAGTAGGAGCGATCATGCTGGATGCTGTTGCCCGGAATGCGGGTGTCGCCGGGGAGCGGGCTGCCTGGCGGAGCGCGGTCGAGGTCTTCAAACCGCGCATCGGGCTGGAGATCATGTTCGCCGGCATCGCCGGCGTGGCGATGGCACAGGGAAGCGGGCTGCCGCTGCCGCAGTTGCTGGTGCTGGCGACTGCGGTCTTCCTCGCTGCCGCCAGCGCAGGTGCGCTCAACCACCTGGCCGAGCGCGACATCGACGCCCGCATGTCCCGCACTCGCGGACGTCCGTTCGTCACCGGCAAGCTCGCGGGGGGATCGCTCTGGATCGCCGTGATCGGCGTGTTGCTGGCGTTCGCCGTCGTGTCGGCCGGACTGGCGACGAACTGGCTGGCTGCGGCATTCGTGTTCCTCGGCGCGTTCACCTACGGAGTCGTCTACACCCTGTGGCTGAAGCGGCGGACGTGGCTGAACATCGTCGTCGGTGGCCTGGCGGGCAGTTTCGCCGTACTTGCCGGCGCCGCGGCCGTGAACCCGGATCTCGGACCGGCGGCGTGGACGTTTGCGGTCGTGCTGTTTCTCTGGACTCCGCCGCACTTCTGGAGCCTCGCCATGTATTACCGCCAGGACTACGCCGATGCGGGCGTACCCATGTTGCCGGTGGTGTTTGGTGACCGTGTCGCGGCCCGTGTGATTCTCGGCCACACGATTCCGCTGGTGCTGCTGGCGCTGTTGCCAGTCGCCTGGGGCGCGGGGATCTTTTACCTTGCCTGCGCCGCGGCGGGCGGCGCGTATTTCCTTTATCGCAGCGTCCTCCTCGTCCGCGAGCCCACGCAGAAGAATGCCATCCGCAACTTCCTGGCATCCCTGCTGCAGTTGACCCTGCTGCTGGTCGGGGCCATCGTCGATGGAGCCATCGCAGGCCGTCTGGTCGCCTACTGAGCCATGCGCGCGTACCTTCGTAGGCAATCGCTGCAAGGCGGACTCCTGGCGATTCTCGCGTGCGTGGCAAGTGCAGGCGCGTTCGCACAGGCTCCGGTCCCGGACAACGACGCCGCGCTGGCGACCAGCCAGGCGGCGATCACCCGGCAACTCGGCGACTACCCGTTCGTCGACCAGCACGGAAAGTCGTTCCGGCTGTCGGATCTCGGCGGCAAGCCGGTCGTGCTCAGCCTCGTTTACACGAGTTGCTACCACGTCTGTTCGGGCCTGACCGTGCACCTGCGCGACGTCTCCAAGGTGGCGTGGAAAGCGCTTGGCCCCGACAGCTTCACCGTGCTGACGGTCGGGTTCGACACGCCGAACGACACGCCCGAACGGATGCGGCTGTTTGCGCAGGATCGCGGTGTGGACATGCCGGGCTGGTATTTCGCCAGCACCGACGCGGCGACGCTGGAGCGGCTGGCGCGCGACGTCGGCTTCACTTACCGGGCCTCACCCAAGGGCTTCGACCACATCACGCAGACGACGGTCATCGACCGTGCCGGACGCGTGGTGCTGCAGGTGTACGGCCAGGACTTCAACCCGCCGAATCTCGTCGAGCCGCTGAAGCGACTCATCCGCGGTCAGGAGATCGAGCGCGGGACGCTGGCCGGTATGATTCGCTCGGTGAAGCTCTTCTGCACGATCTACGATCCCGCCAGCGGCCGCTACCGCTTCGACTACTCGATCGTCGCCGACGCGATCGCGGGTATCCTCGCCCTCGGCATGGTGGCCATCGCGATCGTGTTCGCCTGGCGGAACTCGCATTGACCGGGTCGGCATCTGCCGCCCGCAGACAGGATTGAATGGCGTGAAGTGGCTCAAATCGGGATTGCGCGCGCTCTTCCTGCGCCTGGAGCAGGTCTGCGAGAAGTTCTTCGGGCCCAGCCTCAATCCTCTGGTGCATCTCGGTTCGCTCGGCTGGTTCCTGTTCTGGATCGTCACCGTCACCGGCATCTACATCTACGTGTTTTTCGACACGGGCGTGACGCAGGCTTACGCGTCCCTCGAGTACCTCTCGCGCGAGCAGTGGTACCTCGGCGGGATCATGCGCAGCCTGCATCGCTATGCCTCGGACGCGATGGTCGTGGTCGTCATGCTGCACCTGCTGCGCGAATTCGCGATGGATCGCATGCGCGGCAACCGCTGGTTCCCGTGGGTCACCGGCGTGCCACTGCTGTGGTTCCTGTACGCCTGCGGCATTACCGGCTACTGGCTGGTGTGGGACCAGCTCGCCCAGTACGTGGCGATCGCCACCACGGAATGGCTCGACAGCATCGGCATTTTCGCCGAACCCATCGCGCGGAATTTCCTCGACAGCTCGCACCTGGCCGGGCGGTTCTTCACGCTGATGGCCTACATTCACATCGCCGTGCCGCTGATCATGCTGCTGTTCATGTGGGTGCACATCCAGCGCCACGCACATGCCAGGGTGAATCCGCCGCGCAAACTTGGCATCGCGGTGCTCGGGGCGCTCCTTGCGCTCTCGCTGGTCGTGCCGGCGATGAGCCAGGCGCCGGCGGACCTGGATCGCGCCCCCTTCGAGGTCGGTCTCGACTGGTTCTACCTCACGGTGTACCCGCTGCTCGATGTCGTGAGCGGACGCACGCTCTGGGCCGTGCTGGTCGGTGGCAGCGTGTTCCTCACGTTGCTGCCGTGGCTGCCGCCGCTGCGCAAGGCGCCGCCCGCCGTGGTCAACCTCGAAAACTGCAATGGCTGCGGAAGGTGTTTCGCCGACTGCCCGTTCGGTGCGATCACGATGGTCGGACGAACGGACGGCGCCGAGTTCGACCAGGAGGCCCGCGTCGACGGCGACATGTGCATGAGCTGCGGAATCTGCGTCGGTGCCTGCCCGACCGCCACGCCATTCCGCCGTGCCAGCGCACTGGTGCCCGGCATCGAACTGCCGGCGGATCCGATTGCCGGACTGCGTGACCAGGTCGTTGCCGCGACCGCAAAGCTGCAGGGTAGCGACCGCGTAGTCGTCGTCCGGTGCGCGCACGCCGGCAACCTCGACACACTGGCGGATACGGGTGTCGCCGTCCTGGCCATGCCGTGCGTCGGCATGCTGCCGCCGTCATTCATCGACCTCGTGATCTCGCGCAAGCACGCCGACGGGGTGCTGATTGCCGGTTGCGCGGAGGAAGATTGCTACGAGAGGCTCGGCGATCGGTGGACCGAAGAGCGCATCGCCAGCCAGAGGGACCCCTACCTGCGTGATCGCGTGGACCGCGACCGGGTGGCCGTGTCGTGGGCATCACCGGTGCAACAGCACCGGACCCGGGAGACCCTGGCGCAATTCCGGCAGCACCTGCAGGACCGCGCCGCGTCTGCGCGACCGGCGCGCACCGGCGTGGCCTGGCGGGCGCGGTTGCAGCAGTTGCCTTTGCCGCTGCGGTTCGCTGGCCAGGTGGTCGTGCTCGGGGCCGTGGCGGTCCTGGTGGGGTGGTTCGCCACGCGACCGACCTATGCGTACCTGAATCGCGATCAAGCCCTGCTCAAGCTGAGCTTCAGTCATGCAGCCCAGCCGTTGAAGGAGTGTCGACACTACAGTCCCCAGGAACTCGCGAAGCTGCCGTTCGCGGAGCGGACAGCCACGACGTGCGAGCGCGGGCGCTGGCCCGTTCACCTGGAACTCCTGCTCAATGGACGGACGATACATCGCGCCACCCACCAGCCGGCCGGCTTGTGGGATGACGGTCCTTCCACCGTCTACGCCAGCTTCCGCGTGCCTGCCGGAATGCACCAGCTGACGGCGCGCCTGAGCGACAGTGGCCGGACGACGGGATTCGACTACGAAAGCTCGACCACGGTCACGCTCAGCCCCGGCCAGAATTACGTCATCGACTTTCGCGGTGCAGAAGGAGGCTTCCAGTTCGGCCGCGCGCCAGCTCACGGCCTGGCCACGCAGGAGACCCCGCCATGACCCTGCTCCAATGGCGTGACGATTTCTGCATCGGCATCGCCGAAGTCGATCACGAACACCAGATGCTGATCGGCCTCATCAACGAGGTGCATGAGGCCCTGGGTGCGGACCGCTCCCCGGAACGCATCGAGGGATTCCTCGGCGAAATCCATGCGCGCATCTCGGCGCATTTCGCGCTCGAGGAAAAGGACATGCGGTCACGCAGGTACCCGGAGTTCAGCCTGCACAAGGCGGATCACGAGCGGTTGCTCGACGATATCCGCGACATCATGGATGCGTACAGCGTGCATGGAGTGCTTGACGACCAGGCGCTCTCGAATCGACTGGCCACCTGGTTCGGCGATCATTTCAAGACCTACGATGCGCGGCTGCACTCGTTCCTGCTGGTCTAGCGCCGGACGCAAACAGGGCGCCATGGGCAATTCCGCTGCCGCCGCAATGCGTGCGAACCCGGCCGGGGCAATCTGCCCGGTCCGTCAATCGTGAATCCCCGGCTGCCCCGCATCCTGCTGCTGGCGACAGCGGCGTTCCTCGCGGCGCTGCTCGGCGCGCGCGCACTGATGCCCGGCCGCTCCGCGCCACCTGTGCTCGAACGCGCGGTGTGGTTGCCAGGCGGCTCGCCGTTGCCCGAAGTCGCGTTTGTCGACGAATCCGGTGCGCCGTTCGATGCGCGGCGCTTGCAGGGACGCTGGACGTATGTGTTCTTCGGCTTCGCCTCGTGCCCCGACATCTGCCCGACGACGCTGGCGACGCTCGCCGCAGTGCGGAAGGCGTTGCGCGACCTGCCGACCGAACTGCATCCTGACGTGCTGCTCGTGACGGTAGACCCGTCGCGCGATGACGCAACGAGGCTGGCGCCCTATGTGCGGCACTTCGACCCTGCTTTTCACGCAGTGACAGGCGACGAGGCCAATCTGGCCAGACTGGCCAGCGCGCTTGGCGCCGCGTATGCGCGCGTGCCCCTCGCAGCCGGCGGGTACACGATGGATCACACGTCCAGCCTGTTCCTGATCGGCCCCGACGGCCGCCTCGCAGCGACCTCAGGCGGGCCGCACGACGCAGAGGTCATGGCGCGCGACTTTCGCGTGCTCGTGGCGCGCGGCGCTGCGAACTGACCCACTCCGGCCGCGCATTCCCGCGGCCATCCGGTTAGTCTCCTGATGATGAAAATCATCAACTCCTGCCGGCTGCGCGTCGGCTTGCTTTTAATTTTCACTGCCATGTACTTGTCCGCCGCATCGGCCGCGAGCTCCGGCGAACTCACGACGATCGCGGAGCAATCCGCATTCGCCCGTACCGGTCGCTACGACGAAGTGGAAAGACTGTGTGCCGGATTTGCCGCGCGATGGCCCGAAAGGGCGCGCTGCTTCGAGTTCGGGCGTTCACCGGAGAACCGCCCGTTGCTCGCGATCGCGGTGTCGGACGATGGTGTCCTCGACCCGGAGGCCGTCCGGGCACGCCAGCGGCCGGTCGTGCTTTTCCAGGGCGGTATTCATGCGGGCGAGATCGACGGCAAGGATGCGGGTTTCATCGCGCTGCGCGAACTGCTCGAAGGACGCGAAAATCGTGGCGCACTGGCGCGGACGACCGTGTTGTTCGTGCCGGTATTCAACGTCGATGGCCACGAGAGGTTCGGTGCATGGAACCGGCCCAACCAGCGCGGTCCGGAGCAGATGGGCTGGCGCGCGACGGCGCAGAACCTGAATCTCAATCGTGACTACACCAAGGCCGATGCGCCGGAGATGCGCGCACTGCTCGGGCTCCTGAACGACTGGGACCCGATCCTGTACACCGACCTGCACGTCACGGACGGTGCAGAGTTGCGCGAGGACCTGTCCGTCGAGGTCGAGCCCGGCCACGGCTGGGATCTCGAACTGGGCCGCACGGGACATGCGCTGCGCGACGAGGTGCTGGCCCGCCTGCAGCGCAAGGGCTTCCACGCGCTGCCGTTCTATCCGGAGTTCGTCGCCGCCGACGATCCGGAATCCGGTCTGGCCGCGGAAGTGCGCTCACCCCGCTTCAGTCTCAGTTACTGGGCCACCCGCAACCGCTTCGGCGCCCTGGTCGAGACGCATTCGTGGCAGGAGTACCCACGCCGCGTCGCCGCCACGCGCGAGACCATTCATGCAATGGTCGAACTCGCTGCGCGCGACGGAGACAAGTGGCTCGGGGCGGCACGCGCTGCCGATGAGCGTGCGCGCCTGCTCGGCGGCAGGCCGGTCGCGTTGAGCTTCAAGAATTCCGATGCCGTGCAGACCGTCGAGCTGCGCGGCTATGAGTACACGCGAGAACCTTCCTCGGTCTCGGGTCAGCCGTGGATTCGCTACGACTCCACCAAGCCCGTGGTCTGGCGGCTGCCATTGCGGCATGAGGTGCAGCCTGCGCTGACCGTTACGGCGCCGGCCACCGGCTACGTGGTGCCGAGCGCGCACGCCGCGTGGATGTCGGAAAAGCTGGCCCTGCACGGAATCGAGTTTCAGCGTGTCACCGCGCCGCAGCCGGCCAGCGCCGTGCAGACGTTTCGCGCCGACAAGGCAACCATCGCGGCGGAAACGTTCGAGGGGCGATCGCTGATGACCGTTGACGGTGCCTGGCGGGATGAAAGGCGCGACATCGGCGCCGGTGCGCTGTTCGTGCCGATCGCGCAGCCGAAATCGCGACTGGTCATGTCGCTGCTGGAGCCACAGGCACCCGATTCGTTCGTGGCGTGGGGCTATTTCAGCGCGGCCTTCGAACGCAAGGAGTACATGGAGAACTACGTGACCGAGGCCGTGGCGCGACAGATGCTGTCACAGGACGCGGCGCTCAAGGCGGAGTTCGAGCGCCGGTTGCGCGAAGACGCGGCGTTCGCGGGCAGCCCGAACGCGCGCCTCGAGTTCTTCTACCGACGCCATCCCTCCTGGGACGAGCGTTACGGTCTCTACCCGGTCTACCGTAAATGACGGGCAGCGCGCTGCGGCTGCAACAATCTGGCGTCGACACGGGTCCAGGCTGTGCGTCGGATCACAGTCCGGCAATGGCTCAGCTGACTTGCTGCGAGCCATGACTAGTATGCGATGGAGACGAGAGTCCAGGCGTCGGGCCTCCAGGCTCCGAACGACCCTATCAGGAGTGCACATCCGTGAAACGTTTGCTTGTCGCCCTCATCGCATCCGGCGTCGCTGTTCCAGCCCTCGGTGCCGACGTCAGCGCCTCGATCGGAATCAGCCAACCCGGCTTTTACGGACAGATCAACATCGGTGACTTCCCGCGACCAGCCGTGATCTACGCCCAGCCGGTCTGGGTCCAGCGTCCGGTGAAAGTGGTTCAGGTGCAGCCGATCTACCTGCGCGTGCCGCCGGGTCACGAGAAGCACTGGAGCAAGCACTGCGGCAAGTATGGCGCGTGCGGCCAACCGGTCTATTTCGTGCGCGAGGACTGGTACCAGGCCCAGTACGTGCCGCGTTACGAACAGCAAGAGTATTACGCTCGCGGCAAGAGCGATGATCACGATTCGAAGCACGGACATGGCAAGGGCAAGGGCAAAGGCCATGAGGGTGGCGATGATTGATCGCAACGGGCGTGACGGTGCCAGGCTGAGCGCGTGTCCGGCGATCGTTACGCCGGTACCACAGATGGAACTGACGGCGTGAATGCTGACCCGTGCGTGGGTCCATCAGCACCCGAAGGGATGCTGTCAGTCGTCTGGACTCGGGGTTCACGGTGCGCGATGGCAACTATCTGTCAGCGCGGTGGCCGGGAGATGCGCATCGGTTCGCAGCCGAGTTGGCGGGGATGCTGCAGGCCCGGTGACGGCCGGCGCCTTTTCGATTGACTACCCTGCCGCCGAACGCGGCCAGAGTTCCGTTGCACGAAAGCGACCGGTCGCGGTGAGGTCGGCCTGTGCAGCGCGCTCCGCCACCCGCAGGTCGACGCGGCGTGCCATGAAAGGTGTCTGCGCCACGACGTCGAGC
Source organism: uncultured Gammaproteobacteria bacterium (assembly GCA_963827615.1). Classification (GTDB taxonomy): domain Bacteria; phylum Pseudomonadota; class Gammaproteobacteria; order Steroidobacterales; family Steroidobacteraceae; genus RPQJ01. The sequence continues at coordinate 17,140 of CAWHCA010000017.1, read as the reverse complement.
GGGCTCGAACTGGCAAACAGGAATCCCTGGCCCGCGACGCAGCCCAGGTCCAGCAGTGTCGCCACCTGGCCTTCGTTCTCGATGCCTTCAGCGACCGTCTCCAGGCCGAGTGTCGTCGCGAGCATCACGACTGCGCGGGCGAGTTCCGGGCCTCCGTCGTGTTCAGTCAGCCGCTGACGAACGCGCGATCGATCTTGAGGATGTCGATCGGGAACCGGTGCAGGTAGGACAGCGATGAGTACCCCATGCCGAAGTCGTCGATCGCCAGACGCACGCCGAGCGCCTTCAACTCACGGAAGCGTTCCAGGTTGACTTCGGTGTTCTGCATGATCGTGCTCTCGGTCAGTTCGATCACGAGATTGCCGGCATCGAGGCCCGAAACCTCGAGTGCGTGACGCACGTCCGCGACCAGGTCGCCCTGCTGCAGATGGCGCCCCGAGATGTTGACCGCCACACGCAGGCCGGTGCCGGCCTCGACGGAATCGCTCCACGCGCGGATCTGCGTGCATGCGTCGACCAGGACGCGACGACCCAGTTCGACGATCCGGCCGGATTCCTCGGCAATCGATATGAACGAGCCCGGCATGACGATGCCCCGCTGCGGATGATGCCACCGTACCAGGGCTTCCACGCCAAGCAGTTCGCGACTCGTCAGGTCGACGACGGGCTGGAACTCGACGAAGAATTCGTTGCGAGCAAAAGCCAGGTCGATGTCCTGCTCCAGTCGCAGACGATCGTGCAACTGTTCCTGCATGTGCGGCTGAAACAGCACGCAGCGCGCCTTGCCCGCGGACTTCGCGTTGTACATGGCGATGTCGGCTTTGCGCAGCAACTGCTCTGCGTCGTCACCGGGTTGCGAGCAGGCCGCACCGATGCTCGCCGTGGCGTCGGTTTCCCTGCCGTCCACGAGCAGGGGCCGGTTGAACGCCTCCGTGATCGGTACCGCGATGCGCTCGACGTCCGCATCGCTGCGGATGCCTTCCAGCAGGATCGCAAACTCGTCGCCACCGAGGCGCGCCACCGTGTCCGATGGCCGGGTGCACTTGACCAGCCTTTGCGCCGCCGCCTGCAACAGGCGGTCGCCGGCGTCGTGTCCGAGCGAGTCGTTGACGTTCTTGAAGTTGTCGAGGTCGAGGAACATGACGGCGACTCGCTGCTGCGACCGTTGCGCCAGCGTCAGCGCGTGCTCGACCCGGTTCCAGAAGAGGCTGCGATTGGCGAGCAGCGTCAGCGGGTCGTGGAACGCCAGCTTGCGCAGCTGCTCTTCCAGCGCCTTGCGCTCGGTGACGTCGCGGAAATTCAGGGCCAGCCCGGCAATGGCCGGGTCGTCCATCAGGTTGCTGCCGACGCACTCGAGGGTGCTGCGTCGTTCACCTGTCTCGACGATCAACTCGATCGGTCCAACGACCCGGCCATGCGTCACCGACACCTCGGCGAGGAATGCAGCCAGCCGCTCGTTGTCGCCTTCGGCCCAGCGATCGAGAATATTGCGGCCGACCATGTCGTCCGGATGGGTCGCAAAGGTGCGTTCGGCCGCTGGCGAGGCGAATTGCAGCATTCCCTCGGCGTTGGTGATCATGATCACGTCGGAGGCGTTCTTGATCAGGGACGCGTAGCGGGCTTCGACGATGTCGGCCGCACGCCGTTCGCGCAGCAGCGCGTCGTCGCGCGAGAGCACGCCCTGGCGCACCATGACCAGCGAGGTCAGCACGAAGATGATGACGGTCATCGTGTTCACGGGGCTGCTGGCCGTGCTGCTTTCGACGTACACGAGCACCACGAACGACACCATCATGGCGATGTACGGCATGCCCTGGATGAGCGCGACGGTGAATGCATTCGGGGCGCGTCGCGCGCCGGGCCGGCCACGAAGTTGCTCGCGTGCGGCGGCTGCAAGCCAGACGTAGCAGGACAGGTAGATGACGTCCGAGACGCTGCCCGGAATGTAGCTGCCGTCCACCTTGGACATGGCCCAGACGATGTCGGCCAGGGACATCGACGAGAAACCCAGCGTGAGCAGCATCAGGGCCCGGCGCCGGATCGGCGTGGCGCCCGAGTGCATCAGCAGCACGCCGCAGGCCAGCAGCATGAGGCAGTTCAGGGCGATGTAGCTCTGCGCCAGCAGGTATTTGAGCGCGTTCGGATCGCGCTGGGCTGCCGCTGTCGGCGCGATCACGAAGAACCAGAAGAACGCGCCGAACCCCAGCATGAGGATCGCCGTGTCGAGGCCGAGCCGGGCCCATTGCACGCGAACGGCGGCGGTGCGGATCACCGTCAGCACCGCGGCAAGGACCAGCGGGTAGAAGCCCAGGAAAAATACGTCGCCGATCGACGGGAAGGGGTCGATCCCATAGAGCCAGTACGTCGAATGCAGCAGGTTGCCCGTGCTGTAGGTCGCCAGCGCGGCCGTGAGGAGCCACCAGGTGCGGCGCGCGCCCGGGTCCGCGGAGCCTCGTGCTGCAGCCCCGGTCAGGATTGCCACGCAGATGCTCGCCACCGAATCGGAATACAGGTTGAAGACGTCGAGCCACGGCCATGCACGACCGTCGACCAGGATCAGCGCAATGGCGAGCGCAATGTAGACGAACAGGCCGACGGCAACGGCGCCGGTCCAGCCGGCGCTGAATCGTTCACGCTTCGTCATGCCATCGGTCGTTGGCCACTGTGGGGACATATTGCTCGGCTCGCGTCTCCCGTACGCGGTGGCCTTGTAGATTTGCTGCATCTAGCCTCATGCGTCCGCGCGTGGTCTGTGACCGCCGTACGAATATGTCAGCCCCGACTGTGACGCAGTTCACAAGTCGAGCTGCCGCCACGCAGCACCGGTCGTCGCAGCTGATCGAGGGACCGATGATTGCAGGGCCGTTGATTGCAGCAGAGATGCGGCCGCAAGCCTCGCAGGCAGTCGTAGCGTCAGTCCGAAATGTGAAGCTGTTGCAGGTCTTCGGTCCGACGCTATGTCACATTGCCTGCGGATTGTGGCAGGCTACCGGCCGCCTCGACACACGCTGGCGCGATTCGCGAGCGACCCGGGGCAGCGACACTCTCGCAGGAGCGATGGAAGACATGCTGTATTGGCGCAGGAATTCGGGTTTGAAGACGCTGACGAGCGTCATGCTGGCCGTGTTCACACCCCTAGCCGCACTCGCTGCCACGCAGGGTTCCGTGGCGCCGAAGACGATTCCCGAAGTTCGCTCCCACGCCTACTACATCCTGGATGAGTCGGCCTCGTCGGTGCTTGCTGCGCGCAATGAACACACTGCCGTTCCGATTGCCTCCATCACCAAGCTGATGACTGCCCTGGTCGTGCTCGAGGCCGGTCAGCCGATGGACGAGGTGGTGACCATCAACGCCGAAGACGTGCGTGGTACGGCCGGTAATGGTTCGCGCCTCGCGACAGGTTACAAGCTGAGCCGGCAGGACCTGCTGCACCTGGCGCTGATGTCGTCCGAGAACCGCGCCGCGTACGCGCTGTGCCGATCGTATCCACGCGGCCTGCGTGCCTGCGTCCAGGCCATGAACAGGAAGGCCGCTGCGCTCGGCATGAGCACGGCGCGCTTCGTCGAGCCCACGGGGTTGTCGAGTCGCAATGTGGCGAGCCCCGAGGACCTGGCCAAGCTGGTGCTGGCGGCCGCAGGCGACCGCACGATCAGCGAATACTCCACGTCTGCCCGTCACACCGTGACGGTCAGCCGTCACCTGCTCGAGTTCCGCAATACCAACCTGCTGGTCGCCAATCCGGCCTGGCAGGTCGACGTGCAGAAGACCGGCTACATCCCGGAAGCCGGACGCTGTCTCGTGATGCAGGCCGTGATCGATGGCCGTCCGGTCGTGATGGTCCTGCTCAATTCCTATGGCAAGTACACGCGGATCGCGGACGCCAAGCGGGTCCGGACCTGGCTCGAGTCTCGGAGCCGGGTCGCCGCTCTCTAGGCGTAGCCCCGCAGCAGGTAGCCCGGCAGATGGGAGCTGCACGCCATCACGTGCGTGATGGCCTCGCAGTCGAGCGGCACGTTGCGCATTGCGGCGAGGACGAGCGGGGCACGGACACCGCGCTACGCCGCCGCGCATGGCTTGAAAATCCGTGCATGCATCGATCCTGGAGCGACGCTACGACGCGTCGCTGAGCTCATTCCAGGCCAACCAGCCGCGCTGCGAACGCGGTTACGCAACTCTATCGTCCGATCTTCTCGTACGTGCCCACCAGTTCCGCGTGCGCCAGCACGTGACCTTTCATCGCGGTCTCCACCTGCGCCTTGGTCGGGTGCTTGAGGCCGTCCAACACGATGTCCAGTGCGTAGAGCTTATGGAAGTAACGATGCCGGCCGATGGGCGGACAGGGGCCGCCATACCCCGTGCGTTTCCAGTCGTTCAGGCCTTCGACCGTTCCCTTGGGCAGGGCGTCCGGCTCGATACCCTCCGGCAGTCCGCCGTTGTCCACGGGCAGGTTCGCCAGCACCCAGTGAACCCAGGTCATCCTCGGCGCGCGCGGATCCGGCGCGTCTGGATCGTCGACGACCAGCACCAGCGATTTCGCGCCGGCAGGTACTCCCTGCCAGTGCAGCGAGGGTGAAACATCGTCGCCCTCGCAGGTGTGCCGCGTGGGAATCGGGGCGCCGGGACCGAATGCAGTCGAAGAGATTTCCATGGCCATGGCCGGGCCTCCCGTGAGCAATGCAAACAAGAAGAGCGTATTCCTTATGGCCAATCCTCGACTCCCGTGGCGAGGCAGTGTCCGCACATCACCCGCCGCTGCGAAGAAAATCGGAGTCGTTGAATTGCGGTTCGCCGGACTGAAGCTGGATGTCCCTGCGTCATGAGGCAGCGGGGCTTTCACCCTGCGGGGCGGCCATCCACGCGGCGCGCACATTCGCCGCCGTCGGTCCGTTGCCATCCGGCCGCCAGCCCGGCGGGCCAAGGACATATCCCGCGATTTCGCGCAGGCTGCGTGCGCGTCCGATATCACGGAACATCGCCGCCCATTCATGGAACGCGATCTTGATCGGGTTGAACGTGTCGATGTTGTGGATCAAACCGTACTGCGGCGGATCGTCGTCGCGTTCGGCCACGAACGTGCCGAACACGCGGTCCCACACCATGAAAATGCCTGCGTAATTGCGGTCGACGTACCGGGGGTTCGATGCGTGATGCACGCGATGGTGCGACGGCGTGTTGAACAGGTACTCGAACCACGCGGGCATCCGGCGAATGGCCTCGGTGTGGATCCAGAACTGGTAAAGCAGGTTGAGCCCGCTCTGCAGGAAGATCATCTCCGGCGGGAAGCCGATGAGCAGCAGCACGAACCAAGGCGCCCAGGTGCCGACCAGCACGCCTGTCCATGGCTGGCGGATCGCCGTGGACAGGTTGTACTCCTGCGACGAATGATGATTGACGTGCGCTGCCCACCAGAAGCGGCATTCGTGGCTGATACGGTGGAACCAGTAATACGCCAGGTCGTCGAGCACGACGATCGCCGCCCAGGCCCACGGCGAACTCATCGAAATGTCGTAGATCCGGAACTGGTATATCCAGGTGAAGACTGCGACCGTGGCACCGGCCAGCGCAATGTTGGTTGCATAGTTGCCGGCACGCATGCCGATCGATGCGAGCGTGTCTTTAAGCGTGTAGCGGCCGCGGACGAGGTGAGCGCGGATCAATGCCATTTCAAGCAACATCAGCGCGAAGCGCGCCAGCACCAGCACTTGTGCCGTGGTCAGGGCTTTCATGTCGTGGTCGGCCTGCGTCGGTAGCCGGACTTGCTGAAGAATAGCATCGCCGGCACCAGTGCGAGCAGTGTCAGGAGCGCGGCCGTGGCGAAGACGGCGCCGTAGCCGAATCGGTCGGTGAACAGTCCGCCGATCGTCGCCGCTACGCCAGTGACCATCACCATCAACGAAGCCTGCAACGAGTAATCGGTGCCCGGCGAATGGGCACGACAGCGATCCATCATGAGCGTGAACAGGGCGACGGTCGACAGGCCGTCGGCGAACTGCTCGAAGTACACGATGGCCCCGATTGCATGGAGATCGCGCACGCCACCGACGACCAGCAGGTAGCCCGCGAGTCCCGCAGCCTGCATTGCGCCAAACGCCAGCAATGCCTCGCGGTGACCGATGCGCAGCAGCGTCGTGCCGCCGACGAACGCGCCGATGACTCCTGCCGTAGCGCCTGCGATGCCCGTGATCACGCCGATCTGCGCGAGCGAGAAGCCGCTGTCCGTCAGCAGCGGTCCCGTCATGCGCGAGGCGAGCGAATCGCCGAATTTGTACAGCGCAATCGTCGCAAGCCAGAAGCCGAGCCCGGGCCGCGCGACGAAACCGCGAAACAGTTGGACATAGCCGCGCAGGCCCTGCCAATCAGTGTGCGTCGAGGACTGGTGGGTGGGCGTGCGGGCGTCATCCATGAACAGGACCGGCACGATCACGAGCAGCATCAGGCATGCGAGGCTGCCGTAGCTTGCCTGCCAGCCGTGCCGCGAGACGAGCCACAGCAAGCCGCCGCTGCCCATCACCATGCCGAGCTTGTAGCCGACGACCTGGATGCTGTTGCCGAGGCCGCGCCATTCCGGTCGCAGCCGGGTGATCGCATAGCCGTCGGTCGCGATGTCCTGCGTCGCCGAGATGACGTTGGCGCAGAACAGCACGGCAAGCAACCATGGCAGCCGGGCGACCCAGGCGTCGAAATCCTGTGACGCGACGACCAGCATCAGCCCCATCGAGAGGCCGTTCAGCGCCAACAGCCACTGCTTGCGTGTGCCCTGGCGATCGATCAGCGGCGCCCAGAGAAACTTCAGGGCCCACGGCAGCGCAAGCGCGCTGGTGAAGCCGATCAGCGACAGCGAGACGCCCTGGTCGCGCAGCAGCGCCGGCAGTGCCTTGGCAATCAGGCCGGAGGGCAGGCCCTGCGCGAAGTACAGCAGGGCGAGAAGCAGGAACAGGCGCATCGCGAGCTACGAGTCCCGGCCTGGCCGGCTCAGTGGGCGTGCGATGCCGGGGCCGCAGCGCCAGCGATCCATTCCTCGACCAGTTCGCGCAACAGCGGCAGCGTCACCGAACCACGGCCCAGCACCTCGTCGTGAAACGCCCGCAGGTCGAACTGCGGGCCGAATTTCGCCTTCGCCGCATCGCGCAGGCGCAGGATTTCGAGGTTGCCGATCATGTAGGACGGCGCCTGTCCCGGCCATGAGATGTAGCGGTTCACCTCGCCACGGACCTCGGCAGGCGAGAGCGTGCCCTGGTCTGACAGGAATTGCTGCGCTTCCGTGTAACCCATGCCGCGGGTGTGAATGCCGGCATCGATGACCATGCGCGCAGCGCGGAACTTGGCGCTCGCGAGGTAGCCGAAGCGATCGAGGTCGCCGGAATACAGTCCCATCTCGTCGGCGACGCGCTCTGCATACAGCGCCCAGCCCTCGCCGAAGCCGGAGTTGTAGAGCACCTGCACGAGCTTGTGCTGCGCTTTCGCCCCGCGCGCGACCATGCCCTGCTGATGGTGACCAGGCCAGGTTTCGTGAAAGGTCGTGCTTTCGGTGCCGGCCCGGCTCTTGTGTGTCGGATCCCACGTGTTCAGCAGGTGGATCGGCGGGCGGCTGTCATCGTCTGGAGGGGGCTGGTATTGCCCCGGCGCGCCTGCTTTCGCGCGGAATTCCGGATACGGCTGGATCTGCACCGGGACCGTGGTATGCAGGCCGAACGCCCGCGGCATGGCCGCACTGGCCCGATCCTGCGCTGCCTGCGCCGTGGCGATGATCTCCGCCTCCGTGCGGAACATGAACCGCGGATCCGACACGATCATGCGCATCGCACGGGTGACGTCCTCCGTGCCGGTCAGCCGCAGTGCCAGCGGGCGCATCTCGGCGTCCAGCCGCCGAATCTGGAGCTGCCCGGTCGCGTACACGTCGTCGGCAGCCATCGGCACGGTGCTGAACTGGCGCACGACAGCGTCGTAGCAGGCGCGTCCGTCGGGGTTCGCTGCGACGCCGAGTTCCTCCCGTGCGGCAGGAAGGTACTTCTCTTGCAGGTAAGTCCGGTAGCGTCGCACCGCCGGGTTGATCTCGTCACGGACGATCGCGTGGTACGCGGACTGGAACGCGGGCGTGGTGTCCGTCTGGGCGGGCGCGCTGAAAGGCGACTGCGCCGGGGTCGCAGCGAGCAGGGAGTCGAGCTGCGAGATCACCTCACGGACGATCACCTTTGGCGACGAATAGCCTGCGCGCAGGCCCTGCTGCAGCAGGACGACCTCATTGTCGATGTAGCGCGGGATTGCGCGGGCGCGCTGCAGGGCAAGCGCTCGCAACTCGTCGGTGCCTGCGGGCTGGACTCGCGCCAGGTCGGTAAGGCTCGCCTGCCAGCCGTTCACGTAGGAGGCGACGCCCCACAGTTCGAGCCGGCACACCCGTACGCCAACGTCGCGTTCGACCTGGTCGAGCAGCACGCCGTGCAGTACCCGGTCGGCCCCGGTACCCAGCGAGCGGGAGTCGACGGCTCGAAGCTGCTGCAGGACGGAATCTTCGTAGGCGCGCCAGCGCGCGATTCCCGCCGCGGTGTTGTCGCTGAGGGCGCCGTGATCCGTGCCGGGCAGGTCATTGGCCGTGCCGGCTTCGGGGAACTCCCGCGCCAGGGTCGCCAGGTATGCGTCTGCGATGGCCACCGTCGGCGATCGTACGTCCTGCGCAGCGGGCGTCGTACTGGGCGCCCCGCCACCGACGCCCGGGAAGATCAAGCTGCACACACCGGCCAAGGCGATGGCGAAGCCCGTCGTAGATCGGTGCATGGCGATTCCGGTTCAGGACCTGGGGGTCGCAGTGTAATCGGCAAGTTCAGCCTTGAGGACTTTGCCGGCGGCGAGTCAGTCGCCGACGCTACCGTGGCTCCCTGTTCAGCTGCCAGAGTTCCCGCACATGCTGCACGACGGCGCCCTGCGCGGCGACGCGCAAGTCGAACTTCGAGCCCTCGAAGGCGGGGGTTTCGACGACGATCACGGTGTGGGCCGCAGGACCGCGGACTTTTCTGCCGTCGACGAACACCTCAGCCGCTGCGAGCAACTCGTCGATCGAGCCGTCGCGGATCGGTCGGCCTTGGTCGTCACGGCTGATCACGCCCGCGACGATCGTTTCGCCGAAGCGCGTCTGACCGGACTGACGCAACGGAATGCCCGCGGCCTGCAGCAGCCGGACGATTTCCGCTCCGACGGGATTGTCCTCGGGTTGCGTGCCCTGCGAATAGATGTACCCGCCCTCCGTCGAGAGCTCGTCCTCGTGCAGGTCGAGCACCATGCGGGGCGGATACTGCTGTGCGAGGCGCAGTACGAACTGCGTCAGCGCGGACGTCTCGGGACCCGAGACTGCCGTCGCGCGCGGCTGCGTGCCGGACTCCAGGTCGGGCAGCAGGTACTCGGCGTCGCCCACGCTGTAGCCGCCGCCTTTCTTCCAGTCGCGTTCGGGTGTGTTCGGGTAGCGCCAGTTGTGCCGATATGCCTTCGGGTTGGCGAGCGGGATAACGACGATGGGTACGCCGGCGTCGGCGAGTTGCGTGAGGCTCGCGAGATTGGCGGCGATCGCGTTCGGCCCGGCCGGCTCTTCGCCATGGATGCCGGAGAGAATCCACAGGGCGTCGCCGCGATGCGGCGTGCGCCACGACTTGATCGCCGGGCCGGTCGTCCCGGGGTATGCATAGATCGTCTCCTCCTGCCAGCCATGTGCCGTGGCAAGTGAATCGAAGCGACCCATGATTGCCGGGAGTGGCAGGCGTCCGTCAGCCGTGTAGTCAGCGGTTGCGGCCGCAGCCTGCGGCGCGACCGCGTCATCGGCGCACAGGACGGGCACAGTCCCGACACAGAGCGCCACAGCGAGCGTGATGGCGACTCTCATGGCAACTCCGATACCCGGCGTCGGCGCATGAACCCATAGAGCGGCAGGCCGGCCGCGCCGAGCACGAGCGACCAGACGAACGGTTCGCGACCGAGCCCGACGAACGCGAAGACGACGTAGGCGGTGCCGAAAATTCCGAGCACGAACAGGCTGCCCGGCAGTTTGCGCTTGCCGCGGCGCGTCAGCACCACGAGGGCGATCGCGCACAGCAGGTACAGCGGCAGGTTGGCGGCCGTCACCACCTGTGACAGGAACGTGAAGCCGTCCACCATCGACTTGCTGTAGTTCATCAGCACCATCAGGGTGGCGAGCGCTGCGGTCGACGCCAGGGCGATCCACGGTGCACCGCGCGAATTGAGCCTGCGGACGGATTGCGGCAGGAAGCCATGGCGTCCCATCGAGGCCGTTAGCTCGCTGACCAGCAGCGTCCAGCCGTTCAGCGCGCCGAGGCCGCTGATCACCACGAAGACCGACAGCAGGCGGCCATTGCCTGCGCCGACGAACTGGTCGAGCAGGTCGGCGAACGGCGCCGACGACTGCGCCAGTTGTTCCTGCTCCAGCAGCAGCATCGCCATCGCCGACACCCCGATGTAGATGACGGCCATCAGCAACGTGCCGAAGAGCGTCGAACGCGGGATGTTCTTCTCCGGGTCGCGCACGCGGCCGGCCGGTACCGCCGCAGACTCGATGCCGAGCATCGCGAACAGTGCGATCGTGGATGCTGCCATCAGGGCTTCCAGCGTGATCGGCGTCGCAGGCACCTGGCGCGTGTAGACCGACGGCTCGGTGAGCAGCAGCCAGGCGCCGAGACCGAGGATGAAGAGCATCGGCAGCAATTTCAGCGCGGTGGTGACGATCTGCACGCCTCCGCCGGTGCGCACCCCGAGCAGGTTGATGCCGGCGAACAGCCAGACAAGCGCCGTGGCGAGCACGACAGGCGACACTGACTCGAGTCCCGGCAGCACCTTGCCCAGGTAGCCAACGAGGCCGATCGCGAGCGCTGCGTTCGTGATCCAGCAGGAGACCCAGTAGCACCAGATCGCGATGTAGGCCGGCAGCTTGCCGGTGGTCTGCTCGATGTAGGTGTAGGGGCCGTCGGCCGCTGGAAACTCACGGGCAAGCTGCGCGAACACGCGCGCGAGCATGGTCATGCCCAGCACCGTGATGCCCCAGCCCAGCATCGCATTCAAGCCATAGGGCGCCAGCGACGCCGGCAGCACGAAGATGCCCATCCCGATGGTGTTGCCGACCACGAGGGCCGTGCACATCCAGAATCCGAGTTCCTTCGGCTGGTGCATCTCGTCTCACGCGCCCTTGCCCTGCAGCGCCTCGTCGAGCGAGTTGCGCAACAAGCCGATCGCTTCGTCGATTTCGGCGATGGTTGTCGAGAGTGGCGGCATGAACCGCAGCGTGCTGACGCCGCACGAGAGCAGCAGCAGCCCGTTGTGATAGCCGCGCGTCACGAGCCGGTCGCACAACGCACGGGCGGGTGTCCGTTCGGCGTCGTTCTCGATCAGCTCCATCCCGATCATGAGTCCCCTGCCACGGACTTCACCGATGCAGGGATAGTCGCGCTGCATCTCTCGCAGGCGTCCCATGAAATGCTCGCCCACGCGCGCCGCGTTGGCCGCGTACTCCGACTGCACGAGGTCGAGCGTCGCGATCGCCGCGGCACAACTCAGTGGATTGCCGCCGAACGTGTTGCCATGCGCACCACGCTTCCATTGCTCCATGATCGTCTTCCTGGCGACGATCGCGCCGATCGGCATGCCGGAGCCGAGTCCCTTGGCGCTGGTCATGATGTCGGGCCTCACGCCCGAATGCTCGCACGCCCACATCCTGCCGGTGCGGCCGACTCCGGACTGCACTTCGTCGAAGATCAGCAGGATGCCGTGCTCGTCGCAGAGCGTGCGCAGGCCGGCCAGGAAGCCCTCGGGTGGCCACAGGTAACCGCCCTCACCCTGCAGGGGCTCGATCATGATCGCAGCCACTTCGGAAGCGGGCACGTTCCGTTCGAACAGCATGCGGATGTATTCGAGCACTGCCTTGCCCTGGTCCGCGCCCGCGAACAGGGGCCGGTACGGATTCGGGTACGGCACGTGCGTCACGCCGGGCATGGTCGGCGCGAAGCCCTTCTGCTGTGTGTACTTGCTCGACGTGAACGCGAGCGACCCCATCGTCCGTCCGTGGAAGCTGCCGAGGAAGCCGATGAAGCGCGGGCGGCCCGTCACGTAGCGCGCGAGCTTGATCGCGCCTTCGACCGATTCGGTGCCGGACTGGCAGAGGAAGCTCATCACGGGCTCGCCCATCGGCGCGACTTCCGCCAGGCGCTCGGTCAGGCGCGTCATGTTCTCGTGCCAGTAGTCACTCGAGACGTGCAGGAACTTGTCCGCCGCCGTCTTGATGGCGTTGACCACCTTCGGGTGGGCATGTCCCGTGGAGCACACGGCAATGCCGGCGACGAAGTCGAGGAAGCGGTTGCCGTCGACGTCCCAGACCTCGGTGCCGCGCCCGTGCGACATCACGAACGGATAGTCGCGCGGATACGAAGGTGAAGCGACGGACACGTCGCGCGCGAGCATGGCTCGGGCTTTCGGGCCGGGGAGGGCGGTCTTGATATGCGGGTTCGTCACGGTAGGCTCCTGGATGGAATCCCGCCTCACGCGGGAAGTCGCACGGGGCGGCGGTGCGCCTCGCGGGTGCGCGCGTGCAAGGCGCGCAGGGTTTCGAGTTCAACTTTCGTCGGTGGCGCAATGGTCTCGACGGTCGCGGCGACCTTGAGTGGCCAGCCGGTTGCGGCGCGGGCCTGGTCGACGGTCGTGCCGTCGAACAGGGCAGCCAGTTGCAGTTCGTCGCTGGCAGGGTGCGGCTGCAGCACGCCAAAGTCGGTGATCACGGACTGCGGGCCCGTGCCGCGCATCGACGTCCGCGCGCGCGCGCCATTGCCTTCGAGAAAGCCACCGCTGGTGCGGAAATCGAGCTGCGCGACCAGGCTGCGCGGCGTGGCCTTGAGCATCACGAACGTCTGCCGGGCATGGGCCGCGATCTCCGTGGCGCCGCCCGCGCCGGGCAGGCGGGTCTTCGGCGCATCGTACGGCCCGATCACCGTGCTGTTCAGGTTGCCGAACCTGTCCACCTGCGCTGCGCCGAGAAAACCAACGTCCACGCGGCCGGCCTGCAGCAGGTAACTGAAGACCTCCGGCAGCGGAATGACGCAGGCTGCAGTGTCGGCGAGTTCGCCATCACCGATCGACAGCGGCAGCACGTCCGGGCGCGTCCCGACCGTGCCTGATTCGTAGATCAGCACCACGTCGGGCGCATGCGTGAGGCGCGCGAGATTGCAGGCGGCACTTGGCAGGCCGATGCCGACGAAGCAGATGCAACCATCCCGCAGCTGGCGCGCTGCGGCGACGGTCATCATTTCGTCGCGGGTCCAGTCGCTCACGCGACCTCCCGCAGGCTGGCCAGGAACGTCGCGTGATCGCGGCTCGCCAGGACGTGCCGGTTCATCCAGGCCAGGAAGCCATCGCGTTCGCGCGCGATCGTATCCCAGCGCTGATAAAAGCTGTTGTCGCGGGCGTAATGATCGTGGACGTACGACGGATACGCGCCGCCCCGGCACGGCGCCACGGCACTCACGATCCAGTGCGGCAGCACGATGCCGTTCATGGCGGGCGGCAGTTCCTCGACGATTTCCTCGACCGTCACGATCAAGGCGCGGGCAGCGAACGCGGCCTCGCGCTGGGCGCCGACGATGCCGTGCATCGCCACGTTGCCGCGCCGGTCGGCGCGCTGTGCATGCAGGATCGTGACGTCTGGATTGAGCGCAGGCACTGCGGCCAGCCGCTCGCCCGTGAACGGACAGTCTACGCTGCGGATGCGCGGATTGACGGACGGCAGGTCGGTGCCGAGGTAGCCGCGCAGCGTGGCGAACGGCAGCCCGGCGGCGCCTGCGCTATAGGCCGCAGCCACGCCCGCATGGGTGTGCTCGTCGAGCGTGAGCGGCGCGGGCCACTGGTGTTCGACGGCATCCCGCAGCCGGTGCAGCGAGCCGACGCCGGGATTGCCGCCCCAGGAGAACGTGAGCCTGCTCGCGCATCCCATGCCGATCATCTGGTCGTAGATCAGGTCCGGCGTCATGCGCACGAGATGCAGGTTGCGACGACCCTGCCGGATGATCTCGTGTCCCGCCGCGAACGGGATCAGGTGCGTGAAGCCTTCGAGCGCAACGCAGGCGCCATCGCGCACGTGCGCGGTGATTGCAGCACTCAGCGTCGTGACCTTCGACGTCACTGTTCGACCACCGTGCGCGACTGTTCGCGCTGGTATTGCGCGAGGTAATAGAACGACGCGATGGCCTTGCCGGTCGAACCGGAGCCTTTCCAGCCGCCGAATGGCTGGTAGCCGGGCCAGGCGCCAGTCGTGGCGCCCTGGCGTCGGTTCGCATAGGTGACGCCGGCCTCGATGTTCTCGTGAAACCAGGGCACTTCGTCGGCGTCGCCGTAGAAACCTGCGGTGAGGCCGAGGTTCGTGTCGTTGGCGAGCAGCATGGCCTCGTCGCGACCCTTGACCCGATGCAGCATGAGGATCGGCAGAAACATCTCGTGCCGCCACAGCGAATGCGCGAGCGGTGCTTCTGCCAGCACGGGTTGCACGTAATGGCCGCGCGTCAACTCTGCCGCGTCGAGTTCGCGCGTGGCTGTGATCAGCGTCGCGCCGCCCGCCTGGAGCTCGCGCAGGTACCGCGCGTGATTCGCCACGGCGTTCGCATTGATGACCGGGCCGAGCCAGTTCTCGCGGTGGCAGGGATCGCCAATCCGGATCGCGCTCGATCTGCACGCGCATGCGCTCGATCAGCTCGTCGGCCACCGCGCGGTCGACGTACAGGCGCGACAGGGCGGAGCACTTCTGGCCCCCCATGCCGTAGGCCGAGCGGACGATACCGGCGGCGGCATCGTCGAGATTGGCCCGCGCCGTGACGACGCAGGGATTCTTGCCACCCATCTCGGCAATGCACGGACGTGGCCAGGGTCCCGACGCCATGCGCTGCACCAGCTGCGTGCCGACGGCAACGGATCCGGTGAACGTGATGCCGGCCGTTGCGGGATGCGCGACAGGGCTTCGCCGACCTCGCGACCCGAGCCCGAGAGGTACTGAAACACGCCGGGTGGCAGCCCCGCATCACGGATGCAGTCCGCGAGCAGGCGCCCCGCCCAGGGTGTATCCGTCGCGCCTTTGACGACGACGGTGTTGCCGGTGACGAGTGCAGCGGCCGTCGGGCCGCCGGCGAGCGCTAGCGGAAAGTTGAAGGGTGCAATCACGGCCCACGCGCCATACGGGCGCATGACGCTGCGGTTGCGCGAGACGATGTCCGGCAAGGGGTCGTTCGGTAGCTCGTGCTCGTAGCTGCCGTGCTGCTCGAAGTCGTCGGCGTAGTGCCGGAAGAAGTCGACCGTCTCCTGCGCCTCGCCGAGCGCCTCGATCCGGTTCCGCCTACTTCGAGGGTGAGTACGCCGTACGTCGAGACGTGCGCCGCCATCACGCCTTCCGCGACCGGCCAGCAGGCGCACCCGTTCGCTGCCTGGCGTGGCGCGCCACGAGGGAACGCTCTGTGCGCGGCATCCATGGCGGCGCCCGCGTCTCCTGCTCGGTCGCCGACGCGAAACCACCGAGCTGGCGGACGCTGTCGATCGGGCTGCTGCGGGACACGAGTGTGCGGCGGCGTGTCGACCCCATGCAGGAACAACGGGTGGCGGCTGCCGAGCGTGGAACGCACGGTGACCAGTGCGGCATCGAAGCGCTCGCGCATCTCCGTCGGCGGGTGAACATCGTGGCGTAGGCGAGGCGGAAGCTCATGGCGGGCTCGGTTGATGGGGGTTCGGGCGGGGAAGAAACGCGCCAGCAGGCGATCCAGCAGCCCCAGGGCATTGGCGAGGTCACGCTCGTCGACGACGAGCGGTGGTGCGACCAGGATCAGGTTGCCGCGCGCACCGAAAAATACGCCGTCGTCGAGCGCAGCCTGCAGCAAGGCAGCCAGTGGCGGCGGCGTCTGCGGCCAGGGTGCCAGCGGTCTCGCGCGAGCCGCGATCAGCCACGAGTTCGAGCACGGCAAACAATCCGTGTCCACCGCGCACGTCACCGATGACCGGATGCCGGTCGGCCAGCCGGCGAAGTTCACCTTCCAGTTCTGCGCTGGAAGGCTGGCGCGAGCGCTTCATCAGGCCCCTCGTCGTGGTACGCATCGATGGCAGCTACTCCGCGGCGCAGGACAACGGGCGCCGCAGTACGTCAGGCTGGTGACCAGCACCTGGTCCGCGAGACTTGCGGCAATCTCACGCGACACTACGATGGCGCCCAGCGGCATCATTGCGCCGGCGACCTTCGAAGGCGCGACGGCGTCGGCTCTTCCGGTATCGCCATGGCGCTGCCACGCGCAACGATCCGCCGCAGCGGCCGAAGCCGCTCATGACTTCGTCGGCGATCAACGGAATGCCGCGCCGCCGCGTGATGCGACGCATGGCTGGTCAGCTGTTGGGCGCGACGATGCCGTGCTTGGAGCCAGTGTTCGTCTCCACGATCACGGCGGCAACACGGTCGGCGCCAAGATCGATGCGCCGCCCGATTGCATCCGCCGCCAGCTCGCCGCAGGTCGCCGCGCTCTGGCCGCCGAAGGGACAGCGATAGCCATAGGGTGGGTCGACGTGGGTGACACCCATCGCGTCGGGGTCGACCATGGCGCGCGCTTCGAGTGTCGCCGGACAGGGCCATCGCCAGACGCGCTCGAACGTGATACGAACGATCGCGCGCCACCACGACGCCCTTCGGCTCGCCGAACGCCTGCCGCACGATCTTGACGGACGTCGTTGGCGTCGGCGCCGCCCAGTGTGAAGAACATGCGGCCACACGTTCTCAATCCACGAGTTCGAGCAGGCGAGCCGCCAGGTCTGCGCGCGGCTTTGCACCCCACGCGTTCGTCACGAACACAACTGCTCCGCCTGCGCGCGCTGCGACGACGCGCGGATGCTGATGTCCGAGGTTACTGCACTCCGCGAGGCTGCTCATGTCGAGTACCTGATGCCTGATCCTCCAGGCGTAGCGAGGCGCCGGCGCCACCCACGACGGGTCGGCGCGTTCCAGGCGGACTGAGGACGCTGTGCAGGACGGTATCGCGCTCGGAAGTCGACGTACTCGGCAACGGAGGAGGTCATGGTATTCGGTGCGCCCCGCAGCGCTTGATCTGCTCGAGCAATGCGTCGGCCGAGAGTGGCCGGC
>CAWHCA010000016.1:0-23610 GCA_963827615.1 uncultured Gammaproteobacteria bacterium | reverse complement strand
CGCGACTGGCAGAGGTACCGGATCGGCAACGCGTTTTTCAAGGACCTATGAAGGCATCGATCTGCTGCCGCCTGGCCGCAGCAGCAGGGCCGTCGACGAGCGTGGCCAACGCAGAGGCTGGCAGCGAGGAACCACGGCGCACCGCAACGAAACTGCCTGCGGGGGTGGGAATGCAGGCAGCCTCGTCACGGGCGCCGGGCATTTCTTGATCGGCGGTCGCGCTGTCGTTACGGCGTGTACCAGATCGGCGACGTGTAGGCGCGATCCTGGATGCTCGTGGGCACGTCGGGCGGCAACTTCACGCCGAAGACCTTGGCGTCGTAGGTCGTCCAGCGCGGCGTGGGGATTTCCAGCACGCGCACGTAGTAGAACGCGCGCTGCCGCGGATCGAATGCGGGGTCGCGCCAGTATGAGGACAGGTAGGGCGCTCCGATCGAATTGTCGTAGCTGGCCTGCTGGACGTTCACCGTGTTGCCAACCGGCGGCAACCTGCCGTCAGGCCCGGGCTTGCGCGGCCCGACCAGGCCACGTCATAGACCTTCTCGTGGGTCTTGCCGGTCGCGTCCAGCCAGCCCTTGACGACCTGGATGCGATCGAGGTTGGCGCCGTCCGCGTCGCGCATCGTGCGCACGAGGAACGTCGGAGCCTTGCCGGCCGGGGCGTGGCGCAAGTCGCCCCCCATCGGCACGCCGCCCTGGTAGCCATGTTCGGCAAAGTCGGAGCGCTCGAGGTCCTGCGCCGAAAAATCGAAGCCCCAAACACCCGCACGACGAGACGCGTGCCCGGTGGTGGCGTAGACCTCCTTGCGCGACATGGCGTCCCAGAGCGCTTCCCGCGTGTTGTCACGCGCCCAGACCGCCGCCAGGCCCGACGCGCTGGTGGTGCGGGCATAGCTCTGGTGCCCCTTGGGCGCCGGACGCCCGGCGACCACTTCCTCGAAACGAATCGGATCGGCCGATGGCTCGAGCAGCACGACCTTGCCGAAGAAATTGTCTTCCTGTGTCGTCGGCAGCGAGGTGTGGGCATCGGTCGATCCGACCATGCCGAACTTGAACGGATTGACGCCGAGCCTCGCCTCGTAGGCCAGGCCGCGCTTGAAGGCCTCGCGGGCGTATTCGCGCGGCAGCATGTCGGGAGTCTTCGCCTGCGCGCCAAAGCTGCCCTTGTCCCAGCGCTCGAAGTCGGCGAACTCGTCGTTCGGCGACAGGCTCGGGTGGGTCTCGCCGTCGCCCTTCATCTGGGTGACTTCCTGCAGCGGCTCCCACCGCATCCGGCGCTCGGCGTAGTCGCGGTCGAGCGGCTTCTTCGTCGTCAGGGTGACGTCGTCGAACATCAGGCCGTTCGAGAGGTTGCCGTTGTGGGCGATGGCCAGCGCCTTGCCGCCGGTCTGGCGCTCGTACGCTTCCATGTAGGTCCACAGATCCTCCGGGTCGGTGCTGTCGTACTGCGAGAACGGCACGACCTGGTCCGCCAGTTGCTTGTCGTCGCGGAAAATCACGTTACGGTGCAGGTTGTTGCCGTCCGGATTCGACGTCCATTCGAACCCGATCAGCGCCGTGAACCGCCCCGGCTCGTTGAACTTCTCTGCAGCCGCAGTGAGCTTGGCCCACATCGTGGTCGCCAGTTCGGGCTGGTCAGTCAGCGGATCAGTCCGCGCACCCATTTTTTCCATCCAGTTCTCGTACGCCTTGGTGACGTCCTCGACGCGGCCCTTCTTGACCAGGTCGTGCTGCTCCTTGCCCCATGCGTTTTTCAGCAGCGCCGGATTCGATTCGGCGATCGCGGGGGCCAGGCCCAGGTTCTCGGCGTGATCCGCGATCACGAGAAAATCAAGGGGCCGCTGCAAGCGCGCCGGCAGTCCCGTGCTGGACGTGACCGTCTCGCCCCGCGCGAACCGGTAAGCCTGCTCGGGACCCAGCGTGTTACCAATCATGCCCGCGTCCGTCGAGTACGACGTGTGCAGGTGCGTATCGCCGAAGTACACACGGTTCGGAAAATTCTTCTCCGGATACGGCGAGTACTGGACCTTGTACGCGGCCGGCGGCGGCACCTGGTCACTGTAAGCCGGTGCGGCAATCACCGACACGATGACCGCCGCGATCGCGACACGAAGGTGAAGCCGTTCCATGCACATCTTGTAAACGCCCCTGGTTCAGCCGCGTTGCGGTCAGATTCGTTCAGCGCACGTAGCGCGGAATGTCAGCAATGATGTATTTGATCGCGCCCGCGCCCTGGGCGACGACGGCCTGGTCGACAGGGAGCGAGACAGCTTGGCAAGCCGGGCGATATCCAACAATATTGGTCTTGCTAGGGTCAGCTATACGTTTTCGCTATACCCCCTTGGACCTGGAAGGCCGATGCAGATCGACGTACGCTCCGTCCGACATGCTCAGGCGCTGGCGCAGCACGGCAGCATCAGCCGAGCCGCCGCCGCGTTGGGGATCGCGCAACCCACGCTCAGTCGCAGCATCAAGGACCTCGAGATCCGTGTCGGCCTGGTGCTCTTCACCCGGCACCGGCACGGTGTGCAGGCCACCGATTTCGGTCACGTCTTCCTGAAACAGGCGGCGCTCGTCGCCGCCCAGGTCGCCGACCTCGAGCGCGAGGTGGCACTCGCGCGTGGGCTGCAGTCCGGTGAAGTCACGCTCGGCGCGGGCGCGTACGCCGCCGAGGCGTTGTTGCCGCGGTGCATCCGCAGATTCACGGGCGACCATCCGGGCATCCGCTTGCGTCTCCAGATGGATTCGCCCGACGTACTGGGACGCAGCCTGCGCTCGCGCGCCATCGACATTGCAGTGGCGGAAGGCAGCGTGCTGGAGCAGGACCCGGACCTGGAGTTGGTTGGGCGCCTGCTGCCGCCGATCAAGGCGTATTTCGTCGCCCGCAGCAAGCATCCGTTGCGGTCCCGCACGGACCTCGCGCTTGCCGACCTGCTGGCCTATCCTTTTGCGCAGGTCGTGAGCTTCCCGCCACGGATACTGAAGCCGCTGCTGGCCTGTCGAGCGCGGATCCGCGCCACGCTGCCGCCGTTCCCGTCGATCGACTGCCCGAGCTTCGTGCTCGCGAAGAGCGCGATCATCGATTCAGATGCGATCACCGTCGCCATTCTCGGCCTGGTGAAGGACGAGATGGAGCGCGGTCAGCTCGTCCCGCTCTTCGAGCAGCCCTGGATGCAGTCGAACTGGATGATCTTCAAGCTGCGCGGGCGCTCGCTGGGTCCTGCTGCGCTGGCACTCGCGGATGAGCTGCGACGCGCGCACCAGGAACTGGCACGAGAGGAAGCCGCGCTTAGGGACCGGTGGTTCGCGGGGCGGGCTGCAACAGCCAGGCCCGCCGCAGCCATTCGCAGTCGCAAGCGCTGATAAGCTTCCCCACGGATGCGCGTGCCGCACCCTGACGAGTATCGTCTGGCGCCGAACGTCGCAGGGAGTACCCGATGCCCAAGTCGCCGAGAATCGCAGCAGCATTCGTCGTCGCTATCGTCCTTGCCGGATCTGCGGTGCACGCACAGGCACCGGCGCAGGAGGCGCCAAGATTGCAGCAGTACCTCTACGTGCTGCGGGTCGCCCCAGCGCTCCACGACCAGGCCAGATGGACCCAGGCGGACAACGATGCGGTCAGCCGGCACTTCGCCCGTCTCGCCGACGCCGCGAAGACGGGACAGGTGATCTTCGCAGGCAAGACCACCGAACCACTCGACACGACCTTCGGCCTCGTGGTGTTCGAGGCCGGGAGCGAAGCGGCTGCAAGGCAGTTCATGGAATCCGACCCCGCCGTCGTCGCCGGGGTCATGACGGCCACGTTGCACCCGTACGCCCTGGCGCTGCAGCGCAAGCCCTGACGGCCGCGCCGCGGCGATCGACGCGTCGTGCAGCGCCGCTGGAATCGCGGGAGCGTCAGATCGACCGCGCGATGATCTCCTTCATGATCTCGTTCGCGCCGCCGTAGATGCGCTGCACGCGTGAATCCACGTACAGCTGCGAGATCGGGTACTCACGGGTGTAGCCGTAGCCTCCGAACAGCTGCAGGCATTCATCCATCACCTTGTTCTGCATGTCGGTGACCCAGTACTTGGCCATCGAGGCGGTGACGGTGTCGAGCTTGCCGTCCTTGAGTTTCACGATGCAATCGTCGATGAATACCCGCGCGACGTGCACGCTGGTCTTCACTTCCGCGAGCTTGAAGCGCGTGTTCTGCAGTTCCAGCAGCGGCTTGCCGAAAACCTTGCGGCTGCGCGTGTAGTCCGCGGTGAGCTTGAGCGCGAACTCCATCGCGCCGAGCCCACCGATGGCGAGCAGCGCGCGCTCGTACGGCAGGTCGCGCATCATCTGGATGAAGCCCTGCCCTTCCACGTCTCCAAGCAGGCAGGTCGCCGGCACGCGGCAATCGTCGAAGAAGAGCTCGGCCGTGTCCCAGCCGTTCTGACCGATCTTGTCGAGCACGCGGCCCACACGGTATCCCTGCAGGTCCTTTGTCTCGACCATCAGGATCGAGATGCCGCGCGAGCCTTGCGTCGGGTCCGTCTTGACCACTACTCCGACGAGGCCCGCGTGCAAGCCGTTCGAGATGAACGTTTTCGAGCCGTTGATGACGTACTCGTCGCCCGTGCGCACGGCGCGCGTCCGGATCGCCTGCAGGTCGGAGCCCGCACTCGGTTCCGTCATTGCGATCGCGCCCACGAGTTCGCCGGTGGCCATGCGCGGCAGCCAGTTGCGCTTCTGCGCTTCCGTACCGTGGTTCAGCACGTAGTGCGCAACGATGCTGTGCACGACGTTACCGAGGCTCGTGATGCCGTGGCGACCCATTTCCTCGGCCACGACTGCCTCGTGGCGAACGTCGCCGCCGACACCGCCATATTCCGCCGGGATGTCCGTGCACAACAGACCGACTTCACCTGCCTTGCTCCAGAGCTCGCGGTCGACGTGATGCTGTTCGCGCCAGCGCGCATCGTGCGGCACGACTTCCATCTGGACGAAGCGTCGGACGGCGTCACGGAAGAGATCCAGCTCGTCGTCGAGCCAGGCGGAACGATAGGCATCCATGGGGTTCACCTCGCAGGAGGTGACGATCACAAAGGAAACTGGCGTTATTGTCCAGAGGCAGCTAGCTTTGCCGCTGGGTCCAAGACGGACCTTGCCAGCGGGGGAGACGAGGCATGCTGCTGAATTCGGGACAGGTCCTGACGGAGCGGGCGAAGATCGGGCCACGCGTAGAGGCCATCGTCGACACCGCGTCGGGCGCACGCTGCGACTACCGTCAGCTGAATGACCGCGCCAACCAGACCGCAAACACGCTGCTGGCCATGGAGTTCAGGCCGGGCGAGCGCATCGCCTGCCTGATGCCGAACCAGTCGCAGTACATGGAATCGTTCTATGCGTGCGCCAAAGCAGGCTTCGTCTTCGTCGCGCTCAACTGGCGCCTGTCGGTGGCGGAGCTGTCGTACCAGCTGATGGATTGCGGCGCCGTCGCGGTACTTTACGCAGCCGAGCAGAAGTCCCTGGTCGACCCGCTGCGGCAGCAGTTCCCGAACATCCGCTGGCTGGCCGCCGACGAGGGCGACTACACGGCCGCCGTCGCAAAGGCTTCCACCGCAGAGCCGCCGATCGGCGCGACTGGCGCCGACCCTCTCTACATGATGTACACGAGCGGCACGACCGGCCGGCCGAAGGGCGCGCTGATGTCGCATGCCGCGAACATCGCGTGGCTGGCCAGCATGCTGGCGACCTCCGACCTGCGCCATGGAGAACGCAACATCATCGTTGCGCCGCTGTTCCACATCGGCGGCCTCGGGCTCGCGATGTCGGCCGTGTACCGTGGCATGACGACGGTGCTGCTGAAGCAGTTCGACCCGGGCGTCATGTGGGACCTGGTCGATGCCGAAAAGATCACGGGTTTCTTCGCCGTGCCGGCGATGCTCGCGCTCATGTACCAGCACCCGAAGCGCACGACGACTGCGCGGTCCGCGTTGCGCTGGGTGATCTGCGGCGCAGCTCCCGTCCCGGTCACCTTGATCGAAGCCTACCTGGCCATGGGCGTGGAAATCCTGCAGGTGTACGGCCTCACCGAGACGCACGGCGGCATCTGCTTGATGTCGCCGGAGCACGCCCGGACGAAGGTCGGTTCGACCGGCATGCCCTATTTCGGCATCGACGTCCGAGTCGTCGACAAGGCCGGCACGCCGGTACCGCCTGGAATTCCGGGCGAGGTGGTCACGCGCGGCCCGCACCTGATCAGCGGCTACTGGAATCGCCCCGACGCGACGCAGGAAGCGATCCGCGAAGGCTGGTTCCACACGGGCGACATCGCCGAAGTCGACGCCGAGGGTTTCATCTACATCAAGGACCGCTCGAAGGACATGGTGATCACGGGCGGCGAGAACGTGTACCCAGCCGAGGTCGAGGACGTGCTGGGTGGACACGCCGGCGTGCGCGAGGTCGGCGTGATCGGACAGCCTTCGCCCAGGTGGGGCGAAAGCGTCTGCGCCGTGATCGTGCGCGGCGACGACTGGAAAGGCGACGACGAACTCCTCGTCCAGGAACTCAGGTCACTGGTTCAATCGCGGCTGGCGCGCTTCAAGCAGCCGAAGACGTACGTCTTCATGAACGCGCTGCCGCGCAACCCGTCCGGCAAGATCCTCAAGCGCATGCTGCGCGAGCAGTTTCCCGGCCCCGCGCCGGAGTGACGCGACACTGTTGTGGCCGGTGCGGCCGGCCCCTATCCTGCAGGCATGCCTGACCCGAACCGCGCCTCGTTCGCCGCCCGCATCGCGGCGCTCACCGCCTTGTTGCTCGTTACCGCGGCCACCCGGGCGGTCGCCGATCCCTGCTCGGCGCTGATCGATGCGAACGTTCCTGGGGCAAAGATCACTTCGGCGGCCGCCGTCGCTGCTGCGGGCGACCTGCCAGCGCATTGCCGCGTGCAAGGCACGATCCCGCAGGCGATCCGCTTCGAACTGCGGATGCCGGTCGCGGATTGGAACGGCAAATTCTACATGGCAGGCTGCGGTGGCTTCTGCGGCTCGCTCGATGCCGACCGGCCCGGTGTCGTCAACGCGCTGAATCACGGCCTGCGCCGCGGCTATGCGTCGGCCACGTCGGATTCTGGCCACGCGGGCGCGAGCGTCACCGACGGCCGTTGGGCGCTGGACAACCCTGGCGCGGAAGCCGACTGGGGCTGGCGCTCCGTCACCGAGACAGCCCGCGTGTCGCGCGATCTCGTGCGCGCTTTTTACCGCAAGCCGGCGGCCCGCTCGTATTTCGCCGGTTGCTCGACCGGCGGTCGCATGGGCCTGATGTCCGCACAGCGTTTTCCGCACGACTTCGACGGCATCATCGCCGGCGCGCCGGCCCTCGACTACACGGGCCTCGTCGCCACGCAACTCGCCTGGATCGTACAGGCGAACACGCGCGTGCGCGGCGGCGAGACGCTCGACCGCGCGAAAGTGCCACTGGTCGCGAAGTCTGTGCTCGAGGCGTGCGACGGCATCGACGGTCAGCGCGACGGACTCATCGACGACCCCCGCCGCTGCGACTGGCAGCCTGCACGCCTGCAGTGCCAGGGCGGCGCGGGCGTCGACTGCCTCACGGCGCAGGAAGTCGGCGTGCTCGATCACTGGTACAGGCCGGTGACCGGTGGCGACGGTCGCATCCAGTATCCGGGCGGCGTGCCAAGGGGTTCGGAGCCATACTGGCCGGTCTGGCTGTCCGGCATCCCGGGCAGCAAGGACCCCGCGTTGGCGGAGCGCTTCGGCAACGACTTTGTGCGCTACATGGCCTTCGTGCCCGATGCCGGGGCCGCGTTCGACGTGCGCCAGTATGATTTCGACCGCGATCCGCCGCGCCTCGCCACGATGTCGCGCATCTACGACGCGACCGACCCCGACCTCACTGCCTTCCGTGCGCGCGGTGGCAAGTTGCTGCTGTTCCACGGCTGGGCCGATCCGCTCGTCACGCCGCAACGTACGCTCGATTACTACGCTGCAGTGCGTGCGACCATGGGGGGCGCCGAGTCCACTGCACGGTTCGCACGGCTCTTCATGCTGCCGGGCGTCGATCATTGCGGGCTGCAACCGGGCCCGGGCGCGAAGTCCATCGAGTTCGATCCGCTGCCTGCGCTGGAAGCCTGGGTGGAGCGCGATGAAGCACCCGCCGCACTCAACGTGCGCTGGCAGATGACTGACGGCAGCGTGCGCAAACGCGCGGTGACCCCGCAATGAGCGTTCCCGAAGACCGGCCCAGGACCAGGAAACTGGGCCCGCTGCGCGCGCTGCTGCCTTACCTGCGCCCCTACCGCGGCGTGCTGATGCTCGCACTGATCGCGCTGCTCGTCGCCTCGGCCGCCATGCTGTCCCTGCCCATCGCCCTGCGCTACCTGATCGACAATGGACTGTCGTCGAAGAGCACGGACACGATCAACCAGTATTTCATCGCGTTCCTGGCCGCGGCCGGCGCGTTCGGCGTGTTCGCCGCGCTGCGCTTCTACCTGGTGACGTGGCTCGGCGAGCGCGTCGTCGCAGACCTGCGCTCTGCCGTCTACGTCCGCGTGATCCGCATGGACCCGGCCTTTTTCGAAGTCACGCGAGTCGGTGAGGTGCTGTCGCGCCTCACCGCCGACACGACGCTCGTGCAGTCGATCGCCGGCGTCAACCTGTCGATCATGCTGCGTTCGACGATCACGGTCGTCGGCAGCCTGGTGATGCTGGCAGTCACCAGCCTGAAGCTGACCGGCATCATGATCGTGCTGATCCCGCTGATCGTCGCACCCCTGATCATCCTGGGCCGCCGGGTGCGCAAGCTGTCGCGCAAGTCGCAGGACCGCATCGCCGACACCAGCGGTATCGCTGACGAGACCCTGAACGCCATCCAGACGGTGCAGGCGTTCACGCTGGAGAAGATCAACACGGATCGCTTCGACGCCGCGGTCGAGGATTCCTTCGGTGCCGCCGTGCGACGGACCAAGTCGCGCTCGACGCTGACCGCGCTGGCGACCATGCTGGTGTTCGGCGCGATCACGTTCGTGCTGTGGATGGGCGCGCACGCCGTGGTGCGCGGCGAGATGACCGGTGGGCAGCTGGGCCAGTTCCTGCTCTATGCCGGTTACGTCGGCGTCGCAGCCGCGAGCCTGAGCGAGATGTGGGGCGAGGTGCAGCGGGCCGCCGGCGCGATGGAGCGCCTGATCGAACTCGAGAACGCACAGCCGACGATCCAGGCACCGGCGCACCCCATCGCCCTGCCTGCACCGGGTCGCGGCGAAATCCAGTTCGAGCACGTCACGTTCCGCTACCCGTCGCGGCCCGAGACCAAGGCGCTGGATACGTTCGATCTCGACGTGCGCCCGGGCGAGACGGTCGCGTTCGTCGGTCCGTCGGGTGCGGGCAAGAGCACGACGTTCCAGTTGCTGCTGCGGTTCTACGACCCGGAGTCGGGCCGCGTGCTGATCGACGGCGTCGACGTCTCGCAGGCGGACCCCCTCGCAGTCCGCAGCCGCATCGGTCTCGTGCCGCAGGACACCGTGCTGTTCGCAGCGAGCGCGCGTGAGAACATCCGTTACGGCCGCCCGGGCGCTTCCGATGCAGAAGTCGAAGACGCCGCGAAGGCAGCTGCCGCCGACGAGTTCCTGCGCAAGCTGCCCGAGGGCTACGACACGTTCCTCGGCGAGCGGGGCACGCGACTGTCGGGCGGACAGCGCCAGCGCATTGCCATCGCGCGCGCGATCCTGCGCGACCCGCCGATCCTGCTGCTCGACGAAGCAACCAGCGCGCTCGACGCGGAAAGCGAGCGGCTGGTGCAGGCAGCGCTCGATCGCCTGATGCAGGGCCGCACGACCATCATCATCGCGCACCGGCTGGCGACGGTGCTGCAGGCCGACCGCATCGTCGTCATGGACCATGGGCGCATCGTTGCGCAGGGCACCCATACCGAACTCGTGCGCGGCAACGAGCTTTACGCCCGCCTGGCCGCGCTGCAGTTCGCGGACGGTACCAGCGGCAGCGCCGAGGCCGCGACATGAATTGGGGGACGCGGGTCAACGAACTCGGGCTGCCCATTGGCCCAGCGCTGCCCGACTGGCAGCCCCCGGCGCGTCCCGCGCAACGCCCGCTGAGGGGCCGGTTCTGCATCGTCGAGCCGCTCGACGTGGCCAGGCACGCGCGCGCATTGTTCGACGCCAACGGCCTGGACCGCGAGCACCGCATGTGGACCTACCTCGCGTACGGCCCGTTTGCGCAGTTCGACGAGTACCAGCGCTGGCTGGCCGAACGCGCGGCCAGCACCGATCCACTGTTTCAGGCCTTTGTCGATCGGAGGTCGGGAAATGCGGTCGGCGTGGGGACCTTCATGCGCATCGACCCGCCTGCGGGAACCATCGAGGTGGGACACATCGCCATGTCGCCGGTGCTGCAGCGTTCGCCGGCCGCGACCGAGGCGATGTACCTGATGATGCGTCACGCGTTCGAACTCGGTTATCGTCGCTACGAGTGGAAGTGCGACGCGCTCAACGCGAAGTCACGACGTGCCGCCGAAAGACTCGGCTTCGTGTTCGAAGGTGTGTTCCGTCAGGCCACGATCTACAAGGGCCGCAGTCGCGACACGGCCTGGTATTCGATCATCGACTCGGAATGGCCCCTGTTGCGCGAGGCGTTCGAACGCTGGCTCGACGCACGACAACTTCGACGCGTCGGGACTGCAGCGCGCGAGCCTGGGGGATATCCGCGCGGCGCTGCAGTCGAATCGCACGGCGGACGGGCGCCCGGGCGAGGACTGATCTCATGGCGCGAATCGCGGTCGGTGGCTTCCAGCACGAGACGAACACTTTTTCGTCGACCCCTGCGTCACTTGCGGATTTCGAGGCTCCGGACGCGTGGCCTGGATTGACGCGTGGCGGTGCAATGCTGGAAGCCGTGGCCGGCATCAACCTGCCTGTGGCAGGGTTCGTGCAGGAGGCTCGTGCGCTGCAGCATGAGCTGGTGCCCTTGACGTGGTGTTCGGCGCAACCGTCCGGGCGCGTGACGCAGGCTGCGTACGAACACATCAGCGCCTTGCTGCTCGACGACCTGCGACAGGCCGGCAATGTCGATGGCGTGTACCTCGATCTGCACGGCGCGATGGTGGCCGAACACGTCGACGATGCCGACGGCGAACTGCTGCGACGCGTGCGTGCGCTGGTCGGTCCCGACGTTCCCGTCATTGCGAGTCTCGATTACCACGCCAACGTTTCCACTTTGATGGCACGGGCCGCGAGCGCACTGGTGTCGTACCGCACGTATCCGCACGTCGACATGGCGGAATGCGGCGCGCATGCGGCGCGCGTATTGCAGGACGTGCTCCGGCATCCGCATCCGGTGGTCGCGCTCGAGCAGCTGGACTTCCTGATACCGCTCACGTCGCAGTCGACGCTGGTGGAGCCGATGCGCTCGCTGATGGACCAGGCGCAGAGGCTGCAGCAGTCACCGCTGCTGTCGGTCTGCCTCGTGCCCGGCTTCCCGGCGGCGGACGTCGCCGACTGCGGTCCAGCCGCCTACGCATGCGGCTACAGCGACGCTGCGGCGCGGAAGGCCGTGGCGACCATCGCGCGCGAAGTTCGGGCACGCGAGCACGAGTTCGCGCTCGTGCTGTACTCCATTGAACAGGCAATCGTGGAGACGACGCGGTATGCAGCACCGCGTGGCCGGCCGATCATCCTGGCGGACACGCAGGACAATCCGGGTGCAGGCGGTCACGCCGACACGATGAACCTGATCAAGGCGCTGGTTGCGAGCAACGCGCGCAACGTGCTTGCCGGCGTCATCTGCGACCCTGCGGCGGCGGAGCGGGCTCACGCCGCGGGGGAAGGCGCACAGGTCGAGCTCAGCCTTGGTGCAGGCTCCGGTACCCCAGGCGATACGCCGCTAGCCGCTCGTTTCAACGTCGCGGCGCTCGGCGACGGCCGGTTCACCGGCACGGGCCCGTTCTACCGGGGTGCCCGTTTCGAGCTCGGTCCGATGGCGCTGCTCGAGCTGGACGGCGTGCGCGTCGCGGTGGCGAGCCGCAAGCAGCAGGCCGCAGACCAGGCGATGTTTCGTCACCTGCGGGCGGAGCCGGCCGACCACGCCGTGCTGGTGTTGAAGAGCTCCGTGCACTTCCGGGCGGACTTCGGTGCGATTGCGGAACGGATCCTGGTGGTCGAGGCTCCGGGACCGAACATTGCCGATCCAGCGAAGCTGTCGTTTGGCAACCTCCGGCCCGGAATGCGGACGAGTCCGCGACGGCGCTGATCGAAGTACACTGCATCGATAGCGGCGCTCAGCGCCACGACGGCTCATTCGGAGACCCAGATGCGCAGAATCCTGGTGGCGATCGATGGTTCGGAGACTGCCCAGCGGGCACTCGATTTCGCGGTGCGGCAGGCACGCTGCACGCCGACGGCGGAACTGCACGTGCTGAACGTGCAGCCGACGCTGAGCAACTACACGGCGGCGGAGATCTACGTGACTGCGGAGCGCATCCATCAGGTCGCCGCCGAGCGCGCACGCGCGATCCTGGATGCGGCAGCCGAGCGTCTGCAGGCAGCCGGCAGCAGTTTCAAACTCGAACAGACGGAAGGTGATCCGGCTGAAACGATCGCGAATCGAGCCATGGAGCTCGACTGCGAGTCGATCACGATGGGGACCCACGGCCTCACGTCGTTCGGAATCCTCTTCCTGGGATCCGTGGCACAGAAGGTCGTGCACTACGCCACCGTGCCGGTGACGCTGGTGAAGTAGCCGGGGCTATTTCACGTAGACGTGATTCGGCAGCCAGAGCGCGATCTCGGGGAAGATGATCACGAGCGCGAGCCCCACGAGCATGATCAGCACGAACGGGATGATCGACTTGTAGATGTCGATCAGCGTGACTTCCTTCGGCGCCATCGCCCGCATCAGGAACAGGTTGTACCCGAACGGCGGCGTGATGTAGGCGATCTGGCAGGTGATCGTGTAGAGGATGCCGTACCAGATCGGATTGAACCCGAGCGCAATCACCAGCGGCACGTACAGCGGCGCCACGATGATCAGCATCGCCGTATCGTCGAGGAACGTGCCCATCAGGATGTAACTGAGCTGCATCAGCACCAGCACCTGCCAGGGCTCGAGGCCCCACTTCTCGAGAAACAGGACTTCGATCGCCTTGACCGCGCCGAGCCCGTCGAAGACCGCGCCGAACGCCAGCGCCGCCAGGATGATCCACATGAACATGGCGCTCACGGCCAGGCTCTTCCGGAGCGTGTCTTCCAGCACCTTGCGCGTGATGCGGCCCTTGAACGCCGCGACGAGGGTGGCCGCGAATGCGCCGACGGCGGAAGACTCCACCATGCTGGTGACGCCCATCACGAACAGGCCGGTCATCGAGAAGACGATCAGCAGCGGCAGGACACCGGCCCTGAGCAGCCGGATTTTTTCGGCCCAGGTGATCTGCTGCCGCTCCTCGAGCGGCAACGGCGGGCCCAGGTGGGGCTGCAGGTGGCAGCGAATCACGATGTACAGGATGAACAGCGCCGCCAGCATCAGCCCCGGACCGACGCCGGCCAGCCACAGCTGGCCCACCGGTTGCCGGGCGATCATGCCGTAGAGCACGAGCACGACGCTGGGCGGGATCATGATGCCGAGCGAGCTGCCGGCCTGGATCACGCCGGTCACCATGATCTTGTCGTAACCGCGTTTCAGCAGCTCCGGCAGCGCGATCGTGGCCCCGATCGCCATGCCCGCCACGCTCAGGCCGTTCATCGCCGAGATCGCCACCATGAGCAGGATCGTGCCAACCGCCAGGCCGCCGCGCATCGGCCCGGTCCAGACGTGGAACATCCGGTACAGGTCGCTCGCGATCCCCGACTCGGACAGCATGTAACCCATGTAGACGAACATGGGCAGCGTCAGCATCGGATACCAGTTGATCAGCGTGATGGTCGAGGCGAACGGCATCTCGATGGCGCCTTCGCCCCACAGCGCCAGCGAGAAGACCGCGGCCACGAACCCGATCGCGCCGAACACCCGCTGCCCGGTGAGCAGCAGGAGCATGAACGTCGAGAACATCAGGACGGCGATCGCCTCGTAACTCACGCGATCTCCCTGCCGGTGAACTTCGCGACGTCCTTGAAAAAGATCGAGATCGCCTGCAGCAGCATCAGCGCGATGCCCATGGTCATGATGATCTTGATCGGCGCCATCGGCGGCGCCCACGCCGAGTAGTTGGTCTGGTTGTACTTGAGCGAGTAGGCGCTGCTCGCGAAACCGCCGCGAATCATGATGACCAGGTAGAAGACCAGGAAAAACGCCGTCAGCGAGTCCATGAACGCCCGGGTCCGGGGTCGCCAGCGCTCGTACAGCACGTCCATGCGGACGTGCGCGTCGAGTTGCATCGAATAGCCGCCGCCGAGGATGTAATAGGCGGCCATCAGGAACTGCGCCATCTCGATGATCCACACGAACGGCACGTTGAAGACGTACCGGGTGACCGAGGCGAACAGCAGCAGCCCCATCATGACCAGCGTGAGGTACATGACGAAGTAGCCGAGGACGCGATTCACCGCATCGACGTAGCGGACGTAGGCCTTGATGATTCTGGGCATCGCAGTGGCGCTCATGGTCGTCCGGGCAGGTCGTCAACCGGAACGTGACAACAGGGCTGCGCCTCCCCGACCCGCGTTGCCACGGGCGGGGAAGGACTTCATTGCCTGCGTCTCGACGCCGGCTCCGCCGGGGCCTATCGATACGGCGGGCCGGCCTTTTCCATCAGGGCGTTGTAGTCCCGGAAGATCTGGACCACCTTGGCGCAGCGCGGGCTGGTCGCAGCGATCTCGTCCCAGAACTTGTGTGCCTCGTTCTCCACGGTCTTCCATTCTGCGGCGGGAATCGTCGTCAGCTTCATCTTCGGGCCATTCACGCGCAGGTCCGCCTCGCCGGCCCAGTACCAGTGCTGGCGGTAGTAGTGGGAACTGTCGATGCAGAGCTTGAAGAGCGTCTTCAGGTGCTCCGGTACTTTCTCCCAGGACGCGGTGTTGGCGAAATAGGAGCCGATCCAGGCGCCGGAAATGTTGTTGGTGAGGAAGTACGGAGTGACATCCGCCCAACCCACGGTGTAGTCCTCGGTGATGCCGGACCAGGCCAGGCCGTCGAGCTCACCCGTCTGGATCGCGACCTGGACGTCGCCCCAGGGCAGCGTGACCGGCACCACTCCAAACCGCGTGAGGAACTTGCCGGCGGTCGGGAAGGTGAAGATCCGGAGGCCCTTCAGGTCCGAGACCTTGGTGATCGGCTTGACGGTATTGAAGTGACAGGGATCCCAGGAGCCCGAGCTGAGCCAGGTGACGCCCTCGACCTCGTTGTAAGCCTCGGCCCAGATTTCGTTCAACCCCCACTTATGGAACAGCGCGGGCACGTCCAGGCTGAAGCGCGTCGCAAAGGGAAAATACCCGCCGAACACGCGAACGTCGGTCGGGGCGGCGATGGAATCGTCGTCGCTCTGCACCGCATCGATCGTACCGGCCTGCATCGCACGGAACAGCTCGCCCGTGGGCACCAGCTGGTCGGCGAAGTACAGCTCGATGACCATCTCGCCGTTGGCGGCCTTGTTGAACGCATCGATCGAGGGTTTGATGACGTGCTCGGCGAGGGCGGGACCCGCGTAGGTCTGGAGCCGCCACTTGATCGCGGTTTTCTTTGCCGTCGACACGGCCGGTGCACCCGCCTCGCCGGTGCCCGACTCCTTCTTGCCGCAGGCGGCCAGCAGTGCGGTAGAGGTCGCCGTGGCGGCCAATGCGGCCTTCGTCAGGAACGTTCTTCGCTGCATCACGCTCTCCTTCTGGGAAATCGGGTCATCCGAGGTTCATCCCGGGCACTCACCTTGCTGTCGGCGGAGGAAGTCCAGTGTGCGTCAACGATTCGATTCAGCCCGGCATCCCGCATCCGCGGAGGCGACTCGGACCCTGCTGTAACGGAAGAAACCCCCTCAACTCGATCTTTGTTGCCGGATGCCGGCGGGCGCCGCCCGTCGACACGACTTTGCCTGATTCTTGCACGCCGCAGAGACCGCAGCAATTCAGAAGAAACTGGGACCCGGGAATCGCCGAGCGCGCATGCGGGGCGTGCCGGAAGCGGGTCTGCAACCGGGGTGCCGCTCCGTCGCGAGTAGTCGACTTCCGGGGCGTTTTTTTCCCGCGCAGTTGTGTACGCTGCAGGTCAAGGTGAAACGTAGACAATGGGCGGGTGTCGCGCAGAGTCGGACAGCGCGCCCCTCGTCCCGGGGGTTGAAATGGAACCGAGACAAGTACGCACGGCGGCCGACGCACGCACCATTGTCGACGAGCGCGGGGTCAATCACGTCAAGGTCGGTGCTTTCGACATCGACGGCATCATGCGCGGCAAGTACATCTCGCGCGACAAATTCCTCTCGTCGCTCGACGGGGGCTTCGGGTTCTGCGACGTCGTGCTTGGCTGGGACTGCCAGGACCAGCTCTACGACAACGTGAAATACACCGGTTGGCACACGGGATACCCGGACGCACCCGTTCGACTCCTGCCGGACACGTGCCGGCTGCTGCCCTTCGAGGACAACGGATTGTTCTTCCTCGGTGAATTTTCGCCACCGGCGGAGACGGTCTGTCCGCGCGGTCTGCTCAGGCGCGTGCTCGAGCGCGGGCGTGCGATGGGCTTCGAAGCCTACGTCGGTTTCGAATACGAGTTCTTCGTGTTCAAGGAAACGCCCGAGTCGGTGCGCGAGAAGAACTACCGCGGCCTGACGCCGATGGCGCCCGGCTGGTTCGGCTACTCCGTGATCCGCAACAGCACGGGCAGCGATTTCTACCGCCAGCTGCTCGATAACTGTCGCGACATGGACATGGCCATCGAAGGCCTGCACGAAGAGACCGGACCGGGCGTGATGGAGGCGGCCATCGCCGTGGACAAGGCACTTGCGGCCGCGGACAAGGCCGCGCTGTTCAAGACTTTCGCGAAGGTGATCGCGCAGCAGAATGGCTACATGGCGACCTTCATGGCCAAGTGTTCGAAGGACTGGCCGGGGCAGAGCGGCCATATCCATGTGTCGCTCAAGTCGCAGTCCGGCGATTCGGTCTTCTACGAGGCCGGCAAGCCCCATTCGATGAGTGACGCCATGCGCTGGTTCGTGGGCGGCCAGCAGAAACTGATGCCGGAGTTGCTGGCCATGGTCGCACCGACCATCAACTCCTATCGGCGGCTGATCCCCGGATTCTGGGCACCGACGGACGCAACCTGGGGCGTGGAGAACCGCACGACGGCGTTGCGCGTGATTCCCGGCAGTCCGAAGTCGCAGCGCGTTGAATATCGTGTCGCCGCGGCGGATGCGAACCCCTACGTGATCCTGTCGGCAGCGCTCGCGTCGGGTCTCTGGGGAATCGAAAATAAGGTCGAGCCGGAGTCGCTGGTGACAGGGAATGCCTACGACCGCAAGTACCCGGCGCGCCTGGCGCTCCCGCGCACGCTGTGGGATTCGGCCCAGCGACTCAAGGGTTCGAAGATGGCCCGGGACTGGTTCAGCGACGCCTTCATCGAGCACTTCGCCGCCACGCGCGAGTGGGAAGAACGCGAGTTCCGCAAGCATATTTCGGACTGGGAGCTGGCCAGGTACTTCGAGATAATTTGAGCGATACGATCTGCTTCTTCCCTTCCGGCCGGGTTCCAATGCCACCATGACCAGCCAACGCACCATCTCCCCTGTCGACGGCCGCGTCTACGTCGAACGGACGCTCGCGACACCCGTCCAGATCGAGGCCGCCCTCGAAAGCGCACGCCTTGCGCAGCGTGTCTGGCGCGACGTGACCATGGCCGAACGTGCGGCGATCCTCAGTCGCTTTTGCGACGCCTTCGAGTCCCATGGCGATGCCATCGCCGAGGAGCTGTCGTGGCAGATGGGCCGCCCGCTCCGTTTCGCGCCGAGCGAAGTTCGTGGCACGCTGGAGCGGGCACGCCACATGATCGCCATCGCACCGGCTGCGCTGGCCGACATCGACGTGGGCCCGAAGGCCGGGTTCCATCGCTTCCTGCGCCGCGAGCCGCTCGGTGTCGTGTTTACCGTCGCGGCGTGGAATTACCCCTACCTTATCGCCGTAAACAGCGTCGTGCCTGCGCTCATGGCGGGCGACGTCGTCATCCTCAAGCACTCGGCGCAGACGCCGCTGTGCGCGGAGCGGTTCGAGGAGTGCCTGCGCGAGGCGGGACTGCCGGAGGGCGCGTTCCAGGCGCTGCACCTGAGCCACGCGGACACGGAGCGCGTCATCGGTGACTCGCGTGTGGATTTCGTCGCGTTCACCGGATCGGTCGCCGGTGGGCACGCCGTGCAGCGGGCAGCGGCATCGCGGTTCGTCGGCACCGGGCTCGAACTCGGCGGCTGCGATCCAGCCTACGTACGACACGACGCGAACCTGGCGCATGCGGTCGAGAACCTGGTGGATGGCGCGTATTTCAACTCCGGGCAGTCGTGCTGCGGAATCCAGCGGGTCTACGTGCATGAACACCTGTACGAGGCGTTCGTCGAGGGTTGGGTAGAACTCACCCGCAAGTATTCTCTCGGCAACCCGCTCGACCCGGAGACAACGCTCGGTCCGGTGGTCCGCACGGCGGCGGCCGACGAGATCCGTCGCCAGGTCGCTGCCACGGTCGCTGCCGGCGCGCGGGCCGTCATCGACGAGAAGGAGTTCCCCGCGAGCAGGCCGGGCACGCCTTATCTCGCGCCGCAGGTGTTGCTCGGGGTCGATCACACGATGCCGGTGATGCAGGAGGAGATCTTCGGACCGGTGGCTGGGATCATGAAAGTGAGATCGGACGCGGAAGCAGTCCGCCTGATGAATGACTCCGCCTTCGGGCTCACCGCCGCGATCTGGACCGCGGACGAGGAAGCGGCCCTGGCAATCGGTGACCAGGTGCAGACCGGCACGTGGTTCATGAACCGCTGCGACTACCTGGACCCGGCACTGGCCTGGGTCGGCGTCAAGGACTCGGGACGCGGGTGCACGTTGTCTGCCATCGGGTATGAGCACCTGACGCGGCCGAAGTCATTCCATCTACGGCTGAAGATTTAGCGATCACGCGCTGGTTGCCGGCGGCCGATCCAGTCGTTCTTCCCGAGCTTGGAAAGGCAGACACGCGCCGGTGGCAAGCGACTGATCCGGGGCCTTCCCCCGAGCTTGGAAAGGCAGACACGCGCTCGGGGGAAGGCCCCGGATCAGTCGCTTGTAGTAAGGGGCACCTGAGCAAGTTTTCCGCCGAGCCGGAAAACTTGCACGGTGCACGCAGCGCCCACCAAATGCAGCGTCGCGTGCGGCAGGAATAGCGCCTGCGGTTTCGCCGCATGGGTTTGCTGCCATCGGTGACCGCGACCGCAGCCCGCAGTCTGCGTGCGGCGTGCGGCGTGCGAGTCTTCGGGCTCTGGCGAAGACTCGCTCAGCCGCGTGCTGTCAGCCGGGAATCGGGGTGTCGTCCGCGTGAGCATGTCTGCTTCGCGAACCCGGGCGACACCCCGATTCCCGGCCTGCCACAGCTCGAATCTACGAGCGCCGCCACCTGCGCAACGGTGGCTTCGCAGCAGCGAGTAGACTGCGCACATCCGGCACGACGAAACGGAGACGCCCGATGACCACCCTGCGCGGCAACTGGAATTACCCGACCAACATCAAGTTCGGTGCCGGACGCATCGTTGAACTGCCCGATCACTGCCGCGCGCTCGGCATGCAGCGGCCACTGCTGGTCACCGACGCCGGGCTCGCGCCGCAACCGATGGTCACGAACGCCGTGCGGCTGTGCCGCGAAGCCGGCCTGCATTGCGGCCTGTTTGCCGACGTGCAACCGAACCCTGTCGAGGCGAACGTAACTGCGGGCGTCGCGGCTTATCACGCTGGAATCCACGACGGCGTAATTGCGTTCGGCGGCGGCAGCGCCCTCGACACGGCCAAGGCCGTCGCGCTCATGGTCGGACAGAGCCGGCCGATCTGGGATTTCGAGGATCGCGAGGACTGGTTCACGCGTGTCGACGTCGCTGGGATGGCGCCGGTCGTGGCGGTGCCGACGACGTCGGGGACAGGGTCCGAGGTCGGGCGCGCGTCGGTCATCACCGACGTGCGGGACCACACCAAGAAAATCATTTTCCACCCGAAGATGCTGCCGGCGATAGTGCTCGAGGACCCCGAGCTCACAGTCGGCCTGCCGGCCCACATCACGGCTGCCGTGGGTATGGATGCTCTGTCACACAATCTCGAAGCGTACTGCGCTCCCGGCTATCATCCGCTCGCGGAGGGCATCGCCGTCGAGGGCATGCGCCTCGTCAAGGACTACCTGCCGCGCGCCGTCGCAAACGGTGGCGATCTCGAGGCGCGCGCCCACATGCTGATTGCGTCATCGATGGGTGCCACCGCTTTCCAGAAGGGACTTGGCGCCATGCACAGCCTTAGCCACCCGTGCTCGGCGAACCTCGGCACGCACCATGGACTCACGAATGCCGTGGTAATGCCGTACGTGCTGGAATGGAACCGCACCGCAATCGAGGCGAAGATGGTGCGGCTCGCAGCCTGGCTCGGGCTCGCCGACCGGTCGTTCAGCGGCGTGCTGGCCTGGGTGCTGGAACTGCGCCGTGAGATCGGCATCCCGCACACGCTGGCAGAAATCGGCGTGCGCGAAGAGCACGCCAGGCCGTTTGCGCCACAAGCGCTCAATGACCCCTCGACGGGCGGGAACCCGCTGCCGATGACCGAGCAGGACTTCGAGCGGCTCTACGGCGCTTGCATCGCCGGCAAGCTGCGGGCGGGTTGACGCCACCCGGCCCGGCAAACAGCATGGCGGCACAGGGCCTCACGCGGCGCCGTCATGATTCCTTCCCGGCAATCGCCTCCGCGATAGGCTCCACCGTACTGACATCCTGGCCCTGGCCATGGTGCGCAAATGCGGTGAGCGCCGCGGTAGCGAGCACCAGCAGCATGATCGCGCCGAACGGGAAACCATCGAGCCCGGGCGTGGTTGCAGCGGTCAGGAACAGCAGCACCGTGATCAATCCCCGTGGCGCAATCCATACCAGGCGGGACGCATCCGGCTGTCGCGCCAGCTGCAGCACCGCATACCGCACCGGGTAGATGAAACCGATGCCGGCGACCATCACGGCCCAGGCGCGCCAATCCGTCATCGCGGCCAGGTCCGTCCAGTAGCCGAGCATCAGGAAGAAGAAGCTCTTGACCGCGAAGGTCAACTCGCCGACCAGCCCCTTGAACTCACGCAGGGTATCGCCGTACCCCGGGCGCAGGAGGTCGGCCAGCCGGCCCATCCTTTGCAGCAGCTGCGTATTGTTGAGCAGCAGGCCACACGCGAGGATGAGCACCAGCGGCGACAGGTGCAGCGCCTTGCCGATCGCATACAGCAGGGCCAGGCCCGCCAGCAGCGGCAGGAACCGGACGTGCCCTTCGACCCGGTTGATCAGGAACAGGATGCCGATGCCGGCCACGACCGCCGCGATGAGAGACAGGAACATGCCCCCGAAAAGCGCGGGCAGGAAATGACTGAACCGACCCGCGGATTCCAGCCACGCGTAAAACACGAGCACCCCGACGATGTCTGACAGCGAGCTCTCGTACACGACGAATTCGCGGGTGTGCTCGGTGAGCCCGGTGGCGCTGGGGATCGCAACGGCGCTCGAAATCACCGCGACAGAGACCGCGGCGAGCGCAGCCGGCGCGAAAGCGAGCCCGAGCGCGTGCTGGAAGAGGACGGTGAAGCCCGCGACGCAGGCAATGAAGCTCGCCAGCATCACGAACGACGCACGGGCAATGAGCGGCAACCGCTCGCGCCGCAGCGACAGGTCCAGCGCACCCTCCAGCACGATCAGGATCAGGCCGATCGTGCCGATGATGGGCACCAGCGGGTCGACCCAGCCCAGGTGCAGTCCAAGACGGTCGAGCACCTGCCGACCCGCGATACCCGCGAGGATGAGCAGCACGACGGGCGGCAGCCGCGTACGCCGCCCGAAGACATCGAGCAGGTAAGCGAAGACCAGCAGCGCCGAGACGGCAAGGATCGCGGTGTTCGTCACACGACCAGAGTACCCGACCTCAGCCGCCGAACAGTTGCCGGCGCGAGACAGTCGGCGCGGGCGGCGCCGGCTCAGGCTGAAACAGCGCATCGGCCACGGAGGTGGCAGCGAGCTGCGCGGCCTCGTGGTCCGTGAATTCCGTCATCGTCGAGAACAGCGAGCAGGTGCCGATCAGGCCCAGGCCGTGCAGGTCGGTCACCACGAAGTCGTACGCCCCCGAAGGAAACGTGAGGCGTGTGCTCGAGCCATCGGTCCACCGCGTGAGGTCGGCCGGGGACGGCAGCACCGTGAGGTTCATGAACCATGGGGTCACCATCACGCCGACCTGGCGCCCCTCGTGCTCGCGGAAACCCACGGCTTCGATGGCCAGCGTCGGGTTGTAGATCGGCATGCCTTTCACCTTGAGCGCCGCGCGCCGATACGCGTTCGCGAGATTGTTCACGGCGTCGTCTTCCGACAGCGTCGCGCTATCGATCACCATGAACTTGCTCTTGCTGGCGGCGCAGTTCGGGCATTCCCAGGTGTCCGGCAACAGCCGGAACGGCGTGCCGGGCGGCGTCTGCGTTTCGTCGTCGCCGAGCGCCGGATCGTAGACCCACCAGCAGATGCCGCACTCGAGCCGGGTGTCGTCGGCGATCTTCGAGCCGTCGCCGCCGTAGCTGCCTTCGAAGGGACGGCTCATCAGTTGAACGCCTGCAGGATTTCGCCGAGACGCTCGGCTGAGTCCTCGAAATCCTCGCGTGCAGCAAGGACCGAGATCGGCACGCCGCCGATCTCGAGTGTGTCGAGGATCACGTTACCCATGCCGTTGATGAACTGCACGGCCCAGACGTGCCGCAGGCCCGTCGCAAACACGCGCGAGCTGCCGAAGCCACCGGAGCGGATTACCAGCGGAACCTGCCCGAGGACAGTCGTCAGGACCTGCGCATCGACGTCGGTGAGTGGCAGCAGCGTGAAGTTGATGATGTGGTTCTCTGCGCCCGGACGGTATTCACTCGAGCGCTGCTGCAACTCGAACAGCAACGCCGGCGCGTTCATCGCACCCTGCGGCATCTGGCTGGGTATCTGGATTTCGGTGCGCGGCAACTCGGCCGCGGCGCGCAGGATCGGCGCCGGCACCGGGCCGATCTCGATCCATTCACCCTGCGTGCCATCCGCCGTGCTGCTTTCGACGCGCCAGATGCCTGCCATCACCGACTCGACCACTCGCCAGTAGGCATTGTCCAGGCCGACCTTGGCCCAGACATCACCTTCGCCGAGGATATCGGCGAGCGTCGCCTTCTCGGCGTCGCTGAGCCCGTGCAGGCTGACTCGGGTCGGCGGCGCGTCCGGCACGGTGACGCGGCGCTGCAGGTCCGCGATCACTTCATTCATGACGGCGCGCGCTGCGGCCGTCAGCTCTTCGTTTGCCGGGGTCTGACGGGCCGCACGCACCAGCCCGGTGGGCATGCCGATCAGGCGCAGCTGGTCGTCGGAGTCCGCGGGAGCATCTCCTGGCACCTTCGGGTGCCAGACGAGTACGTGTTCGGTCATGCATTTCCTCCAGTCAGCGGAG
>CAWHCA010000015.1:0-38787 GCA_963827615.1 uncultured Gammaproteobacteria bacterium | reverse complement strand
GGGTCGTCAAGGCGGCTGTCGTGAGGAAGAAAGCCAAGGTCGCCGTGCGCAAGGCGAAGGTTGCGGTGAAGAAAGTCGCTCGCAAGCCGGTCAAGACGGCGAAGTCGCCTGCCAGGAAAGCCAAGGGATCGGTCCGACACAAGAAGTGACGAGTCGACCGTGGGCGGCTCGTGGCCGATAAGCTCACATGCTCGAACTCCTTGACGTTTCCAAGTCCTTCGGCGGTCCGGCCGGTCGGTGCGTGCTCGACGGCATGGCGCTCACCGTGCGTGCCGGGCGAGTACGTTGCGATCGTCGGTGAATCCGGTGTCGGCAAGTCCACGCTGCTGAACCTGATCGCGGGACTCGACATACCCGACAGCGGCCAGCTGCTGCTCGAAGGGCGTGACCTGGCCCGGCTCGACGAAGACGAGCGTACCCAGGTCCGTCGCACCCGCATGGGGTTCGTGTTCCAGGCGTTCCACCTGTTGCCGCACCTGAGCATCGCCCGCAACGTCGCGTTGCCGCTGGCGCTGAACGGACAGGCGGGTCGCGCGGCCGACGACCGCGTTATGGAGTTGCTCGAAGCCGTGGGCCTCGGCGACCGCGCGTCCAGTTATCCGCGTGAGCTGTCCGGCGGCGAGTCGCAGCGTGTCGCGGTGGCGCGCGCGCTGGCGCACCGTCCCGCGCTGGTCCTCGCCGACGAACCGACGGGCAATCTCGATCCCGACAATGCGGCGATGATCCTGGAAGTACTGCGTGCGCAGATCAAGCGGGACAACGCGGCGGGCATTCTCGTCACGCATTCCGCCGCGGCGGCTGCTTCGACCGACCGTGTCTATGAACTCACGCGTGCCGGGCTGACGCTTCGAACATGAGCGCTTTGGCACCGGCACTGCCTCCGGGCAGGAATGCGCTGCGGGCCCGGCTGTCGCTGCTGGATGCCGCGGCCTTCGGTCCGCTGCACCAGGCGCCGGGCCGCACCCTGCTGGCCGTCCTCGCGATTGCGCTCGGCGTCGCACTCGGTTTCGCGGTCTATCTCATCAATCGCGTGGCCGCCGACGAGGTGCAGGGTGCGTCGCGCTCGCTGTTCGGCCTCGCCGATCTCACCGTGCAGTCGCCGGGCAGCGGCTTCGACGAGTCGCTGTTCCCGCGGCTTCTGCGCGTGCCCGGCGTGGCTGCGGCGAGCCCGGTCGTCGAAGTGCAGGTTCGACTGCCGGGGCGCGAGCGGAACCTGAAGGTGCTCGGCATCGATCCGTTCCGCGCGATGCAGCTGCAACCCGCGCTTGCCGGCGCCGGTGCGACGACCGAGCGGCAAGGGCAGGGGCTGCTTGCCGAAAATTCGATCTGGCTGAGTCCCGCGGCAGCACAGTCACTGGAACTCGAGGTCGGTGACGACCTCGACGTGCAGGTGGCGCTCGACCGGGTGCGCTTCCGCGTGGCTGGCGTCCTGCCGCCCGGCGCGTATCGACAGCCCGTCGGACTGCTCGATATCGGTGAGGCGCAGTGGCGGCTGCAGCGGCTGGGGCGGCTCGATCGCGTCGATCTGCGGCTCGCGCCGCAAGCCGACGGCCAGGTCGTTCGCGCCGCCATCGTTGCCTTGCTGCCGCCCGGCGCGCAGATCGTCACGCCAGGCGAAGCGACGGACGACGCCGTGCGCCTGACCCGCGCGTACCGCTCGAACCTTACGGCACTGGCGCTCGTTGCGCTCTTCACCGGCGCGTTCCTGGTCTACGCCACGCAATCGCTGGCAGTGGCGCGCCGGCGCCGCGAAATCGCCCTGCTGCACGCGATGGGCATGACGGTGCGCGAGCAACTTGCGGCGTCCCTGCTGTCGGGAACCATCGTGGGCGCGCTCGGCGCCGCGCTGGGCGTCATTCTCGGTGCGCTGGTGGCGCGTGCGGGTCTCGCGGCCTTCGGCGCCGACCTCGGGGCGGGCTACTTCCGCGGTGTGGCGCCTGCGCTCAACGTGAGCGCGGGCGAGTACCTGGCGTTCTTCCTGCTCGGCGTCGGCGCGGCGCTGGTCGCCACGTTCGGACCCGCTCGCGAAGCCGCGTCCGTGCCGGCCGCCGCGGCGCTCAAGGCCGGCGACGAAGCCCCGCTGGCGCCGCGTACGCACGGCAGTGTCGCGCTCATCGCTGTTCGCGGCCGGGCGTCTCTCGCCTCGCATTGCCACCGCTCGAAGGCATTGCGCTGCCGGGCTACGTGTCGATCGCCTGCCTGCTGCTCGGCGCGGTGTTCCTGACGCCGAGCATCGCGTCCACCGTGTTCGGTCGCCTGCGCCCTGACGGACCCGCCTGGCGTCAGGTGGCAGTAGCCCAGCTGCGCGGCACGGCGCGTCGTGCGACCGTCAGTATCGCCGCCGTGCTCGTCAGCTTCAGCCTGATGGTCGCGATGGCGATCATGGTGTTCTCGTTCCGCATGTCGCTCGAAGCATGGATGCAGCGCATCCTGCCGGCAGATCTGTACGTGCGCGCGGGCTCTGCCGCGGCCGCTGCCTACCTGGACGTGAACGCGCAGCGATCCATCACGGCGCTGCCGGAGATCGCCCGTGCGGACTTCGTGAAGTTCCAGGACGTGCTGTTACCCGGCGAGCGACTGCCCCTCACCATCATTGCGCGCCCGATCCACGAGTCGACCGCCGACGAGGTGATTCCGATCCGACGGTCGGCGACCGGGCCCGCGCCGCAGGGAGCCATTCCGGTGTGGGCCTCCGAGGCCGCGCTGGACCTGCGTGGATTCGACGTCGGCACGGAATTCGACCTGCCCATCGGCGGCAAGGTCGTGCGTGCGACGGTGCGCGGCATCTGGCGCGATTACGAACGTCCGGGTGGCTCGATCGTCATGAACCGCGACACCTTCATCGCGTTGAGCGGTGAACGCACCGCCACGACGGCGGCGCTCTGGCTGCGGGAAGGCACGAATGCCGAGGCAATTCAGCGGACGACTGCGCGACGCCATCGCGCGCAGCGGTGACTACGACGTCGCCGTTCCCGGCGAGATCCGCAAGCGCTCGCTCGCGCTGTTCGACCGCACCTTCGCCGTCACCTACCTGCTCGAGGCCGTCGCGGTGCTGATCGGCCTGTTCGGCATCAGTGCCAGCACGAGTTCGCAGGTGCTCGCCCGGCGCGGCGAGTTCGGCATGCTGCGACACCTTGGCGTCACGCGTCGCGAAATAGGCCGCATGCTCGCCTTCGAAGGTGCGGCGCTAGGCGCGATCGGAGTGGCGGCGGGCCTCGTCGTCGGCGCGATCGTGAGCCTGATCCTGATCTTCGTCGTCAACCGGCAGTCGTTTCACTGGACGATGGACGTGCACGTGCCCTGGGGCCTGCTGGCGATCCTGAGCCTCGTGTTGATCGGTGCGGCTGCAGCGACGGCAGCTTTCAGCGGACGTCGCGCGATGGGCGAGGACGTCGTCCGCGCGGTGAAGGAGGACTGGTGAGTTTGCGTCCTCTTGCTCCCGTCGTCAGCCAGGGTGGGTTGGGCTGCGAGCCTCCGGTCCCTGCTGCTTCTTCTTGTCCTTCCGCTCTTCCTCCCCTTGCGCGCAAGCGCCGAAACTTCGTATCCACCGGTCGTGCCCGGATACGAGATCGTCTTCCCGCGCGACGAAGGCAGCCACCCCGACTTCGCGAATCGAGTGGTGGTACGTCACGGGCCAGCTGGACGATGCCGCCAGCAAGGTCAAGGCGCCGCGCGGATTCCAGGTCACGTTCTTTCGCGTGCGCACGGGGCTTGCGGCCGACAACCCCAGCAACTTCGCACCGCGACAGGTGCTGTTTGCGCATGCCGCAATCGCCGACCCGGCGACGGGCCAGCTGCATCACGCGCAGCGCAGCGCGCGCACGGGATTCGACCTGGCGTATGCACGCGAGGGCCAACTCGACGTGAAGCTGGACGACTGGTCGATCCGGCAGGTGGCTCCCGGTCGCTACGTCACGGCCGTTCATGGCGAGGACTTCGACTTCGAGCTCACGCTCGCATCGACGCAGCC
Source organism: uncultured Gammaproteobacteria bacterium (assembly GCA_963827615.1). Taxonomy (GTDB): domain Bacteria; phylum Pseudomonadota; class Gammaproteobacteria; order Steroidobacterales; family Steroidobacteraceae; genus RPQJ01. The sequence goes on along the minus strand of CAWHCA010000015.1, from coordinate 34,817 downwards.
GCCGTTGCTGCAGGGTGACCGCGGCTTCAGCCGCAAGGGGCCGGACCCTCTTGCGGCGAGTTACTACTACAGCCTGCCGCAGCTTGCGGTCACCGGCGCGGTGACGGTGGGTGGCAGCACGCTCGCAAAGTCAGCGGCCAGGCGTGGTTCGACCACGAATGGTCGAGTGATTACGTGGACGAGAGTGCGCTCGGCTGGGACTGGCTGGGCGTGAACATGACCGACGGCGGGGCGCTGATGGCCTTCCGCATGCGCGACCGGCAGGGCGGCGAGCGCTGGGCGGGTGCGACGCTGCGTTTGCCTTCGCCCGGCGGGGCGGGAGATGTGAGGTTCGCGGGAACTGGCGCGGTGACAACCTTCGGGCCCGAGGCGGTGCACTGGGCACCGCTCAAGACCTGGCGGTCACCGCGCACCGGGGTGACGTACCCGGTCCAATGGCGAGTGCAGGTCGGCGACCGGCGCTATCGCGTCGAGCCGTTGCTGCTCGATGCCGAACTCGATTCACGTCCGACGACCGGCATCCTGTACTGGGAAGGCCCGATCCGGCTCATCGACGACGCGACAGGCCAGGAAGCCGGCCGCGGCTACCTCGAGCTGACGGGGTACGGCGGTAAGGTCGACTTGTGAACTCTCTCGCCCGCTGCAGCGGGGGGGCGAGGTAAGACGAACTGCGACGGCCACTTGCGCCGTGCGAGCTTTTCCGCTTGGCGGAAATGCTCGCTCAGGCGCGTGACGTCAGGCGTCCGATCCGGCATGTCCTGGCGCGCGCGTGTCTGCCTTTCCAAGCGCGACAGGACATGCCGGATCGGACGCCTGCAGCCAGCGACTATCTGCCTTTCCCAGGACTGGAAAGGCAACGAAGCTCAAAGCTGGCTTGCGTTGAACGTATCGCAGACGTTCGGATCGCCCGAATTCATCCCCGTCATCAGCCAGCGGCTGCGCTGTTCCGCCGTGCCGTGCGTGAACGCATCGGGCACGACGCGGCCCTGGGTTGCGCGCTGCAGCGTGTCGTCGCCGATGGCCGTCGCAGCGCGCATGCCTTCGTCGATGTCCTGCTGGGTGATGTTGAGGCGCGGCGCCGCGTCGCGCGCCCACACGCCGGCGTAGCAATCCGCCTGCAATTCCAGCATCACGGAGTACTGGTTCGCCTCGGCCTTGCTGCTCGCACGCTGCTGCGCCTGCTGCACTTTCTCGGCCGTGCCCGTCACGTTCTGCACGTGATGACCGACTTCGTGGGCAATCACGTAGGCCTGGGCAAAATCGCCGGGGGCGCCGAACTTCTGCTCGAGTTCCTGGAAGAACGAAAGGTCGAGGTAGACCTTCTGGTCGAGCGGGCAATAGAACGGCCCCATCGCCGCCTGACCCGTGCCGCACGCCGACGGCGTCTGGCCGCTGAACATCACCATGGTCGGCGGCGGGTACTTGCCACCGAAGAGCTTGCCCCAGGTTTCTTCGGTCTGCGCCAGCGTCACGCCCGCAAGTTCGCTCAGCTGCGCTTCGGCCGCTGACTCCTGGTAGGGCTGCGACGACTGCTGCATCTCCACCGGCGCCTGCTTGGTCGCGACCCCGAGGAAGGGCAGCGGGTTGATGCCGAAGAAGCTCAGCACGATCAGGAACAGGATCCCGCCCACGCTGAGGCCCACGCCCTTGCGCACGGGCGACATGCCTCGGCGGTCTTCGATGTTCGAGCTGCGACGTTGCCCGCGAATATCCATGCTGTCGATCTCCTGCGGTGGAGTCGAACTATGTCATTTCCGTCCGGCGGCGGGGAAGTGTCCGCGAAAAGTGTCCGCCGACTGCGAGCGGACACCCGGACACTGCGCACCGATCCTGCGCGCAGCCATAAATAACTTCTAAAACATGGCCTTGCGCGATCGGCGGTGGCTGGCACGATCCCTGCAAACTAAACCGTAGTCTCCCGCATCCAAGCCAGTGACATGTCAATCGCCACGCCTCAAGCGAACTCCAGACAAGATTGCCGCGCCGGGCATGCGCAGCACCGACGGTCAGGATCGCGTCGTCGAGCAGGCCACCGGATGGCAGCACGATCGACGCGTCCGCATCGCCGCGGCTGTCGCGCTGCTCGTGCTCGGTGCGGCGGTCCTGGTGTGGTTCCTGAAGGGCTGGGCGTCGACGGACGCGACCGTTGCCCTCGATCGCGTGCGCATCGCGACGGTGACACGCGGTGAATTTCTGAGCGACGTCGCGGCGCAGGCCACCGTCGTGGCTGCCGTCAGTCCCACGATGTATGCGCCTGCGGCCGGCACCGTGACCCTCAACCGCAATGCGGGCGACGCGGTCAAGAAGGGCGACCTGCTCGCGACCGTCGAAAGTCCCGGCTTGAGGAACGAATTCGAGCGCGAGCGCGCCACGCTCGAGAGCCTCGTCGTCGACCTGCGCCGCCAGGAGATCGACGTGCGCCGCAAGATCCTGCAGAGCCAGCAGACCGCGGACATGGCCGGCGTCGCGATCCGTGCCGCCGAGCGGGAATTTGCCCGGGCGCAGACGTCGTGGGACCAGCGGATCATCAGCCAGCGGGATTACCAGCGCGCCCAGGACGAACTCGACGAGGCGAAGCTCACGCATCACCACGCGGTCGAAACCGCGGGCCTGGAGAAGGAAGGCCTCGAGTTCGAGTTGCAGACACGACGCCTGCAGCGGGACCGGCAGCAGCTGCTGGTCGAGGATCTCGAGCGCCGGGTCGGCGAACTCGCGGTGAAGTCCCCGGTCGACGGCATGGTCGGCAACCTCGCGGTGACGCAGAAGGCCGCCGTGCAGCAGGATGCCGCGCTCCTCACCGTCGTCGACCTGTCTGCGCTCGAAATCGAGTTCCGCGTCGCCGAGACCTACGCCGGGACCATCGGCGTCGGCATGCAGGCCGACGTGTCGTACGGCGGCAAGACGTACGCGGGCGAAGTGAGCGCGATCTCGCCGGAAGTGCGCCAGGGCGAAGTCACCGGTCGCGTGCGACTGCGCGAAATCCCGGCGGGCCTGCGCCAGAACCAGCGCGTCTCGGTGCGCATCCTGATGGACAAGCGCGACAACGTGCTCAAGGTGGAGCGCGGCGGCTTCTACGAAGCCGGCGGTGGCGCCACGGCCTATGTCGTGCAGGACGGCGTCGCCGAGCAGCGTCCGATCAAGACCGGCGCCGTGAGCGTGCGCGAGATCGAAATCGTCGACGGCCTCGCCGCGGGCGACCAGGTCGTGATTTCGGACACCGAAGATTTCAAGAATGCGCCGCGCGTGATGCTCGCGGACTGACGAACGAACGCAAGAGGACGAACCATGTTCGAAATGACCCAGGTGACGAAGGCCTACCGGACGGACCTGCTCGAGACGCATGCGCTGCGCGAGTTCAGCCTCAAGGTCGACAAGGGCGAATTCGTCGCGGTGACCGGGCCCTCCGGCTCCGGCAAGACCACGTTCCTCAACGTGGCGGGCCTGCTCGAGACATTCGATTCCGGCAGCTACCGCCTCGACGACGTGGACGTGAGCAAGCTCGACGACGATGCGCGCTCGAAGGTGCGCAACCACAAGATCGGGTTCATCTTCCAGAGCTTCAACCTGATCCCCGACCTGAACGTGTTCGACAACGTCGACGTGCCGCTGCGCTACCGCCGCATGCCGGCGGCCGAGCGGCGCGAGCGGATCAACTCCGCGCTCGACCTGGTCGGGCTCTCCTCGCGCACGAAGCACCTGCCCTCACAGCTTTCGGGTGGCCAGCAGCAGCGTGTCGCCATTGCCCGCGCGCTCGCGGGCGATCCGGCGTTGCTGCTCGCCGACGAACCCACCGGCAACCTCGATTCGCTGATGGCGCGCCAGGTCATGGACCTGCTCGAGCAGATCAACGGCATGGGCGCCACCATCGTGATGGTCACCCACGACCCGGAACTCGCACGACGCGCGCACCGCAACGTGCAGGTCATCGACGGCCAGATCACGGACTACAAGCCGTACGAGCCGCATTCGACGCCGGCGTCGGTGACGGTGCTGCACCCGACGGCGGCCGACGCGACCTACGGCTGATCCCGGACAGGGAGGCACCCGACCATGTTTTCCTACGACCTGCGCCTGGCGCTCGACAGCATGAAGCGCCATCCGGGACTCTCCGCGCTGATGGTGCTCGCGATCGCGCTGGGCATCGCCGTCTGCACGGTGACGTTCACGATCTACCACGCGATGGCGACCAACCCGATCCCGCAGAAGAGCGGCCAGCTCTATGCGGTGACGCTCGACACGTGGAGTGCCGAACGCCCCTACGACGACGAGAAGCCGGAGCAACCGCCGCAGCTCCTCACCTACCGTGACGCGATGTTCCTGCACGGCGCCAAGGCCGCGTCGCGCAGCGTAGTGATGTACAAGTCGGGCGCACTGCTGATCCCGGCACGCGAAGGCGTGAAGCCTTTCAATTCCCAGCTGCGCGTGACCTCGCACGAGTTCTTCGGAATGTTCGACGCCCCGTTCGCCTACGGCCAGGGCTGGGACGCCGCGGCCGACGCAGGCCCGCAACCCGTCGTCGTGTTGAATCACGAGACCAACGAGAAGGTCTTCGGCGGCGCGAACAGCGTCGGCCAGATGCTCAAGCTCGGCAAGGTCGAGTACCGCGTCGTGGGCGTCCTGAAGCCATGGAATCCGAGCCCCAAGTTCTTCGACCTCAACAACGGCGCATTCGAGGAGGCCGAGGATGCCTACGTGCCGTACGGCTGGGGCAAGGCACTGGAATTGCCGGTGTATGGCAACATCAATTGCTGGAAACCGGAGACCGGCGAGGGCTACCAGGACTTCCTCAACTCGGAATGTGTGTGGCTGCAGTTCTGGGCTGAATTGCCCACGGCGGCCGATCGCGACAAGTTCCAGGCGTTCGTCGACAACTACGCGCGCAGCCAGAAGGCTGCGGGACGCATGCCACGCAAGCTCAACAACCGCCTCTACGACGTCGAGCAATGGCTGGACCGGAACGAGGTCGTGCAGAAGGACAACCGCGTGCTGATCGGCATCGCGCTGATGTTCCTTGGCGTGTGCCTCGTCAACGTCGTGGGCCTGCTGCTCGCCAAGTTCCTGAATGCAGCGCCGCTCACCGGGCTGCGTCGCGCGCTCGGGGCGAGCCGGCGCGACATCGTCCGCCAGCACATGACGGAGGTCCTGCTGCTCGGCCTCGCCGGCGGCGTGCTCGGCTTGTTGCTCGCGGTGGGCGGACTGGCCGGCATCCGCGCGATCTACAGCTCGGATTTCAACGGCAGCTCGTATGAGCGACTGACCCAGATCGATCCGGTCATCGTTCTCGTCACGCTCGCGCTTGCGCTGCTCGCCGGAGCGATCGCGGGGCTGTACCCCTCGTGGCGAATCGGCCGCACCGCGCCGGCCGTCTACCTCAAGACGCAGTAAGTTCGAAGGACACCCCGAACATGGACATCAAGCCGATCCTCAGTTCGCTGCGCCGCAGCCCGACGGGCGCCATCCTGGTGGCGCTGCAGATCGCCCTGGCGCTCGCGATCGTCGTCAATTCGCTGTTCATCATCGTGCAGCGGTTCGAGAAGGTGAATCGCGACCCGGGCGTCGACGTGCCCAACATCTTCTTCGTCGGGTGGGTACCCTCGAGCGACAGCTACCAGGGCGAAGTGACGATGCGCGAGGACCTGGCTGTCCTGCGCAGCCTGCCTGGCGTCGCAGCAGCCACGGTCGTCAATGCCGTGCCGCTGTCGGGTGGCGGATCCAGCACCTCGGTATTCACCGAGCCCAATGAAAAGGGCCGGCGCGCGGACATGAACTATTTCGAGGTGGACGAGCAGGGCCTCGACACGTTCGGGGTCACGCTGACCGAAGGGCGCAACTTCGATGCCACGATCGTCACGAAGCCGCCCCGCAACAGTTCGTTCTCACCCTCGGGAATCCTGGTCACGCAGGATGTGGCGAAGGAGCTGTTCCCGAAGGAGTCTGCCCTGGGCAAGACGATCTATACCGGCACCAGCCAGCCGGTCACGATCCTCGGCATCATCGACCACATGCACGGCTCGTGGCCGGGGTGGGACAAGGTCGGCAACGTCGGTCTGTTCCCGGTGATCCCCGACGAGACGTATGCGCGCTACATGGTTCGTGCGAAACCGGGTCAGCGCGATGCGATGATGAAACAGGCCGAGGAAGCCCTGAACAAGATGGACAACGGGCGCGTGATCCTCAAGGTGCGCTCGCTGGAGTACATCGCGGCCAACACCTACGCGGACGACCGCGCCATGGCCGTGTACCTGAGCGTGGTCATCGCCCTGCTGCTGGGCATTGCGGCGCTCGGCATTTTCGGGCTGGCGGCGTTCAACGTCAGCACGCGCACCAAGCAGATCGGCACCCGTCGCGCTGTGGGCGCCCGTCGCACCGACATCCTGCAGTATTTCCTGGCCGAGAACTGGTTGATCACGTCGCTGGGCGTGGCCCTTGGCTGCGTGCTGGCGCTGGTGCTGGGGTACTGGCTCAGCACGACGTTCGAACTCCCGCGACTGAAGCTCTATTATCTGGTCATCGGGGTGGTTGGGCTCTGGATCGTCAGCCTCGCGGCGGCGCTCCGGCCTGCACGGCGTGCCGCGCTGGTCTCGCCGGCGATTGCCACCCGCACGGTCTGAACTTCACGCGGAACAGGTTGCAGCCAGCCGAATGCAGGGTCGCACGCTACTGGTCATAGACGACAACGATGCCGTGCGCACGGCGCTCGACGTCCTGCTGACGCTCGAGGGTGCGAAGGTCGAATGCGTCGCCACGCCGCGCGCAGGTCTCGAACGCGTGGCGCGGGGCGGCATCGACCTGGTCATCCAGGACATGAACTTCCAGCGCGAGGCGACTTCGGGCGACGAAGGCATCGCGCTGTTCCGCTCGCTGCGGGCGGTGCAACCCGACCTGCCGGTGGTCCTGCTCACCGCGTGGACGCAGCTCGAAACCGCGGTCGAACTCGTGAAGGAGGGCGCCGCGGATTACCTCGCCAAGCCGTGGGACAACGCGCGGCTGGTGACGACGGTGCGCAACCTGCTGCAGCTGCACACTGCGCTGGCGGCGGAGCGTGAGCGCCTGGCACGCGTCGATCGATCGCACGCCGAACTCGCCGCGCGATTCGACCTGCGCGGCATCGTGTATCGCAGCGCCGCCATGCACGCCGTCGTGCAGATGGCCACGCAGGTGGCCAAGGCAGACGTGCCGGTGCTCGTCACGGGCCCCAACGGCGCGGGCAAGGAAATCCTGGCCGAGATCATCCAGGCCAACTCCGCGTCGAAGGGCGGCCCGTTCGTGCGGGTGAACGTCGGCGCGTTGCCGGCAGACTTGCTCGAAAGCGAGCTGTTCGGCGCGGAGGCAGGCGCGTACACCGGCGCGTCGAAGGCACGCGAAGGCCGCTTCGAGGCTGCGAACGGCGGCACGCTGTTCCTCGACGAGATCGGCAATCTGCCCCTGGCGGGGCAGGCCAAGCTGTTGCGGGTGCTGCAGACCGGCGAGTTCGAGCGGCTCGGATCCAGCCAGACCCGCAAGGTGAACGTCCGGATCGTCTCAGCGACCAACACACCGCTCGGCGGAAGCGATCCGGCAGGGCCGCTTCCGCGAAGACCTCTACTACCGGCTCAACGTCATCGAATTGCAGGTACCGCCGCTCGCCGACCGTCGCGACGACATCCTGCCGCTGGCAAGGCACTTTCTCGAGCCCGGGTATGCGCTGCTGCCGGATGCCGAGCGCGCGCTGATGCGTTACGACTGGCCCGGCAACGTGCGCGAACTGCGCAACAGCATCCGACGTGCCTGCCTGCTTGCAGGCACGACGCGCATCGCAGCGGCCGACCTGATGCTGCCGGGATCGGGCACCACGGGGTCGTGGGAAACGCTTGCCACGCGCGAGCCCGACCGCGAGCGAAATCGAAAATGCGCTCACGCGCCACGAGGGCGTGATCGCCAAGGCCGCGCGCGACCTGGGGCTCTCGCGCCAGTCGCTGTACCGGCGCATGGAGAAACTCGGCATCGCGCCCGGCAGCCAGGACGGACGCTGAATCATGCGGCAGCGGCGGGTCACGCTCTTCCTCGTCGCGCTGGGGCTGTTGACGCTCGTCGCCCTCGCCCTGGCGGACATCGCGTGGCCGTACCGTGTCGCGGCGCTGGTGTTCGCGACGATCGCCTACGCGACACTGGCCTGGTGGGTACGGCGCTCGCTGCACGCGCAGGAGTCGCTGCTGGACTCCCTCGCCGACGGCATCTCGAGCCTGCACGACGCGGACTACAGCGTGAGCATCGCGGAACCGCGGGATGCCAAATGGCGCAGGCTGGTGACTGCCTACAACGCGCTCGGCGGCACGCTGCGCAGCCAGCGCCAGGATCTCTACCAGCGCGAACTGCTGCTCGACACCGTGATCCAGGCGTCGCCGCTGGCGCTGCTCCTGACGAACGCCACCGGCACGATCCTGTACGCGAATCTCGCGGCCCGGCAGTTGCTGTCTGCCGGCCGCAAGCTCGAAGGGCTTGCGCTCGCACCGCTGCTCGAGCCGATGCCAGCCTCGCTGCGCGAGGCGCTCGAGGACAATCGCGACCGGCTGTTCACGGCGACGATCAGGAACGAAGCCGAGGTGTTCCACGTCTCGCACCGGCAATTCCTGTTGAACGGGCAGCCGCACCGCCTGCGCCTGCTGAAGCAGCTCACGCGCGAGGTCAACGCCCAGGAAGTCGCGATCTGGAAGCGCGTGATCCGCGTCATCGCGCACGAGATCAACAATTCCGTCGCGCCGATCGCGTCGCTGGCGCAGTCGGGCCAGCGCCTCGCGCTGCAACCGGACACGGCGCAACTGCAGCGCGTGTTCGGCGCGATCGAGGAGCGCATGTCGCACCTGGCGCAGTTCGTCGACGGGTACTCGCGCTTCGCCAAGCTGCCGCAGCCGCGCCCCGCGCACGTCGACTGGCGCCGCTTCCTCGATTCGCTGCAGGCCGTCGCGCCGTTTGCGCTCGATGGCATCGTGCCCGGCGAGATGGGGTGGTTCGACGAATCGCAACTCGAGCAGGTCATGATCAACCTGCTCAAGAACGCCACGGAAGCAGGCTCGCCGCCGTCGTCGACCATCGTGTCGGTCCGCCCGGCGCGTGGCGGCTGGACGGTCGAGGTGCGCGACCGTGGCTCGGGCATGAGCCCCGACGTGCTGACCAACGCGTTGCTGCCGTTCTATTCGACCAAGCCAGCCGGCAGCGGGCTCGGCCTGACGCTGTGCCGCGAGATCGTGGAGGCGCACGGCGGCACGCTCGAAGCGGGCAACCGGACCGACGGCGAGGAGGGAGCCGTGGTCCGGTTCTGGCTGCCGCCGTCGCCCGTCACTCCGGATTACGGACTGCGGTCGTCGATCGTCGAGCCCGCGTCGACCCAGACGCCGTAGCTGCACCGCAGGACCTGCGAGCCGCTCGCGACGAAATCGCCGTTGCGGAATTCCGCGCCGTTGAACCAGCACACCGCTGCGCCGGGCTCCTGCTGCCGCACCACATCGGTATCGATGTCTTCTTCGACGGCAATCGGGGAGTTGCGCAGTTCAGGGTCGGGCGACCCGACCTGGGTGATCGAACGATGCTCATGCAACATGGTTGTTCTCCTCAGAGATCTGCACCCTCAGGCAGCGGCGGCTTCTCCTTGTCCGGGATCTCGGTCATCGTCGCCTCGGTCAGCAGCAGCACGCCGGCCACGGAGACCGCGTTTTCCAGCGCCACGCGCACGACCTTGGTCGGATCGACGATGCCGGCCTCGTAGAGGTCCACGTACTCCTTGCGCGCTGCGTCGAAGCCCGCGGCGCCGGTACCCGCCATCATGCGAGCGACGACCACGCCGCCGTCCACCGACGAGTTCTCGGCAATCTGGCGTGCAGGCGCTTCGAGCACCCGCCTCAGGCACGCCACGCCGGTTCGCTCGTCGCCTTCCGCCTGGGCTTCGAGCTTCGCCACGGCATCGATGCAGCGGATCAGGGCGAGGCCGCCGCCCGGGACGATCCCTTCGGCCACCGCCGCCTTGGTTGCGCTGATCGCATCGTCGAGCGCGTCCTTCTTCGATTTCATCTCCGATTCCGAGGGCGCGCCGACGCGAATCACGGCCACGCCGCCGGCCAGCTTGGCCAGGCGCTCTTCGAGCTTCTCCCGGTCGTAGTCGCTGGACGCCTTCTCGATTTCGTGGCGGATCTGCGTCATCCGGCCGTCGATGGCGGACCGTGCGCCCGCGCCACCGATGATCGTCGTCGTGTCCTTGTCGACGACCACGCGCTTGGCCCGGCCGAGCGCTGCCAGTTGCACATCCTCGAGGCGCTTGCCGAGTTCCTCGGAAACCAGCTCGCCGCCGGTCAGCACCGACATGTCGGCCAGGATCGCCTTGCGGCGGTCGCCGAAGCCGGGCGCCTTGACCGCCACGCTCTTCAGCACGCCGCGGATCTGGTTGACGACCAGGGTCGCCAGCGCCTCGCCTTCGAAGTCCTCGGCGACGAACAGGATCGGCCGGCCCGACTTCGCGACCTGCTCGAGCAACGGGATCAGGTCCTTCAGCAGGTTGATCTTGCGGTCGGTCAGCAGCACGTACGGCTCGTCGAGCACGGCCTCCATCTGCTCCGAGTCGGTGATGAAGTAGGGCGAGGTGTAGCCGCGGTCGAACTGCATGCCTTCCACCACCTCGAGCACGGTCTCGGTGGTCTTCGACTCCTCGACCGTGATCACGCCTTCGTCGCCCACCTTCTCCATGGCGTCGGCGACGAGTTCTCCGATCGCCGCGTCGTTGTGCGCAGAAATGGTCGCCACCTGGGCCTTTTCCTTGCGGGTGCTGACCTTGCGCGACATCGCGGCGAGCGCGGCCACCGCAACCTCCACCGCGCGATCCAGACCGCGCTTGATGTCGATGGCGCTGGCGCCGGCGGTCACGTTGCGGACCCCGTCGGCGAAGATCGCATGCGCCAGCACGGTGGCCGTGCTGGTGCCGTCGCCCACGGCGTCACCGGTTTTCTCGGCAGCCTGCCGCAGCATCTGCGCGCCGAGGTTCTCCTCGGGATCGCGCAGTTCGAACTCCTTGGCGATGGTGACGCCGTCGTTGCAGACGAGCGGCAGGCCCCACTTCTTCTGGATCAGGACCGATTTCGACTTCGGCCCGAGCGTGATGCGCACGGCTTCGGCCAGTTGCTGGGTGCCCCGCAGGATCTTCTCCCGCGCGGCGGAGCGGAACAGGACCTGTTTGTGCGTCATCGCACGCCTCCCTGTGCCCTCGTGGGAGTCCAATTTTCCCGCTCCGGTCGGGCAGCCGAAAATACGCAGAGTTGGCAGCCCGGACGGCTGGCCTGCCATCGGTGCGCAGGTCACCGGGCGGGCTCGGATGTCTCATCGGTGCTAGAGTCGCTGCCCCATGACGTTGGCCGCATTCACCTTGCGACGTGCACCAGCGCGCATCGCGCTGCTCCTGTTTGTGCACGCTCTCGGGCTGCTAGGGTGTGCCGCCGAGCCGGTCCGGCATCCACTGCCCGCAAAGCGCACCGACCAGGCGATCGTGCCTGGCCTGCCCGCCGACGTGCGTTACTGGGGCGACGACCCATCCGCGGCATTTCGCGACTGGCTGTCGTTGTCCGAAGACGAAAACGGCGTCTGCTGTGCCGGCCTGATGGATCGACCGCACGATTACCTCGTGATTTCGAGCGGTGGCGTCGATGGCGCGTTCGGTGCCGGCCTGCTCGTCGGCTGGACGGCCGCCGGCACGCGTCCCGAGTTTCAAGTGGTCACCGGCGTCAGTTCCGGCGCGATGATTGCGCCGTTTGCCTTCCTGGGGCCCGCGTACGACGGATCGCTCCGCGACATCTATTCGAGTTTCTCGTCGAAGGACCTGGTCACGCGTCTAGGCGTACTCCAGGCGCTGGCAAGCGATTCCATCATGGACCCGGCACCGCTGCGCCGCTTGATCGACCTGTACCTCGGCGAAGATGAGATTGCGCGGATAGCCGCGGAGGGCCGCAAGGGCCGGAAGCTCCTGATCGGCACGACCAACCTGAACGCAGGGCGACCCGTTGTCTGGGACCTGACGAAGATTGCAGGCAGCGGGGCGCCGAACGCCAGGCAGGTGATCGGCGACCTGATCCTCGCATCGGCGTCAATTCCCGGTGTATTCCCGCCGGTGCGGATAAGTGTCGAGTCCGGAGGAGTGCGCTACGACGAAATCCATGTCGATGGTGGTGTGACGGCCCAGCTGTTCCTTGGTCCCGCGGGAGTCGACTGGAAGCGTGTCACCGAGCGGTTCCGGGTGCAGGGTCGGCCGCAGGTGTATGTGATCCGGAACGGGCGCGCGTACCCGACATGGACGGCGCTCCGGACCCGGGTGTCCCCCCTGCTCGAAAACTCGATCTCGGCTTTGAGCCGGGACCCGGACGGCGCGCCCGCGTGGGAGGAGGTCGAGCCCAGCTTTTCGTCGATTCTCATGCGCTCCATGGAGTCGATGCTGTTGACGCGCGGTTTGAACGACGCCGTCCAGATTTTCGCGAACAGCCACGGTGACGACCTCGGCTTGAACCTCGCGCGCATTCCCGACGACTTCACGCTTGGGTCGACTGAGTTCTACGATCGCGCCTACATGCAGGGACTCTTTGAGCGCGGCTACGAAATGGCGAAGGATGGTTACCCCTGGCTGCGCGGTGGGCTGGCGGTCAAGGAGCAGTTGGACGGTCACAAGCCAATCGCCGGCGCTGCTGGCAGCCCGGACGGCTAGAATCACCTCATGAATTCCACCCTGACCTTCGATTTCCTGCGTTCGCAGATCGTCGGCATCGATTCGGCGTTCGAGACGCCCTTTGGCCGCCGGCTGATGGTCTACTGCGATTACACGGCGTCGGGCCGCTGCCTGCTGTTCGTCGAGCGCTACCTGCAGCACCTGCAGCGCATCTACGCCAACACGCACACGGAAGACGACCTGACGGGCCGCAGCATGAGCCGCCTGCTGCACGAAGCGGAGCGCACCATCAAGCGCGCGGTAAACGCCGGCCCGCACGGGCGCATCGTGGCGTGCGGCACGGGTGCGACCGGTGCGATCGACAAGCTGCAGCAGATCCTCGGCGTCGCGTTGCCGCCTGCCACGCGCAAAGTGGTGGGGGACCAGCTGCGTGCCTTCATGGGCGACGCGAAGTTCGAGGAGTTTCGCCGTTTTCAGCAATCGCAGCAGCCCGTGGTCTTCGTCGGGCCCTACGAGCATCACAGCAACGAAGTCACCTGGCGGCAGGGCCTCGCCACGGTCGTCGAGGTGAACCTCGCGTCCGATGGCGGCGTGGACCTCGAGCACCTGCAGCACCTGCTGCGTCTGCCCGAGTACCAGGGCCGCCTGCGCATAGGTTCGTTTTCGGCGGCGTCCAACGTCACCGGCATGCGTTCGCCCACGCGCGAGATTGCGAAGCTGCTGCATGCTCACGATGCGTACGCCTGCTTCGACTATGCCGCGAGCGCACCCTACGTCGAAATCGACATGAATCCTGCGCCGGACGCGGAGGGCGGTGACGACTCGTACGACGCCGTCTTCCTCTCGCCGCACAAGTTCCTCGGCGGTCCGGGTTCGAGCGGCGTGCTCGTCTTCAACGAGCGGCTGTATTCACGCGACCTGCCGCCGAGCGTCGCGGGCGGCGGTACGGTCGATTACGTGAGCCCGCTGGACCAGGATTTCATCGCGGACATCGAGGAGCGCGAGAAAGCCGGCACGCCGGGCGTGCTGCAGACGATGAAAGCGGCGCTTGCGATGGACCTCAAGCAGAAAGTCGGCGTCGAGCGCATCGAGGCGCGCGAGCAGGAGTTGTTGCGTCGGGCGATGCAGCAGTGGTCGGCAGACGAGCGCATCGAGATCCTGGGCAACCTCGATCCGCAGCGCCGCATCGGCATCGTGTCGTTCAACCTGCGCGATGCGCGCGGGCGCTATCTCCATCCCAAGTTCGTGACCGTGCTGCTCAACGACCTGTTCGGCATCCAGTCGCGCGCCGGTTGTTCGTGCGCCGGCCCGTACGGTCACCGCCTGCTGGGCATCGACGAGACGACGTCGGAGCAGTACCGCGACTGGGTGCGCAAGGGCTTCCAGGGCATCAAGCCCGGCTGGTGCCGCGTCGGGTTTCATTACGCGATGGACGACGCGGACGCCCAGTTCATCACGGACGCCGTCGATTTCGTCGCGCGAGCCGGGCACTGCTTCCTGCCGCTGTACGAGTTCGATCCGCCGACGGGCATGTGGACGCATCGCCAGTTCCAGGAACAGCACGAACGCTTTTCGATCGAAGCCGCGCTCGAGTCCAGGGGCTGTGAGCAGACCGCGCTGCCCACCGCGGAGCGCGTGCGTCGCTATGCGGAATGCCTGCAGGAAGCGAGGGCGATGGCTGCGAAGCTCGGCGAACCCGGGCCCGGTTGCTGCAGCAAGGAGTTCGAGTTCGGCGAGCTGCAGTTTTTCAATCTGTAGGAATTCGTCGCAAATACGCGTCGACGGCCGGAGTACAGATTTCTGTATAATTGCCCCCCATGAAAACGACGCTGGACCTCGATGACGAGTTGCTGGTGCGTGCCAAGGCACTTGCGGCCCGTGAAGGCCGGAGCCTCACTGGGCTCATCGAAGACGGACTGCGCCTGCGGTTGAGGGTGCGACGCCGGTGGCGCCGGGAAGGTGGCAGAGCCAGAAATTGCCGTGTACGAAGGTCGCGGCGGCCTGGTGCAGGGCGTGGATCCCCTCTCCAATCGGTCCCTTGCAGACGCAGCTGACGATGACACCTGACGTCAACGTGCTGTTGGCGGCATTCCGGCCCGATCATCCGCAGCACGAAGTTGCGCTGGCCTGCGTCCGGGCCGGTTTGTCCGGTGTCGCGACCGGGCGAAGCTTCGTCCTGCTGCCGATGGCGGTGTCGGGTTTCATCCGCCTTGCCACTCATGCGAAGGTGTTCCGCAAACCCGCGCCATCGCATGCCGCTATCGCCTTCATCGATTCATTGCTCGCGGTGCCCGGCGTGGAAATGGTCGAGCTCGGCCGCGAATGGCCCGCATTCTGTCGGCTGTTGCGAGAGCACTCTGCCAGCGGCAATGACGTGCCCGATGCGTGGATTGCCGCGGCCGTGCAGACCCTGGGCGAGCACCTTGCCACTTTTGACCGCGGCTTTCTGCGCCTGTTGGGCAGGACCGAACTGACCTTGCTCAGCCCGCACTGATTTTCATGCCTGGATCCGCAGCGGAAAGAGTCAAAGCCCGAGAACGAGCCGCAAGCCTTCGTCCACGTGGCGCATGGTCGTGCCCGGGACTGCGCGGATTCTCTGTGTCAGCACGCTGCGATCAAGCGTTACGATCTGCGACACGTTGACCACCGAGGCTTTCGACAATCCTGAGTCGCTGCGCCCAAGACGCACGTTTCCGGGTGCCTCCGCCAGTGCGAGGTTCGAGGTAATGGCTGCCACGACCACGGTCGCGATGCGGCTCTGATTGAATGGGTCGGACTGGAGTACCAGCACAGGCCGGCGAAATCCGGGGCCGGATCCCGTCGGTGCCGGCAGCGAGGCCCACCAGATATCACCACGCTTCATCGGCAAGAGACTGTATCTGCGCGCGATGCAGGGCAGGGTCCAAAGCTGACGACTGTGCGGCGAAAATCGCATTGAGTCGCGCCGTCACCTCCTTGGCACCGCGTGCACTGAGGTAGGTGGCCAGGGCATCGCTGTACAGCTGGCTGCGGGAAACACCGAGCTGGCGCGCCAGGTGTTCACCGGCTTCGAACACCTCGTCCGGCACCGAAATTGCGATTTTCATACCAGGACGGTATCACCGTGGTATGACCGTTGCAAATCCGTTTACGGCCATTGTTCAGCGTTCGGTCGCTAGCGCGCTAACGGGGTGCGCAACGTCGTGCCGCGCGAACTGCTCGGCCAGGAAGCTCTCGCCGCGCTCCAGGATGAAGTAACGGAACGCCTCGGCGGCCGGGGAGAGCGTTTTCGACAGGTTGTTGACGACGTGCCAGCGCCGCATCACCGGCAGGCCCTCGACCTCGGGCACTGCGATCAAGCCGTGATCGAGCTCCAGCCCCAGCGTGTGCAGCGACAGCAGCGAGATGCCCATGCCGGCCATCACGGCCTGCTTGATCGCCTCGTTGCTCGACATCTGCATCGCGACGCGCGCCTTCATGTGGTGCGCCGTCATGTATTCGTCGAGCGCCGCGAGCGTGCCCGAGCCCGGCTCGCGCACGATGAAGCCTTCTTCCTGCAGCGCCCGGGCCGGCACGCGTTCCATCTGCGTGAACGGATGATCGACTGCCGTCACCAGCACGTGCGGGTGCATCGCGAACGGCTCGGCGCGAGTGGGCCACGACTGCGGCGGCCGCCCCATGATCGCGAGCTCGACCGTGCCCTGCTGCATCAGCGTCACGACCTCGTCGCGCTTGTTGCAGACCTGCAGCCGGATCTCGACGCCGGGATGATCGTCCCGGAAGTTGGCGAGCATCCGCGGCACGAAGTACTTGGCCGTGCTGACCATGCCCACGTCGAGTACGCCGGTCTTGAGGCCACGGAACCGGGCGACCACGTCCTCGGCGTCGCGCATGGCGACCAGCACGCGGCGGGTGTAGGCGAGCAGGTACTCGCCCACGGTGGTCAGCGAGACCTTGCGGCTGGTCCGGTCGAAGAGCGGCAGGCCGACCTCGACCTCCAACTCCTTGATTTGCATGGAAACTGCCGGGGGCGAGAGGTTCAGTTCCTCGGCCGCGCGGGCAAAGCTCAGGTGCTTCGCGACCGAGGCGAAGACCCGCAATTGCCGCAAAGACACGTTTTTCATTGGAATGGCGAGGTGGCGAGGAAATAGGGGACGCTCACCGATTTCTGGAAATAGGTGAGCGTCCCCTATTTCCTGAGCATTCAGTAATTCAGAATGCTGGGATCAGAATATATGACTTCAGCTAAATGATCGAGCCTCCTACATTGGGGCCACGTTCTCACCCCACCAGAGGGCCCGGCATGGCCACCGCACCTGAAATCGTCGGCAACAGCACCCAGATCACCGACAAGAAGAAGCGCTACAGCGCCGGCGTCCTGAAGTACCGCCAGATGGGGTACTGGGACGCCGATTACGTCCCCAAGGAAACGGACACGATCTGCCTGTTCCGCATCACGCCGCAGGAAGGCGTGGACCCGATCGAGGCCGCGGCCGCCGTGGCCGGCGAATCCAGCACTGCGACCTGGACCGTGGTGTGGACCGATCGCCTCACCGCCTGCGACAGCTACCGTGCCAAGGCCTTCAAGGTCGAGCCGGTGCCGGGCACCCCCGGCCAGTACTTCGCCTGGGTGGCCTACGACCTCATCCTGTTCGAAGAAGGCTCGATCGCGAACATGACCGCGAGCCTCATCGGCAACGTGTTCAGCTTCAAGCCGCTCAAGGCCGCGCGCCTCGAGGACATCCGCGTCCCGGTCGCGTACGTGAAGACGTTCAAGGGCCCGCCCACGGGCCTGGTCGTCGAGCGCGAGCGTCTCGACAAGTTCGGCCGGCCGCTGCTCGGCGCCACGACCAAGCCGAAGCTCGGCCTGTCGGGCCGCAACTACGGCCGCGTCGTGTACGAAGGCCTGAAGGGCGGCCTCGACTTCATGAAGGACGACGAGAACATCAACTCGCAGCCGTTCATGCACTGGCGCGATCGCTTCCTCTACGTGATGGACGCCGTGAACAAGGCGAGCGCAGCGACCGGTGAGGTGAAGGGCTCGTACCTGAACATCACCGCCGCGACGATGGAGGACATGTACGAGCGCGCCGAGTTCGCCAAGGACCTCGGCTCGATCATCGTCATGGTCGACCTCGTGATCGGCTGGACGGCCATCCAGAGCATGGCCAACTGGTGCCGCAAGAACGACATGCTCATGCACATGCACCGCGCCGGCCATGGCACGTACACGCGGCAGAAGAACCACGGCGTCAGCTTCCGCGTCATCGCGAAGTGGCTGCGGCTGGCCGGCTGCGATCACCTGCACACCGGCACGGCTGTCGGCAAGCTCGAAGGCGACCCGCTCACCGTGCAGGGTTACTACAACGTCTGCCGCGACAGCTACACGAAGCAGGACCTGCCGCGCGGCCTGTTCTTCGACCAGGACTGGGCCGACCTGAAGAAGGTCATGCCGGTCGCGAGCGGCGGTATTCACGCCGGCCAGATGCACCAGTTGCTGGACCTGTTCGGCGACGACGTGATCCTGCAGTTCGGCGGCGGCACGATCGGTCACCCGGCCGGCATCCAGGCGGGCGCCGTGGCCAATCGCGTGGCGCTCGAGTCCATGGTGAAGGCGCGCAACGAAGGCAAGGACATCCTCAACGAAGGCCCGGAGATCCTGAAGAAGGCGGCGCAGTTCTGCACGCCGCTGAAGCAGGCGCTCGATACGTGGGGCGACATCACGTTCAACTACACGTCGACGGATACCTCCGACTACGCCGTCACGCCGACTGCGTCCAACTGACCCCTGCACGCACGGAGACCACGACCATGATGACCAATCCGACCGGGCGCCTGACGCAGGGCCAGTTCAGCTTCCTCCCCGACCTGACGGACGCCGAGATCACGCTGCAGATCGAGTACGGCCTGAAGAAGGGTTACGCCTGGGCCGTCGAGTACACCGACGATCCGCATCCCCGCAACACCTACTGGGAAATGTTCGGCATGCCGATGTTCGACCTGAGCGACGCGGCCGGCGTGATGATGGAACTCAAGAGCTGTCGCAGCACGTTCCCGCAGCACTACATCCGGCTGGTGGCGTTCGATTCGACGCGCGGCGTGGAAACGATCGCGATGAGTTTCATCGTCAATCGGCCGCCGGTCGAGCCGGGCTTCGGCCTGGTGCGCCAGGAGACGAACGGGCGCACGATGCGCTACACCATCCGCGGGTACGAAGCCGAGCGCGCGGAAGGCGAGCGCTACCGCAAGTAACGGCAGGCAATGGCCATGTACAACATTCCTGGCTCAGTCACCTCCTCCCACTTCCGTCCCTTCCGGCACTTCCGCAGCTGCCGCGGGAGAGGGAGCGGAGGGAGTGCGAACTGCACGCACCGTCGCGGAAGTGATGGCGCAATCGCAGGCCGGCGACGTGCTCGACGAACTCGACCGCGAGCTCGTCGGTCTCGCCCCGGTGAAGGCGCGCATCCGCGACATCGCGGCGCTGCTCGTGATCGACCGCCTGCGCATGAACCAGGGCCTGCAGGCGCAGACACCGAGCCTGCACATGTCGTTCACCGGCAATCCGGGCACGGGCAAGACGACCGTCGCGCTGCGCATGGCGCAGATCCTGCATCGACTGGGCTACATCCGCAAAGGCCATCTCGTCGCCGTGACACGCGACGACCTCGTCGGCCAGTACGTCGGCCACACCGCGCCCAAGACGCGCGAGGTGCTGAAGAAGGCGATGGGCGGCGTGCTGTTCATCGACGAGGCCTACTACCTCTACCGCCCCGACAACGAGCGTGACTACGGCCAGGAAGCGATCGAGATCCTGATGCAGGTGATGGAGAACAACCGCGACGACCTCGTCGTGATCCTCGCCGGCTACGGCGACCGCATGGAAACGTTCTTCCAGTCGAACCCCGGCATGCGCTCGCGCATAGCGCATCACCTCGAATTCCCGGACTTCACTGAAGGCGAACTGCTGCGGATCGCCGAGATGCTGCTCGAGCAGCAGAACTACCGCTTCGGGCCGGGCGCGCGCGAAGCGTTCCAGGAGTACCTCGCGCGCCGTATCCGCCAGCCACAGTTCGCCAACGCCCGCAGCGTGCGCAACGCACTCGACCGGGCGCGGCTGCGGCAGGCGAGCCGGCTGTTCGCGAACCCCGACAAGGAACTGACGGTCGACGACCTCAGCACGATCGAGTCGCCCGACATCCGCGCGAGCCGCGTGTTCGACCCCGGCGCGGCAGCGACACCGAACAACTGACGATCAGCGAAAGGGCACGCCCATGCATCTCGGCCGCACGACACTTTCCAAGTTCCTGATCCAGCAACTCGAAGGCATCGAGGGCTCGCGCGACCTGGGGGCGCTGCTCATCGACGTCGCCGCGGCGGTCAAGACGATCTCGTCGATGGCGGCGAAGGGCGCGCTCGGCGGCTACCTCGGCAAGGCCGGCACGGAGAACGTGCAGGGCGAGCAGCAGGTGAAGCTCGACGTGGCCTCGAACGACGTGATCCTGAAGAGCTGCGACTGGGGCGGCCTGGTCGCGGGCATGGCGTCCGAAGAGCTCGACGATCCGTACCCGATCCCGGCCGAGTACCCGCGCGGCCGCTTCCTGCTGGTCTTCGATCCGCTCGACGGTTCGTCGAACGCGGACGTCAACGTGTCGGTCGGCACGATCTTCTCGATCCTGCGTCACGACAGGAAGGAAGCGCCGAAAGTCGAGGACTTCCTGCAGAAGGGCATCGAGCAGGTGGCCGCGGGCTACGCGATCTACGGCCCGTCGACGATGCTGGTCGTCACGGTCGGCAAGGGCACGCACGGTTTCACGCTCGACCGCGAAGTCGGCAATTTCATCCTGACGCACCCCAACCTGCGCATCCCCGAGGACACCAGCGAGTTCGCGATCAACACCAGCAACGCGCGGTTCTGGGAGATCCCGGTGCATCGCTACGTCACGGAGTGCCAGGACGGCAAGTCGGGCGAGCGCGGCCGCGATTTCAACATGCGCTGGATCGCGTCGATGGTGGCCGAGGTGCATCGCATCCTGGTGCGCGGCGGCGTGTTCATGTATCCGCGCGACACCCGCGATCCGGAAAAGCCCGGGCGCCTGCGGCTGATGTACGAGGCCAGCCCGATCAGCTTCCTGGTGGAGCAGGCGGGCGGCGCCGCGTCGACCGGTCGCCAACGCCTGATGGAACTGCTGCCGCACCAGCTGCACCAGCGCGTGCCGGTGATCCTGGGCTCGAAGAACGAAGTGGAGCGCATCGTGCGTTACCACTGGGAGCACGACAAAGGCATCGACCGCCGCTATTCGTCGCCGCTGTTCAACGAGCGGTCGCTGTTCCGGCCGAGCGCGAACTGACGACGCGCGGACTGAACGCAGACGACGACACCACGACCGAACAACTCTCCTGCGAGCACGCACATGTCCACCAAGCATCCCGTCATCGCCGTCACCGGTTCCTCGGGCGCGGGCACCAGCACCGTCATGAAGAGCTTCGCGCACATCTTCCGGCGCGAGGGCATCAAGGCACAGGTGATCGAGGGCGACTCGTTTCATCGCTACAACCGTGTCGAGATGCGCGGGCGCGTGAAAGCGGCCGACGCGGGCGAAGGGCCGCAGATCAGCCACTTCGGGCCGGAATCGAACCTGCTGGCCGACCTTGCAACGGCGTTCGAGACCTATGGCACCACGGGCAGCGGCAAGGTGCGTCGCTACGTGCACGATGAAGGCGAGGCGAAGGAACTCGGCAGCGCACCCGGCACCTTCACCGAGTGGCAGCCCATGGCGGACGGCAGCGACCTGCTGTTCTACGAAGGCCTGCACGGTGGTTACGTCGGTCCGGACGCGGACGTGGCGAAGCACGTGGACCTGCTGGTCGGCGTGGTGCCGATCATCAACCTCGAGTGGATCCAGAAGCTGCACCGCGACAAGACGCATCGCGGCTACAGCCAGGACGCCGTGGTCGACACGATCCTGCGCCGCATGCCCGACTACGTGAACCACATCTGCCCGCAGTTCAGCCGCACGCACGTGAACTTCCAGCGCGTGCCGACGGTGGACACCAGCAATCCGTTCATCGCCAAGGACATCCCCAGCGCCGACGAATCGATGGTGATCATCCGCTTCTCGAACCCGAAGGGCATCGACTTCCCGTACCTGATGTCGATGCTCGACGAGTCGTGGATGTCCCGCCCGAACAACATCGTCGTGCCGGGCGGCAAGATGGGTCTCGCGATGCAGCTGATCCTGACGCCGCTGATCCTGCGGCTCATGGATCGCAAGCGCCGGGCCTGACTCCTGCCCTTTCCCCTTCATTGGCGGGAGAAGTTCGGGGTAAGGGTCTCTTTCGACCTGCATTCGCAGGTGTTTCCATCAATTACGCGGCTGGTTGGAATCCTCGTCCACGCGTAATCCTGCGCGGACTACAGGCTTGACCGATATGTCAGAATGGACATACGATGATAGCGCCTCGCAAGGACAAACCCCTGGCGTGGCTGCGGGGCGAGATCAAGAGCCCGCCGTTCGGCATCGCGGCACGGGTAGAGGCAGGGTATCTGCTCCGGCGACTGCAGGCGGGTGAAATGGTCGCCTTGCCGATGAGTCGGCCGCTGCCCGCAATAGCGGCGCGATGTCACGAGCTCAGGGTCAACGACGCAGGGCAGTCATGGCGCATCGTCTATCGAATCGACAAAGATGCGATCGTGATAGCCGATGTTTTTTCCAAGAAGACGCGCAGTACGCCAAGGCAGGTCATCGAAACCTGTCGCAGAAGGCTGCGGGAGTACGACGATGCGAGTAGCTAAGCGACGGAAGCTTCTGGAACGTGGGTGGGTCGTTGGCGATGCTGAAGAGTTCCTCGGGTTGACCGTGGAGGAGCTGGCGCTCGTTGATCTGCGCCTCCGTCTCGCAAATGGCCTGAAGCTGCAACGGGTACAGCGACGTCTTACTCAAGGTGAGCTGGCCAAGGTCGTCAGGTCCAGCCAGTCACGCGTGGCAAAGATGGAAGCAGGTGATCCCAGCGTTTCGATTGATTTGCTATTCAGGTCGCTGATTGCTCTTGGCGCATCCAGCTCTGACCTTGCAAAGATCATCTCCGCCCGCAAACCGGTCAGCGGGCGTATCGCGCCTGGCCTTTCTGTCTCCCGCGTTGGCCGGAGAGCATTGGGATGAGCGGTTCTGGGTTCCAATCAGCCTGGAAATCGAGTGACTCCGTGAACCGGTCACAAAATGTGACCGGTTCGGAACGCAGCCATCCCGGTCTTTCCGAATCAACCTCCGACCCTTGATGCTCGAAGCCATCCTCTGGGACGTCGACGGCACGCTCGCGGAAACCGAGCGCGACGGACACCTCGTGGCCTTCAACGCCGCGTTCGACGAACTCGACATCCCGTGGCGCTGGAGCGAACAGCGCTACGGCGAACTGCTGCGCGTCGCCGGCGGTTTCGAACGACTGCTGTTCGACATGGAGTCGCAGCCGCTCGCGCCAGTCGCACAGGAAGAACGCACCGTGCTGGCCCGGCGCATCCATGTGCTCAAGAACCAACGCTACACGGAACGCGTAGCGAGTGGTGCGTTGCCTCTGCGCCCCGGCGTGCACGAGCTGTTCGATGAATGCCAGGCGTCTGGCATCCACATGGCGGTCGTCACCACGACGAGCCACGGCAACGTCGCTGCACTGCTCGGCGCGCACCTCGGTCCGCGATGGCTAGACCGGTTCGCCGCCGTGGTGTGCGCGGAAGACGCGCCGGTCAAGAAGCCCGATCCGCAGGCGTATCGACTCGTGCTCGAGCGCCTGCAGCTGCCGGCCGAGCAGACGGTTGCGATCGAGGATTCGGCCATGGGGCTGGCAGCGGCGACCGCAGCCGGAATCCCCGTCGTCATCACGCGCAGCAGGTACTTCCCGGACGATCCGGTGCCGGGTGCGCTGGCCGTCGGGCCGTCGCTCGGCACGCGTGCGGGCTGGTCCCCCGGTCTGGATGGCAAGCCGGGCAGGGTGGGGCTGGCCGACATCCGCCACTGGCACGAAACCCGCGCCTGATGTTGTAGTCTTCCTTCCTATGACGGCTCCCGGACTCTGTCGGGGGCGACATGGAGTGAGGACTGATCATGGCCACTGGATGGGCCGGCGACGGCGCCGTGCAACAGCAGATCGACGACAGCATCGAGGACGCGATCAAGCGCGCCCGCGCCCAGTTGCCGAGCGGGCCGAGCCTGAGTCACTGCGAGGAATGCGGCGAAGAAATTCCCGAGCCGCGACGGCTGGCGATGCCCGGCGTGCGCTTGTGCGTGGCGTGCCAGGAAGAACGGGACCAGGACCAGGGCGCGGCCAGCCTCTACAACCGTCGCGGCAGCAAGGACAGCCAGTTGCGCTGAAGGTCAGCTGCTCTTCAGAAGTTCGAACGTGTCGAGCTTCGCTGCCTTGCGATCGAAGGTGACGGTGCGACTGCAGTCCGCTGTGCGGTTGGTCTGCCCGATCAGGCAGTCAGCAAAATCCGCCGGCCCGGCCCTGTATTCGACCAGGGCCGCCGCAACGTCCGTCGATGACTCGATCTGCAGCTGGATCGTCTCCATGATCCGTTCGATCGCATCCGCGATCTGATGTCTCGAGTAGCCGTAGCCTGCTGCGAGCGTCCAGGCGATCTCCGCCAGCACGATGTTCGACACGAACCCGGGATCGCCCGATGTGCAGCGGTCACGTATGAAGTTACGTGCAGCCGAGGTCTGCCTGGGGTCGTCGGCCACGATCAGCCGGACCAGGACATTGGTATCAATCCCGATCATGACGCGAGAACTTCTCGGCGACCGCTCGAGCGATGGCCTCGTCCATTTCCTCGATGGTCAACGCCCGCTTTGGCTTCGGCAGGATGCCGACGAGTTCGCTGATATCCCGCTTGGCAGGCAAGCAGTCTCACGCGGCCGTCGGCCTCGACGAGAAACCGGATGCGGTCGCCGGGCTTGAGCCCGAGCTTCAGCCGCACGTCCTTTGGCACCGTGATCTGTCCCTTGCTCGTCATCTTTGCTTCGCTCATGACGCCTTACCAAATTCGACATTCCTTACCCAGTGTAAGGCGAAATTGGGTTGGGCGGGTTCCCGGCCATTCCAGTTCATGTCGTGATGCGGCTTGTGTCACGCCAAATTGGCGGATTCATTGGGATTTGGCACCGCCGCTGTCCTTGACGGGGGGAGAGCCCTCGGGTCTAATTTCGGGCTCTCTGCAGGCCGGCCACTCGCCGGAACCCACCGTGGCCAGGTAGCTCAGTTGGTAGAGCAGCGGATTGAAAATCCGCGTGTCGATGGTTCGATTCCGTCCCTGGCCACCACTCTTCCAACTGGTGCATTCCGGTCACATGGTTTACATCTCATTCCGGACACATGGTTAACACTGTGTCCGGGGCGAAGGGGTTCGGACCGGGTTCCACCCGGTCCTGATCACGATCGAAGTACCCCAGATCGTACTCCAGGAAGCTGACCTGCCAGACCTGGTCGTCGACCTCGCGGATACCCACCAGCTGCTCAGCCAGCGACGTACTCAAGTTGATTTTCCGACTGCCCAGGCAGATGCGCCCGCAGCGCGTGACGCGGACGGTGCGATCGTGGAACGGATACTCGGGATCGTGCGGCGGCTCGTAGGGGCGGGCTGAGGGTGTATAGATCTCGGCCGGGTAGGCGCCGCCGAGCGCCTGGTGCGGCCGCTCCTGGTTGTAAACCCGGATGAAGTCCTCGAAGCGCTCCTGCTGCTGCAGGAAGTTGAACGCAGCGGGCTTGGTCGTCTCGTTCTTGAGCGTGAGGTGCATGCGCTCATGGCGGCCGTTCTGCTGCGGGTTGCCGGGCTTGATGCGCTGCAGGCGGATGCCTAAGCGCAGCCACCAGACGGAGAGACGGGACAAGCCGAACAACGCCCAGGCGGCGGCGAACGGCGTGCCGTTGTCGGTGCGGATCGCGCCGGGCAGGCCGAAGTCGCGGAAGGTGCGCTCGAACACGGAGAAGGCGAACTTCGACTTCGTCGACTCGAGGCCTTCGCAGGCGAGCAGGTAGCGCGAGCGGTAATCGGTGATGGTGAGCGGGTAGCAGTACTGCCGGTTGCCGAGCAGGAACTCGCCCTTGTAGTCGGCGCACCAGAGTCCGTTGGGCGCGTGAGCGGCGGACAGCGGCGTGCCGCAGGCCTTGTAGCGCCGGCGCTTACGGCGCTTGACGAGGCCGTTGCGATCGAGCGCGGCGTGGATCGTGCTCACCGCGGGCGGCGGGATCATCGGGTACTCGCGGATCAGCTTGTCGCGGATCTTCGGCGCGCCCCAGGACGGGAACTCCTTCTTGATCCCGAGGATCGCCCGCTCGACCTGGAACGGCAGCTTGTTGGCCTGCCGGTACGGGGCCCGGCTGCGATCGTGCAGAGCATCGAGACCGCACGCCTTGTAGCGCTCGAAGATCTTGTAGCCGGTGACCCTGGAGATGCCGAACTCGCGGCACACCGGCGCCATCTTCTCGCCTTCCAGCAGGCGGGCTATGAAACGGAGGCGTTCGTCCATCGGCTTACACTCGTTCCAGGGCATCTGGAGGTACTCCCCCAAATGCGGAAATGTGTAAACCATGTGCTCGGAATAAACTGCAAGCTATCTGTCGATAAGCTCAACTTTTTGATTTGCAACGGGTTTTTGGCATCACCCGCGGACTATCTGCGTTCGAAAGGGGCGCTTCTGGGCTGACCCGCGGACTATCGGAAACTGGGCCATTCGATGCCCGGGGCGGGCGGCGGGGCTGGCGATCTGGGAACCTGGGAAGCTGGCGACATGCGGGGCGGGTCGATGGGGCTTCGCGAAGGACCACGCCTGTGCACCGGAGTGGGTGCGGGTGCAACGCGCGGGGGCGGGGGAGAGGGGAGTGAGTCCGCCGGGGCCTCGGCACTCAGATTTCTAGGTGCTGCCTGACCGACCTGGCCAAAGAGAAGCCACTCGGTGGGATCACCTAAAGCTAGGTAATTCATTGCGCTGCGGGGCCGAGAAAGTGCTTACATTGAAACCAAATAGCAAGATGCGAAGTGGTTGCGATGACAACAACTCGTCCGTTCGGTCGCATTGGTCCCGTGACGTGGCTGGTACTTCAAGGGGTCGCTACCGTCGTCAGCATACTTCTGGCCTTCGGCATCGATGCGTGGTGGGAGCAGCGCAATGCAGCCGTCGAGAAGAATGTGATGCTGGAGTCCGTCAAGGCAGAGATGCTGTCTGATCTCACCGGTGTGAAATCCCAGTGCGCCTACCGGAAGGCCTCATTGGACTCTGTCGAGATCCTGCTTAAAGCAGTAGCCGCCGGACGTTACGAGGATACTGAGAGGACTTTGGACCAGCGTTTGGCAGACCTCACTTGGTACAACGGCCTTTATTTCTCCACCGGAGCCGTGAATAGCCTGTTGTCGAGTGGCCAAGCGGCGGCCATCGAGGACCCGAAACTGCGGGCGCTTCTCGCCCAGTACCCGGCAGCCGTTGCATGGTTGTCCGATCTCGGGCGTCGAGATCAGAAAACGATGTTGGAGGTCTTGGCGCCGTTCCTGAGTCGAAATGCAAATCTGTTGCAGATCAGTAATGAGTCGTACCGTCTCGGGATGCCCCCTGATGGGGAGTTAGCCGAGCCAGCGCGAGTAATTCCTCTCTCCGAGACGATCGACAATACCCCGCTCGTGAAGAATCCAGAGTTCGCGGGCGTTCTGCTCCATAAGCAGTGGATCGATGTGGACGTGCAGAGCAGTTTATGCGGTGGCATGGTTAAAGCCATTGATGAGATTGTTCGCCGCATTGACCAAGAAATCCGAAACGCAGCGTGACGAAGCACCGCGCGCGCCTCTGCACAGAAGCCCCTGTGACGTCACCCCGACTTTTCGTGGCCGTTTAGAGGTGGAGTAGGGACGAATGTGGAAGCTGCTAGTCGCCATCGTGATCGGAGTGATCGCTTGGCAGGCCTGGGGTGCATATCAAACGCGCGCGGTGGACGAGGAAGTCCTCGACGACAGCGAGTCGTCCGTGACCTCTCAGCTGCTCGCCCAGGAGGCTGCCTCGGACACGCGCAGCCCGTATCAGTGCGATGAACGCGTGTACTGCTCGCAGATGACCTCCTGCGAGGAGGCTGAGTTCTTCCTCGCCAACTGCCCCGGAGTGAAGATGGACGGCGGTGGCGACGGCGTGCCCTGCGAGAAGCAGTGGTGTGGTGAGAGGTAGTGGGTGGACCCATCGCAGGCACTTCTATGGCGCTGTACCGCAGAAAAAAGGACCGGCTGCGCGGTGCCAACGCGTCGGGATAAATTAGCGCCGTGAATGCAAGGCTCCGACTTGCCGCTTTCCTGGCGGGCGCGTTGCTGGCCGGCGGGGTGCTGGCCGATTCGGTTCGCTGCGGCAGCAAGTTGATCACGGAAGGCGATACGATCGAAGAGGTTCAGCAGTACTGCGGCGAACCTACAGAAACCAAGCGCACGTGGATTACTCGCCAGCCGCGATTCGAGTACGGTGGCCAGGAGATTCCCTTCGAGGGAAGCGAAGACGTCCCGGTGGATCTTTGGACCTACGACTTCGGCCCCAACAAGCTGGTGCGGCGAATCCGGTTTATTGCCGGCAAGGTGGATTCGATAGAGACGCGCGAGCATGGCAACGATCGTTGAAGCCAGGTGCTCGTCGAACTCCACGGGCAGGGGTTGAACGAACACGGGTTCACCAGCCGCGCTCATGCACGTGTCGGGATCGGCCAGGGACCAAGGTCACCCCGGGTCGTACTCCAGCTCTATATGGCTACGAAAAAGCGGGGCGACGTCATCCGAAAACGCTTACTTCGGCGCCCCGCTGAACCCGCTGGCCTCGCGCAACGCTGCGCCATCGAGCCGGTATCCGTCGAGAAACACGGTCGTCACGCGACGCAGCGCGCCCAGGTCCTTCGACGCGTCGCCATTGATCAGGATCATGCTCGCGGTCTTGCCCGTTTCGATCGAACCAAACCGGTCCGCCATCCCCGTTGTCCGCGCAGGGATGATGGTCGCGGTTTGCAGCGCCTCTTCATTGGTCAGCCCCGCCTGCTGGTACAGTTCCAGCTCGCGAACCAGCTCCAGCCCATAGCCGTCGGTACCCGCGACGATGCGCACTCCGGCCTTGTGCAGTCGCGCGATCAGCCCGGCCATTTTGGCAAAGCTTGCGCGGAAGTCGTCGCGTGTCAGCCCGTCGAACAGCGGATAGCCGCCAATCTTCCAGCTGCGCGATACTTCGGGCGGCGATATGTCGGCGAAGGCCGCATACGCGGGCGTGATCGCGCTGCCATCGGACGTCAAACTCCCCTCCCACACGACCAGCGTCGGATCGACAATGGTCTTGCGCTCGGCCAGCTCGGCATAAAAGGCGCGCATTGCAGGCGAATCGAGATCGACATCCTTGCCATACTTCGCCGGACCCTCGATCCGGGCCGCAGTATTCGCCTTGTCGACAACATGCTGCGGCATCGCCTGCATCATGATGAAGTTGATATGGGTTATTTCATCATAGCCCGCGCGCACTGCCTCGATCGGACGCATGCCTGCGGGGATGTGCCCGCTCACATGCAGGCCGAGTTTGTGCGCCTCGGCTGCAGCAGGTGCGATCCAGGCGGGCGTAATCGAGGTGTAGAATTTCGCCCCGTACAGCCCGGCTTCCTTGATCTTGCGCACTGCCGCGACCGCCTCCTCGGCGGAGCTGACGGTGAGCGCCCCGCTGGCTGCCAGCGGATCCTTGCGGTCGATGATCACCGCGATCCTGCCATCCGGCGCAAGCAGTTCGCCCGCCGCGCGGCGCTCAATGATGCTCAGCGAATCATCGATCATCGATCCCGGGCTGCGATAATTGGTGATCCCGGTGGCTACATTCTGCAGCAGATTCCAGTCGTCGCCGCCGACGTGCAGGTGCGAATCCCACAGGCCCGGCAGCAAGGTCTTGCCACGCCCGTCGATTGTCACCGCGCCTGCAGGCGGGTTGATCGATCCCGCCGCGTCGACCGCTTGTACCTTCCCGTCCACTATCAGCACCGCACGGCCCGGGAGATAGCGACCGGCCACTGAATCGAACAGGAGCACATCATCGATCAGCGTCGGCGTGCGATTGGCGGGACTCAGGAATTTGCGCGCAACATCGCGCACCATTCCCGCCTCGGTCGCCTCCTGCACTTTCTTCAACTGCGGCCCCGCCTTTTCATAACCAGCCGGCAAGAGCGAGATCTCGCCGGCAAAGCCGAAAAAGCGGTGGTCCTTGTCGAGCCAGACGGGCGACGGCGCAAAGCCCGCGCCGGTGATATAGGCGAGTTTCACCGTCTCCTTGCCCGCAGGTCCGTCAATCTCGGTCGCGGCGCCGATCGAAATGCTCGCCCGCCCGCCGGGAAGCAGGTCTATGCCCTTGTCCCCTGCCTTGATCAGCGCATCCACTTCGAGCGCACTCGCCAGCCAGGGGCCGCCATAAGCGCTGTACCGTTTGTTGTCGAAAGGCGCGCTGCCTTCATCGACCGAGGTCTTCCAACGCGCAATGCCGTTCGCATCGACGCTGAAATCCTCAGTCGCATCGCCTTCGTCGGTATAACCACGGACCGCGATTTTCGTCGGCCGCCCATCGGGGCCGAGGGTTGTCAGCTGGTCGGTCTCGGTGATCCAGCCGCGCAGCGACATCGACATGCGATAGGCGTGCTCGCCGTTGTCGGTCTTCCAGGACCAGACATCGCCATGCTTCGCCGCGGGCGAGCTGATCGTGTAGTGCCGTGCGGTCTCCGGTGGTTGCAGCAACTTTTCCTTGGGTGTCGGCTCGGCGACAGCCAGCGAAGAGGTGGTGAGGAACAGCAAGGCAAACCGCTTTAGTCGCATGAACAAACTCCCCCTGAGAGGCCGCGCAAACAGGTGAAGGCACATCCTGTGGCGAACGCGGCAGCTATAAACACGAAACGAGTGCACTACGGCCATCGGCAGCAACGACGGCCACGCGCGCGCTCCCTTGCTGGGCAGAGTGTAGCGCGATCGTCGGCCGAGGAACTCAGCAGTGTCCGGTTTCGGGCCCTCAGGCCGCCCGATTCGACGCCTTCATTCGCTGGACTCGCGGTGGGCGTTTGCGCGCTCGCCAGAGGCCATGGCTCGTCTGCATGTTGAGCCACATCTCGGCGTTGGTCCCGAGCGCTCCCTCGAGCCGCAGTGCCATCGATGCGCTGACGCCTGCACGCCCGTGCAGCAGCGCGGAAAGGGCCTGCCGGGTCACGCCGAGGCGCTTCGCAACCTCACCGATCGATACTCCCTCGGGAAGATACTCGCGGAGCACCTCGCCAGGGTGCGCAGGGTTGTGCATGTTGCTCATGGAAGTTGCTTGTCAGTGGCAGTCCAGATAATCGACGAGTTCGACGTCGCCTGCGTTGAACGTGAAGGTCAGTCGCCAGTTTCCACTGACACTCACGCTCCTATGGTTCACAAGCTTTCCCTTCAGGGGATGCAGTCCCAGCCGGGGACGTTCATGTCCGAGGGATCGCTCGCGACATTGAGCGTCGCGAGCTGTCTCGCCAACCTGGGCGCGTGCGCGGCCGAGATTCCAGCCTTACTGCCGGTCCTGAAGAACCGCTCGACGCCCTTGTGGCGAGGGACTGTCAGCTTAACTCAAAGCGTGACGCCCCCTCGGCATTCGGAACGGACACAATCTGGCGAAGGGATCCCACGGTATCGCCTCCGTCGTCTTTCTCAGCGCGCTTGCGTGAGATTCTTCGTGCCGACCACCGGCAATTCGACGTAACTCGCCTGCCCGGGCGCAAGCCAGATGCGGTGAGTCGCGCTGCGGTAATTCCCGGGCTCGGCCTTGGCGATGTTCTCGACGAAGGTCTGCGGGTTGCGGTCGTACAGCGGGAACCAGCTCGACTGCACCTGGACCATGATTCGATGCCCCGGCAGGAACGTGTGGTTTGCCTCGGGCATGCGCACCCGATACGGCGCGACCACGCCGGGTTCGGCGGCCTTCGGGTGCTCCAGGCTCTCGCGATAGCGACCGCGCAGGATGTCGGCCGACACCATTAGCTGGTAACCGCCCAGTTCGGGGTTGGAACGTACCTCCGGCGGGAACACGTCGATCAGCTTGACCACCCAGTCCGCATCGGTGCCGGTGGTGGACGCGAACAGCGTGGCCGCCACTTCACCACTGATGCTGAGGGCTTCGGTCAACGGCTCGGTGACGAACACCAGCACGTCCGTCCGATCAGCGAACGGCCGCTGGTCGTCGACCAGCCAACGGCGCCAGCTCGAATCATCGTGGTACATCGGCAGCACCGGTCGCACGCGGTAAGGCACCGGCTTCGCGGGATCAGACACGTATTCTGCATAGGGCTGGGCAGCCGCGTCCGGCTCTGCCCAGCGCAGGCCGCCCCCCGGCTGCAAGTGCAATCGAGTGGCCGCCGTGCGCCGTTCGCTGGCCAGCTCTGGAAAGTGCGCCACTTCTTGGCGCCTGTGTCGAAAGCGAGGACCGGCGGGATCGGGCTCGCGGGCGCCTCACCCTTCAGGTGCAGGTTCCAGAAGGGCAGCAGGACATTCTCCCGAAACCACAGGCTGGTGTCGGCGTTCCACTTGAGCGCGCCCAGCTCCGAGCCCTCGCGCTGTGACTGCCCGTGGCTCCAGGGACCGACCACCAGGTGCACCTGCGTGTTGTCGACATCCTTGGACTCCAGCGATCGGTAGGCCGCGATCCCGCCGAAGTTGTCTTCCTGGTCGAAGAGTCCGTGCACGACCAGCGTCGGCACCCGCAACGGTCGTGCGGCGAGGATGTCCTGTACCGCCTGCCCGCGCCAGAACGCGTTGTAGGTCGGGTTGTCGACGACCTTCCGCCAGGTCGGCAGCTGGTCGGCCTTGTAGCGACGGGCGACCGCCTCGGCAGATCCGGCCGACAAGAAAGCCTCATACAAGTCGCGGTAGCCGTACGGCACCTTATAGTCGCTGCTCTTGTGCGACCCCATCTCGTAGATCCACTCGAGCATGGTCTGGCGGAACGCGCCGTTGTGATAGAAGTCGTCGCCGATCCAGCCGTCCACCATCGGGTACATCGGCACCGCAGCCTTGAGCGCCGGGTGCGGATCGACGAGGCCCATCAGCGTGAGCCAGCCGCCGTATGAGACGCCGGCGAGTCCGACACGGCCGTTGTTCCCCTCGACGTTCTGCAGCAGCCACTCGATGGTGTCGTAGGTGTCGGTCGCTTGATCGACCTTGCGACGATTGAGCTCGCCGCGCAACGGCAGCGTCATCACGTAGTCGCCTTTGCTGTCGAACCGGCCGCGCACGTCCTGGTAGACGCGGATGTAACCGGCCTCCAGCAGCGGCTCGTCGGCGAGCGGCAGCACCATCGCGACGTGCGGACTGCTCGACTGCGTCGTGGGCTTTTTCGACCCATACGGAGTGCGCGAGAGGATGATCGGTGCCGCCGTCGCGCCCTTCGGGATGACGACCACGGCGCGCAGCTTCACGCCGTCGCGCATCGGGATCATCACTTCGCGCCGCTCGTGGTCGAACTCCGCCGTGACCGGCGAGAAGTCCTTCGGGATTTCGGTCTGCGCCCAGGCGCTGGGCGCGACCAACGTGGCCGCGACGACGACCAGCATCAGGAGCGGGGACCCGGACTTCATCTTCAGCGCCTCATGTGCGCCAGAACCGCTGGCGCGAGTCGCGAGACGATACAGGCAAGCCCGGGGTCCCTGCTAATTTCAGCAGGAGCTGTCAGTCTAATGGGCGGTGGTCTCGGTATAGCCGGATTTCGCTACAGGAGACCCCCATGGCGCGACTTTGCTTCAAGCGTCACCGCTTTCCACCGACGTGATCCGCCACGTCGTCTGGGCTGGACTTCCGCTTCACCCTGAGCTTCCGCGACGTCGAAGAGCTGTTGGCTCAGCGCGGCATCGCGGCTGCTACGAGACCGTGCGCGGCTGGACGAGCAAACGGGGTCCGAAGATCGCCGCGAAGCTGAGGCATGGCAGGACTTCAGAAGACCCTACGCTGAGACAGCACATCTCCCGATCAGGCGACGAGAACGCAAGATCTGGGGTTCAAATCCCTGCCATCCGAGCAAAGCCTTCATACAACTCACCCGGCTCCATAAGCGTGGCCTCCGCCGCACCGGACTCGGACGCGGAGAAGTCGAGATTGTCGAGATCCCCTCTGGGCATCACCCGCGACAGAATCCAGGGTGCAGAACCGCCCGTTAGCCTCATCCTCCCGGATCATGCGCAGCACCGACGCTGCCAGCAGTACGCCGATCGCCAGCAGCGGCAAGCTCACCACCACGGTCGCCGACTGCACGACCTTGACGCCGCCCTCGACGAACAGCAGTGCGGCAGGAGGGACACCGATCGCGATCGCCCGAAGAGTCGGTTCCAGCGCGCCGGGTCTTCACCGGCGCGAATGTTGCGGCTCGCCACGGAGGCCAGCGTGTACGAGGCTGAACTTAGGTGGTCGCCAGCAGGATCGCGGCCACCACCAGGAACCCGACCATGGCGAGGGACGCAAACGGCAGTGTGCCGAGCACCTCGCCCAGGGCGAAGGCGCCCGACTGTTCGCGCATCAGCGTCGTGACGCTCATGACGGACGTGAGCTCGAGGTTGAGTGCGTAGTTGCCGAGGACGATGTAGAACACGCTGGCTCCCAGCGTGCCGAACACCAGCAGCCCGACGATCAGCTCGCGCAGCGTCCGGCCGCGCGAGATGCGGGTCGCGAACAGCGCCACGAAGGGGCCGTAGGCTACCCACCACGCCCAATAGAATACGGTCCAGCTCTCGACGAAGCCGCTCTGCTTGACCGGGTCGGTCCACGTCACCATGCGCACGACCTCCGGCACCATCAGGCCGAGGGAATTCGTGCCCATGCGCAGGATGAACAGCGTCGGCCCGACGGCGAGCACGTAACCGAGCAACGTCAGTGCGATCCGGTATTCGCATCCGCCAGCCGTTTGAAGCCGCGCTCGAGACCGAGCCAGCTGCTCGCGGCGAAGATCATCACGCTGACGACGAGCACCGCCGCCTCGAGCGCGAAGTCGTGCGGCACGCCGCTGAGCTTGGCGAACAGCGCGGCGATCATCGGCGCCGTAGGCCGAGCGAGGTCGCGCTGCCGCCGATCAGGTTCACCATGTAGATGAAGTCGATGATGCGGCCGCGCGTGCTGTTGACCCCGCCAGGCAGGAAC
>CAWHCA010000014.1:0-39301 GCA_963827615.1 uncultured Gammaproteobacteria bacterium | reverse complement strand
GAGCGGAATCGAAATGATGCCCGGATTCTTGAGCGTGAACAGCGGCTCTTCGAGGCCGAGGAACGAGCGCTCCTTGCCCTCGACCTTGGCCACGTCGTCCTTCGCCTTGGCGACGGCCTTGTCGAGCGCGGTGAGGTTGATCTTCGCCTGGCTGACGGCCTCGGCATCGGTCGAGAGCAGCGCCTGCTCGATCGCGGATCGCTTGGCTGCCTCGCCGTCGAACACCTTCTGCGACGCGGCACGCACGGCCTTCGGGTAGGTAACGTTCGGCGAGACCAGTGTCAGCCCGACCGCGACCACCGTGCCGATGATCATGCCGGCGACGATGCCGCCGGTGCTGCATCGCTTCCAGTACAGCGTCAGCAGCACACAGGGGAAGTTGGCCGACGCGGCGACTGCGAACGCCAGTGCCACGAGGTGCGCGACGTTCTGGCCTTGGCCGCGATGCCGATCGTGATCGCCATCGCGCCAACGATGACCGTGGCGATGCGCGCCGCGCGGACCTGCTGCTGCGGTGGCACGGTATCGCCACCGT
The DNA here is from genome assembly GCA_963827615.1 of uncultured Gammaproteobacteria bacterium. Classification (GTDB taxonomy): domain Bacteria; phylum Pseudomonadota; class Gammaproteobacteria; order Steroidobacterales; family Steroidobacteraceae; genus RPQJ01. Next base: position 38,766 of record CAWHCA010000014.1, on the reverse strand, counting down.
GATACACGCCGACGTACAGGTCGTGCGCGATCGCCGAAGCCGCCGCGAGCACCAGCCCCGCCACCACCGCGACGATCGTGGCGAAGGCCACGGCCGACACGAACGCCAGCATGAAGTTGCCGAGGAACGAGTCGGCGCCGCCGCCGAGGTATTGCGCGAGCAGCGGTGCCGCCATGTTGCCGCCCGCATCAACGGACGCGATGGCTGCGGGGCCAACGAACTTCGCCGCACCGAAGCCGAGGAACAACGTCAGGATGTAGAAGCCGCCAATGATCGCCATTGCCCACACCACCGACTTGCGCGCCTGCTGCGCGGTCGGCACGGTGAAGAACCGCATCAGGATGCGGCGGCAATCCCGCCGTGCCGAAGACGAGCGCCATGCCGAGCGAGATCTGGTCGATCGGCGCCTTGAAGTACAGCCCGGGCTCGAGGAAGCGCTGGCCGAGTTCGGCCGCAGTCATCGTCTTGGCCGGGTCGCCGATCAGCGTCGCCACCTTGGCCTGCACCTTCGGATCGGCCACGACGTCCTGCAGGAACCCGGGCAGCGAGAAGCCGTACGGCAACCACACCATGACCGACCAGCACCAGCGACGCGATCACCAGCAGGATGGCCTTGATGATCTGCACCCAGGTCGTCGCGACCATGCCGCCGAACAGCACGTAGGCGAGCATCAGCACGCCGACCGCGATGACCGAGACCTCGTAGTCGATGCCGATCAGCGTCTTCACCAGCACCCCGCCGCCGACCATCTGTGCCGTCAGGTAGAACGTCGAGACGGTGATGACCGACAACGCGCCGACGATGCGCATCGCCTTCGGGTTGTTGCGGTAGGCAAGGATGTCGGAGAGCGTGTAGCGGCCGATGTTGCGGCACGGCTCGGCGATCACCAGCAGCACCGTGATGTAAGCCACCAGCCAGCCGACCGAGTACATGAACCCGTCGTAGCCGTACTGGGAGATGAGCCCGGCGATACCGAGGAAGGACGCGGCTGACAGGTAGTCGCCCGCGATCGCCCACCCGTTCTGCAGGCCGGTGACGCCGCCGCCCGCCGTGTAGAAATCGGAGGCCGACTTCACGCGCTTCGACGCCACGTACGTGACGTACATCGTGAGCGCGATGATCGGCTGCGAACACCGTGAAGGTGAGCCAGCGATATTCCGGCGTGACTGCGCCCTGCGCGTAGGCCGTCGTGCACACGACCGGCACCAGGCCGACGAGTCCCCAGGCCAGCGCCTTGCGGTTCGGGAAGTTCATGCCGTCACCTTGCCTTTCTCGTAGTCCGCGGCGATCTCGCGCGCGAGACGATCGAATTCGGACCCCGCCCGGCGCGAGTAGTAGAACGCGACCCCCCAGGCGACGATGAACTGGAACAGTGCGAACACCAGCCCGAAGTTGACGACGCCCCAGACTTTGATCTTGTACAGGTCCTGGAAATAGGCGGCGCCGATCGGCAACAGGAAGTAGAAGCACACCGAGAAGATCATGAGGCCGGTCAGGAACCCCTGCTTCTTGCGGTGCAGCGTCTGGAAGCGCGGGTCGTTGATGACGGCGTTCCAGTCGATCGTCGGCGGTGCGGCCATGAAGCTCTCCCCCTGTTCGATGGGCACTGGCCGGCAATCTAACAAGGACGACCCGCGGCGGAACTGAGACATTGGTCTAATATGCGCCAGCCTATGACCACCCAGCCATACGACGTCATCGTCTTCGGCGCCACGAGCTTCGTGGGCCAGATCCTCACCCGCTACCTGTTCGAGGAGTTCGGCCTCGACGGCAAGCTGCGCTGGGCCGCGGCTGGCCGGTCGCGCCCGAAACTGGAGGAGGTCCGCAACTCGCTTGGCAAAGGCGCCGGCAAGCTGACGCTCATCCAGGCCGATGCCGGCGACGAAGCCTCGCTGCGGAAGTTGTGCAGGAGCGCCCGGGTCGTCGTGTCCACGGTGGGCCCGTATGCGTTATATGGGGAACCGCTCGTGCGCGTCTGCGCCGAGACCGGCACCGACTACTGCGACCTCACCGGCGAGGTGCAGTGGATGCGGCGCATGATCCACAAGTACGAAAAGGCCGCGCAGGCCTCGGGCGCGCGCATCGTGCACAACTGCGGGTTCGATTCGATCCCCTCTGATCTTGGCGTGCATTACCTGCAGCAGCAGGCGCGGGAACGTTTCGGCCAGCCCTGCACCACCGTGAAGATGCGCGTCCGCGCCATGCGTGGCAGCTTCTCTGGCGGCACCGTGGCCTCGATGCTGAACGTGCTGCAGGAGGTCAAGGCGAATCCGGCGTTGCGCAAAGAGCTCGCCGATCCCTATTCGATCTGCCCCCCGGGCAGCGGCCAGCGAGTCCGGCAGAAGAACGTGGGCTTCGCCGAATACGACCCCGACTTCAGCGCGTGGATCGCGCCGTTCGTCATGAGCGCGATCAATACGCGCGTGGTGCATCGAACCAATGCGTTGCTGCACGACGCCTACGGCCCGGAATTCCGGTACGACGAGGCCGTGCTGACGGGGCGCGGCTTACGGGGTCGCCTGACCGCCACGGCGACGAGTGTCGGCCTCGGTGCCTTCATGGTTGCCGGTTCGATCGGCGCCGTGCGCTCACTGCTCGAGAAGTACGTGCTGCCGGCGCCGGGCGCAGGCCCGAGTCCTGCAGCGCAACTCAAGGGCGGCTTCGACCTGCGGTTCCATGGCCGCACGCAACGGGGCGACGTCCTCCGCGCTCGCGTCACGGGTGACCGGGATCCGGGGTACGGCTCGACCGCGAAGATGCTCGGTCAGGCGGCTGCGTGCCTGGCGAGCGATGTCTCAAGAAAGCAGCGGGCGGGCGGATTCTGGACACCCGCGACTGCCTTCGGTGACCGCATCATCGAACGGCTGCAGGCTCACTCCGGGCTGACGTTCGAAGTGCTCGACAAGTACAGAAAAAGCTCTACATCAGGGAGACGATCGATGCCGGCCACCACTGAATTCCTGCTGCCTGTCCTGGCCCTCGTGACCTGGACGCTCGTGATGTGGTTCTGGCTGTATGCCACGCGGATCCCCGCGATGAAGCGCGCAGGAATCGATCCGCAGGAAGCGGCACACCCGGGCACGTACGGTCACCGGATGCCTGAACACGCGCGATCCGTCGCTGACAACTACAACCACCTGCACGAGCAGCCCACGATCTTTTACGCGCTGATGTTCTTCATCGTGCTGACCGGCGGGGCTACGGCAGGCACGCTGAGCCTGGCCTGGGGCTACGTGGCCAGCCGCGTCGTGCACTCGGTGGTGCAGTCCACGATCAACAAGGTGGTGGTGCGATTTGCGATCTTCGCTTTCGGCTCGCTGCTGCTCGTCTGCATGACGGTGCGGGAGTTGATCCGCGTCCTGGGTTGACGGGTCGCGCGACCCGCCCTTGGCTGACACCCGGCTTTGAGTTCGGTTATGCGTTCTGTGGTTTCCTGGAGAATCCTGATGCGTGGTTCGATTGCTACCTTGATATTGACAGTTCTGCTCGGTGTCGTCCCCGGGACGACCTGGAGCAAGGACGAGACGGCAACCGACCCGGCGGAGAAGACGCAGCCGGCAACGGACGCGAAGCCAGCCGTCCCCGCCTCCTCCGTAACGAGGCATCAGGCGATCATCGGCGGCAAGCCAGTCAAGTACACCGCGACCGTCGGCTGGTTCATTCTCAAGGATCCGAAGGACAACCCGATCGCGCGCTTCGGCTACACTGCCTACACGCTCGACGGTGTCAAGGACCTGACACAGCGGCCGGTCACGTTCGCGTTCAACGGCGGCCCCGGCTCGTCGTCGATCTGGCTGCACATGGGCATCATGGGTCCGCGGCGCGTGGTGGTAAACGATGGTGGCTATGCTCCCCCACCGCCCTCGCAGGTCGTCGACAACCCGTTCTCCCCGCTCGACGTCACCGACATCGTGATGATCGATCCGGTGGGCACCGGTTTCAGCAAGCCGCTCGGTGACGCCAAGCCCGCCGATTTCCATGGCGTGGACGAGGACATCCGATCCGTCGCCCAGTTCATCAAGCGCTACGTGTCAGAGAACGGGCGCTGGGGCTCGCCGAAGTATGTACTCGGTGAAAGTTACGGCGGCATGCGCGGCGCGGGACTCGCTTACTACCTGCAGTCGAACATGGGCATGAACCTGAACGGGCTCGTCCTCGTCTCGCCATTCCTGAACGGCGCCACCGGCATCGACGGCGAGGGCATGGACCTAGGCCAGGTCACGTACTTCCCGACGCTCGCGGCGACAGCGTGGTACCACGGCCTGGTCCCGGACAGGCCGGCAACCGTGCAGGAATACATGCGCGAAGTCGAACAGTTCGCGCGCGACGAGTACGCACCGGCACTCGCGAAAGGCTACGTCATCCCGGAAGCGGAGAAGAAAGCGATGGCAGCGAAACTGGCGCGCTACACGGGCACCCGCCCCGAGTACTGGGAGCGTGCCGACCTGCGCGTGAGCCATCCGCAGTTCCTGCAGGAACTGAAGCGCAACGATCGGCTGATTGCCGGACGCATCGACTCGCGCTTCGTCGGCCCCGCGATGAATCCGCTCGGCGAAGAGATGGATTACGACCCGTTCTTCCCGTCGGTCGGGCCGGCCTACACGTCGGCGTTCCTCGGTTACATGCACGACGAACTCAAGTTCGGTCGCGACGAGGAGTACATGGTTTCCGCGTTCGACATCGACTGGAGCTGGAAGCACAAGGTGCCAAGCAAGGGGGGCTGGATGTCACCCGTGCCGACGACCGTGCCGGATCTCGCGGCGGCCATGACGATGAACCCGGGACTGCACGTGCTGGTGCAGCAGGGCTGGTACGACCTGGCGACGCCGTTCCTCGCGACCAAGATGGATCTCGAGCACCTGAATATCACGCCCGAAGCGCGCAAGCGCATCCAGATCGAACATTACGACGCGGGCCACATGATGTACGTGCACGAGCCTTCGATGCAGAAGTTTCGCGACGACCTCGTCGGCTTCATCCGAGCGACCGACCGCCTCTGACCCGCTGCCTGGCTGGCTGCAGCGTCACTCGCGGTAGTGGCAGCCTCGGCTCTCGGTGTTCACCCATGCGGCCAGGGTCACGATGAGCGCCACGCGCACGGCGTTGCGCAGGCCGATCAGGTCGTCGGTCACTGCGGCCGCGCGATAAAAGCGCTCAACCTCCACTTCGAGGTTGCGCAGCGCTTCGATCGCACGCAGCAGCCGGCGCGTGGTACGCACCAGGCCGACGTAGTTCCACATGATGTGCCGCAGCGAGCTCATGTCCTGCGCGATGAGCGCCGGATCGGGTGCTTCCGTGCCGGTGTCCTGCCAGGGTGGAATGTCGTCGAAGTGCAGCCCGTTGCTCGCCGCCAACTCACCTACGATACGCTGTGCCGAGCGGTGGCCCCAGACCAGGCCCTCGAGCAGCGACGTGCTCGCGAGCCGGTTGCGCTCCGTAGGCCGGAGCAGGCGACCTCGCCGACCGCGTACAGCCGCCCGACCGTAGTCTTGCCGTCGAGGTCGATCCACACGCCGCCACAGGAATAGTGCGCAGCCGGCACGACCGGCAGCGGATCACGCGTGATGTCGATACCGTACTCGAGACAGCTGCGATACATCTCGGGGAACTCAGCGCGAATGCGCTCGGCAGGAACGTAGTTGGCGACGTCCAGGTAAACGTTGGGCACACCCTGCCGCAGCATCTCGGCGTGGATGCTGCGCGCCACGACGTCGCGCGGAGCAAGGTCCTTCCACTTTGCGTCGTAGCGGTCCATGAACGGCTGCCGCTGCTCGTCGACCAGGCGCGCGCCCGCACCTCGCACGGCTTCGGTGATCAGGAAGCAGGGTGCGTTGCGGTGATAGAACGCCGTCGGGTGGAACTGGATGTATTCGGTGTTGATCACGCGCGCGCCGGCGCGGTACGCCATCGCGAGTCCGTCGCCGCGGGAGCCGGCGGGATTCGTCGTGCGCAGGAAGATCTGGCCGAGACCGCCGGTCGCCAGCACCGTGGCCCGGGCGAAACAGCGGCCGATCCTGCCCGTGTGCTGGTCGTAGACGTAGGCGCCGACGCACGACAGCGGATCGTACACGGCGCGCCGGTCGCGGCCCTGGTGCGCGGGCGTCAGCAGGTCGACGGCGGTGTGGTGCGTGAGCAGGCGAACGCGTGGATGCGCGCGCAGCGCCTCGATGAGTTTGTCCTCGATGGCGCGGCCGGTAGCGTCGGTCGCGTGCACGATGCGGGCGATCGAGTGCCCGCCTTCCCGGCCGAGGGCGAGTTTGCCGTCAGGCGTGCGATCGAACGGCACGCCGAGCTTGTCGATCAGGATCGACTGGACGAGCGACGGGCCCTCGTTCGCAAGCGTGCGAACCGCCTGTTCGTGACACAGGCCCGCACCGGCACTGACGATGTCCTGCGCCAGCGATTCGGGCGAATCATTCTCGCCGCGGAAAATGATGCCGCCCTGCGCCCAGTACGTGTTCGATTCACCGGCGCGGTCGGCGCGCGTGATCACGATGACGTCGAGACCCGACTCCGCGAGCTCGAGCGCAGCCGTGCCGCCGGCAATGCCGCAGCCGATGACCAGGACGTCGCTGCGCAGCATTTCGCTCAATCGATTTTCGGTCCGACGGCCAGCATGCGTTCGACAGCACGCAGCGCGCGCACGCGGATGTGCTCGGGTACCTCGATCTCCCAGCGCATGAACTGCAGCGAGTCGCGCGTCTGCTCGAGCGTGATCTCGTGCATGTGCGGGCAACGATGGCTGCAGAGGCGCAGCATTTCCTTGCCCGGATTGGCGGCGACGATGTTGTCGCCCATCGAGCACTCGGTGAGCAGCAGGAAGCGCTTCGCCTTCGACCTTTCGACGGCCCTGATCATGGCCGTCGTGCTGCCGGAGAAATCCGCCTTCGCGGTGACTTCGGGGCTGCATTCGGGATGCGCCAGGATCATCACGTCCGGGTACTGCTTGCGCACCACGTCGATGTCTGCGGGCGTGAACAATTCGTGCACTTCGCAGCGGCCCTTCCACGCGATCATCGTGTGCTCGACCGTGGTGTCGTCGCCACCGGCCGCCAGGCGTGCCCTTGCGCAGCACCGACGGCACGATGACGTGGCGACCCGTCTCGCGCGCCACGTTGCGGGCGAGGAACTCGTCGGGCAGGAAGATCACCGTGTCGGACTTCAGCGATTCGACGACCGCGGCCGCGTTGCTCGAGGTGCAGCAGATGTCACACTCGGCCTTCACGTCGGCATAGGTGTTGATGTAGGTCACGATCGGCACGCCCGGATAGGCTTCGCGCAGGGCACGGACGTCGGCCGCCGTGATGCTTTCGGCCAGCGAGCAGCCGCCTTTCTCCGTCGGCAGCAGCACCGTCTTGGTCGGGTTGAGGATCTTCGCCGTCTCGGCCATGAAGCGCACGCCGCAGAACACGATGACCGACTTGTCGGTCTCGGCCGCACGCCGGCTGAGTTCGAGCGAATCGCCCTGGAAGTCAGGCACCGTATGGAACAACGCGGGTTCCATGTAGTTGTGCCCGAGGATCACGGCGTCCCGCTCCACCTTGAGGCGGAGCACTTCGGCGGCGACCTCCGCCTTGATGAACAGTTCGGCGTCCGGCAGGACATCCCCCAGGCTCGATTGCAGGTCGCGGTAGATATCCTGGGCGGTCTTCAAGGGCAGGCCCCATGGCGGCTGCCCGTTGCAGCCTGTGCCGCCATTCTAGCGGACCGGGGTTGTGACGGCTCGTCCCGGCCACTGCGAGGCCGCCCCCCCGCCCCGCCTGCCGATGCCACGCTATGATTCCGCCCCCCGCTCGACTGCACCCATGAAGAAAGCAGGTCGTCCCAATCCGCTCGCCGCATTGCTGGCTGGCTCCCTGCTGTCGTGGGCGCCTGCGCGCGCCGCGGAGGGTCTGGAGACGGTCCAGGTCACGGCGACGCGACGTGCCGAGTCCACGTTCGACGTGCCGGTGGCGACTGACGTCATCGACCGGGACGAGATCCGGGCCGCAGCCCCGCAGACCGTGATGGACGCGCTGCGTGGCCAGGCAGGCGCCTACGTGCAGCAAACGACTCCCGGCCAGGGTGTCGTGATCCTGCGCGGCCTCAAGGGCTCCGAGGTGCTGCACGTCGTCGACGGGTTCCGTCTCAACAACGCCATATTCCGCAATGCGCCGAATCAGTACGTCGCCCTCGTCGACAGCCAGTCGCTCGCCCGCATCGAGGCCGTGCGGGGCCCGATGTCTGCGCTGTACGGCAGCGACGCGATGGGTGGCGTCCTGCAGATGCTGACGTGGGAGCCACGCTTCGACGGCAGCGTCGTGACGCTCGAAGTGCGGCTGTAGTTCAGCCCTCGACCGGCACGCCGGCCGCCAGCAACTCGTCGATCAGGGGCCGCAGGTGTCGCTCGAACCGACGCCAGCGGCCAACGCTGCTCGCATAGAGCGGCTGCCTGACCTGCACCGCGCTCGCCGTCGCCACCGCGTGTTGATTGCGTTCGAAATGGAGGCACGCCTCCTCCCAGGGCAAGCGGCAATGCGCGAGCAGCCGTGCGGTCTCGGCACGCTGATCGGCGACGAGCGCCTCGTACGGGACTTCGTGCACACGCCCCGGCAGCGTCGCCCGCCAATGCGCGATGAGCCGGTCGAACTGCACGAAATAGCGGCCGATGTCGCGCAGGTCGCGCGCGTAGTCGTAATAAGAAAATCCGGTGGCGAACAGCTGCCGGAAATTGCTGAGCCCGGTATCGAGTGGATGGCGGCGCAGAACGACGATGCTCGCGGCGGGTAGCGCGCGAGCGATATGCCCCAGGTAGAAAAAATTGAGCGGCATCTTGTCGACGAAGCGCGCTTGCGCTCGACCCGGGGGTCGCGTTCGTTCGACGTAATCGCGCCCGAGCGCCTGCAGGTCGACGTGCAGCGATTGCGCCAGCGTGGCTTCGTCGAGCACCTGTGGCGACGGCGTCCGGCAGGCTCGCTTCAGCAACACGCCGAAATTCTGCGACTCCCCCGCGGAGACCACCTGCGAGTGGCTCGAAAGAATCCGTTCGACGAGCGTCGTGCCGGTGCGCGGCATACCCACCACGAAGATCGGTGCGCGGGCGATCTCGCTCGCCCGCCAGGTCCGCGCGGGCAGGAGCCGGCAGGACCTCAGGGAAGAGACGCGTGACCGCGTCGAACAGGCTCTGGTCCCGCTCGAATCGATATCCCGTGGCCGCACGCTTGCGTGCATTGCCGGCGAGCAGATGTGCAAACGCCTCGTCGTCCCGCCCCAGGTCTTCCAGTTCCTTGGCGAGCGCGTGACGCAGGTGCAATTCGGCGTCGGGTTCGAGCGGATCGGTCGCAAGCAGCCGTTCCAGCCGAGCTTGGTGGTTGCGCTCCGGCGTCTGCCGCCGGGTCGCCGCGAGCGCCGAGTGTGCGCGCCAGAAGTGCGGATCGCAGCGCACGCACGCCTCGTACGCCGCCTCGGCCTCGGCGAAGCGTCCCAGGAATTTGAGTGACGCCGCGTGATTGAAATGCATGCCGGCGCGATCGGGCTCCAACGTAACCGCGCGCTCGAAACACGCAACGGCCTGCTCATGGCGGCCAGCGCGGCTCAGGACGACGCCGACGGTGTCCCAGCACAGCGCCGATTGCGGCACGAGCGCGAGCGAGCGCGCGACGGCCGCCAGCGCTTCGTCATTGCGGTTGAGCCTCGAGAGCCAGCGCGCCAGTTGCGCCTGCGGCTCGGGATCTTCCGGGTCGACCGCGCAGGCCTCACGGATCTGCGCAAGCCCTTCGGCGATGCGGCCGTGCTCGGCGGCGAGGACACCGCGCTCGAGAATCGACGCTGCCCGTCGCCCGGCCGCCAAGCCTGCCTCAGAGATCGAAGCGGTACGTGACTTCCAGGCCCATGGTGCGCGGCCGCAGCATGCTCTGGAAATACGTGCGTGAATCGATCGGCGCCAGGTCGGTGCGCTCGATCTGCCGGATGTAACTCGGATCGCGGCGCACCGACGTGATCGCATACTTGTCGAACAAATTGTCGACATAAAGGCTCGCCATCCACGGGCCCACGCCCATCCCGATCGAGGCGCCGTGGATCGCATACCCGGGCAGGGCTTCGCCGTTGTTGCGCAACCCCACCTTCGTGTACACGTCGCTGACCGCAGTGAACGAGTAGTTCGCGTTCAGCGTCCAGCCGTTGTCGAGCGGTCGCGTGTAGTCGAGCAACAGCGTGCCCTGCTGTTCTGGCGAACCCGAGAGGCGGTCCCCGTCGAACGCGTCCTCGCCGTCGACGAGTCCCGGTGCATCGCTGGTGAGTTGTGCATCGTTGAAAGCGATGCTCGCCATGAGCTGGAGGGAGTCGGTGATGGCCCACTGCGTCGACAACTCGATGCCACGGGTCTCGGCAGTGCCGCCATTGACAGTGATCGGAACCTCGCCAACGTCGCTGGTTCCAGTCACCTGGATGTCGTTCCAGTCGATCTGATACACGGCGGCATTCACGATCAGCCGGCCGTCGAGCCAGAGGCTGCGCAATCCGACCTCGTAGTTGGTCGTCGTGTCCGGCTTGATCAGGACTTCGTCCTCCTTGAGGCAGAACGACTGCTCGTCGGGGATGGGGTCCTGGCACGGCGGGCCAGAGTTGATGCCGCCCTGGCGGTAGCCCTCGCTGATCGTCAGGTAACCCATCACGTCCGGCGTGAACTTGAACGATGTGTTGAACTTGAAAATCGTGTCGTTGTCGCCGGTCTGGTTGTTGTCGTTGAGCACGGTATCGAAAAACGGGAACGAGGTTTCGAGTGCAAACTCGTCGTCGTAATCGAACCAGCGTGCCCCCACCGTCACCTGCCAGCGCTCGGTCAACTGGTAGCCCAGCTCGCCGAACAGCGCCATTTCCTCGAACGTGCGCTCGGAGACGGCGAGGTATTCCAGGTCGGGGAATCCAGCAGGCAGTCCGTACCATTCCGGAATTCCAGGCGTGTACTCCGCGGCGACTCCGTCGCCCTCGTAACGGTTGTAAAAGGCGCCCACGATCCAGTTCCACTTCCCCGTGCCCTGGGAGACCAGGCGCAGTTCCTGGTTGAACGTCTTTTCTTCGAGATCGTCGGTCGCGTAGGCCGCGAACTGCGGGAAGTCCTCGTAGCCGTAATCGAGGTCCATCAGGAAGTCGGTCTGATCGCGTTGGCCGAACGACTCGAACTTCGATGCTCCCGTGGCGGACGTCAGTTCGGCGAAGCCGAGATCCCAAGTCAGCTCGAGCGCCAACAGGTGATTGGTCTTGTCGTTTGGCTCGAGGAATCGGCTCGCCGCCACGTAGCGCCCCGTACCGAACGCCTGGTCGTGGTTGACCGTGCGCCCACCGACCTGCTGGTCCTGGTAGTAGTAGCTAAGGTTGGCGTCGACGGCATCGGTCACCTGCCAGAACAGGCCGAGCCTGCCGGTGAATGTCTCCTCGGTGTCGACGTCCTCCTTTTTGCGCAGGTTGGCCGCGACTTCCTCGGGGTCGTCAAAGTCCGGATCCGGGTTGGAAACGCCAGGCTCGCGCACGATGTAGTTGTAGTCGATGAAGCCGGGATCGTTGACGTAGCCCGCAGCAACACGCAGAGCCAGGCGATCTTCGACGAGCGGCACGTTCACGACGCCCCAGACGTCCGTGCCCATGCCGTCGCTCTCGTTGATCGAGTAAAGACGGCCGCCCGCCGATGCCTCGAAACCCGCCGGATCCGGCCGATTCGGCAGGTAACGAATGGCACCCGCGAGAGTGCCGGCGCCATACAGAGTGCCTTGCGGGCCGAGCAGCGCCTCGACTCGCTCGATGTCGATCATCTGCAGGTCCACGAACAACGGTATGTCGCCCAGGTAGGTGGCGACCGTGCCGCCCGTGCCATTACCGAGAGCGATGGTGTCGGTCAGCGAACTCACGTTCAGGCCGCGGACAGTGAGCAGGTTGCTGGAGCGCGGCCCCTGGTCCGGCACGTACAATCCGGGAACGGCGCGCGTGAATTCAGCCAGGTTGTTGATGCGCAGCGCCTCGAGTGTCCCGGGTCCAAGCGCAACCATGTTGAACGGAATGTCCTGGACGTTCGCCTCACGGCGGGTCGCCGTGACGATGATTTCCTCGAGCACCGTGCCGTCCGCAGCCACCGCCTGGGCGACTGCAGCACCCATCGGCGCCGCAAGGCCAAGCGCGGCCGCCACCGCTGCTGTGATCCGCGGCGAATATCGATTGCCATCCATGCGAACTCCCTCCCCGATGACCCAACCGGCCGACATAGGCCAGTCCCCAGGTCAGTGACGCAAAACGAGCCGAGTCTATAGCGGAACGGGGCGGCACTTTCAATTTGCAGTAAATTGGGCGCAGGAAATGAACCGGGCGTACCCGCGGTACCGGCATCGCGCCGAACACCTGCGCCGGGCTTGGCAGGAAGTTCTTCGCCCCCTACTCTTGCTGGCCTTTCCGCCACCGCGTCACAACGTCCATGAGCACCGTCGACCGCAAACCACTGGGCCCGTTGCCGGCCCTGATCTTCAGCTCGCGCTGGCTGCAGCTGCCGCTCTATCTCGGCCTCATCGTCGCGCAGGGCGTCTATGTCTTCCTGTTCCTCAAGGAACTGTGGCACCTGATCCACTCGGCGCCGACGCTGACCGAGCAGTCGATCATGCTGATGGTGCTGGGCCTGATCGACGTGGTGATGATCTCGAACCTGCTGGTGATGGTGATCGTCGGCGGTTACGAGACCTTCGTGTCACGCCTGGACCTGCAAGGACACCCCGACCAGCCCGAGTGGCTCAGCCACGTCAACGCGAGCGTGTTGAAGGTGAAGCTCGCGATGGCGATCATCGGCATCAGCTCGATCCACCTGCTCAAGACGTTCATCGAGGTCGGTGCACTCGGCGGCATGCCGCTGTGCGGGACGGACGCATCCGTCGCGGCTGCGCAGGCATTGAGCGCGGCCGGGTCCTACGGCAAGGGCTGCACGCAGGTCACGTCCGAAGGCGTCTTGTGGCAGACCATCATCCACTCGGTTTTCATTCTGTCCGCGCTCGGTATCGCCTGGACCGATCGCATCATGTCGCTCGGCGTCAACGCGTCACGCAAAGGACACTGACCCGCACGCATGACTGACACCGTCGCCTACCTGCTCGCCATCGGCGTCACGTTCGTCATCAACGTGCCGCTCGGCTACTGGCGGGCAGGTGTGCGCAAGTTTTCGCCGCAGTGGTTCCTGGCGGTGCATGCGGCAGTACCGCTGGTGATTGCGCTGCGGTTTGCGCTCGGACTGCCGTTCCGCTGGAAGATGCTTCCGTTCTTCGTCGCCGCTTACTTCGGCGGCCAGTTCGCCGGCAGCCGGCTGCGCCAGCGGCGCGCGTCTCAGCCCAACCGGCCGTAATCGGCAAACCTGGCCGCCACTTTCCGAATCTCTGCGTCGTCGAGCAGCTGTGGCGCCAGCCCCGCGGACAGCATCGAGAGGTATTCGCCCGCAAGATTCTCGACTTCGACGGCCACCGCATGGGCGCGGGCCAGCGTGCTGCCGATTGCCATGACCCCGTGATTGCCGAGCAGGCACGCACGCCGGTCCCGCAGACCAAGCACTGCCGATTCGGCCAGCTCGACCGTGCCGAACGTGGCATACGGCATGCAACGCACGTCGCCGCCAACCAATGCGATCATGTAATGGAATGGAGGGATGCCGCGGCCGGCGGCCGCGAGTGCCGTAGCGCGTGGACTGTGGGTGTGCACTATCGCCAGGACGTCCGGTCGCGCGCGATAAATGGCGGCGTGCATGCGCCATTCGGACGAAGGCCGTGGCTCCATGGCAACCACCGGTGCATCGAGCGGCAACGTGACGATGTGCGAAGGTACCAGCTCACGGTACGGAATGCCGGCGGGCGTGATCGCAAAGCCGTCGACCAACCGGCAGGAAACGTTGCCCGATTTGTTCGGCACCATTCCCGCGTCGTCAAGCGCGTGCGTGACGGCAATGATCTCTTCGCGATGGTCACGCATGCGCTGTGCCCTCAGTGCCTTTCGTGCTCGGAATACAACGCAGCCAGGCCCGCCCTGCTCGCAGTCGCCACGCCGCGCTCGGTGATGATCCCGGTGACCAGCCGCGCCGGCGTGACGTCGAATCCCGGATTGCGCACGTGACTGCCAGGCGCGACGACCTCCACTTCCTCGAGGCTGCCGCCGGACGCGCGCCCGCGCATGTGGGTGACTTCGCGCGCGGATCGTTCCTCGATCGGCACCTGGTGCGCCCCGTCGCCGAGCGTCCAGTCGATGGTCGAGAACGGCAGCGCCGCATAGAACGGCACGCCGTTGTCGCGTGCGGCGAGCGCCTTGAGGTACGTGCCGATCTTGTTGGCGACGTCGCCCGTCGCCGTCGTCCGGTCGCTGCCGACGATGCAGACGTCGACCTCGCCCTGCTGCAGCAAGTGACCGCCGGCATTGTCCGCAATCACCGTGTACGGCACGCCATGCGCGCCGAGCTCGAATGCCGTCAGGAACGCGCCCTGGCTGCGTGGACGCGTTTCGTCGACGTATACGTGCACGGGCAGGCCGGCTTCGTGCGCCGCGTACACCGGCGCGAGTGCCGTGCCCCAGTCGACGCAGGCCAGCCAGCCAGCGTTGCAATGCGTGAGGACGTTGATGTGCTCGCCGCCCTTGCCGTGCGCCAGTTCACGCAGCAGCACGAGCCCGTGACGGCCGATCGCTGCACACGACGCGACGTCTTCCTCGGCGATCGCGGCGGCCTCCGCGTACGCGCGCGCAGCCCGTTCGGCCGGCGGCAACGTCGACACAGCGCGCCGCATGCGCTCCGCCGCCCAACGCAGGTTGATCGCGGTCGGTCGCGTCGCGACCAGCGTCTCGATGGCAGCGGCGAGGCTCTCGTCGCCAGGATGCTCACGCAGCGCCAGCGCCACACCGTAAGCCGCAGTCACGCCGATCAACGGCGCGCCGCGCACCACCATGTCGCGGATGGCAGTTGCAGCATCCCCGACGTGGCGCAGCGTCCGTATCTCGAACGCGAACGGCAGCAGCGTCTGATCGATGACCGCCACGTCGCCGCCGGCATCGGCCTGCCAGATCGAGCGGAAATCCTGTCCCCTGACCCGCATGCGACGGGTCCGTTCAGGCTGGACGCAGCACGCGGCCGGCGACCGTCTGCAACTTCGCGACGAGCGCAGGATCGCGCGCGTCGGGGTGCGTGAGGATCGCGCCGTCGAGCGCACGGTCGGAACCCACGGGACATGGCACACGCTCTGCTGGAAAATTCCGCGCCAGCCGCGCGAACACACGCTGCGCCTTGCCGTTGTTCTCCGCCATTACGCGCAGCAGGCTCGCGACGTCGACGGCGCCATGCACTTCGTGCCAGCAGTCGTAATCGGTCACCATGGCAACCACCGCATAGGTGATCTCGGCCTCGCGCGCCAGCTTGGCTTCGGGCATCGACGTCATGTGAATGACGTCGTATCCGAGTTGCCGGTACGTCAGCGATTCCGGCAACGTCGAAAACTGCGGGCCTTCCATGCAGACGGCCACGCCGCCGCGCTGGCAGGGAATGCCCTCCGCCTGGACGGCGCGTTCAATCTGGTCCTGCAGCGCCGGCCCCACTGGATGCGCCAGCGACACGTGCGCAACGCAGCCGGTACCGAAGAAGGTGCTGGCGCGGTGCACGGTGCGGTCGACGAAGTTGTCGACCAGGACGAACGTCCCCGGGCTCAAGCCTTCCCGGTACGAGCCGCAGGCCGAGAAGGACACCAGGTCGGTCACGCCGAGTTGCTTCATCGCATCGACGTTGGCGCGGTAGTTGATCTCGTGCGGCGGGACGCGGTGGCCGCGCCCGTGCCGCGGCAGGAACACCACCTTGGTCGTTCCGACGCGCCCGATGCGGAACTTGTCCGACGGCTCGCCCCAGGGCGTCGGAACCGCCTGCTCGTGCACGTCTTCGATGCCTGGCAGGTCGTAGATGCCGGACCCGCCGATGATTCCCAGAATTGCCTTTGCCATGCCTGCCGCCCTGTCGCCTGGTGCGCCGCAGATTAAACGAGACCACACGCCACCGGGAGCCGGGGTTTTCCGCGCCCGCCCATGCGATCATGGGCCATTCAGCCGAGGGACGGTAACCATGCATCGACACGCGGCCATGCTTTTCGCCGCATGGGTCTCGCACCCTGCGAGCGCCGCGGACGTCGTCGCTCCGCGCCCGGATCCACGACCGGTTACGCTGGTCGCCGGCCTCGAAGACGGTCCCTTGAAACGGGAACTGGCGGCGTGCACCGACGATCCGGTCCGCCGCACGTCGTTCTCGCTCGGCCATCGCGGCGCGCCGCTGCACTACCCCGAGCACACGCGCGAATCGTACGTCGCCGCTGCCGCGATGGGTGCGGGAGTCATCGAATGCGACGTGACGTTCACTCGCGACAAGCAGCTCGTCTGCCGGCACGCGCAGGACGACCTGCACACGACGACGGACATCCTGTTGACGCCCCTCGCTGCACGCTGTGTGCAGCCCTTTCGTCCGGCGCAGCTCGATCCCCAGGGCGCGCTGGTCGCGCCCGCCACCGCGGAGTGCCGCACGAGCGACATTACGCTCGCCGAGTTCCGCACGCTGCGCGGCAAGCGCGACGGGTTCGACGCGAATGCGCGCACGGTCGAAGAGTACGTGTGGGGCGGCAAGGCCGCTTTCGATCCCCTCGGTCCCAGCACCGGCACCCTGCTGTCGCACGCGGACAGCATCGCGCTGTTCCGGCAACTGGGCGTGCAGATGGTTCCCGAACTGAAGCAGCCCGTGGTCGCCATGCCGTACGACGGCATGAGCCAGCAGCAGTTCGCGCAGCGCCTGATCGACGAATACAGGACCGCGGGCGTGCCGCCCAGCGCAGTGTGGCCGCAGTCGTTCAACCTCCCCGACATTCTTTACTGGATTGAGCGCGAGCCCGAGTTTGGCCGGCAGGCGGTTTATCTCGAAGATGCCGAAAACGTGCGCCAGCTGCCCGCTGCCGGCGAGTTCAAACGGCTGCACGCACAGGGCGTCCGCATCTGGGCGCCGCCGCTGTTCGCGCTGCTGGCGCTCGACGACCGTGGAGCGATGGTCCCGTCGCAAAGCGCGCGCGATGCCCGGGCGGCCGGACTCGAACTCGTCACCTGGAGCCTGGAGCGCTCGGGCCCGCTTGGTGCCGGCCGCAACGGCTGGTACTACCAGACCGTCGACACAGCCCTGCGCAGTGATAGCGACGTCCTGCAGGTGCTCGACATCCTGGCACGGCAGGTCCACGTGCGCGCCGTGTTCAGCGACTGGCCTGCCACGACCACCTTCTACGCCAATTGCACCGGCCTGGACTGATCCCGGCAGCTCCCACCTCGATCAACTCCGGCCTCGCTAGAATGAACCGACGGTCGGTGCGCCCCGTGCCCGCCGGTCGTGGTTTCGTCTCGGACCCGGAGAGCCGTCTTGAAGACCCTCTTGATCGTCTACCACTCGATGACGGGCGGCACGCGGCAGATGGCGGAGGCCGCAGTTCGAGGTGCGGCGGTGGAACCGGCCGTGCGCACGGTGCTGCTCCGCGCGCAGGATGCGCAGCCGGACGACGTGCTCGGTGCAGATGGCTACCTCTTCGCCACACCCGAGAACCTGGCCTCGATGAGCGGCTTGATGAAGGACTTCTTCGACCGCACCTACTACGCGGTGCTCGACCGGATCAACGGCAGGCCCTATGCCGCGATGGTCTGCGCGGGCAGCGACGGCCAGGGCGCGATTCGCCAGCTTGAACGCATCGCCCTCGGCTGGCGGCTCAAGCCGGTCGCGCCGCCGGTGCTCGTCATCACCCATGCGCAGGCTCCAGTGGACATCCTGCGGACTAAAGTCATCGAACCTGCGGACCAGCAGCGTTGCGAGGAACTCGGCGGAACGCTGGCGGCCGGCCTGGGACTGGGCCTGTTCTAAGTCGTGCAGGCTGCACCCGTGACATTTGTGCGATGCTCCGCCGCCATGAACTGCGGCGCTCACCCCTCGCCGCGCAAATTGAGCCGATGAATCTGCTCCACCATTTCATCAAGGGCGTCGACGCCGTGAACGACTGGGTCGGCCGCACCGTCGCCTGGCTGACGCTCGGTTGCGTCCTCACGTGCTTCGCTGTCGTCGTGCTGCGCTATGCGTTCAATGTCGGCTTCCCATGGATGCAGGAACTGTACGTCTGGCAGCACGCCGCGGTCTTCATGGCCGGCGCCGGCTACACGATGCTGCACCGCGGGCACGTCAACGTCGACGTCATGTACGGCAAGCTCGGCGACCGGGGCAAGGCGTGGATCGACATCCTGGGCACTCTGTTTCTCCTCTTTCCGTGGCTCGCCATCCTGGCCGTGACCTCGGCGCCGTTCGTGCTGTCGTCCTGGGGCATCCGCGAATCCTCCGCCACGGCGGACGGAATGCCCGGGCTGTACCTGCTGAAGTCGCTGCTGTGGGTGCTGTGCGCGCTGCTGTTCGTGCAGGGGCTCGCGCTGATCGCGCGACGTTCGCTGTACCTCGCGGGCCGCGGCATCGTCGATCACGACGAAGACAAGGTGACCGATGAGCGCCTGTAAGGGCAACGTCGGCAGCGGCGCGCGATGAATACCGTGCTGATCGGGGAGATTCTCGCCGTCGCGATGTTTGCAACGACGATCGGGGCGGTGCTGCTGGGTTATCCGGTGGCGTTCACGCTCGCCGGCGTCGGACTGATCTTCGCCACGCTCGGAATCGTGCTCGGCGTGTTCGACGTCGCGATTCTATCCGCACTGGTCGGCCGC
Source organism: uncultured Gammaproteobacteria bacterium (assembly GCA_963827615.1). GTDB lineage: Bacteria > Pseudomonadota > Gammaproteobacteria > Steroidobacterales > Steroidobacteraceae > RPQJ01. The sequence continues at coordinate 20,015 of CAWHCA010000014.1, read as the reverse complement.
TACTTCGGCACGATGACCAACGAGACGCTGGTGGCCGTGCCGCTCTTCGTGTTCATGGGCGTGATGCTCGAGCGCTCGAAGATCGCCGAAGCCTTGCTCACCACCATGGGCGAGCTGTTCGGATCGCTGCGCGGCGGCCTCGGGTATTCCGTGGTGATCGTGGGCGCGCTGCTCGCGGCGTCGACGGGTATCGTCGGCGCGACCGTCGTGACGATGGGTCTGTTGTCGCTGCCCGCAATGATGCGCGCAGGCTACGATCCGAAACTCGCCGCCGGCACGATCTGTGCCGCGGGCACGCTGGGGCAGATCATTCCGCCGTCGACGGTGCTGATCTTCGTCGGCGACATCCTGCAGGGCGCCAATCAGCAGGCGCAGCTCGAACTCGGCAACCTGTCCCCGGATCCGATTTCGGTTGGGCAGCTGTTTGCCGGCGCCATGCTGCCGGGCCTGGTGCTGGTAGGCCTGTACCTGCTGTGGATCCTGGCGAAATCGATCTTCGATCCGAAATCGTGCCCGCCCCTGGAAATGAGCGACGTCCAGCGCGCCGGGCTCGCCGGCCGCGTCGTCAAGGCGCTGGCGCCGCCGCTGCTGCTGATCCTGTCCGTGCTCGGCTCCATCCTGGCCGGCGTCGCGACACCCACGGAGTCCGCGTCGGTGGGTGCGGTCGGCGCGATGGTGCTTTCTGCGGCCAACCGCAGCTTCAACCTCGCGATCCTGCGCGAGGTGATGCGGACGACGCTGACGATCAGTTCGATGGTGTTCGTGATCCTGCTGGGTGCAAGCGTGTTCAGCCTCGTGTTCCGCGGGCTCGGTGGCGAGAACCTGGTGCACGCCGCGCTGTCTTCACTGCCGGGCGGCGCCTTCACGGCAGTGCTCGCCGTGATGCTGGTGATCTTCTTCCTGGGCTTCTTCCTCGACACGTTCGAGATCATCTTCGTCGTCGTGCCGATCGCGGCGCCGGCGCTGATCAAGATGGGGGTCGATCCGGTCTGGCTCGGCGTGATGATCGGCGTGAACCTGCAGACGAGCTTCCTGACGCCGCCCTTTGGATTCGCGCTGTTCTACCTGCGCGGCGTGGCCGGGAGGATGCTCACGACTCTCGACATCTACAAGGGAGTGGTGCCTTTCGTCGCGCTGCAGGTGATCGGGATCTGCCTGCTCTGGGCGATGCCGGCTCTCGCGACGTACCTGCCTGACAGGCTGTTCGCGGACGCCGCGCCATTGCAAGAGGACGCACGCGGCCCGAGCAGTTCGACGACACCGTCCGGATCGCCGGTGGCGGATGATTTCAGCGACCTGTTCGACGGGCCCGCTCCCCGCCAGCCGCGCCCCTACCAGGACGACCTGCAGGACCTGTTCCCGCCGGACGCCGCGGAAGCCAGCACGGAATAGCGAACCAGCGACTGGCTGCGCGCAACGAACACGCATCGGCACCGGATGGGTGGCGCCCGGCCCGAAGTCGCTACTTCAGCCTGAATTCGAACGGCAGCCGTCGCGCGTTGACGAACGCCTGCTCGCCTACGCGGGTCCACGGTATGACGTCTTTCCGGAACTCCAGGAAGTCTTCGATGATGCGGCGGACGATGCGGTTCGGCGACGTGTCACCGGCATGAATCTCGTTCAGGACTTCGTTCGACTTCTGACCGCACGCGATCAGCACGTCTTCCGGCAGGCTGCGCACGATCACGCCGTGCTTCTGCACCAGCGTGCGCAGCGCGGGACCCGACTGCGCCGTGTACTCCGCGTACATGTCGGTCGTCGCGGCATCCGCGGCCGCGCGCACGATCGCCTGCAGGTCGGCCGGCAGCGAGCGCCATGCCTGCTCGTTGACGATGAGCTGCAACGCGGGCCCAGGTTCATGGTAGCCAGGCGAATAGTAATAGCGGCAGACCTGGTAGAAGCCGAGCGCGAGATCGTTGTAGGGCCCCACCCATTCGGCGCCGTCGATCGCACCCGATTGCAGGGCCGGGAAGATCTCGCCACCCGGGAGCGAGACGGGAATGACGCCGAGTTTCTGCAGCACGCGACCCTGGTTGCCAGGCGTCCGGAACTTGAGTCCCTGCAGGTCGGCGAGCCCGCGGATTTCGCGGCGGAACCAGCCGAACATCTGCGTGCCCGTGCTGCCCGCCTGGAAGCCGCGCAGGCCGAACGGCGCGTACAGCTCATCCCAGAGTTTCTGGCCGTTGCCGTGCTTGATCCACGCCGCCATCTCGCCCATGGTGAAACCGAACGGGAAGGCGGTGAAGAACGCGCAGCCTTCCGACTTGCCCGTGTGGTAGTAGCCAGCGTCGTGCCCCATCTGCGCGGTGCCGTTCGCAACCGCGCCGAAGCATTCGAGGGCCGGCACGAGTTCGCCGGCCGAGTACACCTTGATCGTCAGCCGCCCGCCACTCATGGCGGTGATGTTTGCCGCGAGGCGTTCGGCGCCCGTGCCGAGTCCCGGCAGCCCCCTTGGCCAGCTGGTAACCATGCGCCATTCCAGCAGGCCCTTGGAAATGGCGGGAGCGGAAAAAGCGGCGGTGCCGCCAAGCACGGCTGCCTTGAGTAACGACCTGCGTTTCACACGCGATTCCTCACTGGACCATCCCCGCTGACGCCCGCCACGATAGCAGCACGCGGGTGGCGACGTACTGCACCTGCACGCAGATCACTTGACACCGCTGATCCGCCATAGGACGGTGCGCGCCAATTTGCCATTCCCGGAGCTTCCCCACGTGACCAGATCGCATGAGCTGAGCCGGACCCTGCTGCCGCGCCACATCACGATGATCACGATCGGCGGCGTCATCGGCGCCGGCCTGTTCGTCGGCAGCAGCGCCGCTATCGCGGCGGCTGGTCCTGCGGCCCTGCTCTCGTACATCCTGGCGGGGACCATCGTCTTCATCGTCATGCGCATGCTCGGCGAGATGGCCATCACGCATCCGGGCGTGCGGACCTTCACCGAGTTTTCGCGAGCGGGACTCGGCGACGCCGCGGGCTTCATTGCCGGGTGGCTCTACTGGTACTTCTGGATCGTCGTGGTGCCGATCGAGGCAATCGCAGGTGCCCAGATCCTGCAGCAGTGGATCAACCTGCCGATGTGGCAGCTCGGCCTTGGGTTGATGGCGGTTATGACGGCGGTCAACCTGCTGTCGGCACGCTCCTACGGCGAGTTCGAGTTCTGGTTCTCGTCGATCAAGGTGGCGGCAATCATCGCCTTCATCCTGGTCGCGGCCGCTTTCGCGCTCGGCCTCACCTCGCCACACGGCGCGACGTTCGCGAACCTGACGGACCATGGCGGCTTTGCCCCCAAGGGCTGGGTGCCGGTGGTGGCTACCGTAACGACAGTGTTTTTCTCGCTCGTGGGCGCAGAGATCACGACGGTCGCAGCGGCCGAGTCGAAAGAGCCGGAGAAGGCCGTGGTGCGCATGGCCACGACGATCACGTGGCGCATCCTGCTGTTCTACGTCGTGTCGCTGGGGCTGATCGTCTGCGTGGTGGCATGGCCGATGGTCAAGCCGGGCGAGTCGCCGTTCACGCTGGCGCTCAACGTCATGGGATTCAAGTGGGGCAGCGCGGTGATGAGCTTCATCATCCTGACCGCCGTGCTCTCGTGCCTGAATTCCGCCGTGTACGTCTGCTCGCGCGTGCTGCATGTAATGGCAGACCGCGGCGACGCGCCACGCTGGCTGGCCGAGGTCAATTCACAGCGTGTGCCCGCACGCTCGATCCTGCTCGGTTCGCTGGTCGGCGTGATCGGCGTCGTCATCGCGATCGTCTCGCCAAACCGGGTCTTCGCGTTCCTGATCAGCACGACGGGCACGGTGATCCTGTTCGTGTACCTGATGACCGCCGTCGCGCACATCCGGTTGCGCCGCAAGCATCCGGAAACTGAAACCAAGGCCGTGCGCGTCTGGCTGTTCCCCTGGCTCAGCTACGTGACGATCGGCGCAATGGTCGCGGTGCTGATTGCCATGGCGGTGACACCCGAGCTCGCGAGCCAGTTCTACTTCAGCCTGTTGACGCTCGCGGTCGTCGTGGGTTCGTACTACGGTATCCGCAAGCCGCGCGGCAGGTGACCGCCGGCGACCGGCACAGAGGACCCGCAACTCGCGCTCCGGGTCCTCGCAGTCGCGCAGCGACTTCGTTCAACCGCCGCCGGTCACCGTCCGGTCGCAGCTCGAGCTGCCGGACAGCACGATACATCGACGCGGTGCTGTTGCGCCTCGCCGTCGGGCCGTCGTCGCGCGTTGTCGATCACGCATGTAACCGGACGCCGGCGCAGCTGAGTCACCGAGTCGCGTGATGGTGCGCCCTGAGGCCCGGTCCGACGGCGAATTCGCCGAACGCGTGCCTGCCGCGGCGTCGTTGGTGACGTCGACGTGGCGCGAGCCGTCTTGCCGTCCTGATTCTGCCACCGGTCCTGCCGCGTGTGCCCGTTGGGTGTGCGCTGCACCGTCGACGAGCGTGACCAGCTGCCGCCCGCGCCCTGCCCCGAATGCGCCTTCTGGCGGCCACCGTTGCCGGCCTGCGCTTCGGTGACCACGGCGCCCGCCATGAAGAGCGTCGCCGCCAGACCGACGATGCCAGCCGCCCTGGCCAGGTTCACATAAGACATGTCCGTATCCTTGTTGCGTGAGAGAAATGAAGTGCGTTCCTCCCTCACAACGCGACGCTGGCCGGTTCGTTGACACCACGGGCCGTCAGGTGCAACAGGATGCCGAGCACCGCCATCGCCCAGACGATCACCGGGCTCGACGGCAGGTCCGTGAACAGCGAAACGGCGAGACCCACGACGTAACTCGCGAACGCGACCGCGTAACCCAGCATCAGCTGCCGGTTGCGCGCGTGCCGGTACGTCGCGAGCGCGGGCACGATCAGCGTGGTGAACACCAGGTAGACACCCACGAGCTGCACCGACATCGTGACCATCAGCGCGAACAGCACGTAGAAGCCGATCGTGCCGATGCGCTCGCGCCAGCGAAACCAGACGACCAGGAACGATCGCGGTGAGCACCGCCGCGCGCACCAGCTGCTCGGTCGAGACCCAGAGAATCTGCCCGGCCAGCAGGTCCTTCAGTTCCTCGCCGCCGTGCGGGTCGTTGGCCAGCAGCAGGATCTGCGCGGTCGACGCGAGCACGAACAGCACGCCGATCAAGGCTTCCTGCACTTCGGGACGCTTGCGCTCGGTCCACGTCAGCAGCAGCGCGCCGAGCAGTGCCGCAAGCCACCGCCGCGGCCTGCGTCGTCCATCCCTGCAGCTCCATGCCGAACGACTGCGCGGCGATGACACCGAGACCCGCCACCTGCGCGATCGCGAGGTCGATGAAGACGATGCCGCGCCTGAGCACCTGCTGCCCGAGCGGCACGTGCGACAGCACGACCAGGATGCCGGCGACGAGCGCCGGCCACAGGATGCTGAAGTCTCCGGTGAGATCGTTCATCTGGCGCCTGCCTGCAGGCGACGGAGCGTGTCGTCGAAGAGTCCGAACAGGTCCTTCGCTTCCGGCGTCCCGCCGACCGAGAACGGCAGCAGCACCACCGGCGCCTTGACCCGCTCCGCCAGCCAGTCGGAGGCCTTCGGGTCGTTGTAGGCATTGCGCAGGATCATCGTGCGGCGGCGTGGTGCCGAGCTTCGCCACGAGGCCCGCGAGATACCCCGCGCTCGGCGGCACGCCGGGCTTGGGTTCGATGGCGGCGAGTTCCTTCATGCCGAGCCAGTGGACCAGGTAGGTCTGGTCCCTGTGGATGACGACGACCGGCACGTCCTTGAGAGTCGCTGCCTGCGCCGTCCAGCGCGTCATCGCCTGCCTGCCAGCGCGACTGGAAGTCCGCGCCGCGCTGCTGGTAGTAAGCCGCGTTGGCTGCATCGACCTGCGCGAGTCGCGCCGACAGCGCCTTCGCCGCGGCGGCGATGTTGCGTGGATCGAGCTGCACGTGCGGATTGCCGAGCGCGTGCACGTCACCCATCGAGCGGTCGACCGACGTCGGGACGTCGAGCAACCGCAGCGCCGAAGTGATCTCGAAATACCCGGGTGAGCCTGGCTGGATTCTCGCGTTGCCGGATTCCTGCAGCAGCACGGGCAGCCAGCCGCTCTCGAGTTCGGCGCCCGTCGCGACGACGAGGTCGGCCGAGCGGGCGCGGGCCACCAGGCTCGGCTTGGCATCGACACGGTGCACGTCCTGCAAGGGACTGGTCGCCGTGTAGACGTTCACCTTGTCGCCACCGAGCTCCGTTACCAGCGAACCCCAGTCGGACGTGGTGGCCAGCACCTTGATGGCGGCATTCGCCGGCAGCGCGACGCTGAGCGCGCAGGCGAAACACAATGCACGGACAAATGCGTTCATGTCGGTCCCCTAGAACTTGTGGGCGCCGTGGGCGCCGAGCGCGTAGATGTACTGCAGGAGCAGCTGCCGGTCGGTCTCGGCATCGCGCGAGTCGTCCCATGCGTACTGCGCCCGCAGGCGCGAGAACTCGCTCGGACTGAAGTCGATCATCGTCGTGATGCGGCTCGGTGAGGCAGGCAGCAGCAGCGGGAAATCGCTTGCCAGCAGGCTGCCGCCCTGGACGAGGCCGATGCGCGTCGAACCCGAGTCGAGTTCGTCGTAACGCAGGCCGAAGCGCCAGCGCGGATTGAACTGATACACGCCTTGCACGTACCAGCCGTCCTGCTCGCTGCGGTACGAGTCGCTGAGTCCCGCGCCTTCGACGTCGTAGGCAAGCGACCCGTCCTCGGTGCGACGCATGTATTCCGCCTGCAGCTTGAAAGCCTGCCGACGGGTGCTGGACGCCGGCGTCCACTTCAAGGTCGCGTCGACGATCCACGTCTCGGAACTGCCGGTGAACGAATTCACGACCGCAGTGCCGGCGCTGTCGACGTCTTCGTAGGCGCGGTCTTCCGCGTCCAGATCCATCCACGACAGTCCCGCGCGCCACCCGATCGAGTCGCCGATATCGCCACCAACATGCGTGAACAACGTCGCGCCGTTTAGTCCGTTGCGACTCAATCGCGTGCCCGGGAACTCGCCGCCATTTCCCGTCTCCGCGCCGAACTCGAGGAACAGGTCGGTCGGCGCGAGCCACTTGACCTGCACGCCGTCCTGGCCGTACTGCCCCCCATAGAGGGCCTGGTAGACGAGCGGCTGGTCGACGAAGTCCCAGGCGTGCGCATGGATTTCATTGAGGTAACCGAAGCCGGAGAAGAAGCGCCCGCCTTTCACCGAGAATCCCGCGGGCAACGACGTGGTACGAGCAAACGCCTCTTCGACGCCGATTTCACCCTCGGCCGACAGGGCCATGGTCAGCGCGGCGGTGAAGTACGGATCGACGCTCGCTGCAAGCGTCACTTCGGACTCGCCGAGGTTGAAACTGCGCTCGCCCGGCCCGACCTCACCGCCGCTCGGCATGAAGCCGGCAAAATGGAAGTCGCCGGGGTCCTGCGACAGGTCGGCGTAGTTGCCGGTCAGGATCACCGAGATGGCAGGGTTGAATGCCGAGGAAGTGCGAGCAGGTGCCGCCGGCGCCGATGGCGGTGGCTCGACCGGTGGCTCGGCCGGTGCAGCGACGGCCACCGCAGCTGTCGACTCCAGTTGATCGATGCGCGTCTCGAGCGCCGTCACGCGCTGCGCGTAGTCGGCCTTAAGCGCGGCGATCTCGGCACGAAGTGCTGCGACATCGTCGGCCGCCTGACCGGCGACAGGGGTCACCATGGCCGCAACGGCCACGGGCCCAATGATTCGGGAAAGGTATCCCATCGGATGATCCTCGATGAACGTAGGCCAACCGGCCGCGAGACAGCCGGCGTGATCGAGCGAATCGATCGTTCAGCGAGGAGGCGCGCGGGCGAGAAAGGCGCGGTGCGTGCTGCGCAGCACCAGGGCATCAATACGACAGGGTCGCAGCGTGCCCAGAACCTGCAGGGCGACGAAAAACACGACGGCAGCACCGCCGGCAATGACCAGCAGCGGCGCGTGCGAGACGCATTCCTTGCAGAGGCTGGTGCGTTCCCCGGCTGGGAGTTGCTGGTCGGGCCCGCTGGCGGCATGGCTCAGTTCATGCAGCAACGCCGCCGATTGCGCCAGCAGGAACGCAATCAACGCCAAGCCGACGAGCCAGTGACGACGGGAAGAACTCAGGACGACTTACTCCGTGCCAACGTCCGAAATACTAGCGCGAAAGTCGTCGACCCTGCTCGCAGACAACCCGCGGGGTGCTATAGCCTTGCAATGGCCGCTTCATTCCGCACCTTCCGGCAGCCTGCGGCGCCCACGCTCGCCCTCACCGCGTGGGTCCTCGCCGCCCCCCTGCCCTGGTCCCACGCACTGGCCCAGTCCGAGACGCCCGAGCCCCAGCGCGTCGAAGAAGTCGTCGTCAGCGCGCCCGAACCGCGTTACGTCGCACCCACCACGCGCGATCGCATCGGCCGCATCTGGGCACCCGTACTGATCAATGGCAAGGGTCCCTACCGCCTCGTGCTGGACACCGGGGCCTCGCGCTCCGCCGTCATCCAGCGCGTTGTCGACGATGCCGGCCTGCCCGTGCGTTCCCGGCCGGTACGGTTGCGCGGCGTCACCGGCTCGGCGATCGTCCCGGCCGTCCACGCCGACACGCTCGAGTTTGGCGAACTGGTGATTGAAAACGCGACCCTGCCCGTCGTTGCAGATGCCTTCGGCGGCGCAGACGGCGTGCTCGGCGGCGAAGGCATGAAGAACAAGCGCATCCATATCGAGTTCCTCAAGGACCGGATCAGCATCGTCCGCTCGCACGGTGCTGCCGCTCCTGCCGGATTCTCGACGGTGCCGTTCAAGTACGGCGCAAACCGCGGCATGCGCGTCGAGGTCATGGTCGGCCCGGTTCGCGCCACGGCCGTGATCGATTCGGGCGCGCAGGTGACTGTCGGCAACCTGGCGCTGCGCGAAGCCCTCGCCCGCAGGCGCGGCGCGCAAGACCAGTACGACGATGCGATCATCGGCGTCACCGAGGACGTCCAGCAGGCAGCAAGGGTACGGATTCCGAGCATCGTTGCGGGCGACCTGCTGGTGAAGAACGCTGAAATCATGTTCAGTGACCTGCACATCTTCGGGCACTGGCAGCTGGTATCGAAGCCGGCGCTGATCATCGGCATGGACGTCCTGGGCGCGCTCGATACACTGGTGATCGATTACCGTCGCAACGAATTGCAGATCAAGGTTCGGCGCTGACCAGGGGGAAAGGCATGACACAGGCAACGGCGATCGCCGCAACACCGGACGAGGTGCGTGCATGACCGGGACCGGGTTGCCGACGTACCTGACCCGCCAGTTCGCACTGACCAGGCCGCAACTCGCGACCGAGCTCGGCGCGGAACTGCTGTCGTTATGCCAGTCCGTGACGGCCGACGGCCGCCTGGCGCCGGAGGAGATCGCAGGACTGCGGCAATGGCTGGGCGATGCCGCAGCGGCCGAAATGCAGGCCGCACGCTTCCTGCGCGGCGTCATCGAGCACGTGCTCGCCGACGGCAGGATTACGGCGGACGAGTACGACGAAGTCTATCGCGCGGTCGAAGCGGTGCTGCCGTTCGAGGCCCGGCAGCAGGCGCACGCGGCACGTCAACACGCGGACTCTCCCGCTCTGTCGGCCCATGGCAACGACTCCACCGTGCCTGCTGCTGTCGCCGGGGCGGCTCAGGCCAGTCCTGCACCGATCCTGGATGTCACGTTCATGGTCGCTGGCGTGCGCCAGGACGGTCGGCCCGCGCTGATTGGGCAGCATGCGTGTGCTGGACTGGCAGTGACGCTCGATCCTGCCGCGCCCGGCTCACGCTCAGGCGAAGCGGTCGCAGTGCGGTTGCCGGGCGGCGCCCAGATCGGATTCGTGCCTGCTGCCGAGGCACGGCAGATCGTTCCGCTCCTGCAGCCAGGGGAACACTACAGCGCGCACATCGTTCGCATTCGCGACTCGGGTCGCAGCCCCATTCCCGTCGTGCAGGTGCGATTCTTCCCCGCCGGGACCGCGGCCACGGCACCCCTGGCCCTGGCTGCCACGCAACCGCCGGCAGCAGCAGGTCGCTGGAGCCGGGTGCTTGCAGTGCTCGTCGGCATCGCTGCTGCCCTGCTCGTGCTCACTGTGTTGTCACGCTGAATCGGGGTATCGCGTCAAGGACGCGCCGGGATCGCTCTTCGCGAGTGGCATGGCTATGATTCGGCCATGCAGATCCCCGGCAGGGCCTTTGTTTTGCTCACGCTCGGAGCCGCCTTTTCTGCGGTGCCGGCGGCGACGCCCCCGAACGTAACCGTTGCGGCGGCTGAATCGTCCTTCCTCGAATACCTCGATGCCGCGGGCGCCGTCGGCTACATCGAATCCGGCGGTACGAAATCGTTTGGCGGCAAGGACCTCGCCGCCTGGACGACGCGGCTCGACGCGCAGCGCAGGCAGTTAGACGAGGCCCTGTCGCATATCGGGACCGGCACACTGGACGCCACTGACCGTGACGCCATTGCATCGATCCGCAGATCGCTGGCTGAACACGAAGCTGACGACACCACGACAGGGGTTCAGTCCCGCACCTGCGCCGATGCTCAGCGCCGCGACCTCGACTACTCCTCGCTGCGTGCAGCGCTGGTCAGTTGCTATGTCGAGCACGGCAATCGCCTGCGGTACGACGGCGGCACGATCGATCGCGGCACCGCGCTGCAATTGCTGCACGTCGTCGACGACCGCGCCAGGCGGCAAAGCCTGTTTGAAGCGTTCGGGCCGCTCTGGACGGCGCTCAATGGCCGGAACGAGGCCGACAGTCCGTATCGGCGCATGATCGCGATGGCGGCCGACGACGCGCGCAGGAACGGCTCGCAGATCGATGCAGCCGCTCGCGCCATCGGCGTCGATGCGACGACTGTCGAACATTGGCTCGTGCAGGTGCTCGAAGCCTGGCGCGACTCGAATCCCGCCGACCCCATCGAGCCGTGGGACTTCCGTTACAGCAACGGTGCGGCCAACCGCGAGTTGCAGGCTCGCATCCCGGCCGCCGCCTTGCTGCCGGTGAATCAGCGCTTTTACCGCGACCTTGGGGCGGATCTCACGCAACTGGGCGTGGTGTTCGATCTCGAATCGCGTCCGGACAAGTCACCCCTCGCCTACAGCGACTTTCTGGTTCGTGGTCGCATGGCGAACGGGCAATGGCAGCGCCCCATTGCGCGAGTGCTCGGAACGTACCCGGCCGGTGGCCTGTTCTCGCTCAACGAACTGGTGCACGAGAACGGTCATGCCGTGCACGTGAGCGCGATACGTACACGGCCCGCCTACATGGAGTGGCCCGATACGCTGTTTACCGAAGCGTTCGCGGACGTCCCTTCGTGGAGCGTGCACGAGCCGGCCTGGCAGCGGCAGTACCTGGGATCGTCCGTTGCGGAAGCCGCGTCGATGCGGGCCTTGTTTGCCAACGTGATGCTGGATGTCGCCTGGTCATTGTTCGAGTTGCGCATGCTGCGTAATCCAGCCCTGGACCCCAATGCCGTGTGGACCGACATCACGCACGAGTACCTGCGCGTGGTTCCGCATCCAGAGGTTCCATGGTGGGCCATGCGCGTACAGCTCGCTGGCAATCCGGGTTACATGGTCAATTACGGGCTGGGTGCCCTGCTGACGGCGGAGATGCGTGCGCGCACTGCAGCGGAGATCGGGCCGTTCGATACCGGCAATCCGCGCTGGTATGGCTGGTTGAGCGAACAGCTGCTGCGGTACGGCTCCGAACGCGACACACAGCGGTTGCTGCAGGACCTGCTTGGCCGGCCACTCTCGGCCGACGCATTGCTCGAGCAGATCAAGCGCTGCGGGGCGCACAATCCATGACCTCCTCCGTTGCCGGGGTTGCATGACTTCCGAGCGCGATACCGTCCTGCACAGCTGGTGCGCTCAGTCCGCCTGGAACGCGCCGACCGTCGTGGGTGGCGCCGGCGCCTGGCTGCACCTCGAGGATGGGCGTCGTGTACTCGACATGAGCAGCCTCGCGGAGTGCAGTAACCTCGGACATCAGCATCCGCGCGTCGTCGCAGCGATCCGCGCGCAGGCGGAGCAGTTGTGTTTCGTGACGAACGCGTGGGGTGCAAAGCCGCGCGCAGACCTGGCGGATCGCCTGCTCGAACTGAGTGGATTCGAGGGTGGCCGCGTGTTCTTCACACTGGGCGGCGCCGACGCCAACGAGCATGCCGTCAAGATCGTGCGGCAGGCGTTCGGCAAGCCGAAGGGCGTCGTGGTGGCGCGCGATCGTTCGTATCACGGCTCGACGCATCTGGCGATGGCCCTGTCCGGCGACACTCGAACGCGCGCCATGGTCGACCCCGACGCAATGGGTGTCACCCACGTCGACCCACCCTATGGCTATCGCTGTCCTTTCGGCAGCCAGGACGCGGCGACCTGCGGCGAGCTGGCGGCGGATGCAATCGGGCGGCGCATCGATCTTTTTGGCGCCGACCGTGTTGCCGCCGTGATCGTGGAACCGAACGCTGGCTCCAACGGCATCGTCGCGCCCGACAGCTACTGGCCGGCTGTGCGTCGCGTCACGCGGCAGCGCGGCATTCCGTTGATCGCCGACGAAGTCATGAGCGGCTTCGGCCGCTGCGGCGAGTGGTTCGCGTGGCAGCGCCATGGCGATGCCGGAAGGCCGGACGCCATCACGCTTGCGAAAGGACTCACCGGCGCAATGATGCCGCTGGGCGCCGTGGTCGTGTCACGTGAGATTGCCGCAAGGCTCGCGGACCAGGTGCTCGTCACCGGCCTGACGTACTGCGGGCACCCGTTGTCCTGCGCCGCGGGCGTAGCTGCCATCGATGCGTACCGCGACGAGGGCCTGGTCGAGCGCTCGCGCCACCTCGGCGCAGAACTGGAACGTGAACTTCGCCGGCTGGCCGACCGGCATCCGGTCATCGGTGACGTGCGCGGTGGACACGGATTGTTTGCCGTGCTCGAACTCGTGGCTGATCGCGGCTCGCGCGAACCGCTGGCACCCTGGCCGCAGACGCCGCCGCCACTGGCTGCCTTGCTGCAGGCTGCGCTCGACGAGGGCGTGTCTTTCGGTGCGCGCGGCAACCTGATCCTGGTCGCACCACCGCTCGTCGTCGACGAGCGTGACCTCGCCAATGCCCTGGCGCTGCTGGATCGCCTGCTGGCGCGTTTCTTCCCCGCCTGAACCCCCATCGAACCGAGCCCGCCATGAGCTTCCGCCTCACCTACGCCACGATGTTCGACCCGCCACCGGAGATGCACGAGCGCTTCGATGCCGCACTGGTCACCGTGCGTTCCACGCTCGGCGGCCGCCACCCGTTGTTCCTGCATGGCGTGGACACGCCCGCCGCACGCTACGTGTCCCGCAGCAGCCCGATCGACAGCGACCTCCAGCTCGGTGAATTCGCGTTGGCGACCGAGCAGGACGCGGGCGCCGCCATGGATGCCGCGCACAAGGCGTTCCCTGCGTGGCGCGCCACACCAGGCAGCGAACGGGTGCGCCTGCTGCGCCGTGTCGCGGACGTGATGGCAGCGCGCGTCTACGACATTGCAGCGGCACTCGCCCTCGAAGTAGGCAAGAACCGGATGGAGGCGCTCGGCGAGGCGCAGGAGACGGTCGACTTCTTTCGGCACTACGCCGACGACTTCGAGCAGCACGGCAGCTACGAGCACGAGTTGCCGAACGACCCGTTGCCGGACATCGTCTCGCGCAACCGCAGCGTCATGCGCCCGTATGGCGCGTGGGCCGTGATTGCACCCTTCAACTTTCCGCTGGCGCTCGCCGGCGGCCCGACGGCCGCTGCACTCGTCACCGGCAACACCGTCGTCGTCAAAGGCGCGACGGATACGCCCTGGGCGGGGCGCCTGCTCGCGGACTGCATCCGCGATGCGGGACTGCCACCCGGCGTGTTTCAGTACCTCTCGGGCTCGGGTCGTGAGGTCGGCGAAGCCCTGTCAGCGCATCCCGCAACGGCCGGCATCACGTTCACCGGATCCGTTGCCGTCGGCACGCAGCTGCTGCAGCGCATGGCGTCGGGACCCTGGCCACGTCCGTGCATTGCCGAGATGGGTGGCAAGAATCCCTGCGTCGTCACGGCGCGGGCCAATCTCGACGATGCCGCCGCCGGTATCGTCCGCTCGGCCTACGGCATGGGGGGCCAGAAGTGCTCCGCCCTGTCGCGCCTGTACGTCGACCGCGCGGTGGCCGACGAGCTGATCGAGCGCATGCGCGTGCAGATCGACGCGATCCGGATTGGCGATCCCTGCCACCGCGAGAACTGGCTCGGCCCGGTCATCAATGCGAACGCCGTGGCGAATCACGCGCGGTACCTGCGCGAGCTCCAGGCGGGCGGCGCGACGCTGATCACAGCCACGCGCGAACTCGACGCGGCAGAGTTGACGCGCGGCCATTACGTGCAACCCGTGCTGGCAGAAGCACCGCTCGCGCATTCGCTGTGGCGGCACGAGATGTTTCTGCCGATCCTCATGCTGCATCGGGTCAAGGGTCGCGACGAGGCCATGCTGCTCGCCAACGACACGAACCTCGGCCTCACCGCAGGTTTCTACGGCGACGCCGACGAAGTGCCCTGGTTTCACGAGAACATCGAGGCCGGCGTCACCTATGCGAACCGACGCCAGGGCGCCACGACTGGCGCCTGGCCCGGCTACCAGCCATTCGGCGGCTGGAAAGGCTCCGGTTCGACCGGCAAGGCCATCGCGTCGTTCTATTACCTCGCGCAATACCAGCGCGAACAGTCGCGCACGGTGGTCGAACAGTGACGTCGAAGGTCACGACGCTGAGTGCTGCAATCACCGCGCACGTGCGCGATGGCGCCTGCGTTGCGCTCGAAGGCTTCACGCACCTGATCCCGTTCGCGGCGGGACACGAGATCATCCGGCAGGGTCGTCGCAACCTGCATCTCGTGCGCATGACGCCGGACCTGATCTACGACCAGATGATCGGCATGGGATGCGCGAGCAGGCTCACGTTCTCCTGGGGCGGCAATCCCGGCGTCGGCTCGCTGCACCGGCTGCGGGATGCCGTCGAACACCAGTGGCCCGCGCCGCTCACGCTCGACGAGCACACCCATGCGGGCGTGGCTGCGGCCTATAGCGCAGGCGCCGCCGGGCTGCCGTTCGCCACGCTGCGCGGCTACCTCGGCACCGACCTGCCGTCCGTCAATCCGCGCATCCGCAGCGTCGACTGTCCGTTCACGGGCGAGCGGCTGGCCGCAGTGCCTGCGCTCAATCCAGACGTCACGATCCTGCATGCACAGCGCGCCGACCGGCGCGGCAACGTGGCGATGCACGGCATCGTCGGCGCCCAGCGCGAGGCCGCGTTCGCTGCCCGCGCCTTGATCGTGACGGTCGAGGAAATCGTCGAGGAACTGCCGCCCGCCATGAACGGCATCGTGCTGCCGCACTGGATCGTGAGTGCCGTGGCGCCGTGCCGGGGCGGCGCGTATCCGTCGTACGTCCACGATCATTACGCCCGCGACAACAGCTTTTATCAGCGCTGGGATACGATCGCGCGCGAACGCGATGGCTTCCTGGCCTGGATGAACCGGCACGTCCTGGCGAGCCGCGATCACGCGACGTTCCTGGCCAGCCTGCGGGAGGTCGCGTGAGCGACTGGACCCGCGACGAAATGATGACCGTCGCCGCAGCGCGCCAGCTGCGGGATGGTTGCATCTGCTTCGTCGGCATCGGCCTGCCAAGTGCCGCCTGCAATCTCGCGCGCCTCACGCATGCGCCCGACGTGGTGCTGATCTACGAATCAGGCACGGTCGGGACGCGCCCGGACGTGCTGCCGCTGTCGATCGGTGATGGCGAACTCGCCGACACTGCAGCCTGCGTCATTCCGCTGCCGGAGGTCTTCAGTTACCTGCTGCAGGCCGGCCGCGTGGACGTTGGTTTTCTCGGCGCAGCGCAGGTGGACAGGTTCGGCAACCTGAACAGCACGGTGATCGGGCCGTACGATGCGCCGAAGACCCGCCTGCCCGGCGCGGGCGGCGCCACGGAGATCGCGGCCCATGCCCGGCAGACGTTCGTGATGCTCAAGGCCACGCCGCGCAGCCTGGTCGCGCAGCTCGATTTCCGCACCAGCGGTGGCTTTCTCGAAGGCAATGGCGCGCGCGCGCGGACGTCGATGCGCGGCACGGGCCCGCAGTCCGTGATCACCGACTTTGGCGTGCTGCAGCCGCACCCTGCCAGCGACGAACTGCAGCTGGCGGCCCTGTTCGACGGCACGACCGTCGACCAGGCCCGCGCCGCAACCGGCTGGCCACTCAAGGTCGCCGCGACCGTCGAGACCATTGCGCCACCGACGAAAGTTGAACTCGAAACCCTGCGCGCCTTGCACGCGCGCACCCGCGAGGCGCACCGCCGCCCCGTGCGACTTCCCGCGTGAGGCGGGATTCCATCCAGGAGCCTACCGTGACGAACCCGCATATCAAGACCGCCCTCCCCGGCCCGAAAGCCCGAGCCATGCTCGCGCGCGACGTGTCCGTCGCTTCACCTTCGTATCCGCGCGACTATCCGTTCGTGATGTCGCACGGGCGCGGCACCGAGGTCTGGGACGTCGACGGCAACCGCTTCCTCGACTTCGTCGCCGGCATTGCCGTGTGCTCCACGGGACATGCCCACCCGAAGGTGGTCAACGCCATCAAGACGGCGGCGGACAAGTTCCTGCACGTCTCGAGTGACTACTGGCACGAGAACATGACGCGCCTGACCGAGCGCCTGGCGGAAGTCGCGCCGATGGGCGAGCCCGTGATGAGCTTCCTCTGCCAGTCCGGCACCGAATCGGTCGAAGGCGCGATCAAGCTCGCGCGCTACGTGACGGGCCGTCCGCGCTTCATCGGCTTCCTCGGCAGCTTCCACGGACGAACGATGGGGTCGCTCGCGTTCACGTCGAGCAAGTACACACAGCAGAAGGGCTTCGCGCCGACCATGCCCGGCGTGACGCACGTGCCGTACCCGAATCCGTACCGGCCCCTGTTCGCGGGCGCGGACCAGGGCAAGGCAGTGCTCGAATACATCCGCATGCTGTTCGAACGGAACGTGCCCGCTTCCGAAGTGGCCGCGATCATGATCGAGCCCCTGCAGGGTGAGGGCGGTTACCTGTGGCCACCCGAGGGCTTCCTGGCCGGCCTGCGCACGCTCTGCGACGAGCACGGCATCCTGCTGATCTTCGACGAAGTGCAGTCCGGAGTCGGCCGCACCGGCAGGATGTGGGCGTGCGAGCACTCGGGCGTGAAGCCCGACATCATGACCAGCGCCAAGGGACTCGGCTCCGGCATGCCGATTGGCGCGATCGTCGCGAGGAAGCCGATCATGGAGCAATGGAAGCGTGGCGCGCACGGCAACACGTTTGGCGGCAATCCACTGAGTTGCGCCGCGGCGATCGCGACGCTCGACCTCGTGCAGTCGGAGTACGCGGCCAACGCGGCGCGCGTGGGCGAGCATTTCATGGGACGCCTGCGAGAGATGCAGCGCGACTATCCCTGCATCGGTGAAGTCCGTGGCAGGGGACTCATGATCGGCATGGAGCTGATCGAGAACGACGCCGAACGGACACCCGCCCGTGCGTTGTGCGACCGGCTCGTGACGCGCGGCTATCACAACGGGCTGCTGCTGCTCTCGTGCGGCGTCAGCACGCTGCGGTTCATGCCGCCACTCTCGACGACCATCGCCGAGATCGACGAAGCGATCGGCTTGTTGCGCAACTCGCTCGACGAGGCGCTGCAGGGCAAGGGCGCGTGAGACGAGATGCACCAGCCGAAGGAACTCGGATTCTGGATGTGCACGGCCCTCGTGGTCGGCAACACCATCGGCATGGGCATCTTCGTGCTGCCGGCGTCGCTGGCGCCCTATGGCTTGAATGCGATGCTGGGCTGGGGCATCACGGTGCTGGGCATGACCATGCTCGCGCGCGTGTTCGCGCAACTTGCCCGTGAGTTTCCAGCGGCCGACGGCCCCTACACCTACATCGAGCAGACCACTGGCAAGCTGCCGGCCTACATCGCGATCTGGTGCTACTGGGTCTCCTGCTGGATCACGAACGCTGCGCTCGCGATCGGCCTCGTTGGCTACCTGGGCAAGGTGCTGCCGGGACTCGAGTCAGTGTCGCCTGTCGTGCTCGCCACGGCGCTGATCTGGCTGTTCGTCGGCATCAACCTGCTCGGGGTGCGCACCGGCGGAGGCGTGCAAATCGTCACCACCGCGCTGAAATTGCTGCCGATGCTCTTCATCCTCGGTCTCGGCGCCTGGCTGCTGCTCACCGAGCCGTCGGTCTACACGCGCCATGTGCCTGCGACGCCGATCACGCTGGAAGCCCTGATGGCAGCATCCACGATCGCACTGTTCGCGATGCTCGGCATCGAGTCTGCGGCGGTACCGGCCGGCCGCGTGCGCGACCCGGAGAAGAACATCCCGCGTTCGACGCTCTTCGGCACGTTGCTGATGGCCGTCATCTACATCGGCGTGTCGGCGATGGCGATGCTGCTGCTGGAGCAGGAACGACTGGCGCAGTCGTCGGCGCCGTTCGCCGACCTGCTCGACCAGTTCGTCGGTGCAGGCAATGGCCGCCTGCTGTCGGTCTTCGTGGTGATCAGCGGCCTCGGCGCGCTGAACGGCTGGACGCTGCTGGTCAGCGAGCTAACGGCCTCGATGGGACGCCATGGCTTCCTGCCGCAATCCGTCCGCAGGCTCAATTCGCGCGGTGCGCCGTGGATCGCCCTGGCGTCGACCGCAGCGCTCGCCACCGTGATGGTGCTGATGAACTACAGCAAGTCGATGGTGGACGGCTTCACGTTCCTGTCACAGGTGGTGACGGCCGCCAACCTGCCGCTGTACCTGCTGTGCGCGATCGCCCTCGTGGTGCTGACGCGCCGCGGCAAGCGCCAACTGCCGGGCAGCCTGTTCGTGCTCGGCATTTTCGGCACCGTCTACGTCGTCTTCGCGTTCGTCGGGCTCGGTCGCGAACCGTTCGTCTGGTCGCTCGTGCTCGGCGCAGCCGGCCTGCCGCTCTATGGGTTCATGCGCCGACGCCGGGTATCGGAGTTGCCATGAGATTCGCCATCACGCTCGCTGTGGCGCTCTGTGTCGGGACTGTGCCCGTCCTGCGCGCCGATGACGCGGTCGCGCCGCAGGCTGCGGCCGCAACCGCTGACTACACGGCTGACGGACGCCTGCCGCTCCCGGCAATCATGGGTCGCTTCGATTCACTTGCCACGGCACATGGCTGGCAGGAGGAGACGATCTATGCATACCCCGGGACGACCGGCCCGGCGATCAAGTCGTGGCGCACGCCGCATCGCGGCGACGCCCTGTGGATTCTCTCCGGCATCCATGGCGAAGAGCCGGCCGGGCCGAACGCGATCGCCGCCAATCTCGCGAGCCTCACGGAACTCGCCGACGCCGGCGTACCCATCGTCGTTATCCCGCTCGCCAACCCGAAGGCGTATCGGCACAACTGGCGCTACCCGAACACACCCGAACGCGACTGGAAGAAAGGCGGCGGCTACAGCGTGGGCGACGCCGAGCACCTGCTGCCCGACCTGGAGTCCGGCACCAGCCGCGCGCGACGGCAACTCCGGGTCCCGAGACGTCCGCGCTGACGCAGTTCGTACTGCGCCTCGCACAGCAGTACCCGCCCCGCATGGTGCTCGACCTGCACGAGGACGAGCTCTCGACGGAGGGCGGGTACATCTATTCGTAGAGGGCACGAACCCGAGGAGATTCCCGTCGGGGCGGAAATCGTCCGGCGGCCGCAGGCCGCGGGCATTCCGTTACGTCAATCCGGTCAGACGCGCTTCGGCGAAACGATTGTCGCGGGCGTGATCAGCCGCGACGACAAGGGCGGCCGATCCGCGACGGCTCGATCGACGAGGTGCTGGCGGCGGCTGAGGTGTTCGTCGACGGCAGAAAAGTCCGCGGTCCTGCGGCCGACACCGTGATCGTCGTCGAAACCCCCGCCTTCGAGGGCTGAGTTCGACCTGCGCGTCGCCGCGCAGGGCGCCGTCGTGCAGCACGTGCGGGAAGTCTGGCAGCTGAA
>CAWHCA010000013.1:0-91103 GCA_963827615.1 uncultured Gammaproteobacteria bacterium | reverse complement strand
GGGTCACGCCCGCAAGGAAATCAGCGAGGCGGTGGCGAGGCAGATAGCGACGATGGAGTACGCGCCGCCCTTCCAGATGGGGCACCCGACGGCGTTTCAGCTGGCCAACCTCGTGGCGGCCTGGCTGCCGAAAGACATGGGCCACGTGTTCTTCACCAATTCGGGGTCTGAATCGGTCGACACGGCACTCAAGATCGCTCTCGCCTATCACCGGGCCCGCGGCGAGGCGTCACGCACCCGTTTCATCGGCCGTGAGCGGGGTTACCACGGCGTCGGCTTCGGCGGCATCTCCGTCGGCGGCATGGTCAACAACCGCAAGTGGTTCGGCTCGATGCTGCCGGGCGTCGATCACCTGCCGCACACTCACGATCTTGCGAAGAACGCTTACACGCGCGGAGTTCCCGAGCACGGCGCCAACCTGGCGGATGAACTCGAACGCATCGTCGCGCTGCACGATGCGAGCAACATCGCGGCCGTGATCGTCGAGCCCGTCGCGGGCTCCACGGGCGTGCTGATCCCGCCGAAGGGTTATCTCGAGCGCCTGCGCAGCATCTGCACGAAGCACGGCATCCTGTTGATCTTCGACGAAGTCATCACGGGGTTCGGCCGGCTCGGCGCACCATTCGGCACCGGATTCTTCGGCGTGCAGCCCGACATGATCACGATGGCCAAGGGCCTCACGAATGGCGCGGTGCCGATGGGCGCCGTCGCCGCGAGCGACCAGATCTACGACGCCTTCATGCAGGGTCCGGAAGGCGCCATCGAACTCTTTCACGGCTACACGTATTCCGCGCACCCGGTCGCCTGCGCCGCGGGCATCGCGACGCAGGAAATCTACCGCAGGGAAGGACTGCTCACGCGCGCGAACGAAATGGCTGGCTACTGGGCCGACGGCGTGCACTCGCTGCGAGGCCTGCCGCACGTGATCGACTTGCGCAACCTCGGCCTGATCGGCGCAGTGGAACTCGATCCGATCCCGGGCAAGCCTGGCCTGCGCGGCTACAACACGTTCGTGCGGGCGTTCGAGCAGGGGCTGCTGCTGCGCGTGACGGGCGACATCATCGCGATGTCGCCGCCGCTGATCATCGAGAAGCAGCACATCGACCAGGTCTTCGGCATCCTCGGGGGCGTGCTGAAGGAGCTTGGCTGACGCCAAACTCAGGGGTTAGGGGATGGGGGTTAGGGGATAGTCGGAAGCGCGGCGAAACTGGACGCCACCGCTTCACCTCCGACTAACCCCCATCCCCTAACCCCTATCCCCTGAAAAAAAGAACGCCCGGACTCCGCAAAGAGCCGGGCGTCTCGTCGCTGCGCGACGCGTCAGGCGGCGCGCTGGCGCCTTACTCCTTCGACCACGGGAACGCGGTGGAGATGGAGAAGATCGCCACGCCTTCGCTGCTGTTCACGTCGTCCGGCGTACCGTCCAGCAGGCTCAGGTCGCTGCCGTCGGCGTACTTGAGACCGAACGTGAAGTTGCTCCAGTCGTACGTGACGCCGACCGACCAGTCCATGTAGCTGTCTTCATAGAACAGGTCGATCGCATCGCCGTCGCTGTAGCCGACGTGCGCGTTCACGCCGAAGTTGGCCGGCAGCTCATAGGACGCGTTGGCTTCGTAGTAGAAAGCCGACTCGCCCGAATTGCCGAAGTCGTTCGAGTAATAGACCTTGCCGCTCAGCCAGTTCCAGCCGAGGCCCAGGTAGATCTCGGGATAGTCGATGTCATCGGCGCCCGGATAGGCGTAGTAGATGAGGCCGACGTCCCAGGTGATGGCGTCGCCACCGCGGAAACCCGTATAGACGTCGATTTCGACGTTCTCGTCGCAGCAGTCGCCGAAATCGACGTTGCTGCCCCAGGCGCCGAGGTAGAAGCCGCTTTCATGCGCGTAGTCGATGCCAGCCTGCAACGCAGGGTCCTGCGAAGTCTGGGTGATGCCGCGCCAGTTGTAGTCGCTAAGCACCGCCGCGTTGCCGGTCACTTCCGCCTGCGCAGCCATCGCTGTAAGCGAGAGCACCGCCGCGGCCAGGCCATGGGTCAATTTCATTTCGGGTACCTCTTTGTTGCCTAACAACAACACTTATTTGACGAACTTCACCGCAAGTGTAGCAGAGGCGACACGTTTTCAGAACGAACGCCCGCGGAAACGCGGTTCGGCCTCTTGCAATGCAGGAAGCGTGCCACGCGCAAATCCCTGAACTGGCGCGGGGTTGCCGCAGGTCCATGCACCGGCGAAACGCACAGGACTGCCCCGGCGCACCTTGTTGGTTCAGGACGATGGCGGCTCGTAGATGGCGTAGTACTTCTGGGCGGGCTCCAGGACTTCCCAGAGTCCGGAGAAGCCCGCCGGCATTACGAAGCTGTCGCCGGGCGCGTAGGTCCATTGCCGGCCGTGGTCGTCGGTGATGCGGATGCGACCGGCGGTCAGGACGCACAGTTCGTTCTCCGTGTAGGTCACCCGCCAGGCCCCGACGCTGCTGCGCCAGATGCCCGCGAAGAACCGGCCGCTCGCGTCCGTGTACGCATTGCGCACGAACTGCTGGGGGCTGGGGCTGCCTGCCGCCAGCCGTGCCGGATCGAGTTCGAGCTTTTCTTCGGTGCCAGACGCGGTGTCGATCTTCACGACCGCGGGGCCGAGGCTTGCGTTCATGCGAGTGCGCTCCTTAGGTTGGCCGCGTTACGCGCCACAGGGTAGCAAGCGCCAGTGGGCTGGCGCTCAACGTACGGGAGACCTGCGCTCCATCTCGCGCAGAGCCACGACGGACTCGCCCGCTCCGATGCGGCGCAGGGCCTCTGCAAACAGTGCCGATGCTGGCAGCACGACCAGCTTCACGGCGCCCCCTGGAAGCGGTGCGAGTCGCGTGGGCAGCAGGGTGTCCGTGACGTACAGCAGGTCAGGTCCGTCCGGCCCGAGCAGCCGCTCGGCGCCCGGTGCAAACACGCCATGCGTCGCAAAAGCCGCAACCGATAAAGCGCCCGCGGCGCGGCACGCCTGTACCGCACGCAGGAGCGTCGTGCCGGCGCTGATCAGGTCGTCGACCACGACAGCGAGTCGACCAGTCACCGACCCGATGATGAGGTCGCCACTGACCTCGCCGCTGTCGCGGCGCTTCTCGAGAACCGCAAAACCGACGGGAGCGCCCGAGCGTGCCGCGACGAGTTCCTGTACGCGCTGCGCACGCTTGGCACCACCAAAATCCGGCGACACGATGGTCACGGGATGGCCGCCCGCCTGTTCGACGATCCTGTCCGCAAGCAGCGGCGCGGCCTCGAGCAGGTCGACGCTGCAGCGGAAGGCGTTTTCGAACGCCGCGACATTGTGCACGTCCATCACCATCACGTGATCGACGCCCACGGCTTCCAGCAACTGCGCGACGTAACGCGAGTTGACCGGATCACGCTCCTTGGTGCGGCGGTCCTTGCGCGAATAGGCGATGTAGGGAAGGCAGGCCGTGACGCGCGCGGCGCCGGCGTCCTTGAGCGCCGCGACCAGGAACAGGATGCGGCAGAGACGATCATTGGCGCTGCCCGCCTCGTCGCCGCTCAGCGACTGGATGACGTAGACGACGCGCCCGCGGACGCTGACCAGCGGCCTGGATTTGTGCTCGCCGCCTTCATAGTCGCGTTCCTCGAGTGGCGCGAGCGGCGCGCCGAGGCACGCTGCGACGCGCTCGCCGAAGGCGCGCGACGCAAGCGGCGCGAACAGCAGCGGCGCAGGGTCGATCACGATAGCAGGGGCACTGCGCCGCTCAGGCCGGGCCGGTCAGGCGACCGGCTTTTCACGCAGCGACGGCTCACCGCGCAGCGCGGACATGCGCTGCTGCAGCTGGCGGCGCGCGGCATCGAACGCGTCACGCAGGACGACGTACACGTCCTCGTGCCCGTCACGATCGGGACGCTCCATGTCGACGACGACGTCGCCGCCCGGGAGCGAGAGCTGAACCTTGACGTTGAATACCTTGCCCTGGTGGTGGTGTCGATGCGGTGAATCCACCACGACGCGGCAGGACTGGATGCGGTCGCTGAAAGTGCCGAGGTGATCCGTGAGCTCGCGCACGCGGGTCTCGACGGCCGGGGAGCTTTCCATGTGCCTGAAAGTGATCTGGACAGGGATTGTCACGATGCTGAGTCCCTCTGTTGGACGGTCCTGGTTGACGTTTTCATTGTCGAGCCATCGGGACCTGCGGACCATCAGTATTGATCGCAGGCACCCGGCGCATATGTGGCAAGAGTACACTGCCGGAAGCGCCCGTCGAGAGCCGAATCTCGCGTGAACGCCGGTCAATTCCAGTCCCCGCTCGATGCCCCTGCAGTCCAGGCTGCCTTCGCCGCCGCGATGCAGGACCCGGCTGCCTATGCGGCGTTGCATCCCGTGCCCGGACCCGTGACCTGCATCGAGACCCACGTCTCCTGGGTGTTCCTGACCGGGCCCTTCGCCTACAAGGTGAAGAAACCGTTGCGGCTCAGCTTCATCGACTATTCGACGGCCGAACGTCGTTTTGAATTCTGCCGCGAAGAGCTGCGCTTGAACCGGCGTCACGCGCCGGGGCTGTACGTCGACGTCGTGCCGATCACGGGAACGCCCGCTGCACCCCGCGTCGGCGCCACCGACGCCCCGCCTTTCGAGCACGCGCTGCGGATGGTGCAGTTCGATCCGCGGCTCGAACTCACCCAGCTACTGCAGTCTGGCGACGTCGAGGCGCACGAACTGCAGGAATTCGGCCAGCGCATCGCACAAATGCATGCAACGGCAGCAATCGCCGCCGGCGAGGAGACTTTCGGCACGCCGGACAAGGCGCACCGCAACACACTCGACAACTTCGAGGAAATCGCGCGGGTCCTGCCCGGTCGCGACGAGGCGCAGTGTGTCGCGCGGTTGCGCGGCGAGGCGCATCGACTGTTCGAAGCCGGCCGGCCGCTGATGGCGCAACGGCGGCAGGACGGCCGGATCCGCGAATGCCACGGCGACCTGCACTGCGGCAACGTAGTGCGCTGGCAGGGATCGCTGGTGGCCTTCGACGGTCTCGAATTCGATCCCGGACTGCGTTACATCGACGTCGCCAACGATCTCGCCTTCCTGACGATGGATCTCGCGGTTCATGGCCGCACCGATTTGCGGCGCGAGGCGTTGCAGGCGTGGCTCGAGACGTCCGGCGATTTCGAGGCGGTCGCGCTGCTGCCCTACTTCGAACTCTATCGCGCCCTGGTGCGGGCCAAGGTGGCTGCGCTGCGCGGCCAGCAGGCGCGCAACGCAACATCGGGGGCGACTGGAGCCGCGACGCTGGCCCACCAGTACCTCGACTGGGCCGTGTCGCAGACCCGGCGGCCGCACTCCCGACTGGTGGTGATGGCGGGTTTGTCCGGCTCCGGCAAGACCTGGCTCGCCCGGCGCATCGCCGCACGCTGCGAATCCTTGGTCGTACGCTCGGACATCGAGCGCAAGCGACTCGCGGGATTGCAGCCCCTGGACACGTCTGCCTCTGCGCCCGACGCCGGCATCTACTCGCGCGATTTCAATGCGCGCACCTACGGACGGTTGCGCGATTGCGTTGCCGATTGCCTGCGTGGCCGCGAGAACGTCGTGGTCGACGCCGCCAACCTGCGTCGTGATGAACGGGATCGATTCGTCGCAGCAGCGCGTGAACTGGAGGCCGAGGCCGTGATCGTCCACTGTGTCGCACCGCTCGAGGTCCTCAAGCGACGGGTCGCCGGGCGGGTCGCCACTGGCGCGGACGCCTCGGAAGCCACGGTCGCGCTGCTGGACCGACAGCCTTCGTATTGGGAGCCGTTCAGCGACAATGAACGGGGACACGTCGTCACTGTCGACACGACCTCGGCCGAATCCATCGAGCGCGCGCTGTGCAGTCTGGCGGCGCCGAAGACTGCAGGAAGCAGCGCCGGCTAGACGTGCCCCGCATGCCCGCTGGCGCGCTGTCCGCGGTCCACCACCGCGGTCGTCACCAGGTCGGAGCCGACGTTGGTCATCGTGCGCGTCATGTCGAGCAGGCGGTCCACGCCGAGGATGATGCCGATGCCCTCGGGCGGAATGCCGAAGGCGACCAGCAGGCCGGCGATCAGTGGCAAGGATCCTCCCGGAATCGCCGCGACGGCCACCGCGCTCAGGACCGACAGGAATACCAGCGTGACCTGCTCGATGAAGCCGAGGTGAACACCGAAGACCTGCGCCACGAACAGCACGACGCAGCCTTCGTAGAGCGCCGTGCCGCTCATGTTCATCGTCGTGCCGAGCGGCATCACGAACCCGGCAGTCGACGGCGCAATGCCCAGCCGCTCACGACAGACAGCCAGCGCGGCCGGTAAAGTGGCGCTGCTCGAACTTGTGGAAAATGCGGTGACCAGCACGTCCTTGATCTGGACGAAGAACTCGCGCGGATTGCGCCTGGCGAGGAACTTGAGCCAGATCGACATCGTGCCGAACAGGTGCAGCAGCAGCATCGCGCCGCAACCGAGCACGAACAGGCCGAGCGCAATGAGGATGTCGAAGCCGACTTTGACCACCACGCTGAAGATCATCGCCGGCACCGCGTAGGGCGCGAGCTTCAGTGCGAAGTGCACGATACCGGTCATCAGGTCGCTGACGGTCTCGAGTCCGTCGAGCAGCTTCCTGCGTCGTGTCTCCGGCAAGCCAAGACCAGCCGCTCCCACCAGGATCGCGAAGATGATGAGCGGCAGCACCTCGCCCAGCATGTTGCGCTGGTTGCCGACGAAGGCGCCAAACAGGTTCTTCGGCATGAACATGTCGACGACCGTCGACGGCGTCACGGCGGGCCGGGCCTCGCTGTTCACGACATGCTGGCCCGCCTGCGAGCTGTACTCCTGCACCAGGCGTTGCGACGTCTCCGGGTCCATGCGGCCGCCCGGATTCAGGATGTTCATCATCAGCAGGCCGAGCGTCGCCGCGATCGCCATGTTGGCGAAGAACAGCGCGAACGTGCGGCCGGCGAGCGGCCCGAGGTCCGCGAGCCCGCCGAGCTGCACCACGCCGCCAGCCAGTGAGGCGAAAACGAGCGGGATCACGACGAAGAAAAGCATGCGCAGGAAGACCTGCCCGAGCGGGTCGAACACGTTGGTCGCCACCCACTTGGCGCCGTCCTGCAGGCCAGGGACGTAGGGCGCGAGAACCAGCACGAGCACACCGGCGACCGCGCCGTACACAAGCCCCCTCAGGATGCGGTTGGCGAGCCTGGCGTCGGTAGCTGCAGACATTGAATCCCTTCCCACGGCGCAAAACGATGGCGCACTTTGTCCGACGCGCCCCGCACTGGCAAGCGCGGGACGCACCACTATCGCGCGGTACGCCTGCCATCCGTGTCGCCTTTGGTGCAAGCACGCACGACCGCAGCCGACGAAAGTGGGCGATTTCCTCGGGCATCGTGCGTCATCCGCGCGCGGAGACCATGTATGGCACGACGATTGCTTGCAGTCCGACGGTGCTCCCCGGCATAACTCGAGTCACTGCGCGGCCGCGATGAAGAACCTGAGCCCGGAATACCTCGGCTGGCGCACGCTGCCCGGCCTCCTCGGCCGCCATGCGTCGAGCCCGCAATCGGTGCATGCCCTGCTCGGCTACTTTCTCAAGGACCGCAAGTCGCCAACGCCGTTTCCCGGGCGCGACATGCTGGCGAACGAAGGCGTCTTCGATTGGGGTCTCGCGCGGCCGCTCGAGAAAGTGATCGAGAGCGAGGACCACCTGCACGTGCTGCTCGGCATGCCGGAGATTTACCGCCAGAGCGTCGCGGTGGTCGAACCGTGGGCCAGTGTCGGTACCAACCCACGTGGCGAGCCGGTCCGCGCCTCGAAGAACATCGCCTACATCTGCCAGCAGGTCGCTGACGCCGACACGATCCTGTTCCCCGTGTGGCAGAGCGGCATCCGCAATCCCGAGCGGCTGGCCAACGTCCTGAGCGCAGGCATCGCCACGATCGTCCAGGGCGGCTGTCCTTCAGTGCACGACGCGGCCAGCTTCGAAGGCGCGAGTGCGGGGCTCGACGACATGCTCGCGCTGGTCGACCAGCTGCTGCTGCGCCGCTCCACGGCGAGCGGTCCGAGCATCTTCATCTGCCTCGGCCACCAGCTGGCCGCCGCTTCGCACATCCGACAATTGCAACGAGCCGTGCGCGAGATCGGCAAGCTGTCACGGTTGCCGCTCGACCAGTCAGGCCGAGTGCTCAACTCGTTGCAGCGTGCGGCGGAACGGATCGCGCGCATGGGCGACCAGCTGCAGGTCGTGAAGCAGGGCCAGCCGCGCGCCATTGGCTGGAACGACCCCGATTTCGCCGTCGCCGGCAACGAAAACGTCGAGGTCGGCACGCGCACGCTGCTGCCCTACCTGCGCCGTGACGACGAAACCCACATCCCGCGCGAGCTGCACGAAACGCACGCGCTGGTCGCCGACGAACTCGAAGGCGTCATCGACCAGGCTCTGTCGCTGGAGCGTGAAATCACCGTCGAAATGTTCCATGCCGACGAGGTGAACGAGGAGGCGGCGCTGTTTGCCAACTGGGCCTACAAGACCCTGCACGACACGATCGTGCCGCTGCGCCACGTGCTGGCCGTGAGCCCGGTCGCGTGGCTGCTCAGCCTGCCGTACGCGGTGGAAATCCTCGGCCAGACCCGGGTCGACGCCCACAGCTGGACCGAGGTCGGCACCACGGCCATCTATTACAAGGACTGGGAAACCCATCGCGTGCGCCGCTCGTTCACGTGCCAGTTCCATCCGGAACTGATGGACGACATCCGCGACATCGGCGGCCGCGTCGGGCCACGCTATCAGGAACTCAAGGATCACGACGGCGTGCGACTGCTGATCCGCCTGCTCTATCACGGGATGCAGGAGTAAACCGCGCTGCGTGCCGACTGGCGTACCCGACCGCGATGGAGACGGGTATTCTCGCGCGCACCATGGCGCGACCGACCACGCTTGACCGGACATCGTTGCTCGCCGGAGTGCACGAACTGGCGGCGCGCGACAGGCACCTCGCGCGCATCGTCGACCAGTTCGGCCCGCCGCCACTGTGGGCACGGCCACGCGGCTTTCCGACACTGGTGCGGATCATCCTCGAGCAGCAGGTTTCACTGGCATCGGCCGCGGCGCTCTATGCAAGGCTGGACCTGCACTTCGAAGGCGAGATAACGCCGGCGCGGGTGCTGGTTCCCGGGGAAGCCGCGCTGCTGTCGCTGGGGGTTACCCGGCAGAAGGCGCGCTACGTCGTCGGCCTCGCGGCACGACTGGCAAGCGGTGCGGTGTCGCTGGAGCGTGTCGCTCGCATGCCGGATGCGGCTGCAGGCGCAACACTGATACAGGTTCCTGGCATCGGGCCCTGGACTGCCGGCGTGTACCTGTTGATGGCGCTGCGGCGTCCGGATGTCTGGCCGCCCGGCGACCTCGGCCTGCACAAATCGATGGCGGAAATGCGCGGATTGAGCGTGGTGCCGACGAGCGATGCAGCCGCGGCATTCGCAATGCGCTGGCGTCCGTGGCGCGCAGTGGCGGCACGACTGCTGTGGCACTCGTACCTGTCGCGGCGCGACAAGACCTGGGACCGGCAACCGCCGACCCCCGGCCGACAGTGATGGCCCGAATCGCATTCTTCCTGGACACACGACGCATCCGCTCGGCGAACCTTCGCGACGTGGATGCCGGGAACCCAGGCGTAGGCGGCACCGAGTACATGTTCTTCCTCGTCGCAGCGCATCTCGCCCGCACGCACCAGGTGTCGATGTACGTGACCGCTGCAGGCCACCACCCGCCTGGGATCCGCAGCATCGTCGTTCGGGACATGCGCGAGTCGGCTGTGGCGATGCAGTCCGCGGGCGAGGACATCGTGATCATCAGGGAATCCGAGGTTCTGCCCAACCGGGCACTGCTCAGGTCCATGCCGCAGAGCGTCGTCGTCTGGGCACACAACTATTCGAACCGCAGGACCCTGAAAGTCTGCGCGAAGCTGCCTGGCATTGCCCGGTACCTGTGCGTCAGCCGGGAGCAGTACGAAAGGCTGCGGGGCGACGACGTGATCCGCAAGTCAGATTTCGTCTTCAACGCAGTGGTTGCCAGGACCCATCCCACCGAGCTGCAGCCACCCACGCAGGACAACGTCGTCTACATGGGGTGTCTCGTCAAGAGCAAGGGATTCCATGTCCTTGCCCGGTACTGGCGCGACATCGTCAGGGCGGTCCCCACCGCACGACTGCACGTAGTCGGCACCCGGCGGCTCTATAACGAGGGTGCAGCCCTCGGCCGGCTGGGTCTCGCGTCTGCAAGATACGAGCGACAGTTCGCCAGGTACGTGACGGACCAGGGAAGGCCGCGCGCGGACATCATCTTTCACGGCTTACTTGGAGCTGACAAGTGGCGGCTCCTGCGGGAGGCCAAGGTGGCCGTAACCAACCCTACCGGCGTCGGGGAAACCTTCGGCATCAGCGCCGCGGAGTTTGGACTGCTTGGCGTGCCGGTCGTCACCAGGAACGCAGGCGGCCCGATCGATGTCGTCGCGAGCGGCGTCTCCGGAATACTGTTCGACGACGAACATGATCTGCCCGAGGCCGTCGTCGGGCTGCTCAGGGATGAAGATCGCCGCGCCGAAATGGGACGCAACGCAATGGCGCGCGTTCGCTCCCGCTTCGACATCGAGGTCGTCATCCACAAATGGCATCAGGTCATCGACGAGATCCTTGCAGGCGATCCCGTCGCTGCCGACCCGTGATGCCGGAAGGCGTCAGGCTTTCTTGAAGATGCCGAGCGCCCGCAGGATGAAGATCAGTGCAGCCGCGCCGATCACCGCGACGACGAAGCGGAGGATGCCGCCTGTCGGCGCCAGTCCCAGGACTCCGGCAGCCCAGAAACCCAGGAAAGAACCGACGATTCCGACCAGCACGTTGGCGATCATGCCCATCTGCGCATTGGTCTTCATGACAATGCTTGCCAGCCAACCGACGACGCCACCAATGATCAAGGTAATGAGCCAGCCCATTTTCACTCCCCCTTCGTAGTTATCGCATCAATTTCCCGGCCATCCCGAGGATGTCATCCAGCGGATTGCCATCGCCATTGAGATCGAGCATCGACGCCAACCCGGGCCCGCCACCTGTCGTGGAACCCTGGGCGCCACCGCCGAGCATGCCGCCCAGCATGTCTGCGAGTCCGCCGCCGCCCGTCTGCGGCGCCGCCGATGCGCGGCCCTGCTTGGCCATGTAACCAGCGACCAGCATCGCCAGTACCGGCAACATCTTTTTCAGCAGCATCGGATCAAGGCCCGTCTGGCCAGCGGCGTTCTGCGCGACCGTGCGGCTCACTTCCCGGGAGCCGAAGATCTGCCCGAGGATGTCATTGCCAGGGCTCACGTTCGTCGGCTTGGGCGCGAGTACCTCGTCCATCAAGCCACCCCCGCCGAGCCCACCCAGCATGCCAATGAGCCCTTCCAGCCCGGCAGGCTGCACTTGTGTCTGCTTCTTGAAGCCGCCGAGAATCGCCGGCAGCAGCGCAGCGGCGCCACTCGCTGCCTGGGACTCGCTGACGCCAAACTCGCGCGCCAGCGACTGGATCCCTCCCATCTGCTCGAGCATGTCCATGACCTGCATGATTCGTCCCCCTGAGGCGCCTATAGCCCGTCAGTCCAGCAACTCTTTCGGGATATTGCCACCATTATCGGCAATCTGTTGCAGCACGGTCTTGTGCAGCCACATGTTCATCTTCGCTGAATCCCCCATCAGGTCACCGGGGCAGCCAAGTTCCGTGGCGAGCTCCTTGCGCGCCGAGAAGCTGCTGTCGATGTCGAGCAACTTCAGGAGATCGACGATCGAGGTCTTCCAGTTGAGTTTCTGCGGATTGGCGGCGGCAAGCTTCTCGAGCTGCGCAACGACGTCGACGACGGCAATTGGTTGCGGTGGGGGCGGCGCCTTCGGCACCGGAGCGGGGACCGGGGCAGCCACGGGCGGTGTCGTCGACACCTTGGGTGCAGGTGCCGGCTCTGCTGCGGCTTTCTTGAGGCCCAGCTTTTCGAGAATCTTGCCGAAAAAGCTCATCTTGCTCTCCTTGCGACACGCGGCTGTGGATGCAACTATTTTGCGCCAGTCACTGCAGAAAGTGGATGCCCTTCCGCTTCGCACGAATAACTGCCGTCCCGCGTTGCCCGCATAATAGGAACGCGCCGTCGGGAGGCGGTCCTGAATGAAACCTGCAGAACGTTACCCTGCGGTCCTGCTGTTGGTATTCGGCGCAATCTGGATTGCGCTGGCCATCGCGCCGTCCTACCGCCAGGACTGGCTGCTCGAAAACATATTGGTCTTTGTGGCTGTGCCGCTGCTGGCGGCGACGTCACGCACCCTGCGATTCTCGAACCGCGCCTATACCTGCATGTTCGTTTTTTTCGTGCTGCACGCAATCGGTGCGCATTACACCTACAGCGAGGTTCCCTGGCGCGAGTGGTTGCACCTGCAGGACGCAGGGACCGTGCCGGGCCCGGCAAGCCGCAACAACTACGATCGCTTCGTGCACTTCTGCTACGGGCTGCTGATGTTCCCTGCGGTGTGGGAACTGTTCGCAGCGCGCGCCAGTCCGCAGCGCATCTGGCGGTACGCCATGCCCGTGAGCTTTCTCATGGCGCACGCGGTTGTCTACGAGCTGATCGAATGGGGCGCTGCGGAATTGTTCGGCGGCGACCTCGGTGTGGCCTACCTCGGCACGCAGGGTGATGTGTGGGACGCCCAGAAGGACATGGGCCTGGCCGTAACCGGCATCCTGGCGGGGTTGCTGCTGACGCTCGCTCTCGACTCGTTGAAGCGCATGTCCGGCGCGCGTCTACATTCGCCGTCATGATGCGACGATGATCGCACTGGGATTCGAGCGATTGAGGCGGTCGCCCGTGCGTTTCAAACAACGTGGCTCATCCCCTGCGCCCGCCACGGTCTTACCCTCTGGCCATGATCGACCTTGGGACCATCGCGGGCCTGCATGCTCACGATCACCAGCTCGCGGCCTACTGTCCGCGCTGCGATGCGTGGCGCGTATTGCCACTGGGTGAGTGGATCACCCGGGGCAGGGGTCCACTGCGCCTTCCTCTACGGGTGCGCTGCCGGGACTGCGGCGAAGCGGGTCAGCTGCAGGTACGCCCGCCGATGCCAATGCGAAGTTCGACAGGCTGGATCACGCCGCCCTGACACACAAACGCCGGCGCGTGACCGCAGTCTGCTGGAGGTGTGGCGCGGATCAGGAGTGCTCAGGGAACCCGTGTCACCGCCAGCTTGGCGAGTTCGATCAACGGCTCCTTCCGGTCGCCCCAGACCTCGAGTGCAAGCCTGCCGCGTTGCAAGGCCACCAGCGAGTAACCGCTCTCCGGCGCGCGCGACTGCAAGTACGCCTCGCCCCACAACCCGGCAATCGACTCGCCCCGCTCCGCAATGCTCTGCGTCTCGAGCATGGCCTCGTGCATGGCCGGCGCCGAAAAACTGATGCGATAACTTTCGGTCGTGCCATCAACCTCGACGACATAGGTGCAGTTCGAGAATCCGGCCGGAGGTTCGTTGAGCAGTTTGCCGCCGATGATCGTGACGGCTTCCTGCGGAGTCACGATTTCGCACGCCTTGAGGCCTGCAACGTCCACGGCAGGCGAGCCGGTCGTTGCAGCAACAGTATTGCTTTCGGCCAAGTCGGGCGCTTGTACAGATGGAGCCGGAGCCGCCGCCTGCTCTGGCGCGCCCTGACCACCGCACGCGACGAAGCCCATCACCAGCACCGTCACACCAAACACTGAACGAATGTTCATGGTTGTTCCCCGAGGTGACCGCTCAGGTCGCAGACTAACGCAAGTCCTGCCAGCTGGATCCGACGCCGCGGACCGCGGGCGCAAAGGCGGGATGTGGTGGTGAGGGGGAGAATCGAACTCCCGACCTAGGGGTTATGAATCCCTCGCTC
The DNA here is from genome assembly GCA_963827615.1 of uncultured Gammaproteobacteria bacterium. Classification (GTDB taxonomy): domain Bacteria; phylum Pseudomonadota; class Gammaproteobacteria; order Steroidobacterales; family Steroidobacteraceae; genus RPQJ01. Next base: position 77,178 of record CAWHCA010000013.1, on the reverse strand, counting down.
TAACCGTCTGAGCTACCTCACCACGAGGTTCGGGTTGCGGCCGGACTGGATGCGGGCCGCTGGGGACCGCGAATTGTCCGGAGAGGCGGGCCCCGCGTCAAGTTGAGGGACGGCTTCCGGCAGGTGCCGCCAGCGAGGCATCGTGCGAAACTTGGCGCGCAGAACAAAAGGTCATCCGTCCGGAGGACACCGCCGTGAAGCACCCCTCGACCAGCATGCAGCGTCTCCTTGTGACCAGTGCCCTCCTGTCTGCCGTGTGTGCGCCTGCTGTTCGGGCACAACAGCCTGCGCCGGCCCGCCCGCCCGACAAGCCCCCGATTGCCCAGGGCTGGATCGACATCGCGACGTTCGCATCCCCCGGCGGCATGGGCGGCATCGCCGGCATGATGATGGGTGGTGGCGGCGGCGACACGCCGATGTCGGCACTTTTCGGCGGCAAGAAGAAAGGGAACCAGTTCGGGCTGACGCGCGCGGGCGGCAGCGGCAGCTACGTCGACGTGACGCTGCGCACCAGCCGCAACCCGAGCCTCGCCGAGGCGCTGCAGGCCGTGCCCCCAGGCAGCAAGCTCGAGCCGACGCTGCAGCTCAAGGTGCTGCCCCAGGCCAAGCCGGTACCCACCGACCGCGGCGACGACACGATCGAAGAGCCGACCGAGCAGCCCAAGGGCAAGATCAAGCTTTATTGGGGCTGCGGCGCGGCCATCCGGCCGGGGCAACCGAAGGTCGTGGACTTCGAGACGAGCACGATCAAGGAGTTCGGAGACATCTTCAAAGGCAGGCGCGCCACGCAGCGCGGCACGCATTCGGCGCCTGGACGTCCCGTCTGGCCGAATCCCACGGACAACCGACTCGTTCCCGACGGTGCATCGCTCGCGGGAGCGCATGCGTTCAGCGGCGAGGGAGTGCCTGAGAGCTTCAAGTTCACGCTGCCACCGGCGCAGGACATCATGCCGCCGATCGCCCTGCAGCAGGCGCAGGCCGCAGGTGTGACGCAGCTCAGCTGGCAGGCGCTGCCCACGGCCCGTGGTTACTTCATCGCGGCGATGGGCGGCAAGGGGGACGAGTCCGGCGACGGCGCCGAAATGACGCTGTGGACGTCGAGCGAACTGCCGGACTCCGGCTTCGGCCTGGTCGACTACCAGACCAACAAGTCGGTCGATCAGTGGCTGAAGGAGAAAGTGCTGCTGCCACCGACGACGACCCGCTGCGACGTGCCGAAGGGCATCTTCGGCGATGGCGAGGAACCGTCGGGTGCGATGCTGCGCATGATTGCCTATGGCACGGAACTCAACCTGGCCCATCCGCCGCGCCCGACCGACCCGAAGATTGCCTATGAGCCCGAATGGGCGCTGAAGGTGCGAGTGAAGTCGGTGGCGTTCACGATGCTGGGCATGCCTGCAATGGACGGCGGCGGCGCGACCGAGGACGGATCCGCGGCTGGCGGTGAAGGCTCATCAAGCGATGGCACGACGAGCGACGGCACGTCGACCGAAGCAGCCGAAGAAGAAAAAGAAATTCGGACTGAAGGATGCGCTGGACGCCGTGAAGGACGCCGTGCCGCACTGAAGCGTTCCCGCTCCCGCGTCCGCGGGAGAAGGTTGCGGCGAGAGGTCGCGCGAGGCGCAGGGTGTCCGATTCGACCTGTCCTGGCGCGCGCGTATCTGCCTTTCCAAGCGCGACAGGACAGGTCGTCGGACGCCAGGACCCTCACCCGGCCTGCGGCCGAACGCGCGGCCGAGGCGAGCGTCAGACGTTGAAGCGGAAGTGCATGACGTCGCCTTCGCGCACGACGTATTCCTTGCCCTCGAGCCGCATCTTGCCCGCCTCCTTCGCGCCTTGTTCGCCCTTGCAGGCGATGAAGTCGTTGTAGGCGATCACTTCGGCGCGGATGAAGCCCTTCTCGAAATCCGTGTGGATTTCGCCTGCCGCCTGCGGCGCCAGCGCACCGAGGTGCGTCGTCCAGGCACGTACTTCTTTGACGCCCGCGGTGAAGAACGTCAGCAGGCCGAGCAGATGGTACGCCGCGCGGATCACGCGGTCGAGGCCAGGCTCGTGCAGCCCGAGTTCCTCGAGAAACGCGAGGCGATCGCCTTCGTCGAGCTGCGCGATCTCGGCCTCGATCGCCGCGCACACGGGAACGACGTCCGCGCCTTCCGTCGCGGCACGCTCACGCACGGCATCCAGGTACGGATTGTTCTCGAAGCCACCCTCGGCCACGTTGGCCACGTACATCAGCGGCTTGATCGTGAGCAGGTGGTACTCGCGCAGCAGGGGTCGCTCGGCGATCGGGTCCAGCGGCAGCGTGCGCGCCGGCTTGCCCGCGTCCAGGTGATCCTGCATGCGCTTCAGCACGTCGCGCAGGCGCACGGCCTCCTTGTCGCCCGCCTTGGCGTCCTTCTCAGCGCGGCGGTGCGCGCGCTCGACGGTGTCGAGGTCGGCGAGCGCGAGTTCGGTGTTGATCACGTCGATGTCGCTGAGCGGGTCGATCCGGCCGGCGACGTGCACGATGTCGTCGTTGACGAAGCAGCGCACCACGTGCGCGATGGCATCGGTCTCGCGGATGTGCGCGAGGAACTTGTTACCGAGTCCTTCACCTTTCGAGGCACCGGCCACGAGGCCCGCAATGTCGACGAATTCGACGGTGGTCGGCAGGATGCGCTCGGGCTTGACGATGTCGGCGAGCGCCTGCAGGCGCAGGTCCGGCACCGGCACGACACCCACGTTCGGGTCGATCGTGCAGAACGGATAGTTCGCGGCCGCTGCGTTCTGCGCCTGCGTGACCGCATTGAAGAGCGTCGATTTGCCCACGTTGGGAAGACCGACGATGCCGCACTTGATGCCCATTGTTGTATAGCTACTCGCTGATCGCTTTCGTGTGGAGGCGGTTCATCGCCTTCTCGGCGCCGTCGCGCAGCAGCACGGCGAGCGAGTCGAGGCCGGCATCGATTGCGTCGACGATGGCGTTCTCCTCGGCCGGCCGCGCTCGCTGCAGCACGTAATCGATGACTTGTGACTTGTCACCCGGATGTCCGACTCCGAGCCGCAACCGCCAGAAGTCGGCACCGCAGTGGGTGATGGCGTCGCGCAGGCCGTTGTGACCGCCGTGGCCGCCGCCGAGCTTGAGACGTGCGACGCCGCACGGCAGGTCCAGGTCGTCATGCACGACGAGCACAGCCGACACGGGTGCCTTGATGTAGTCCATCAGCGCGCGGATCGAGAGGCCGCTGCGGTTCATGTACGTCTGCGGCTTCAGCAGGACAAGCTCCGTACCCTCGACGACCACCTTGGCGATCTCGCCCTGGTAGCGCGCATGCGCACGAAACTGCACGCCTTGCCGATAGGCAAGCGCGTCGACGAACCAGAATCCCGCGTTGTGACGCGTGAGCCGGTGTTCGGGCCCCGGATTGCCGAGCCCGACCACGATCTGCAACGGTGTGCCGGCCATGATGATCGTTCTGCCTGGAAAAAACGAAAGTCGGGCCGCCCCGTGCAGGGCGGCCCGCTCCCTCCGACCACAGGAACTGCGGTCGGAGCGTTCGCGTTACTTCTTGGCGTCCTTCTTGGCTTCGGCCGGCTTGGCCGCTGCCGCACCCGCCGCCGGCTTGGCCGCCGCCGCGCCCGCCGCCGGAGCTGCCGCAGCAGCAGCACCCGCTGCCGCCTCGCCGCCAGCTGCCGCTTCCGGTTCCTCGGCTGCGCGCGCGTGGTGGATCGAGACGATCGGCGCGTTGCGGCCGTGCGTCAACTCGGGGATCTCGACGCCTGCCGGCACCTTGAGATCGGCGAGGTACAGCATCTGGTTCAGGTCGACGGCCGACAGGTCGACTTCGACGAACTCCGGCAGGTCCTTCGGCAGGCAGGTGATCTCGACGTCGTTGCGCAGGTGCGAAACGACACCGCCCTTCTTGACACCCGGCGAACCGGCCTCGCCCTTGAAGTGCAGCGGGATCGTGATGCGGATCTTCTCGTCGTCGAGGACGCGCTGCAGGTCGATGTGAACGACTGCGTTCTTCGCCGGGTGACGCTGCACGTCCTTGAGGATCGCCGCCTGGTTCAACTCGCCGACCTTCAGGTTGATGATCGTCGAGTAGAAGCGCTCGTTGTCGAGCAGCAGCAGCAGCTTGGTGTGATCGAGCGACAACGCGCGCGGATCACGGTGGCCACCGTAGAGGATGGCCGGAACCTTGTTCGCGTGACGCAGGCGGCGGCTCGCACCTTTGCCCTGCGCGTCACGGAACTCGGCGACGAGTTCGAAAGCGGTTTTCATAGGTATCTCCAATTGACAACAACAAGCCGTCGAGTCCGCGACCAGTACTCGACGACACCAGCAAAGGGGTTAGGGGATGGGGGATAGGGGTTAGTCGGAAGCAAGAGTGGCTGTACCACCGCGCATGATCTTCCTCGCGCACCGCGCGTTCCGACTAACCCCTATCCCCCATCCCCTATCCCCTTTCCTCAATCCAGGTACAGCGAACTCACCGACTCTTCGTCCCTGATGCGACGCATCGTCTCGGCCAGCAGGCCCGCGACCGACAGCTGGCGGATCTTGCGGCACGCCAGCGCGTTCTCACGCAGCGGGATCGTGTCCGTCACTACCAGCTCGTCGAGCGCCGAAGTCTCGATGCGGTCCACCGCGGGACCTGACAGCACCGGGTGGGTGATGTAGGCCGCAACGCGCTTCGCGCCGTGGTCCTTCAACGCCTTCGCCGCCTGACAAAGCGTGCCCGCGGTATCCACCATGTCGTCGACGAGGACGCAGCTCTTGCCCTCGACCTCGCCGATGATGTTCATCACTTCCGACACGTTGGCCCGCGGGCGGCGCTTGTCGATGATCGCGAGGTCCGCGTCGTCGAGGCGCTTCGCGATCGCTCGCGCACGCACCACGCCACCGACGTCCGGCGACACCACCACGAGGTCCGCGTACTTCTGCCGCCACACCTCGCCGAGCAGCACCGGCGACGAGTACACGTTGTCCACGGGGATGTCGAAGAACCCCTGGATCTGGTCCGCGTGCAGGTCGACCGTCAGCATCCGATGCACGCCCACGCCGGCGACCATGTTGGCCACCACCTTTGCCGTGATCGCGACGCGCGTGGCGCGCGGGCGTCGATCCTGGCGGGCGTAGCCGAAATACGGCATCACCGCGGTGATGCGGGCGGCCGAAGCGCGCCGGCACGCATCCACCATCAACAGCAGTTCCATCAAGTGGTCGTTCGCGGGCGGGCACGTCGACTGCAGGATGAAGACGTCGCGCCCGCGCACGTTCTCCATCAGCTCGACCGTGACTTCGCCGTCACTGAAGCGACCAACGTGGGCACGGCCCAGCGGCACCTGCAGGTATCGCGCAATGTCCTGCGCGAGCTGCGGGTTCGCGTTGCCCGTGAACACCGCCATCATGGGGCCGTCCATCTACGCGCCTCTCCCGTAATCCCGGTTGGCTGGGGTGGAAGGATTCGAACCTCCGAATGGCGGGATCAAAACCCGCTGCCTTACCACTTGGCGACACCCCAACGCATTCGTTGCCCAAGCCCGTCGTCGTACCGCCCTCAAGCCGTCACCAACCGCATCATCCCGGCCCGAACTGCCGCTCGAACTGCAAACGCGCAGTGAGCGGCGACTGGTTGAGGCCGTGCGTAACCCATCCTCGCCACTCGGGTGGCTTGTCCGCGAGCACAGCGGCCGCATGCGTCGAATCAACCATCGGAGCGAAGACACAGGAGCCGGTGCCCGTGAGTCGTGCGGGCCCATGGCGACCGAGCCAGTCGAGCGCGCTCGCGACCACCGGGTACCGACGCCGGACCACGGGTTCGCAATCGTTGCGACCGCCGGCCTGCAGGAAGCCGGCAATTGTGATGACCGGAGAATCCCTTGTCAATTCAGGGGCTTTGAAGACTTCAGCCGTGCTGATGGCGACGTCGGGCTGCAGCAGCAGGTAAACCGGCTCCGGGAAGTCGACCGGCACCAGGCGTTCACCCACGCCCTCGGCCCAGGCCGCGCGGCCATGCACGAACACAGGAACATCGGCGCCCAGGCCCAAGCCGATTTCAGCCAGGCGTTCGACGCCGAAGCCAATTTCCCACAATTGATTCAAAGCCACGAGGACGGTAGCGGCATCTGAGCTGCCTCCGCCCACTCCACCACCCATCGGGAGTCTCTTCTCGACCTCGATCGCCACTCCCTGCCTGAGTGGCACCCCGGCTTCTGCCGCGGCGGCGCCCAGGCAACGGGCGGCTCGCACGACGAGGTCATCCTCGGCGGCAACACCAGGAATGCCGCCGATGCGCTCGATGACGCCAGGCGGGCGCTGGCAAAAGTGAATCGAGTCCGACAGGTCGATGAACTGAAACGCGGTCTGCAGCTCGTGGTAGCCGTCGGGCCGGCGCCGCACCACGTGGAGAAACAGGTTCAGTTTGCCCGGCGCGGGCCACGGTGCGGGGTGTCCCAGCGAGCAGCTCATGGGGCCGGCAGGATCCAGTCGTCGACGATGATCCGCACCCGCGCCCCGTTGGTCGTTGCCGTCAGGCGCGCGGGCAGGCTCCAACCCGCCTGGGAGGTCAGTTCTTCATAGCTGACGACCCAGCCGCCCTGGACGAACCCGGGCACCGAACCCGAGCTGGTCTGCACGGGCCCGCTGCCCGTACCTTCCGGTGCCGGCCCACCGAGCATCCAGTAACGCAGTTCGGCCAGGGGCAGCTTCACGCCGAGTCGTCGCTCCAATTCGGCGCGCGCGGCCTCGCCATTCAGGGGCTGGCCCGCGTCGCCGGACAATTCGATCGTGGTGCCGTCCGTGACCAGCGCCAGTCCACCCGCACCCAGCGGCCCGCGCACGGTGAGCTCGGTACGCTCGGAGCGCTGCTGCCAGACGAAGCTGCCGCTGCCGCCTTCGCCTTGGGCAGCGAGGGCGATGCGTCCCTTGGCCATCCATTGCGTGAGTTGTCCAGGGTCGGCCGGGCGCGACCCGGACGGGCTGCCGCTGGGAGTGGTCGCACAGCCCGTCACGAGCGGTATCCAAGCCAGGGCCGCGAACAACGGACGCATGCGGAACATGTGCCTGCCCGTGGCTCAGGGACCGGCGCGCTCGACCCGCGTGCGCAGTTTCTCGTTCGTGGGCGCTTTCTCGAGCGCGGCTTTCCACGTGGCGCGGGCCGCTTGCTGGTCGCCCATCGCCCACTGCACTTCGCCGATGTGCAGGTCGATCTCAGGGTCGGCGCCAGATTCGCTGGCACGCTGCAGGTAGTCGAGCGCTGCAGGGTAGTTGCCTTCCTTGTACAGCAGCCAGCCCATGCTATCGAGCGTGGCTGCGTTGTCGGGCGACTGGCTCAGCGCAGCCGTGAGGAGCGCGCGCGCCTCGGGCAGGTTCCTGCCGCTGTCGGCCAGCGTGTAGCCGAGCGCATTCTGCACGTGCGCATCGCCAGGACGTTCGGCCAGCAATGCTCGCAGGTCGCGGATTGCGGCGTCCTCCTTGCCTGTGCGCTCGAGGAAAAACGCACGGTTCAGCCGCAGCTCGAGTGCGTCCGGATACCGCGCGAGGCCTTCCTCGAACACCTGCGCCGCACGGCGCGTGTCGCCGCGATACTCCAGCAGGCCTGCCTTCGCCGAATAGACGGCGGGCGCGAGCTGCGGCTGCGTGCGGGCGAGTTCGTCGAGGTGGGTGACGCCGGCGTCGGTGCCCGACTGCTCGGCCTTGATGCGCGCCACGCGTTGCTGTGCCGCGAGATTGTAGTCGCCGCCGGCAACGCGCGAGTAATAGCGCAGGGCGCGGTCCGTGTCCTTGCGCCGCTCGGCAATCACGCCCAGGAAATACAGTGCTTCATACGACTGGGCGCCCGTGGCCAGCAGGTTTTCGAACTGCGTCGACGCCGCGTCGAGGTTGTCGGCATCGAGTTCCATCGCACCAAGCGTGCGGATCGCTCCCGGCACCACGGTCTTGCCGGTGGTGTAAGGCGTGAGCATGGCTCGTGCCTCCTGGTCACGGCCCGTCGCCGACAGCAGCAGCGCGTACTCGAGGTGTGTGCCGACATCGGAATCCGGTGCGGTGACCAGGTCGCGCGCGATGGCGAGACCCTCGTCGTCCTTGCCGGTCGCAATCCGCGTGCGTGCCAGCAGCATCTTTGCGGGCTTCCAGAACGGCGCCTTGGCCACGGCCGTCTCCGCGGATTTCGCGGCGACCGCGAAATTGTCGGCCCGCAGGGCTGCGCTGCCGTATGCGTAATGTCCTTCACCGACGCTCGGGTGCCGGGCCGAGAGGCGCCGGAAGAGTTCCATGACGTCGGTCGCGACACCCTCGTCGCCGATCACGGGCAGCAACGCCAGGAACCCCGCGGCCGGGCTGACGTAAACCGTGTCGAGCAGGTAACCGAACTGTGCTTCCGCGTCATCGATTCGATGCAGCTTGAGCGCGACAATGCCGGCGTAGCGGTGCGCGTTCTCGCTGGTCGGGTTGATCTCCAGCCAGCGGTCGGCGGCCAGCGCAGCCTCCCGCAGCTGGGTGTGATCGAACGCTGCGCGCGTGGCCTGCTCGGCAACCAGCTCGTCGTCGGAGCCCTCGGCAGCCTCGCGGTACATCCGCGCGCCGGCCGGATACTCGCCCCGGTCGAACGCCGCTTCCGCTTCGGCGAGCCGGGCCTCGGGCAAAGTTGCATCGCCCGTGTCACCGGGGCTGGCCGGGTTCGTCGCGGCGCAAGCCACGAGTAAACCGAGGAAGATCGCGCCAAGGGCGCTACGGCAGACACGGATAATGCGGATTGGCATGGGATCGGCACTATAGCCGAAGCTCACTGCAGCTTGTGTTGCGGGGTCCGTTCACCCAGAATTTCGCGACTTTCCAGACCAGGTCCCGGATGTCTCTCGTCGTCGTCGGCATCAACCACCGCACCGCTCCGGTCGAAGTCCGCGAGCGCGTGGTCTTCGAGCCGGCTCGCATCCCGGAAGCGTTGCAGCAACTGCGAAACCTGCCGGACGTCCAGGAAACCGTCATCGTCTCGACGTGCAACCGGACCGAACTTTATTGCGTCGCCGAGAATATCGGCCAGGCCGAACTCGGGGAGTGGCTGCAGCGGTACCACGGACTCGGCGTGCCGTTGCTCCACAGCCTCTATCACCACGACGAGGACAGGGCAGTCACCCACGCGTTCTCGGTCGCGTCGGGCCTCGACTCGATGGTGCTCGGCGAGCCGCAGATCCTCGGCCAGCTCAAGGACGCCTACCGGCTCGCGCAGGAAGCGGGTACCACCGGCCCGGTGCTGAACCGACTGTTCCAGTCCGCGTTCTCGGTAGCGAAGCGAGTGCGCACCGAAACCAAGATCGGCGCCAACGCCGTATCCGTCGCCTCGGCCGCCGTGGCGATGGCGCGCACCGTGTTCGCGAGCTTCGACAACCGGACTGCGCTCCTGGTGGGCGCAGGCGAAACAGTCGCGCTCGCGGCAAGGCACCTGTACGCCGACGGCCTGCGCCGGATGATCATTGCCAACCGCAGCGTCGACCGCGCGCGCGAGCTGGCCGCTGAATTCCACGGTTTCGCGATTGGCCTCGACGAGATTCCGAACCACCTCAAGGAAGCCGACATCGTCGTCGCATCCACGGCCGCCCCGCATTCGATCATCACGCGGCACATGACGGAGCAGGCGCTGCGCGCCCGCAAGCGCCGCCCGATGTTCATGGTGGACATCGCAGTGCCGCGTGACATCGACGCCGACGTTGCCGAACTCGAGGACGTCTACCTCTTCACGGTCGACGACCTGCAGTCGGTCGTCAACGAGAACCTCGAGGGGCGCCGCCAGGCTGCCCGGGAAGCCGGCGCACTGATCGACGCCGAGGTCGAGCGTTTCGCGCACCTGCTGCGCACGCGCGACGCTGCGCCGCTCATCCGCCGCCTGCGCGAAGACGCGGACCGCACGCGCCAGCGCACGCTCGAACAGGCCAGGCTGATGCTCGCCCACGGCAAGAGCCAGGACGAGGTCCTGAGCTTTCTCGCCAACACGCTCACGAACCGGCTCATCCACGCGCCCAGCCAGCGGCTGCGCGACGCGGCGGAGACCGGCGACGGCGAGGTCATCGAGACGATCGCCGACATCTACCGGCTCGATCAGCCGCACGATTGATGAAAGAGTCGATCCGACGCCGTCTCGAAAGGACGGTCGAGCGTTTCGAGGAGGTGGGCGCGCTGCTCGCCGACCCCGACGTGATCGCGAAGCAGGGCCAGTTCCGCGACCTCTCGATGGAGTATTCGCGGCTCGAGCCCGTCGCGCAGCGGTTCAGGGAATTTTGCCGGCTCGAAGGTGAACTGCGTGCCGCGGAAGACATGGCCTCCGGCGCCGACGTCGAGATGCGCGAGATGGCCGCTGACGAAGCGCGCGAACTGCGCGAGCGGATCGACGCGGAAGGCCTCGAGCTCACGCACCTGCTGGTCCCGAAGGATCCGCGCGACGACTCCAACATCTTCCTGGAGATCCGCGCCGGCACCGGCGGTGACGAAGCCGCGATTTTCGCGGGCGACCTGTTCCGCATGTATTCGCGTTATGCCGAGCGGCAGGGATGGAAAGTCGAAGTGTTGAGCGAAAGCGCGGGCGAACACGGCGGCTATAAGGAAATCATCAGCCGAGTCGTGGGCCGCGGTGCGTACTCGAAGCTCAAGTTCGAATCGGGCGCACACCGCGTGCAGCGCGTGCCGGCCACGGAAGCACAGGGCCGCATCCATACCTCGGCGTGCACGGTCGCGATCCTGCCGGAACTCGAGGAGATCGAGGACCTGCCGATCAATCCCGCCGAACTGCGCGTCGATACGTTCCGCGCCTCGGGTGCCGGCGGCCAGCACGTCAACAAGACCGATTCGGCCATCCGCATCACTCACCTCCCGACGGGCGTCGTCGTGGAGTGCCAGGACGAACGCTCGCAGCACAAGAACCGCTCGCGCGCGATGTCGCTGCTGCGGGCGCGCCTGCTGGAAGCGCAACGGCAGAAGCAGACGGCGCAGCAGGCGCAGGAGCGCAAGCTGCAGGTGGGCACGGGCGACCGCTCCGAGCGGATCCGCACCTACAACTATCCGCAGGGGCGCGTGACGGACCACCGCATCAACCTGACGCTGTACCAGCTGCCCTCGGTCATGGAAGGCGCTCTCGCCGACGTGATCGGCCCGCTGCAGCAGGAATGGCAGGCGGAGCAGCTGGCGCAGCTGGAGTAATCACGGGTCACCCGCCACCTACCGCATGGCTACCGAGGTTTCCCAGCTGATCGCGGAAGGCCGCTTGCGTTTGCAGCGCGTGACGGACCAGCCGAGTCATGAAGCCGAGATCCTGCTCGCCGCCGCGCTCGGCAAGTCGCGCGCCTGGGTCATGGCCCACCCCGAAGAACGCATCCTCGACTGCGAGGCCACGGACCGCTACGAGTCCTACGTCACGCGGCGCTCGCACGGCGAACCGGTAGCCTACGTGCTCGGCGAGAAGGAATTCTGGTCGCTGCCGCTCGAGGTGACGTCCGACGTCCTCGTTCCACGGCCCGAGACCGAACTCGTCGTCGAACTCGCCCTGACCCATCTCCCGCGCGACCAGGAGGCGCGGGCGCTCGACCTCGCCGCGGGCAGCGGTGCGATTGCGCTGGCTCTTGCCCGGGAACTGCCGCGCACCACCGTCGTTGGCACGGACATCTCGGCGGCGGCCATCGCCGTGGCGCGTCGCAATGCGCAACGACTCGGCCTCGCCAACGTCCGGTTCCGGACGGGCAACTGGTTCGATCCGGTCGCGGACGAACGGTTCGACCTGATCGCCAGCAATCCTCCGTACATCGCCGAATCCGACGATCGCGTCGAACCAGCCGTACGCCGCTTTGAACCGCACGCTGCGTTGTTCGGGGGAGCGGACGGACTCGAGGCACTGCGGGTGATCGCCGGCACGGCGGCCGGTCACCTGTCGCCAGGAGGCTGGCTGGTCGTCGAGCATGGCGACCGCCAGGGCCTTGCCGTGCGCGAACTGCTGCGTGCGGGGGGGTTCGCCGACGTCAGGACCCACCAGGACCTGGCCGGCCTGGACCGCTGCACTGAAGGCCATTGGCTTGGCGCCCCCGGCACGTGACATCGCGCGCCTGTCCGTTCACTATGCGCACCCCCTTTCGTTCCACCTTTCGCAGGCAGGTCACGCAGCCATGATCCGATTCGAAACCTCGCTCGGCGCGTTCACGATCGAACTCTTCGAGAAGGATGCGCCCGTCACGGTGCAGAATTTCCTCGACTACGTCGACGCCGGCCATTTCGACGGCACCGTCTTCCATCGCGTGATCCCTGGCTTCGTCGTGCAGGGCGGCGGCATGACCGAAGACATGAAGCAGAAGTCGACGCGCGCGCCGATCAGGAACGAAGCCGACAACGGCGTCAAGAACAGGCGCGGCACGCTGTCGATGGCGCGCACCAACGATCCGCACAGCGCCACCTCGCAGTTCTTCATCAACCTGGTCGACAACTCCAGCCTCGACCCGGGTCGCGGCGGTGCAGGCTACGCGGTGTTCGGCTGCGTCTCCGAGGGTATGTCGGTGATCGACGCCATGGCCAAGGTCAAGACGGGTCGTCGCGGCATGCACGACGACGTGCCGGTCGAGCCGATCAAAGTCGTCAGCGCGAAGCGCGTCGCCGCCGCGAAGTAGCCCGCAGCTTTTCCGGGGCGACACCAGATGGCAAGACGTCGGCGCGGGCTGGCGCGCCGGGTCCTGCGCGGCCTGCTGCTCGCAGGTCTCGCCTGGGCGTCGCTGACGCTGGCCACCGTAATCGCGTTCCGCTGGATCGATCCACCGTTCACGACCTTCATGCTCACGGACCGTGTGGGCGCGTTGCTCTCGCGCGAGAAGGGCTACGATTTCAGCCACGACTGGGTCGACTGGGACCAGGTCTCGAAACACGCAGCCGTTGCGGTGATTGCTGCCGAGGACCAGAAGTTTCCCCACCACCGCGGGTTCGACTTCAAGCAGATCGACAAGGCGCTCGCGGACCGGGAACGTGGTCGCCGCGTGCGCGGCGCCAGCACGATCTCGCAGCAGGTCGCCAAGAACATCTTCCTGTGGCGCGGGCAGAGCTGGTTCCGCAAGGGTCTCGAGGCTGGCATCACCGTGCTGATCGAGACCTTCTGGAGCAAACGGCGCATCCTCGAGGTCTACCTGAACATCGCCGAGTTCGGGCGCGGCACGTACGGCGTGCAGGCCGCCAGCCGCCGCTATTTCCACAAGGACGCGGCGCAGCTGACTCGTTCGGAGGCCGCGCTGCTCGCGGCGGTGCTGCCTGCTCCCACGCGTTTCAAGGCCGCGGCGCCGTCGAACTACGTCAGGAAGCGACAGGCCTGGATCCAGCGACAGATGTACGCGCTCGGCGGAACGTCCTATCTGGCGGAGTTGCACTGACGGCGGCAAGCTTGGGCTGCCAGCACGAAACGATGCCAGCCGGGGACACTGCATGACCAAGGCAACGGACGCACGCCGCACCCACATCGCCATCATCGGTGCTGGGCATTCGGGCCTGTGCATGGGGATGCGCCTCAAGCAGGCCGGCCAGCACGATTTCGTGATCCTCGAAAAAGCCGCCACGCTCGGTGGCACGTGGCGCGACAACACCTACCCCGGCGCGTCCTGTGACGCGCCCTCGTTCCTTTACAGCTTTTCGTTCGCGCAGAAGACCGACTGGAGCCGGCGTTTCGCCTGGCAGCCGGAACTGCTCGGTTACTCCACCGAACTCGCCATCAAGCACGGCTTGCTGCCGCACTGCCGCTTCAACTCAGAGGTCACGCGGATCGCTTACGACGAGACCGCCAACACGTGGGCGCTGGCCTGCGCGGACGGCACGGAAATCGTCGCAGACTTCGTCATTGCGGGCGTCGGGCAACTCAATCGGCCGTCCACCCCGGCGATTGCCGGCCAGCCCACCTTCGCCGGCACGCAGTTTCATTCGGCGCAGTGGAACCATGCCGTGCATCTCGCGGGCAAGCGCATTGTCGTGATCGGCAATGCCGCGAGCGCGGTCCAGTTCGTACCGCAGATCGCACCGCTCGCGTCGAAGCTCACGATTTTCCAGCGCTCGGCCAACTGGCTCATGCCGCGCAAGGACCGCCTCTATGCACCGCGCACGCAGCGATTGCTCACGCGGTTCCCCGGTCTCGCCCGGCTGTACCACGACGCACAGTGGTTCTTCTTCGGCGAGATGCAGCTCACGCCGCTGATGAAGCAGGTGAAGCCAGTGCAAGCGCTCGCGCGCTGGAAGTCGCTGGCGCACCTGCGGCGCCAGGTGAAGGATCCCGCGCTGCGCGCGAAGCTCGTGCCGGACTATCCAATCGGCGCCAAGCGCGTGCTGTTCAACGACGACTACTATCCGGCGCTGTCACGGCCGAATGTCGAACTGGTGACGGACTCCATCGATCGCATCGAGCCGGACGGCGTGCGTTCAAGGACGGGGCAGCTGTATTCCGCCGACGTCATCATTTACGCGACGGGATTCAAGAGCACCGACTTCCTCGCCCCGATGCAGATTACCGGCCGCGGCGGGCTCGACCTGAAGCACGAATGGGCGAAAGGCGCGCGTGCGTACCTCGGAGTCACGGTCACCGGGTTCCCGAACTTCTTCATGTTGTACGGCCCCAATACCAACCTGGGCCACAACAGCATCCTGGTCATGATCGAGGCGCAGGTGGGTTACATCCTGGACGCCCTTGCGAAAATGAAGTCCCGAGGCGTCAAGCACATCGACGTCAAGCGCGACGTGCTGGAAGCCTACAACCGCAGCCTGCAGCAGGACCTCGCCAGGTCCGTGTGGGCCGCTACCGGCGCCAGCTGGTACAAGCTCGCCGACGGCACCATCACCAACAACTGGCCGCACAGCACCATCCGCTACCAGCGCCTGCTGCGCGAGGCGAAGCTCGAGGATTACGACACATGACGAAGGTTGCATTGCGATTGACCGTGGCGCTGCTCACCCTGCCGCTGCTGACCCCGGCATTCCTGCAGGCCGCGACGCCGGCGACGAGCGTGCCGGCGAAGGGTGCAATCGACCCGCAGCGCCTGTCGGACATCACGCGCACTCTGTCGTCCGACGAGTTCGAAGGGCGCGCGCCAGGTACGGTGGGCGAGACGAAAGCCATCGCGTATCTCGTCGAACAATTCAAAGCCGCCGGACTCGAACCGGCCGGCCCGGATGACTCCTACGTCCAGGTCGTGCCGCTCGTGCGCACGCAGGTGCCCGCCGACGCGTCCATGAGCGTCACGGTGGCCGGCAAGCGGCGCCCGCTGACGCAGCAACAGGACATGGCCGCTCTCGCCTTGCGTCCCGTTGATCGCGTCCGCATCGAGAATGCGCCGCTGGTATTCGTCGGCTACGGCGTCAGTGCACCGGAGCGCGGCTGGGACGACTACAAGGACGTTGACCTGCGTGGCAAGGTCGCTGTGTACCTCATCAACGACCCGGACTTTGAATCGATTGCGGGTGAGGACGCGTACGGCAAGTTCGGCGGCAGGGCGGCCACTTACTACGCGAGGTGGACGTACAAATACGAAGAGGCAGCGCGCCGCGGCGCGATTGCCGCACTGATCGTGCACGAGACGGAGCCCGCGGCGTACGGCTGGAACACGGCCATCGCGCCGAACGGTGAAGGCTACGACATCGTGCGCGCCGATCCCGCGAAGGAAAAGCTGCTGCTGCAATCATGGCTGCATCGGGACGCGGCGGTCGAGATTCTGCGCGGCGCGGGCCTCGATTTCGAAGCGCTGAAGAAGAACGCGCGCAGCAAGGCATTCCAACCTGTCGAGCTGCGGGATTCGACGTTCGCGGCGGATTTCCCGCTCGGCCATGCTCGCATCGACAGCCACAACGTGCTCGGCAAGATCACCGGCGGGCGGTATCCGAACGAGAGCATCATGATCGGCGCGCACTGGGACGCGTACGGCAGTCGGCGAGCCCGATGCCAACGGCCTGCGGTTCCGCGCCGGCGCGCTGGACGACGCGATCGGCATCGCCGGCACGCTGGAGATCGCCCGCGCGTCCATGCAAGGTCCGCGCCCGGAGCGCACGCTGCTGTTCGCGGCGTGGACCGCCGAGGAACGCAACCTGCTGGGGTCCGAGTTCTATGCCGCCAGTCCCTGGCTGCCGCTCGAGACCACGGCCGCGAACTTCACGATGGACGTGCTGCAGCCGAATGGGCTCGCGCGCGACGTGGTGCTCATCGGTTCAGGACAGAACGAGCTCGAGGCACTGCTCGCGGCAAAGGCCGCGGCACAGGAACGGACGATCACGCCGGACGCCAGGCCGGAACGTGGACTGGCGTTCCGCGCCGATCACTTTCCTTTTGCGAAGCGCGGCGTGCCGACGCTGGTGTTGATGGGTCTCGGCGGCGGTCACGACCTGGTCAACGGCGGCCGCGCAGCCGGTGACCGGTGGGTCTCCGAATTCACGGCGCAGTGCTATCACCAGGCATGCGACCGATGGAGCGATGCGTGGGACCTGAGCGGCGCCGCGCAGGACGTCACGCTCGTCTACCAGATGACCTTGCAACTCGCGAATTCACGCGCCTGGCCGCAGTGGAACCCGGGCAGCGAGTTCAGGGCGGTGCGGGATTCGAGCATCGCGACACGCAAGTAGTGCATCGTCGCCGGACTCGTGCTGGTCACCTGTCGGGCCGCCGGCCTCTTCTTCCGCGTCCTTGCCGGTGCATTCGGTTCCTGACGCCGCCTGCCAAATCGCTCTGTGGGGCAGCTCAGCCCAGCAGCCGCTTCGCCTCATCGAGCGATGGCACCTTGCCGCTGACCTTGACGGAGCCGTCAACGACCAGCGCCGGCGTGAACATCACACCGAAGTCTGCGAAACGCTTCACGTCGGTGACCTTTTCGAGTTCGTATGTCAGTCCCATGTCGCGCGCAGCCTGTTCGGCGATCGCCGTGAGGGCGCGGCATTTGGCACAACCGGAACCGAGAATCTGGATTTTCATGGGCATGCTCCCGCGGGATCGAGCCCGCCTAAGTCAGCAACAGTCCGTAAAGCCAGCCAGTGAACGTGGCCATCACGATGACGAGCGACACGTACGCGACAGTCTTCTTGGAACCGACGATCGAATGGAGTACCAGCATGGCGGGCAGGCTCAACGCCGGACCCGCAAGCAGCAGCGCAAGTGACGGGCCTGCACCCATGCCGCTGCCGACGAGCCCCTGCACGATCGGGACCTCGGTGAGCGTGGCGAAGTACATGAACGCGCCGGAGACTGCAGCGAACAGGTTGGACGCGGCGGAGTTACCGCCGACCAGGCTGCTGATCCATTCAGAGGGGATCATTCCTTCGTGCCCCGGGCGTCCGAGCAGGAAGCCGGCCACGAGCACGCCGCCGAGCAACAGCGGCACGATCTGCTTCGTGTAGTCCCACGCCTGGTTGAACCACTCTCCGGCTTCGTCGTCACGGCCGGCCGTAAGCCACGCGAGTCCCAGGATCGCGACGAGGAACGGCCAGGTAGGGCGCCCGGGGAATATGAACGCCGTAATCACAGTGACCGCAGCCACCGTGGCGATGCGCTTGGGGTCGAGCTTGAACCAGCGCCACAACATGACCGCCAGCACAACACCGAGCGCGGATGTCACCCACCATTTGATCGAGTACACCGCCGCGAAGAATCCGGTCTCCTGTGACGCCGCGCCCCAATTGGCAAACACGAGGATGCCGACCAGCACAGCAAAGAAGGCGGCCGTCTGCGACAGGGGTCGTCCGGCCTCAGGCTCAGGCAAGCCGATTGCTACGGCGGCCTTTTGCCGTTCCTCGTGACGGAAGATGAACGCCATGGCCAGGCCGATGACGACGCTGAACACCACTGCGCCGAGCGCACGGGCGAAGCCGAGGGGTGCACCGAGCACCTTGGCAGTCATGACGATCGCGAGCACGTTGATCGCTGGACCAGAGTAGAGGAACGCGGTCGCCGGACCGAGCCCTGCACCCATGCGGTAGATGCCCGAGAACAGCGGCAGCACCGTGCACGAACACACGGCCAGAATGGTTCCCGAGACTGATCCGACGCCGTAGGCGAGCGGCTTGGGTGCGGTAGGTCCGAGAAAGCGCATGACCGACGCCTGCGAAACAAACGCGGCGATCGCGCCGGCGATCCAGAACGCCGGGAGCAGGCAGAGAACCACGTGCTCGCGCGCGTACCACTTCGTGAGTTCGAGAGCTTCGCTCACCGCGCCGTCGAAACGGGGCGTTCCTACCGGCAGGAAATACACCACCGCGAACACGGCGGCGAGAAGTCCGAAAATCTTAAGCTCGTGGCGCGCTTCTGGGTTGAGCGTAAGGGTCGTCATGCCGCCTCCTCAGGCACAGCAAGCGACGCGCTGCGTGGGCTTGCCGGCGCAGGCGCCGTCGAGGCAACGGACGAACTCTGCGACGCAGGCGAGTTCGAGGCGATAGAAGATCTTCTGCCCGCGCTTGTCGCTCGACACCACGCCCGCTTCACGCAGTACCTCGAGATGCTTCGAGGTGGTGGACCAGCCGAGGCCACAGGCCTCGACGAGATCGCAGACGCAGCGCTCGCCGGCGGTGAGGGTGCGTACCAGGGTCAGGCGTGCCGGACTGCCCAACGCCTTGAAGACGGCATCAGGCGCGGTTGGACCAGCTTTCGGGGGCATGACGAACATTGTATTTCGTCATATAGCGAAATGATGTTCGCAGTTTCCGCAACACACTGCCCGGATCGAGAGATATCAAAGTAGGCGATGCACGGGAGCTGTCCGAGCAGGGCGTTCGGTAATGAACGCATTGCAGAGTTCAACTTGACGTTTCAGCTGAAACGTCAACCTGCTGTGATCAATGCGGGACCTGTTGGCAAACTGTCTTCATACGTTAGAAGCGATGGCCCGGCACGCGAACGACTCGTCCTGGCTTCACGCGCGAAATCATGCTGGTCTGTGCCAGACAGGATCGACTCGACTCACTGCTGCCGCATACTGCCTTCGAGTTTGGTCCCCACACCGAGCTCGACGCCGACGGGTGGGCCTGTTCGTGGCCGTTACTTCGCGGATGGGTTCCTGTTGTCCCACCAGTATTTGCGATCTGCCAGGATCTTCCCAGTGATGCACTCCGTCTCTTCGATATGCGAGCCGGTCGGAATCATGGCGCGGCAGTAGACGATCTGCCCTTCAAACGCCCGCTGCTGGTAACCCTGCTCAGACGCCCATGCAATCAAGGTCGGGTCCTGGGTGCCCTTGGGCTGGTGAGCACACGCTGCAAGCAACAGGGCACACGATCCAGTGACGCAAAGGGCTGGCCTCTTCATGGTCAATCCCGCACGGCGATGATGACGGCAGAGCCTGCCGGCGAAGCGCATCCAGCCCTCACGGCCGATAACCCGGCCCCCGCACGACGCGTCCCGGCTTCGCACCCGTGTGCTCGCCATGGCGGAGCACGGGCACGCCATTGACGACGACGTGCTCCACACCGACCGCATACTGCTTAGGCGAGTCGAACGTCGCCTTGTCCGCAATAGTGGCTGGATCGAAGACAACGACGTCCGCAAAACAATTCACGTCGAGGCAACCACGATCCTGCAGCTTCCAGTTGGACGCCGGCAGCCGCGTGAGGCGGCGGATCGCCTCCTCCAGCGGCATCAGTTTTTCGTCGCGCGAGTACTTGCCCAGCAGGCGCGCGAAGTTGCCATAGGCGCGCGGGTGCGTGCTCGACTTCATGAACACGCCTTCCGGCGCCAGCGCTTCGGCATCGGAACCGAGGCTGACCCAAGGCTGCGAGAGCCCGAGCTTGACGTTGTCCTCGCTCATCAGGAAATAGATCACCTGCACGCGTGAGTTGTCCTCGATCACGAGATCCACGATCGTGTCCTCGGCGCTCGTGCCGCGCATCTTCATCACGTCTGCCAGCGTCTTGCCGGTGAGCGGCTTGAGCGCAGGGTTCTTGAAGCCGACGAGCAGGACGCGGTCCGGCGACCCCGCCGTGCGGAAGAGGTTCTCCTCCCCAGCGGGAGGATTTCGCATTTCTTCGATCACCCGCGCGCGCTGCGGCGGGTCCTGCAGCCGCGCGACCCAGGCTTCAAGCCCGCCTGCCTGCACCCACAGCGGCATCGCGGCATCGAAGCCGGTCGATCCCGCGGTGTACGTGTACATGTTTGCGCTGACCGCCACGCCCTGCCGGCGAGCCTCCTCGATCTTCGCGATCGCGCGCGCCATGTTGCCCCAGTTGGCCTCGCCCGCCGCCTTCAAGTGATAGGCCTCGCCGTGGCCGCCGGCGGCCCGGGCGATCTCGATCAGTTCGTCGATTGCAGCCTCCAGACCGTAGCTTTCATTGCGTACGTGCGAGATGTAGCCACCGCCCGATTCCGCGGCGGCCTGCGCCAGCGCGGTCAGCTCGGGCGTCTCGGCAAAAAAAGCCGGCGCATAGATCAGCGAACTGCCGACGCCCAGCGCGCCTTCCCGCATCGCCTGTCGCACCAGGTCCTGCATGCGAGCCAGCTCGGCAGGCGTCGGATCACGGTCGTCTTCGCCGAGCACGTACACGCGCACGCTGGTCGCGCCGACGAAGGAGGCCACGTTCAGCGAAATGCCGCGACGCACGAGCGAATCGAGGAATTCACCGAGCGTCGTCCAGTCGATGGGGTACTTGATGTCGCCCTGGTGCTGGAGAATGTCGGCCTTCATCGCGTCATTGAGCGGACCGCCGGACTCGCCCTCGCCCATGATCTCGAGCGTGACCCCTTGCTTGAGATCGCTCATGCCGCGGCCGTCCGCGATCAGGGACTGGTTGGCCCACGACAGCACGTTGATGAAGCCAGGCGCGACGGCCTTACCGCTCGCGTCGATCTCGGTCGCCGCCCTGGCGCCGGAGAGGTCACCGACCGAGGCGACGCGATCGCCACGAATACCAACGTCCGCGCGCCGGCCCGGCGTGCCGGTGCCATCGAAGAGCATGCCGTTACGGACGATGACGTCGTAAGCATCGCCAGCCTGCGTTGACGTCGTTGCCGCCGGGGTGGCCCGAGGCGAACCTGCGCAACCTGCCAGGACCACCGAGCAGACCAGCGCGGAAGCGACCAGAAATCGACGCATGGCTTTCATTGGAGTTCCCCGGTTGCGGACGACAGGTACGGACGGTTGCACGCAGGCTGCCAGGCAAGCTCAGATTCCGATGGCAGCGGCGCGGCCGGCCGGCGCACGAACGCCAAGCGCGTGGCAGATGGCCACGGTCAGCTCTGCACGATTCAGCGTGTAGAAGTGGAACTCCCGCACCCCGTTCTGCTCCAGGCGCTTGACCTGCTCGATCGCGCAGCTGGCCGCGATCAGGCGGCGCGTTTCCGGGTCGTCCTCGAGTCCGTCGAAGCGGTGCACGAGCCAGTCCGGCACACTGGTGCCGCAGCGCTTGGCGAACCTGAGCATGTGTGGGAAACGCGTGATCGGCAGGATGCCCGGCACGATCTCGGCATCGATGCCAGCCGCCGCGCACTGGTCGCGGAAGCGCAGGAAGATGTCGGTGTCGAAGAAAAACTGCGTGATCGCGCGACTGGCGCCCGCGTCGATCTTCGCGCGCAGGTTATCGAGATCGAATTTCGCGCTCGGCGCTTCCGGGTGCACCTCCGGGTACGCCGCCACCGAGATGTCGAAGTTGCCGACGCTGTGCAACCCACGCACCAGGTCGACCGCGTACGCGAATCCCTCCTGATGCGGGCGGTACGTCGTCTGGCCGGGCGGCATGTCGCCGCGCAGCGCCACGAGGTGGCGCACCCCCATGTCCCAGTAGCCGCGTGCAATGTCGAGAATCTCGCCAGCGGGCGCGCCGACGCAAGTGAGATGCGGCGCCGGGGTCAACGCCGTCTCGCGGAGGATGCGCGCAACGACATTGTGGGTGCGTTCGCGCGTGGACCCGTCGGCGCCGTAGGTCACTGAAACGAACCGCGGCTTCAGCGGCGCGAGTCGCTGGATCGACTCCCAGAGCAGCTGCTCCATGCCATCGTCGTTGGGCGGGAAGAACTCGAACGATACGGCAGGTGTGCCGCGGGAGGCGGCTTTATCCACAGTCGCGGCCATCATGGCGATATCTGTTCCTGTTGTCGCTGCGGTCATTCTCACTGTTCTGCATCGCAAAGTCCCTCCCGCTGCAGCAGCGGAGGTCGAGCTGGTCAGTGCACGCCCGTTGCAGCAGGACCCGGTCCGGCGAAGAGTGCCGCGCAGTCGACCGCATCCAGGCGGTACGCTCGGCTGCAGAATTCGCAACGCACCTCGACCTGGCCGAATTCCTCGACCATCGAATCGACCTCGTCGCGCCCCAGAGCCCGCAACATGTTCGCGACGCGCTCGCGCGAACAGCGGCAGCGGAAGAACACCGGGGTCGACTCGAACATCCGCACGTCGTCTTCACTGAACAGTCGATGCAGCAGCTTCCGGTCGTCGAGTTCGGCGAGTTCCTCACCGGTGACCGTGTCCGCCACCAGCTGCACACGACGCCATGCATCTTCAACCTCGTCCTCCGACACGGTGCCGGCACCCGATTCCAGCACTCCCGTCGGCCTGGCCGTGACCGGCAATCGTTGCAGCAACAGTCCGGCGACGTTCTCGCCATCCGCATGCAGCCACAGCCGCGTGGGCAACTGCTCGGAGCTTTCGAAGTACTCGCGCAGGCACTCGCTCATCGACGCGCCGGCGAGCGGCACGACACCCTGGTAGCGATTCGCCGCGCCCTCGTTCTCGACCGTCACCGTGAGCGTACCGTCACCCGACAGTTCGCGCAGGTCCCCGGTGGCTGGTGGCTCACGGAACCGCGCGACGGCACGCAGGGCGAGCCCATCCGTGCATTCGACGACCATCAGGTGCATGGGGCCTGAGCCGCGCAGCTGCAGCGTCAGCAACCCGTGGAACTTGAGCGTCGACGCCAGCAATGCCGCTGCGGCGACCGCCTCGCCGAGGGTGTTGCGCACCTGCTCGGGGTAGTCGTGGTGTTCCATCATGGCTTTCCACGCCGGCCCCAGATGCACGAGCTGCCCGCGGAACGGATACCGCTCGAAGACGAACCGGCGCAGCGTGTCGACGTCCGCCATCGAGCGATCAGGCCACGCGAACCGGAATCTTCAACGCGCGGATCCTCTCCGACCATTCAGCCGGTGCAGTGCTGTGCACCGACGTGCCCTGCGCGTCGACCGCGACGGTGACCGGCATGTCCTTCACGTCGAACTCGTAGATCGCCTCCATGCCCAGTTCCTCGAACGCGATCACGCGCGCCGAGCGGATCGCTTTCGACACGAGGTAGGCGGCGCCGCCCACCGCCATCAGGTAGGCCGCCTTGTGCTTCTTGATCGATTCGATCGCGACAGGGCCGCGCTCGGACTTGCCGATCATGACGATGAGGCCGGTCTTCTCGAGCATCATGTCCGTGAACTTGTCCATGCGCGTCGCCGTTGTCGGGCCCGCAGGACCCACGATTTCGTCGCGCACCGGGTCGACCGGACCGACGTAATAGATCGCGCGGTTCGTGAAATCGACGCCGGGCGGCAATCCCTGCCCGCTCGCAAACAGGTCGGCGATGCGCTTGTGCGCCGCATCGCGTCCAGTGAGCATCCTGCCGTTCAGCAGCAGAGTCTCGCCCGGTTTCCAGCTCGCAACCTCTGCGCGCGTGAGTTTGTCGAGGTCGACCCGCTTCGAGCTGCCTCCTGCCGTCCAGGTGACCCTGGGCCACTGCTCGAGTGACGGCGGCTCGAGCACGGCGGGTCCGCCGCCATCGAGCACGAAGTGCGCGTGGCGCGTGGCGGCACAGTTCGGGATCATCGCGACCGGCTTCGACGCCGCGTGCGTCGGAAACAGCTTCAGCTTCACGTCGAGCACGGTCGTGAGCCCGCCGAGACCCTGCGCGCCGATGCCGAGCGCGTTGACCTTTTCGTACAGCTCGATGCGCAGCTCGTCGGCCTTGCTCTGCGGTCCGCGCGCAAGCAGCTCGTGCATGTCGAGCGGCTCCATCAGGGACTCCTTCGCCAGCAGCATGGCTTTTTCGGCCGTGCCGCCCACGCCGATGCCGAGCATGCCGGGCGGACACCAGCCCGCACCCATCGTCGGCACCGTCTTCAGCACCCAGTCGACGATCGAGTCACTGGGGTTGAGCATCACGAACTTCGACTTGTTCTCGGAGCCGCCGCCTTTGGCCGCAACGGTCACCTCGACCTCCGCGCCCGGCACCAGCTCGACGTGGAACACCGCCGGCGAGTTGTCTCGCGTGTTCTTGCGCGTGAACAGCGGGTCGTCGACGACCGAGGCGCGCAGCTTGTTGTCCGGATTGTTGTAAGCGAGGCGCACGCCCTCGTCGATCATGTCTGCCAGGCTGCGCTTCGTCCCCCAGCGCACGTCCATGCCCACCTTGAGGAACATGTTGACGATGCCGGTGTCCTGGCAGAGCGGGCGCTTGCCCTCGGCGCACATGCGCGAGTTCGTCAGGATCTGCGCGATCGCGTCCTTTGCCGCCGGCGACTGCTCGCGCTCATAGGCGCGCCCGAGGTGCTGGATGTAGTCGAGCGGGTGGTAATAGGAAATGAATTGCAGCGCATCGGCGACGCTCTGGATGAAGTCGTCCTCTCGGATCACGGTCATGGGGCTTTACCTCAGCCGGAGAGCTTGCGCTTGAGCAGGTCGTTCAGCTGCGCCGGGTTGGCCTTGCCACCGGTCGCCTTCATGACCTGGCCGACGAAGAAGCCGAACAGCTTGTCCTTGCCCGAACGGTAGTCCGCGAGCTGTCCCGGGTTCTTTGCCATGACGTCGTCGATGGCCGACTCGATCGCCGACGTGTCGGTGATCTGCCGCAGGCCCTTCGCCTCGATGATCTCGTCGGCGCCCTTGCCGTCCGACCACATCGCCTCGAAGACCTCCTTGGCGATCTTGCCGGAGATGGTGTTGTCCTGGATGCGTGCGAGCAGGCCGGCGAACGCGTCGGCACTGACACGACTCTGCGTGATATCGAGGGCTTCCTTGTTGAGCGCGCCCGAGAGGTCGCCCATGACCCAGTTGGCCGCGAGCTTGGGCTGGCCGCCGAGCTTGCGCACGACGGTTTCGTAGTAGCCAGCGAGTTCGCGGCTCGACGTCAGCACGCCGGCGTCGTACTCGGAGAGGCCGTGATCGCGCACGAACCGCGCCGCCTTTTCGTCCGGCAGCTCGGGCATCGTCGCCCGCACCTGCTCGACGGTCGCCTCGTCGATCACGAGCGGCAACAGGTCGGGGTCCGGGAAGTAGCGGTAGTCGTTCGCCTCTTCCTTCGAGCGCATCGAGCGCGTCTCGCCCTTGTCGGCATCGTAGAGACGGGTCTCCTGCTTGACCTTGCCGCCGCCCTCGAGCAGCTCGATCTGGCGCTCGACTTCGTAATTGATGGCGCGTTCGACGAAGCGGAACGAATTGACGTTCTTGATCTCGGCGCGGGTGCCGAATTCAGCCTGGCCGGCCGGGCGCACGGAGACATTGGCGTCGCAGCGGAACGAGCCTTCCTGCATGTTGCCGTCGCAGATCTCGAGGTAGCGGACCAGCGTGTGGATTTTCTTCAGGTACGCGATCGCTTCCTTGGCGGAACGCATGTCCGGCTCGGACACGATCTCTAGCAGCGGCGTGCCGGCTCGATTCAGGTCGATGCCCGACAGGCCGTGGAAGTCCTCGTGCAGCGACTTGCCCGCGTCTTCTTCGAGGTGCGCGCGCGTGATCCCGATCGTTTTGCGCGTGCCATCATCGAGCACGATCTCGAGCGAGCCGTCCTCGACGACCGGCCGCTCGTACTGGCTGATCTGGTAGCCCTTCGGCAGGTCAGGGTAGAAGTAGTTCTTGCGCGCGAAGATCGAGCGGCGCGAGATCTTCGAACCCGTCGCGACCCCGAAGCGGATCGCCATGCGCACGGCCTCGCCGTTCAGCACAGGCAGCACGCCCGGGTACCCGAGGTCGACCAGGTTCGCCTGCGTGTTCGGCTCCGCACCGTAGGCGGTGGCGGATCCCGAAAAGATCTTGCTGCGCGTGGCGAGCTGCGCGTGGATCTCGAGGCCGATGACGGTTTCCCAATGCATAGGGGTTAGGGGATAGGGGTTAGGGGTTGGTCGGAGGTGCGGTTGTCGCGTTGCGCCTACGCATAGCCAGCCGGCACGCGCTTGTGCCAGTCGGTGTGCTGCTGGTACTGGTGCGACACCGCGAGCAACCGCGATTCGCCGAAGTGCGGACCGACGAGTTGCAGGCCCACGGGCAGGTCCTTGCCGCCTTCGTTGACGAAGCCGCAGGGGATCGAGATGCCCGGCAGGCCCGCCAGGTTGGCTGCGATCGAGTAGATGTCGTTCAGGTACATCGCAATCGGATCGCTGGTCTTGGCCCCCAGTTCGAACGCGGCGGTCGGCGCCGTCGGGCTCAGCACCACGTCCACGTCATTGAAAGCGCGCGCGAAATCGTCGGCGATCAACGCACGGCATTTCTGCGCCTGCAGGTAGTACGCGTCGTAATAGCCGGCCGACAACACGTACGTGCCGGTCATGATGCGGCGCTTCACTTCGGCGCCGAAGCCTTCGCCGCGCGAACGCTTGTACAGGTCGAGCAGGTCTTTCGGCTGCTCGCATCGATGGCCGAAACGCACGCCGTCGAACCTCGACAGGTTCGACGAGCACTCGGCCGGCGCCACGACGTAGTACGTCGGCACGGACAGCGGCAGGCTCGGCAGGCTCACGTCCTTGATGACGGCGCCTTCCTGCTGCAGCTGTGCGATTGCCGCGCGCACGCACTTCTCGACCGCTGGATCGAGGCCAGCGCCGAAGAATTCGCGAATGATGCCGACGCGCAACCCCTTGAGCGGCTGGTTCAGCTCGGCCGAGTAGTTCGGCACCGGGCGATCGACACTGGTGGAGTCGTTGGGATCGAAGCCCGACATGGCCTCGAGCAGCAGCGCGGCATCCTCAGCCGATCGCGCCAGCACCCCGGCCTGGTCGAGGCTCGAAGCGAACGCGATCATGCCGTAGCGCGACACGCGGCCGTACGTCGGCTTGATGCCCGTAAGGTTGGTGAGCGCCGCCGGCTGGCGGATCGATCCGCCGGTGTCGGTGCCCGTGGCAGCAGGTGCGATGCAGGCGGCCACTGCGGCGGCAGAGCCACCCGACGAACCGCCCGGCACGCGCTCGAGGTCCCACGGGTTGCGCACAGGCCCGAAGAAGCTCGTCTCGTTCGACGAACCCATCGCGAACTCGTCCATGTTGGTTTTGCCGAGCAACACGGTGCCCGCGGCACGCCAGCGCGCCACGACTGTCGCGTCGTACGGCGCGATGAAATTGGACAGCATCCTCGACGAGCACGTCGTGCGGATACCGTCGGTGCAGAAGATGTCCTTGTGCGCGACAGGCACGCCTGTCAGCGGGCCGCCCTCGCCCTTTGCCAGTGTCTCGTCCGCGGCCCGGGCGTCGGCCAGGGCGCGATCGGCCGTCACCGTGACAAACGCATTGAGCTCGGGCCCGAGGCGTTCGATGCGGCCGAGGAAATGCAGCGTCAGGTCGAGGCTCGAGAACTTTCGGGCACGAAGGCCGGCGGCGAGTTCCGAAACGGTCAGTGTGTGCATGGGTCGTCTACGGCGAAAAGGCTGGAAAAAGTGTCCGGACTCACGGTCCCGGAAAATTGGGGACACTCACCTATTTCGCCGATTTCGTGCGGTCTGTCACGCAACAGGTGCGCGAAATAGGTGAGCGTCCCCATTCTTCGTCCGCTGCGTCACTCGATGACCTTGGGCACGAGGTAAAGGCCGGCAGCAACGCTCGGCGCGTTCTGCTGGAACTTCTCGCGCTGATCGGCCTCTGAGACCGCATCGGGTCGCAGCCGCTGGACCTGGTCGGCAAGCGGGTGCGCCATGGGTTCGACACCGGCCGTATCGGCGGCGGCGAGCTGCTCGACGAAGTCGATGATGCGCGAGAGGCTGTCGACGTACACGGGCATCTGCGCCTCGGTGATCTCGAGGCGTGCGAGGTGGGCGATCCCCTCGACCTGGGTGCGTGTCAGGCTCATCTGGAAATGCTCGAAAGGACTGGAAAAAACAGTCACAAATCATACACGCGACCTTGTGGAATGTCGTGACTATGGTTAAATTGCCGCGATTTAGCGCAAGGCAGCGCTCCCCTCCTTCTTCCGCGAATCCTAAATGTTCAAGAAACTCCGGGGCTACTTCTCCAACGACCTCTCGATCGACCTTGGCACGGCCAATACGCTGATCTATGTCCGCGGCAAAGGCATCGTGCTGAACGAGCCGTCCGTCGTCGCCATCCGCGAGGAACCCTCCCGCGGTGGCAAGAAAATCGAGGCCGTCGGCACCGAGGCCAAGAACATGCTCGGCCGCACGCCGGGCAACATCACGGCCATCCGCCCGATGAAGGACGGCGTCATCGCCGACTTCACCATCACCGAGAAGATGCTGCAGTTCTTCATCGAGAAGGTGCACGGCAACCGCATGATCCGCCCCAGCCCACGCGTGCTGGTGTGCGTGCCGTATGGCTCGACTCAGGTCGAGCGCCGGGCGATCCAGGAATCCGCCGAGGGTGCAGGCGCCCGCTGGGTGCGCCTGATCGAAGAGCCCATGGCGGCCGCCGTCGGCGCCGGCATGCCCGTGCACGAGGCCCGCGGCTCGATGGTGCTGGACATCGGCGGCGGCACGTCCGAAGTGGCGGTCATTTCGCTGAACGGCATCGTCTACGCGGCCTCGGTCCGCATCGGCGGCGACCGATTCGACGAAGCGATCATCAACTACGTGCGCCGTAACTACGGCATCCTGATCGGCGAAGCCACGTCCGAGCGCATCAAGATCGAGATCGGCTCTGCCTACCCCGGCCAGCACGTCAAGGAAATCTCGGTCAAGGGCCGCAACCTCTCCGAGGGTGTCCCGCGCAGCTTCACGCTCAACTCCAACGAAATCCTCGAGGCGCTGCAGGAACCGCTGCAGGGCATCGTCGGCGCGGTCAAGGCCGCCCTCGAGCAAACCCCGCCGGAACTCGGTTCGGACGTCGCCGAACGCGGCATCGTCCTCACCGGCGGCGGCGCACTGCTGCGTGACATCGACAAGCTGCTCATGGAAGAAACGGGCCTGCCGGTGGTGGTCGCCGAAGACCCGCTCACCTGCGTGGCGCGCGGCGGCGGCAAGATGCTGGAACTGATCGACGAGCACGGTCCGGGCCTGTTCGGCCTGGATTGATCGCGACCCCTCCCGGCCCCCGTGGTCGAGCTTTCGCACGACTCCCGCCCGATCATCGGCCGCGGACCGCCGCTGACCGCGTATTTCCTTGCGCTGGCGGCGATCTCGGTCGGGCTGATGGTGGCTGACCAGCGCTACCACCAGATCGACCGCATCCGCGAATCGCTGAGCAGGGTGATCTATCCGGTGCAGCGCGCGGTCGATTTTCCCTTCCGCGCGACAGACTGGGTGACGGGGTCCTTCGCCGACCGCAGCCGCCTGCGGCAGGAAAACCTCGCGCTCACCGCCCGGCTGCGCCTGGCCAACCTGCAACTGCAGCGATTCGCGGTGCTGGAGGAAGAAAATCGGCGCCTGCGCGAAATGCGCGCGAACTCAGCGGGCATCGCCGAAAAAGTGCTGGTCGCCTCCATCCTCAACGTCGACCTCGATCCCTTCCGGCACCGCGTGCTGCTCGACAAGGGCGCGGCCGATGGCGTGTTCAAGGACCAGGCCGTGCTGGACGGCGACGGCATCTTCGGTCAGGTTTCGAAGGTCAACGCCTCGACGGCCGAAGTCATCCTGATCAGCGACGCCGAGCACGCAATCCCGGTGCAGTCCAACCGCAGCGGCGTACGCACCATTGCCGTCGGCACCGGCGACCAGAACAAGCTGTCGTTGCCGTTCGTCACCGTCGAATCCGACCTGCAGGCAGGCGACCTATTGCTCTCCACCGGGATGGGCGGCGTGTTCCCGCCGGGCTACCCGGTGGCACAGGTATCGAAGGTGAAGCGCGCCGGCAGCACCTTCGCGCTCGTCGAAGCCAAGCCCACGGCAAGGCTGGACCAGGCGCGCGAAGTGCTGCTGGTCTGGTTCAAGCCGCGGGTTGAACCCGCCGCCGCTGCCGCGACTGCACAACCTGCGCCGTCGAGCACCCCGGCTGCCGACCCTGCAACAGCAGCGCCTGCGACGGCGCCATCGCCCGGGACGGTCGCGCCACCAGCGCAGGCAGGTGGCGAATGAGACCGATGAGCATGTTCGCCCGCCGGCTGCTCTACTGGATCAGCATGGCGGCCGGCCTCGTTCTGGCGATCGTGCCGTTACCGGGTTGGCTCGATCCGTTCCGGCCCGATCTCGCGCTGCTCGCGATGATCTATTTCGTACTGACCAGTCCGCGTATCGCCGGACTCGGTTATGCGTGGCTGTCGGGGCTTTTCCTCGACGTGCTGCGTGGCATGGTGCTCGGACAACACGCGCTCGGCTTTCTCGTCGTGGGTTACCTCACGCACAAGCTGCAGCTGCGCATGCGCATGTTCCCGATCGTGCAGCAGGCGGTGATCGTCATGCTGCTGCTCGGCCTGTACCACTTCCTCATGTTCTGGATCGACGGCCTCACCGGCCATGGTTTCACGGGGTGGGTACGCTGGCTCCCGGTGCTGTCGGGCGCATTGCTCTGGCCGCTGGTGGTCGCGCTGGGCGACTCGCTCACGCGCCGCTCTGCCTGAGCGCAGGAGAGCGATGGCCCGCAACTCCCGGCTGAAGGATCACCACGCCGAACAGCGCATGTTCGGCCGGCGCGTCGTCGCCGCTTCGTTCGTCATCATGGTGCTGCTCGGCGCGCTGTTTGCCCGCCTCTTCTACCTGCAGGTGGTCCGGCACGACTACTTCAGCGAACTGTCGCAGGGCAACCGCATCCGCATCGAACCGATCCCGCCCCCGCGCGGCCTCCTCCTCGATCGCGAAGGCGAACCGCTCGCGCTCAATCGACCGGCGTACCAGCTGGAGCTCACGCGCGAGCAGACCCCCGACGTCGACGACACGCTGGCCCGGCTCGTGGCGCTCGGCCTGCTGCCGGCCGAAGACGTGGTGCGGACCAGGCGCGCGATCATGGCGCGGCGCGCATTCGACGCCGTGCCGGTCCGCCTGCAGCTGTCCGAGGAGGAACTCGCGCGCTTCGCCGTGCATCGACCCGACTTCCCGGGCGTCGAGATCCGTCCGCGGCTGACGCGGCTCTATCCGCACGGGGGCGTGGGCGTGCACGCGCTCGGTTACGTCGCTGCGATCAGCGAACAGGACCAGGATCGCATCGATGTCTCGAAGTACGCCGGCACGACGCTGATCGGCAAGCTTGGCGTCGAACGCAATTACGAGGAGCTCCTGCACGGCGAAACCGGCTACCAGCAGCTCCTGGTCAATGCGCAGGGTCGTCGCGTCGACCGTGTCGGCGTCAAGGCGCCAGACCTGCAACGCAGGGAGCCGATCGCCGGCAACGACCTCTACCTCACGATCGACCACCGGCTGCAGCAGGTGGCCGAGACGGCGCTCGGGACGCAGCGGGCGGCGGTCGTCGCGATCGACCCGCGCAATGGCGACGTCCTTGCCTTCGTCAGCACGCCGACGTTCGATCCCAACGGCTTCGCGCGCGGCCTTACCGTGCCGGAATACCGTGCGCTCGCGGACAACATCGACAAGCCCCTGATCGACCGTGCGCTGCGCGGCGTCTACCCACCGGGTTCCACGATCAAGCCGTTCGTCGCCTTGGCCGCGCTGCAGTACGGCGTCATGGCGGCGAAAGACACGCGCTACTGCCGCGGTGTCTGGCAGTTCCCGAACTCGAGCCGCAGGTTCCGTGACTGGAAGAAGCAGGGCCACGGCACGGTCGACATGCACAAGGCCATCGCACAGTCGTGCGACACGTATTTTTACGGCGTATCCGACCAGATCGGAATCGACCGCCTGCACGACTTCCTGGTCCAGTTCGGGCTCGGCGGGAAGACGGGTATCGACGTGCTGGGCGAACGCTCAGGCCTGGTCCCCTCGCAGGCCTGGAAAAAGAAAGCCTTCAAGAAGAAGGAGCTGCAAGTGTGGTTCCCCGGCGAGACGGTCATCGCGGGCATCGGCCAGGGATACATGCTGACGACGCCGCTGCAACTCGCGCACGCCACCGCGACGCTCGCGATGCGCGGCAAGGCGTTCCAGCCTCGCCTCGTGCGCGCTGTGCGCGACTCTCGCACGGGTGCCGTCGCGACGCTGCCGCCCCGCCCGCTGCCCAACGTGAAGGTCGACGATCCCGGGTACTGGGACACCATCATCAACGGCATGATCGGCGTGGTGAGCCCCGGCGGCACCGCGGTTCGCGTGCAGGCCGGCGCTCCCTACAAGGTCGCCGGCAAGACCGGCACCGCGCAGGTCTTCTCCATCGGCCAGAACGAAAAATACAACGAATCGCAGGTGTCCGAGCGCCTGCGCGACCACGCGCTGTTCATTGCGTTCGCGCCGGTCGACGATCCGAAAATTGCGATCGCCGTGGTGGTCGAGAACGGTCGTCACGGCGGCAGCACGGCGGGGCCCATTGCGCGAGCGGTGTTCGACGCCTACCTGCTGCCGCGCGAGGCGGCTCAGGCGGCGGCTCCAACCACCCCGCCGGCCGCACCACCCGCAGGAGGCATGGACGAATGAGGACCGAGATCGCCGGACCCGGGCACTCGAGCCGCGCCCAGCGCACGTTCACGCTGACGGGTCGACTGCTCGACGCCCTGCACATCGACGGGCCGCTGCTGCTGAGCGTGCTGGCCGTCTGCGCCGTTGGCCTGATCGTGCTCTACAGCGCGGCGGGCGAGGATGTGCGCATCTTCCTCGGCCAGGCGGCACGCGTCGGACTCGGCCTCGGCGTGCTGACGATCGTCGCGCAGATTCCACCGCGGGTGATGCGGATCGGCGCGCCGTTCCTCTATGGCCTGGGCCTGCTGCTGCTGATCGCTGTCGCCGTCGTGGGCGACGTCGCCATGGGCGCGCAGCGCTGGCTCGACCTCGGGTTCATCCGGTTCCAGCCGTCCGAGATCATGAAGATCGCGGTACCGCTCTGCTGCGCCTGGTACCTGCACGAGAGGCCGTTGCCGCCCGACTTCACGACGCTGGTCGTCGTGGCGCTGATCGTGCTCGTACCGACGCTGCTGATCGCCGAGCAGCCCGACCTCGGCACCGCGCTGCTGGTGACGGCAGGCGGCGGGCTCGTCATCCTGCTCGCGGGACTGCAACTGCGATACATCCTGGGATTGGGCGCCGTGATCGCGGCAGCCATCCCGGTCGTCTGGAAGTTCCTGCTGCACGACTACCAGCGCCAGCGCGTGCTGACGTTCCTGAATCCGCAGAACGACCCGCTTGGAGCCGGCTACCACACGATCCAGTCGCAGATTGCCATCGGCTCGGGCGGAATCTTCGGCAAAGGTTTCATGAACGGCAGCCAGGCACAGCTCGAGTTCCTGCCCGAGCGCTCGACCGACTTCATCTTCGCCGTGATCGGCGAGGAATGGGGTCTAGTCGGCTGCTTCGTGCTGATGGCGCTGTATCTGCTCGTCATCGGTCGCGGGCTCTACATCGCGGCGCAGGCACAGGACACGTTCACCCGCCTGACGGCTGGCAGCCTCACGCTGCTGTTCTCGGTATACGCCTTCGTCAACAGCGGCATGGTCGCGGGACTCCTGCCCGTCGTCGGCGTGCCGCTGCCGCTCGTGAGTTACGGCGGCACATCGCTGGTGACCCTCATGGCAGGGTTCGGTATCCTCATGGCGGTCCACTCCCGCCGCAAACTGGTCTCAACGTGACACGGCAACCTCTCGCCCGGCGGGCCTCCGGCCCGTTCCGCTGCATCGCCCGCCCCATTGCAGTTGCGCTCGCGCTTGCGCTCGGGCACGCGCAGCCCGCTCGTGCCCAGGCATTCGATCCCACGCGCGCCGACATCGATGCGTTCATCGCCAGCGTCGGCAAGAAACACGGTTTCGAGGCCGAGCCGCTCGTCGCGCTGTTCGCGCAGGTCGAATCGAAGCCTGCGATCCTGCAGGCGATCGCGAAGCCAGCCGAGCGCACGCTGGCGTGGGACGAGTACCGGCCCAAGTTCCTGATCGAGCGTCGCATCGCGCGTGGCGCCGAGGTCCATGGCCTGAAGCAGGCCGAACTCGCGCGGGCCGAGACCGCAAGCGGCGTCCCCGTGGACATCCTGCTCGGCATCGTCGGCGTCGAGACTTTCTTCGGCGAGAACGTCGGCAAGTACCGGGTGATCGACGCGCTCTCGACGCTCGCCTTCGATTACCCGCCCCGCCAGGCGTTTTTCCGCAGCGAACTCGAGCAATACCTCGTGATGGCCCGCGAGGAAGGTCTCGACCCGCTCACACCGGTCGGCTCCTACGCGGGCGCCATGGGACTGCCGCAATTCATGCCCAGCAGCTTCCGCAACTACGCGGTCGACGGCGACGCAGACGGCAAGCGCGACCTCTGGAACGACTGGGCCGACGTGTTCTCGAGCGTAGGCAACTATCTCAAGGTGCACGGCTGGCGCGCGGGCGAGCCGGTCCTGGCTGCAGCCGACGCGCGCAGCGCCAACCTGGAGGGCCTGGACGAGAAGCTGGCGCTGACGGAAACCGTGGGTTCGTTGCGGGCGCGCGGCGTCAAATTCGAGACGAGCCTGCCTGCGGATGCACCGGCGATGCTGGTTGCGCTCAAAGTGGCGGGCGGGACCGAATACCGCGTCGGCTTCACCAATTTCTACGCGATCACGCGCTACAACCGCAGTCACATGTATGCGAGCGCCGTCAGCGACCTGGCGGACGCCATCGGCGCCAGGCGCTCAGGGCTGCCGTTGCCTGCGGACGGCGGGTACGTCGCACCGGCACCGACGAAGCCGCCTGCGCCGTCGACCGGATGGTCGACGACGACATCCGGCACCTGAATCTCCACTCCACCCTAAACCTATGGTTTCCACGCAGAAATGAAGCTCAAGCCGACCCTGTTTGCCCTGGCGCTCGTCGCCGGCCTCGCTCTTGCCGGTTGCGGTTCCGACGACAAGGATGCCGCCGCTCCGGACGCCGCCAGTGACGCTGCAACGGCAGCGGCTCCTGCAGCGGCCGCAGCGCCCGCCACGGCGTTGCCACCCCCACCGCAGCTGAAGGCCCGCAGTTTCATCGTCATCGATCACGAGAGCGGTCGCGTGCTCGCGGCGCTCGAACCCGATTCACGCCAGGAACCGGCGAGCCTGACCAAGCTGATGACAGCCTACGTCGTGTTCCATTCGCTCAAGGAGGGCCGCATCAAGCTCGGGGACCTGGTCACGGTGAGCGAGAATGCCTGGCGGCAGGCGGCACCGAAGCTCGGCGGCTCGGCCATGTACATCGAGGTCGGCACGCAGGTCTCGGTCGAGAACCTGCTGCAGGGCATGATCGTGCAGTCGGGTAACGACGCGACGGTCGCGCTCGCCGAGCATGTCGCCGGCAACGAGGCCACCTTCGTGCAGATGATGAACACCTTCGCGAAGCGGCTCGGCCTCACGGGCACGCACTTCACCGATGCCGCGGGCATGCCCAACCCGGAACAGTACATCACGGCGCGGGACGCGGCGCTGCTCGCAAACGCGCTGATCCACGAATTCCCCGAGTACTACAAGTGGTACTCGCAGAAGGAGTTCACCTGGAACGATATCACGCAGCAGAACCGCAACGGGCTCCTGTGGCGCGACCCATCGGTGGACGGAGTCAAGACCGGCCACACGAAGTCCGCGGGCTACTGCCTGGTTACCTCCGCGAAGCGCGGCGACATGCGGCTGGTCTCCGCCGTGATGGGCACGGATTCCATGCGTGCCCGCGAGGAAGCGAGCGCCGCGTTGCTCAATTATGGCTTCAACTTCTTCGAGACCAAGCGCATCTACGCGGCTGGCCAGCCGCTGTCCACGATGCGCGTCTGGAAGGGCAAACTGGACGAGGTGGGCCTGACCGTCGGTCGCGACCTGTACGTCACGAACCAGCGCGGTCACCAGAGCTCGGTGAAGGCGGACTTCGAGCTGCCGGAGACGCTGGTCGCGCCGCTTGCGAAGAACAAGTCCGTAGGCAAGGCCAAGGTCGTCGTCGACGGCCAGACGATCGCGACGTACGACCTCTACCCGACGGCGGACGTCCCCGCAGCCGGCTTCTTCGGCCGCGCCTGGGACAGCCTGCGCCTGCTGTTCCACTGACGGAGCAGCAGCGATGGCCGATCCGTATCCCACCTGCTGGTTGAACGGCGAGTACCTGCCGCTGGCCGAGGCACGAGTCTCGCCACTCGACCGCGGTTTCCTCTTCGCGGACGGCGCCTACGAAGTGGTGCCGGTGCATCGCGGGCGGCCGTTCCGGATGCGCCAGCATCTCGAACGCTTCGACCGCAGCCTGGCGGAACTGCGCATCCGCAATCCGCTGCCGCTGGCGGGCTGGGTCGAAGTGACGAACACGCTCGTTGCTGCAGCCAATGCAGCCGAGCTGCTCGTCTACCTGCAGGTGACTCGCGGCATGGAATACGGCCGCAACCACCTGTTTCCGCCCGCGGCGGTCGAACCTACGGGATTCGCTTTCGCCAGTCCTTACCCGCAGCCGGCACAGGCGCTGCTCGAACGCGGCCTCGCCGCCGTCACACTCGAGGACACACGCTGGGCGCGCTGCGACATCAAGTCGGTCGCGCTGCTCGCCAACGTGCTGCTGCGCCAGGAGGCGCAGGACAAGGGCGGTTCCGAGGCCATCCTCACGCGGGATGGGCGCGTGACCGAAGGCTCCTCGAGCACGGTCTTCATCGTGCGCGACGGCAAACTGGTCACGCCGCCCAACGACCACAGCGTCCTGCCGGGCACGTCGCGTGATGCGGTGATCGAACTTGCGGCGGGCTGGCTGCCCGTCGAGATCCGCACGTTCAGCGTGGACGACATGCGCTCGGCCAGCGAGGTCTGGATCGCGTCTGCGGGTCGCGGCGTGCTGCCCGTCACCTCCGTGGACGGCAAGGCCGTCGGCACCGGGGCGCCTGGCGCAACGTGGCTGTCGATGTATGCAAGGCTGCAGCAGCATCTCGATACGATCGCAACTCGGCCGGCACTGGTGGACACATGAGCGACGTGCCCCCCGCGCCGCCGGAGGAAACGCTGCTCAGGTTTCCCACCGATTTCCCGGTGAAGATCATGGGCCAGGCGTCGGACGATTTCCGCAGCCTCGTCATGGGAATCGTGACGCGGCATTTCGGCACGCTCGAACCGGACCGCATCGAAGAGCGGCCCAGCAGCAACGGCAAGTACCTGTCGATCACGGTGACGGTGGTTGCCACCAGCAAGGCCCAGCTCGACGCGCTCTATGTGGAACTCACGTCCTGCAGCCAGGTGCTCGTCGCACTCTGACGCTCCGCCTGGGCGCCGAACCCCAGCGCACGCAGCAGCTGCGGCGCCAGCGCCTCGCTCACTTCGCGTACGCTGGCAGGGCCGCCCAGGTCGCTGAGCTGCGTCATCTGCAGCCCGGCATAGCCGCAGGGATTGATGCGCGCGAACGGTTCGAGGTCCATCGCGACATTGAGGGCCAGCCCGTGGTAAGAACGGCCGCGGCGGATGCGCAGCCCGACGCTCGCGATCTTGCGTTCGCCGACGTACACGCCGGGTGCGTCGCGCTTGCCATGGGCCTCGACGTCCCACTGCGCGAGCGTCGCGACGACGGCGCGCTCGATCCCTTCGACGAGCGCACGTACGCCGAGGCCGAGCCGCGCGAGGTCCAGCAACGGATACACGACGAGTTGTCCGGGCCCGTGGTAGGTCACCTGCCCGCCGCGATCGATGTCGACGACGGGAATGTCGCCAGGCGCGAGCAGGTGCACCGCCTTGGCGTTCATGCCCATCGTGAAGACGGGCGGGTGCTCGAGAAACCAGATTTCGTCGGGTGTGGCGTCCGTGGCCTCGTCGGTGCGGCGCTGCATGGCGCGCCACGTCGGCTCGTAGTCGACGCAGCCGAGCCACTTCAGCGCCGGTGTCGACAAGGCCGGCAGCACGCGCCGTGCATCCGTCGATGCGTCGCGTTCAGCCACGCCTGGCGAGCCCGCCTGCGGCGAGGCCTGCGTTGTTCCGGGCCATGGCCTGTTCGGCGCGGTAACTCGAACGCACGAGCGGCCCCGACACGCATTCGACAAATCCCAATTCGAGCGCGTGCTGGCGATACCGCTCGAATTCCTCGGGGGTCACGAAGCGTTCGACCGCCAGGTGGTTGACCGTCGGTCGCAGGTACTGGCCGAGCGTGAGCAGGTCCACGCCCGCCGCGCGCAGGTCGCGCATCGTCTCGAGGATCTCGTCGTCCGTTTCACCGAGGCCGAGCATCAGGCTGGTCTTCACCAGCACGTCACCCTGCTCGCGGCGATGCCGCTTCGCATGCGCCAGCACCGCGAGAGTCTGCTCGTAGGATGCACGCGGATCGCGTACCGGATGCGTGAGCCGGCGCACCGTCTCCACGTTCTGCGCGAAGACGTCGAGACCACTGTCGACCACCGTTTCGACGTCGCTCATCACGCCCTGGAAATCGGGCGTCAGCGCTTCGACCGCGGTGGCAGGATTGAGGCGCTTGATCTCGCGCACGCACGCAGCGAAGTGCGCGGCGCCGCCATCGGGCAGGTCGTCGCGGTTCACCGACGTCAGCACCACGTACTTGAGCTGCATCAGCTGCACGGTACGCGCGGCATTGGCGGGTTCGTCGGCATCGAGCCAGCCACGCGGGTTGCCGGTATCGACGGCACAGAAGCGGCACGCGCGCGTGCAGACCTCGCCCATCAGCATGATCGTCGCGGTGCCCGCGTTCCAGCACTCGCCGATGTTGGGGCACCGCGCTTCCTCGCAGACGGTGGCGAGTCGGTGTTCACGCACGGTCTGCTTGACCGTTTCGAAGCCGCGACCCGCCGGCATCGGTGCCCGCAGCCAGCTGGGTTTGCGGCCCGCAGGCGTCAACGGCGCGCTCGCAGCAGCGGCCTTGATACCGTCCCGGATCGCCGTAAAGCCTTGAGCTGTCTGGTATTTTTCGCCACTCGCAGCAGCGATCTTATCGCCTGGGAACGACCGGGATGCCTTTGAACTCGCTCATGGGTCGGCATTGTACTTGCGTCACGGCGGCCGCGGCCGGATCGCGTGCCCGCCGCGATGTGTTTCATCGCGGCGGGCCGTGAACCTCGCCGGCGGCACGACCTCTAGCCGTGGTGCCCCGGCGATTACATCAATCCAGCGGGACTTTGACGACCGTGCCCAGCAGCAATTCCGTCACGTACATCGTGTCGCTCCTGGTGTCGTACGACATCGACGTCGGGCGGTCCATCGTGCAGCCATGCACCGCGACGCCGGCTCCGCCCGGCACCTCGAAGCGCTTGATCGACGCACCCGGGGCGGAAATGCCGGCACCGGGGCGAAGTTGTTCTCCAGCGCCAGGTAGTCGGTGTCGTCGCCCTCCCGCACTGGAAGGATGTCGATCGACGTGCGCAATCCGGTGAGGAAGTCCGCCTGAGCGCCAGTGACCGGATCGACAGCCTTGATCCTCGAGACGCCGGGCAGGAACGGACCTCCGGAGAGCAGCGAGACCAGCACGGTACCGTCCGAATAGGCGAGACCGGTCGGCACGGCCTCGACCGACGGTGGGCCTTCTCTGGCCGCGCCGGGCGGATTCGGATTTGGAATCCTGTCGAAGATCGCCAGGTCCGCGTAGGCCCCCGAGCGCAGGTCGACCTTGTAGAGCTTGTTCAAGCCGCCATTGGTGACAAACATGTTGTCGCCGGCCACGACCATGTCGAACGGGTTCGAGTTGCGCACGTTGCCTGGAGCACCTTCCGCCACGTAGTCCTCAAAGTTCACGACCAACTCGATCTTCAGCCTGTCGCCGCCGCCGTCTGACAACGTCACGCGGCCACCGCCCGCCAGGGTGAGCTGGTCCTGCTCGCTCAGCGAGAATCCACTGGTCGCTTTCTCAGCGGCCGCACTGAGGTGAATGGCGAGAACCGAACTGAACAGCTGTGATGAAACGTTCGGGTTCGGCACGGTCGTGCCGTCAGGCCCCGGGATCACCGTGTCGCCCTGCCCGATAGCGACGTAAACGGTGCGGCCGCGCATGGTAATCCCGTTCGGCCCGGACGCGTCGCGTCCCGCCGCATTGGTGCCCTGGGGCAGCCCGTCAAGCAAGGTCCTGCGCGTTCCATCGGTACTGACGATGGAGATCCGGCCGGACGCGCGAACGTTGGCGATGCCGGTTTCGGAGATGAGCAGGTTGCCCTGGTTGGTGAACACGCTGCCAATCGGGGCCCGCAGACCCGAAGCCACGACCTCGCAGTCCGCCGCGCTGACCGTTGCTCCAGCGAGCAGGCCAGTCCCGCCCAATATTGCCAGGCAGGACGCACGCAAAAAGCGCGAATACGTTGCCGCAGCGCCGGCTGTTGGCCGGCGACCATTTGTTGTTGCGTACATTGTTTCCCCTTTTCCCTTCCTGAGTTGGGTCGGGTTCGACCGTCGACCTCGAATGGTCGAGGTGCCCGACGTTTTTTGCACAATCCTTCGCGAAACTCACATCCTGCAAGCGGGTCGTCCGGACCCGGGTGCAGGAGCGCCGAAATTGCTCCCCGCAGGCCGCCAACGTCAAGCTGCGGTGCACCAGACCGCCTGGCCCGCGCGGATGCAGGCCCTGCCGCGATCGTCGCCCGCTCAGCTCAGGCCTGGGACAACCGCGTGTTCAACGCAGCGAGCCGCTCCGGCGTGCCGATGTCGAGCCAGTCGCCCTCGAACACTTCCACGCCGACGCGTCCGTTGACGGCAGCCGTACGCAGCAGCGGTGCAAGCTTGAAGATGCCGTCCGCGCAGCCGTTGAACAGCGACGGGTGATACACGCCGAGTCCCGAGAACGTGCATCTCGGCAGCGCCGCGATCCTGCGCGCCACGGCGGTGTCCGCCGCCGTTCCCGGCACGGACTCAACCATGCGTCCCGCATCGAAGGCGAAATCGCCCTGGTGGTTGTGCTCGGGGTTCGGCACCAGCACGAGGTGCGCCTGGTCCTTGCCAGGCAGTCCCTGTGCGTACTTCTCGCGCAGGTCCGCGAATGGGTACTGCATCCAGACGTCGCCATTCAGCACCACGAACGGCTCGACCCCCATCGGGCACAGCAATGGCAACGCACGGAAGATACCGCCACCCGTCTCGAGCGGTTCCGGACCCTCCCGGCTGTAGTCGATTCTCAGGCCGTAGCGCGAACCGTCACCGAGCGCCGCTGGAATCTGCTCGGCGAGCCAGGACAGGTTGATGACGACCTCGCTGAACCCGGCCGTCGCCAGCGCATAGAGGTGATGCTCGATCAGTGCCATGCCGCCCACGTCGAGCAGCGGCTTCGGACGGCTGAGCGTGAGCGGCCGCATGCGCTCGCCCTTCCCCGCCGCGAGGATCATCGCTTTCAACGTGCGTCGCCTTCGAGCCTGGCAATCACTGCGGGCAGGACACGCGTCGCGATCAATGCGCCGAGTTCGTCGAAATCCGCATGCCGCGCGCACGAGTTCACCGCGTACTGCAGCGTGCGTGGAATGTCGGCCAGGTACCCGGGCTTGCCATCACGGTGAAAGAGTCGCGCGAAGATACCGCCGACCTTGAGGTGGCGCTGCACACCCATGAGGTCGAACCAGCGCAGGAACTGCGCTTCGTCGCGGCCTGCCGCCAGCCCGGCTGCAAGCGCGAGGCGGCGGAACTCCAATGCCCAACCGACGACGCGCTCCTGCGGCCAGGCGATGTAGCTGTCGCGCAGCAGCGAGACCAGGTCGTACGTGAGGCCGCCGCGCACGGCGTCCTGGAAATCGATGATGCCGGGATTGGCCTCCGGGCAGACCATGAGGTTGCGCGAGTGATAGTCGCGATGCACGAACACCTGCGGCTGCTCCAGTGCGTTGGCGACCAGCGCCGTCATCGCCTGCTGCAGCACCTGCGCTTCGCGAGGACTCAACTGCAACGACAGGTGCCGCTGCAGCAGCCAGTCGGGAAAGAGACTCATCTCGAAACGCAGCAGCTTCTCGTCGTACGGCGGCAGTTCCGCGGCGGCCTGCACGCCGCGCGCCTGCATCTGGACCAGCGCTGCCAGCGCGTCCGCATACAGCGGATCGGCCTGGCCTGGCTTGGTGAGCTCCGGCAGGTACATCGTCGTGCCGAGGTCCGTCAGCAGCAGGAATCCGTCCCGTTCCGATCGTTGCAGGATACGCGGCGCATGCACGCCGATCTCCTGCAGCATCGCGGCAACGCGCAGGTAGGGCCCGACGTCTTCCTTGCCGGGAGGCGCGTCCATGACGATCAGCGAAGCCTGTCCCGCGCGCGTCACGCGGAAATAACGGCGGAAACTGGCGTCAGCGGATGCCGGTGCAATGCCGTACTGGCGCATGCCGAGGTCCCGTTCGAGCCACTGGCGCAGCAACTCGAGACGCGGATCGTCATGGCCCGTGGGCGGCGGATGCGGGCGTGATTCGTTCAAGCGGGGACCCCGGCTCGGCTGGAAAACGGGCAGGCAATAGTCGGATGCGGCAATTCGCGCGCAATTATAATCGTCCGGATGACGACGCCGTGCCCTGGTTCCCCGCGCCTGCAGCAGGTGCTGCAGGCCACCCTGCGGAGGGCGGCGGCCTGCGCACTGCTCGGGGCCGCGACCGCCCAGGCGCAGGAGCAGTCGCCGGTCACGGTACCCGCGCAAGCCGCGGCCCACATCGCTGAACCGGCGCGCGGCGACCGATGCGCGGTCGTATCCGTCATCGACCCGCGCATCGAAGAACTGCTCCAGGCCGATCCGGACGACCCGCAGATCCACGTCACGAGCGATACCGGCGAACTCGGCCGTGCCGGCGATGCCGAACTGCGCGGCAACGTGCAGATCCGC
Organism: uncultured Gammaproteobacteria bacterium; assembly: GCA_963827615.1. Classification (GTDB taxonomy): domain Bacteria; phylum Pseudomonadota; class Gammaproteobacteria; order Steroidobacterales; family Steroidobacteraceae; genus RPQJ01. The sequence continues at coordinate 34,365 of CAWHCA010000013.1, read as the reverse complement.
ATGGGCCAGCGCCTGCTCACGGCCGACCAGGCTTCGATCAATGCCGAACGACGCAGCGTCGAACTGAACGGCGACATCGAGTACCTCGACCCGCAGATGCACGTGCGCGGCAAGGGCGGCTCGTTCCAGGAAGGCGGCGTGGGCAGTTTCGAAGGCGCCGAATTCGAATTGCGCGAGCAGTCGGTGCGGGGCGCGGCGGCGAATGCGAGATTCAGGCAATCTGGTCAGATCGGCCTCGAGGGCGTGCGCTACACGGCCTGCCCCCCGGGCAACGAGGACTGGAGTCTCGCCGCCGGCGCAATCGAGATCGACCAGAAAACCCTGATCGGCACCGGGCGCGACGTACGCATCGAATTCCTCGGCGTCCCCGTGTTCTACACACCCTGGATCTCGTTTCCCGTCGGCGACCAGCGCAAATCCGGCCTGCTGTTCCCGACCATCGGCAGCGGCAGCCGCACCGGCACCCAGATTGCCGTGCCCTACTACTGGAACCTGGCCGAGAACTACGACGCCACGCTTACCTCGCGCTGGTACTCGTCGCGCGGAATCCGGCTCGATCCGGAGCTGCGCTACCTGAGTGACCGCAGCCGCAGCCAGCTCAACGTCGAATACCTGGTCAACGACCAGGAGACCGGCGAGGCGCGCGGCGTCATCGACTGGCGCCACGTCACGCGCTTTGCGCCCCGCACCCGGCTGCTGATCGACGCGACCGACGTGAGCGACAACGACTACTTCGAGGACTTCGGCGTCGGCTTCGAGGGCACGAGCGTCCAGTTCGTCAATCGTTACATCGACCTGCGGCACGACACCGCTGCCTGGACGCTCAATGCCCGCGCGCAGGGCTACCAGGTCATCGACAACACGCTGGCCGCGGAGGACGAGCCCTACCGCATCGCGCCACAGCTGTCGGCACTCGGGCGCTGGCGCGATTTCGCGGGTGGCCTGTCGGGCTCGGTGTTCGCCGAGGCGACCAATTTCCAGCGCGAGCTGGGGCCCCAGGGCGTCCGGCTCGACGCCGAGCCATCGCTCGAATGGCGCGTCGACCGCAACGGTGGCTTCTTCGCAGCGGGCGCGGCTTACCGCTACACGCAATACCTGCTGGACGAGGTCGCGCCGGGTGCCGACGATTCACCGGATCGCTCGCTGCCATCGGCGAGCCTCGACGCGGGCTTCACCATGGAACGTGCGTCGGGCTCGCAAGGCAAGCGCATCCAGACGCTCGAGCCGCGGATGCTGTACCTGTACGTGCCGTACAAGAACCAGGATGACCTGCCGGTCTTCGATACCGGTATTCCCGACCTGAACCTCGTGCAGCTGTTCCGCACCAACCGCTACGTAGGTCCGGACCGGATCGGGGACGCGAACCAGGTCAGCGTCGGCGTCACCACCCGCCTGCTCGACTCGAGCCGCGGGCGCCAGTACCTCAGCGCCACGCTCGGGCAGGCGTTTTACTTCCAGGACCCACGCGTCGCACTGCCGGACGAGCCGGTGCGCGATCGCTCGACGTCGGACGTCGTGGCCGAGGTCGAGCTCAACGCGTACAAGAACTGGAACGCGCGCTTTGCCTACCAGTGGAACCCGGACGAGACCCAGGGCGAGCGTTCCGAGACTTTCGTGCAGTACAACCCGACGCCCGGCCGGGTGATCAACGCGGGTTACCGATTCCGGCGCGACCTGCTCGAGCAGGTCGACGTATCTGGCGCCTGGCCGATCAACAACCAGTGGCGCGGCTTCGCGCGCTTCGTCTACTCGCTGCAGGAAGAGAAGACGCTCGACCAGTTCCTGGGACTCGAATATTCGTCATGCTGCTGGGCCGTGCGCGTCATCGGGCGACGCTTCATCTCCAGCCGTTCGGGCGCTGCCGAAACGTCGATCGGCCTGCAGCTGGAACTGAAGGGTTTGTCCAGTGTCGGAGTCGACAACGAAGCTTTCCTGCGCGAAGCGATTCGGGGATACTCCTCGCCTGCGTCCGCGCCCCGACCCTGAGATACCCTTGAAATATAAGCAGTTTTTCGGCGTAGCCGTCCTGTTGTTCGCCGCCGTGGGCACCGTCCACGCCCAGTCCACCGACCTGAGCTCGTCCGGCGTGCTGCTGGACCGGGTCGCCGCCGTCGTCAACGACGGCCTGGTGCTGCGCAGCGAGGTCGAAAAGCAGATGGCCACGGTCAGCGCGCGCATCCAGCAGTCGGGCCAGCAGCTGCCGCCGCGCAACGTCCTGCGCCAGCAGGTGCTCGAGCGCCTCGTGCTGCAGGAGCTGCAGATGCAGCGCGCCGAGCGCCTCGGCCTGAAGATCTCGGACGAGATGGTGAACAATGCGCTCACCGACGTCGCCGCACGCAACAACATCAAGTTCAGCGACATGCCGGCCACGCTCGAGGCCCAGGGCATCAACTATCGCGACTACCGGGAAGAAGTCCGCCGCGAGATGACGCTGCAGGCGCTGCGCCAGCGCGACGTGCTCGCGCGAGTGTACGTGTCGCCGCGCGAAGTCGAGCAATGCATCGCGAAGCGCAATGCCGCGCCCGGTGCCGACAACGAGTTCAACCTGGCGCACATCCTGGTGGCCATTCCGGGCACGGCGGACGAGAAACAGATTGCGGAGCGCACCTCGCGCGCGCAGGCCGTTTACGAACGCGCGACGAAGAGCGAAGACTTCGCACAACTGGCCATCACGTATTCCGATTCCGGCACCGCGCTCGAGGGCGGCGCGCTCGGCTGGCGCAAGGCGGGCCAGCTGCCCTCGTTCGTCGCCGACATCATCCCCACGCTGCAGGCCGGTGAGGTGACGCAGCCGATCCGCACGCCCAGCGGTCTGCACATTTTCAAGGTGCTCGAGATCCGCGGTGGCCAGGCGCCGGCGCTCGTCTCGCAGGTGCACGCCCGGCACATCCTGATGAAGCCCACGGAAGTGATGGACGACGAGACCGTGCGACAGAAGCTCGCGCAGATCCGCGACCGCGTCCTGAAGGGCGAGAGTTTCGAAGCGGTTGCCTCGGTCACGTCGGAAGACCCGGGTTCGGCCGCGACGGGCGGCGACCTCGGCTGGGCCGGACCTGGCAGCTTCGTGCCCGAGTTCGAAAAGCAGCTCGATGCACTCGCTGAAAACGAGATCAGTCCGCCGTTCCGCACCCAGTTCGGCTGGCACATCGTGCAGTTGCTCGGTCGCCGCACCTACGACGCGACCGAGGACATGACACGCAACCGTTGCGTCAGCCAGCTGCGCGAAGCGCGCGCGGACGAGGAAACGGAAATCTGGCTGCGCCGGCTGCGCGACGAAGCGTTCGTCGAATACCGGATGTGAGCACCGCGGGCCGATCGCGCCGTGCGACGGCGCTGCGCACCGTCGCCGTCACGACCGGCGAACCGGCAGGCGTCGGCCCGGATCTCTGCACCGAGCTGCTCGACACCGCACCGCGAGGCTGCCGTGTCGTCCTGATCGGTGACCGCTCCCTGTTCGGCCGCGCGCGACCGCGCAGCGCCCGCAAGCTCGATCTGCCGGACTTTGACGCGACGAGCCGGCCGCGCGCCGGCGTCCAGCTCCTGCACGTGCCGTTGGCAGAGCCAGCGCGACCCGGCGTTCTCGACAAGGCAAACGCCCGGTACGTACTGGACACGCTCGACGCCGCGGTCGGTGGCTGCGCAGCGGGTGTGTTCCACGCGATCGTGACGGCACCCGTGCAGAAATCGATCATCAACGAGGCGGGCGTCCCGTTCACCGGGCACACGGAGTACCTCGCCAGGCGCACCGGCGTGCGCCTGCCCGTGATGCTGCTGGTGGGCGGTGGGTTGCGCGTTGCACTCGCGACCACGCACCTGCCGCTGCGGAAAGTGAGCGCCGCCATTACGCCGGCGCGCCTCGCAGCGGTACTGCGCATCGTGGCGGGCGACCTGCAGACGATGTTCGGCATACGCCGCCCGCGCGTGCTCGTGCTCGGCCTGAATCCGCACGCTGGTGAAGGCGGTCACCTCGGGCGCGAAGAAATCGAAGTGATCGAGCCGACACTGGCGGCGCTGCGCAGCGACGGACTCGATCTCGTCGGTCCCGTGCCCGCCGATACCGCGTTCGTGCCGCATCGGCTCAAGGGCATCGACGCCGTCGTCGCCATGTTCCACGACCAGGGCCTGCCGGTGCTGAAGCATGCGAGCTTTGGCCACGCCGTCAACGTCACGCTCGGTCTGCCGATCGTGCGCACCTCCGTCGATCACGGCACGGCGCTCGACCTGGCCGGGACGCGCAAAGCCGATCCCGGCAGCCTGCTGGCCGCGTTTGCGCTTGCGCTCGAACTGAGCCAGCGCGCGCGGCGCAAGGCATCGCACTGGTGAAGCACGCTCACGCCAAGAAGCGCTACGGACAGCACTTCCTGCACGACCCCGGCACGATCGACCGGATCGTGCGCGCCATCGACCCGCGTCCGGGCGATCGGCTCGTGGAAATCGGTCCCGGTCGCGGCGCAATCACGGCCCCGGTCCTTGCGCTGGCAGGCAGGCTCGACGTGGTCGAGATCGATCGCGACGTCGTACCGCCCCTGCAGGCACATTGCCAGGGGCGTGGTGAGCTGCACGTGCACCTGGCCGACGCGCTCGAGTTCGACTTTCGCGCGCTGCGCGGCGACGGACCGAAGCTGCGCCTGATCGGCAACCTGCCGTACAACGTTTCGACGCCGCTGCTGTTCCACTTCATCTCACAGCTCGATGCCTTCGCCGACATGCACTTCATGCTGCAGAAGGAAGTGGTCGTGCGCATGGCGGCCGCGCCCGGTTCGGGCGACTATGGCCGGCTAACGGTAATGCTCGCGCCACACGTCAAGGTGGAACGGCTGTTCGACATCGGCGCGGGTGCATTCAAACCGCCCCCCCAGGTCACCTCGACGTTCTTTGCGCTGACCCCGCATGCCACGCCGCCGTTCGAGATTGCCGACCCGTCCGCGTTCGCAGCCCTGGTGGCGGCCGCGTTCTCGAAGCGCCGCAAGACGTTGCGCAATGCGCTGATGGGCCTGCTCGACGTGGAGGGGATCGTGGCCGCGGGCGTGGATCCCGGGGCGCGGGCGGAAACGCTCGCTCCGGCCCGGTTTGCCGCCCTGGCGAGCCAATGGATCGCCCGGCGAGAGGACTCGCTCGGCGTTATTCCGGCAGAATGATTCCGGATTGGTACCCCTACCGGCGCCGCCTATAATCTTCCCTGGACCGCTTTTCGCACCGGAACCACGCGTTCCACGGAGCACACCATGCGCGAATACAAGAAGATCCTGCTCGCTGTGGACATCACCGAAGGCAGCGAAAAGATCGCCGAGCGGGCGCGTGACGTCGCCGAGCGTTATGGGGCCGAGGTCATCCTGCTGCACGTCGTCGAATACGTTCCCGTCGAACCGATGGGCGAGGCTTTGCTGCCGGCCGTGCAGATCGAAGGTGAACTGATCGAGCGCGCCACGCGGCGCATCGCCGAGCTGGCACAGAAAGCCGGGCTCGATAAGGCTGAGCGCATCGTGCAGGCCGGCAACATCAAGGCCGAGCTCGTGCGCATCGCTACCGACCGCGGCGTCGACCTGATCGTGCTCGGCAGCCGTGAACGCCATGGTTTGTCGATCATGTTCAACCAGACCGAGGACACGATCCTGCATGCGGCACCGTGTGACGTGCTCGCCGTGCGCTGGAAGAAGACATGACGGCGGCCGAGGCGAATCGCATCCGCGTCGACGTCAGCACGAATTACGTAGAGGACCAGTCGAACCCGGGTGAGGGCCGGTTCGTGTTCGCGTACACGATCACGATCCGCAACGAGGGGACGAAGCCGGCCCGCCTCGTGACGCGCCACTGGCTCATCACCGACGCCAACGGCAAGGTGCAGGAGGTGGTCGGCGACGGCGTCGTCGGCGAACAGCCGCACCTGCAGCCGGGCCAGGGGTTCCGGTATTCCAGCGGCGCCATCCTCGAGACGCCGGTCGGCGCGATGCAGGGCAAGTACCACATGGTCGCGGACGACGGCGAGCAGTTCGACGCACCGATCGCGCCGTTCCGGCTCGCCATGCCGGGCGTGCTGCACTGACGACGGCGCGATGGCCGTCTTTGCGATCGGCGACGTCCAGGGCTGCAAGGACGAACTGGACACCCTCCTCGACCGCCTGCGGTTCGACGCGTCGTGCGACCGGCTCTGGTTCGTCGGTGATCTCGTCAACCGCGGACCGCGTTCGCTCGACACCCTGCGCTTCGTCAAGTCACTCGGCGACGCCGCCATTACCGTCCTTGGCAATCACGACCTGCACCTGCTCGCCCTCGCGCGCGGCGGCGCGGATTGGCGCGACCGCGACGCGGGACTGCGCCCCATCCTCGACGCGCCGGACGCCGACGAACTGCTCGACTGGCTGCAGGCGCAGCCACTGCTGCACCACGACGCGAGTCTCGGCATCTCGCTGCTGCACGCGGGCCTGCCGCCGCAGTGGAACCTGCAGACGGCCGTAGCCTGCGCGGGCGAGGTACAGCGCAGGCTGCGCGGCGAAACGGCCGGGCAGCTCTACCAACGCATGTACGGCAACGAGCCGGACACCTGGCGGGACGACCTCGACGGTTGGGACCGGGTCCGCTTCACCATCAATGCCTTGACGCGGATGCGGGTGTGCGATGCCAGGACGGGCCGCATGGTGCTCAAGTTCAAGGGTCCGCTTGGAACTGCCCCGCAGGGTACGCAACCGTGGTTTCGCATTCCCTGGCGGCAATCTGCCGGCGAACGACTCGTCTTCGGCCACTGGTCGGCCATGGGCTACGTGGACGAGGATCACGCGCTCGGCCTCGACACCGGATGCGTCTGGGGGGGCACATTGACCGGGCAACGCATCGACCAGCCCGACGCCCGACCGGTGCAGGTGGCGAGCCACACCGGCGGATTGCCGTTCGAAGACTGAATCGCGGACCCGGGTTCAGGGCCTGGCCGGCTCGGCGGCCGCGACCGGCTTCGCGTGGAGCGATTCGAGCTTGAGGTGGACCGAACCGAACTGCGTCGTGCGCGGCATGCACGCCAGCGAGGAGTCGGGTGCCGTGCGAATCCCCAGCGGCTCCAGGACCTGCGGCAGCAATTGCTGCAATAGCTCGCAGTCGCCGTCATCGATGCGACCGAGGCGCCGGCCCGTGAACTCGACGATGCGGCGCTCAGCCGGGAACTGCGCCGTTGCCACGTCGACCGCCATCCCCTTGCCCTGGGTCCTCGCGACCAGCTCGCGCTTCGATCTCTCCGCCTCGAGCTTCGCCAGCAGTTCCGGCGTTGCCTCGGTGGGAACCGCCACCTTGATGCGCGCCGTCGGCATCAGCTGGACGCCAGTCCCGTCGAGACAGTTGACCCTAACCCAAGGCTCCGGGCGGGCGCCCAGCTCCGACAGGATGTACGCGATCTTGTTGTCCAGCCCGCCGCACCCGTAGTAGGTGCCGCGACCGAAATAGGTGAAGGTGAATTCGTGCTCCGTCCAGACCGCATTGACGGTCGGGGCAGCCCCCGCCGGGATGGCGTCCGCTGCCGTCTGTGCACCCGCAGGCACTCCGGCACCCGCCGCAGCAAGTGCGAGCACCAGCAAGGCCGGACCGATGCGGAGTCTGCGTCGACTCATGGTGGCTAATTTATACTCGGACCATGCAGTCTTTGACACCGTTCAACCTCCGGCAGTGGATCGACGCGCACCGGGCCGAACTGCGCCCGCCCGTGTGCAACAAGCAGGTGTTCGAACAGGGCGAGTTCATCATCATGGTGGTTGGCGGCCCGAACGCCCGCCACGACTATCACGACGACCCGGGCGACGAATTCTTCTACCAGCTCGAGGGCGACATGCTGCTGCGGACTGTCCAGCAAGGGCGGCGTGTGGACATCCCGGTCCGCGAAGGCGACGTGCTGCTGCTGCCCGCCCATGTACCTCACTCTCCACAGCGTTTCGCCGATACCGTCGGGCTCGTCGTGGAGCGCAAGCGCCGCGCCGGCGAAGCCGATGGCTTCCTCTGGTACTGCGACCGCTGCGACGCGCGCCTCTACAGCGAATACCTGCAGATCACCGACATCGAAACGCAGCTGTCGCCGGTCTTCGAACGGTTCTGGTCGAATCCCGAGCACACGGTCTGCCGCGAGTGCGGCAGCTCATTGAGGAAGTGACCACTTGAACGGCCTCGAGTTCACTGCCGGCGGGCGGCGTTGGCTTGCGGACGTCACCGCGCCCGCAGATCTCGCCATCGTGCTTGAATTCAATGGCGCGCAGCCGAGCTTCTTCGTCGCAACACCAGCCTCGAGCGAACCGCTGCGGATCGGCGGTTTCACGGGCAGCGTCGTGAACGGCGCCAGCTGCAATTGCGCCGTGCATTCGCTGGCCCCGCATTGCCACGGCACCCACACCGAGTGCATCGGACACGTCACGCGCACCCCGGTCACGATCGCGAGCCTGACACCCGTGGCGCCCTGTGTCGCACTGGTCGTCTCCGTCCGGCCGGAGCCGTTGGGCGCGGCAGCGGCATCGCTGCCGGGCGATCACGCCGCGGCTGATGACCTCGTGATCCGCCGGGCCGCACTTGCAGCCGCGGCTTCGGCATGGCTTGCCGTCCCGTTCACGGCCGTGGTCATTCGCACGCTGCCGAACGGAGCAGATAAGCGGCACCGCGCTTATTCCGGCTCGCCGAGCCCGGCACCGTATTTCCTGCCCGAAGCCATGCGCTGGCTGGTCGAGCGCGGGGTCACCTCGCTCGTGGTCGACCTGCCGAGCCTCGACCGCGCCGACGACGGTGGCCGGCTCGCGGCGCATCGCGAATACTGGGGACTGCCCCCGGGTTCCGACGACGCGACGCAGGCAACGCGTGGGCAGGCGCTGGTCACCGAACTCGCCTACGTGCCGGACTCGGTGACGGACGGACTGTACCTGCTCGATCTGCAGGTACCCGCCTTCGGCTCCGACGCAGCGCCGAGCCGTCCCGTGCTCTATCCATTGCTGTCGATTCCTGGAGACGCGACATGAGGCTCGACCGGGAACACGCGCACGCGCTCGATGCCGGGGATGCGCTCGCGGCCTGGCACGACCGCTTCATCCTGCCGCGCGAGACGGACAGTGGCCGCGAAATCGTCTACCTGTGCGGGCACTCGCTGGGCGCGCAACCCGTGCTGGCCACGGAGTACGTCGAGGACGTGATGCGCGACTGGCGCTCGCTCGGGGTCGAAGGGCACTTCACCGGGCGTCATCCGTGGCTGACGTACCACGAGCGGCTCGCACCCGCGCTGGCCACGCTGGTCGGGGCCGAGCCAGCCGAGGTCGTCGCGATGAATGCGCTCACGGCCAATCTGCACCTGATGCTGGTGAGCTTCTACCGGCCGTCGGGCACGCGCCGCGCGATCCTGATGGAACGCTCGGCGTTCCCCTCCGATCGCCACGCCGTCGAGTCGCAGGTGCGCTTTCACGGCCTCGACCCGACGCAGAACCTGATCGAGGTCGCACCGCGCGACGGCGAAAACTGCCTTCGAACCGAAGACATCGTCGCGACGATCGAGCGCGAGGGAGCGCGGATCGCCACGATCCTGCTGCCGGGCGTCCAGTACCTGACGGGCCAGGTGCTCGACATCGAGGCGATCACGGCTGCGGGACACGCAGCGGGCTGCGTCGTCGGCTGGGATCTCGCGCATGCCGTGGGCAACGTGCCGGTCGCGCTGCACGACGCAAATGCGGACTTTGCCGTGTGGTGCAACTACAAGTACCTGAACGGCGGCCCGGGCGCCGTGGGCGGTGCGTTCGTGCACGCGCGCCACGCAACCGACGCGTCCTTGCCGCGCTTCGCCGGCTGGTACGGTCACGACATAGCCACTCGCTTCCTGATGGCGCCGGACTTCAATCCCACCCCGGGCGCGGCAGGCTGGCAGCTCAGCAATCCGCCGATACTCGCCATGGCGCCGCTCGCAGCGTCGCTCGAGCACTTCGCCGCGGCCGGCCTGCCGGCCCTGCGCCAGAAGTCGGTCGCCTTGACGGGATACTTCGAACGCCTGGTGCAGGCGCGGCTCGCGGGTCGCGTCGAGATCGTCACGCCCGCCGATCCGCAGGCGCGTGGCGCCGCGTTGTCGCTGCGACTGGTCGGGCTCACGCGCGATCGCGCACGGGCCGTCTTCGACGGCTTGCGACGGCGTTCCATCCTGCCTGACTGGCGCGAGCCGGACGTAATCCGAGCCGCGCCGGTGCCGTTCTACAACCGCTTCGACGACGTCTGGCGCTGCGTGGATGCGCTGCACGCGGAACTCGGGGCGTGAAGCGGGCGGTCACGATCCTGGGCGCGGGCCTGTCCGGCGCGCTGATGGCCATTTACCTCGCGCGGCAAGGCCGGCAGGTGCAGGTTTTCGAACGCCGCCCGGACTTGCGCAAGGTCGACATGGATGCAGGCCGTTCGATCAACCTGGCGCTGGCGGACCGCGGCATCCATGCGCTGCGCGAGGCCGGCGTGTTCGAGGACATCGAACCGTTGCTGATCCCGATGCGGGGTCGCACGCTGCACGCACCCGACGGTTCCCTCACGTTCGCGCCCTACGGTCAGCGACCGCACGAAGTCATTCATTCCGTGTCGCGGCCGGGCCTGAACCGCGCGCTGCTCGATCATGCGCAGCGTCATTACGGCATCGAGCCGCGCTTCCTGCAGGCGGCACGCACGCTCGACTTCGAGCGCGACGAACTCGTCATGCTCGACGAAGTCTCGGGCGACACCTACACGCAGCCGCTCGCGCCGCTGATCGCCGCAGACGGCGCCGGTTCCGTCGTGCGGCGCGCGATGACCGGCCAGCTCGGCGTGCGCGTCGCCGAAGACATGCTCGAGCACGGCTACAAGGAACTCACACTGCCTGCCGGACGGGACGGCTCGCACCGCATCGAGCGCAACGCGCTGCACATCTGGCCGCGCGGCGGCTTCATGCTGATCGCGCTGCCGAACATCGACGGCAGCTTCACCGTCACGCTGTTCCTCGCCCTGAAGGGCGGTGTGGAAAGCTTCGCCGCGCTCGACAGCCGCGCAGCCGTCGATGCATTCTTCGCCAGCCATTTCCCCGACGTCGTGCCGCGGATGCCGGGACTCGCCCGCGAATTCCTCGAGCGTCCCGTCGGCCGCATGGGCACGGTCCGTGCGGATGCGTGGTCGGCCGGCGAGGCCGCCGTGCTGCTGGGTGATGCGGCGCATGCGATCGTGCCGTTCCACGGCCAGGGCATGAACGCGTGCTTCGAGGACTGCTTCGAACTCGACCGGCTGCTGCGCTCAGCCGGCGACTGGCGGTCCGCGTTCGAGCAGTTCTTCCAGTTGCGCAAGCCGGACACCGATGCGATCGCCGCAATGGCGCTCGAGAATTTCCTGGAAATGCGGGATACGGTCCGCGACCCAAAGTTCATGTTGCGCAAGGAACTGAGCTTCGAACTCGAGCGACGTCACCCGGAGCGGTTCATTCCGCGCTATTCGATGGTGATGTTCCACCACGAGATCCCTTACCGCGTCGCCTTCGAGCGCGGGCGCACGCAGAGCGACTTGCTGACACGCCTCACGACAACGGCAGATTCAGTGGCGGATATCCCGACTGCGCAGATGGACGCCATGGTGACCGGAATGCTCGAGCCGCTGCCGGCCTCGCCCGCCGCGGGCCACTAGATCGATATCGACGCGACGCACGCGTTGTGCGCTGGACGCGCCGTCACTATGCTCCGGCAAACAACAATAAGGAGTCTCGCCATGCCTCGCCTGTTTGCCGTCCTGACCACCTCTCTCCTCGCCTGTGCCTGCGCCTTGCCGGGTCCCGCATTGGCGGCCAAGAAGACCTATTTCCGCGTCGGAAGCGCGGTCGATGCGACGGCCGTGACCACGGCCGGCACGGTTCTGATGGGTGGCAGCACCGATGTCGACGAGGCTTTCAAATGGCTGTGTGCCCGTGCGGCTGGCGGTGATTTCCTGATCGTGCGCGCCACGGGTACCGACGCCTACAACCCGTACGTCCTGGATCTCTGCCCCGGCATTAATTCCGTGGCAACGCTGATCATCAGCTCGGCCAAGGCCGCGAATGACCTATCGGTACGCCAGACGATCGCCAACGCCGAGGTGGTCTGGATCGCGGGCGGCGACCAGTCGAACTACATTACCGAATGGACCGGCACGCCGGTTCAGGACGCCTTGAACCAGCACGTCGCGGCAGGCAGGCCGATCGGCGGTACCAGCGCGGGCCTCGCCGTGCTGACGCAGTTCGTGTACTCGGCACTCGGCAGCCAGGGCATCACGTCGGCCGATGCGCTGGCAGATCCGTACGACAAGTACAACACTTTCGCGCGCGATTTCGTCTACGTGCCGCACCTGCAGGGCACCATTGGCGACACGCATTTCGCGGCGCGCGATCGCATGGGTCGCACCATCGGCTTTCTGTGCCGCATCCAGGTAGAGGGCTGGAGCACGAAACCCCGCGCCATCGCGGTCAGCGAAGAAACCGCCATCCTGATCGACCAGAAGGGCGTCGGCGCTGTGATCGGACTCAACAGTGCGTATTTCATCGAGGCGCCGGGCGCGCCGGAAGTCTGCTCACCGGGCCTGCCTCTGACGTATCGCAACGTCGCCGTCCGTCGTGTAGGCGCTGGCGACAGCTTCGACGTGGCGGACTGGAAGGGCAACGCCGGCACCACGTACACAGTCACGGCCGAAGCCGGCGTGCTGAGTTCGTCGCAGCCGGGGGGCAGCGCTTACTAGGGGTTAGGGGATGGGGGTTGGGGGATAGTCGGAATTGTGCGGAGCTTGCCGACCGTGCAAACGATGAACTCGAGCGTCGGAGGTCGGTTGAATCACGCAATTGGACGACGAATCCTCACGGTCATCGCGACGGCGATGGCCGCGAGTGGCCCGGCGCTGGCGGCGGATCCGCCTGTCGCAGAAAGGGCTCCGCTTGCGGTGCCGCAACCTATTGCTTGCCCGACAGGCACCAGGTCCAGCCGCGATTACGCGTTCAGCTTGATGGGCAATCGCGCGGGTTACCAGACGGTCTGCCTGCAGGCCGACGGCACCCGCGTGGTCCATTTCGCGTTCAACGATCGTGGTCGTGGGCCGGCGCTGACATCGAAGATCCAGCTCGATGCGAAGGGCATCCCCGTGGCCATTGCGACCGACGGCAATGACTACCTCAAGAGCCCGGTGGCCGAACGCTTCATGCGCGCGCGCGGCAACGTCACCTGGCAGAACAAGGTCGAAAGCGGTACCCAGCCCGTCACAGGCGCAGCGTTCTACGTCAGCCAGTCCGGATCGTTCGAGGAAATCGGGCTTTTGGCGCGTGCACTCCGCGATGCACCGGGCCGCAAGCTGCCCTTGCTGCCGCAGGGAGAGGCAGACCTGCAGCAGTTGTCGCAATTGAAGGTCGGCAATGGCGAATCTTCCCGCCAGGTCAGCCTGTATTCGATCGGCGGCCTGGGGTTCCAGCCCACCAGCGTCTGGCTCGACGAGGACGGTGAACTGTTCGCGACGTTCGACAGCTTCTCGGCACTCGTGCGCGAAGGCTGGCAGGACTCGCTCAACGTCATGCGCGCGGAGCAGGACGCGCAGGAAGCTCGTCGACGCACGGCGCAGGCACACACGCTGCGACGCGTGCCGACCGGTCCGGTCGTGATCGAGCACGCCAACCTGTTCGATGCCGAGCAGATGACGATGCGTCCCGGCACCACCGTCGTCATTGCAAAGCAGCGCATCGTCGCCGTCGGTCCCGACGGCTCGCTGCCGATTCCCGCCGATGCCGAGCGCATCGATGCGGCGGGCCGCGCGCTGCTGCCCGGTCTGTGGGACATGCACACGCACCCGGACCTCGACAGCGGGCCTTTGTTCCTGGCCGCCGGCGTCACGAGCATCCGTGACATGGCGGCCGAACCCGACAAACCCGCGCTGTTGCGTGTGTTCGACACCGGCGATGCCCTCGGTCCGCGCGTGGCCTACGCCGGCATCATCGACGGTCGCGGGCCGTTCCAGGGGCCGACCAAGATGCTCGTCAGCGACGAAGCCGAAGCCCGCACGGCCGTGCAGGCCATGCGCGCTGCCGGCTTCGGGCTGGTCAAGATCTACAGCTCGATGGATCCGAAGCTCGTGCCAGCCATCGCGGACGAGGCACACAAGGCAGGCATGCGGGTCGGCGGTCACGTCCCCGCGTTCATGACGGCCGAACAGGCCGTGCTCGCCGGTTACGACGAGATCCAGCACATGAACATGGTGTTTCTGAACTTCCTGTACGACAAGGTGCAGGACACCCGCACACCGGCGCGGTTCACGGCCGTCGCGGAGAACGCGGCCAGCGTCGATCCGCAATCCGCGCGCGTCCAGGCCTTCCTGCAGCTGCTCAAGCAGCGTCACGTCACGCTGGACCCGACGCTCGTCACGTTCGAGAGCCTCTTCACCGATCGCCCGGGCGAAGTCGGTGCAGGACTGGCAGCCGTGGCCGATCGGATGCCTCCGCTCGTCAGGCGCGGCCTGCTCGAAGGCGGTCTGCCAGTCCCGGAGGGTGAGGACGCGCGCTACCGACAGGCGCTGACCCAGATGCAGCGCATGCTGGTGGCCGTGCGCAGTGCGGGCGTGCCCTTCGTCGCAGGTACCGATGCGATGCCCGGGTTCATGCTCCCGCGCGAGCTCGAACTCTACGTCGCGGCTGGCATACCTGCGCCCGAGGTGCTGCGCATCGCCACGCTCGACGCCGCGCGACTCGTGGGCCGCGATGGCGAACTGGGCTCGATCGCGCCTGGCAAGCTGGCCGACATGATTCTCGTCGACGGCGATCCGAGCCGGAACATCGGCGACGTGCGCCGACTGCGCCTCGTCATCAAGGACGGTGCGCTGTTCGATCCCGACGCCCTGTGCCGCGCGCTCGGCATCCAGCCCATGACTGCGGCAGGCCGATGAACATGATTTCACGCACGCGACGCCTGCTGCTCGCATCGTCAGGCCTGGCGCTCGGACTCGCGGTGCTGCCGCGGTCATCGCAGGCCGTGAACGGCACGTGGAGCCGGTATTCACGCGCCGTCGTAATTGATGGCCTCGGCGGCCCCGGCGGCCACGCCACCGAGGACGGCTCGGAGCTGACCACCAGCGAGGTCGACGACATCAGGGCGTCAGGCATGACGTGCCTGCACCTCACCGTCGGCGAAGTGGGCACGATGCCGGCCGACGTGGCCTACCAGAAGGCCGTCGAATCGATCGCGCGCTGGGAAACCGAAGTCGACCGCTACCCGGCGACCATGGTCCGCGTGCGGTCGGTCGCCGACATCCACGCAGCGAAAGAGAGCGGACGCACCGGGCTGATGTACGGTTTTCAGGACGGCGTGTGCTTCGAGACCGATCTCGACCGGCTCGAGACGTTTCATCGTCTCGGCATCCGCGTGATTCAACCCACCTACAACCGGCACAACCGCCTGGGTGACGGCTGCATGGAACCGCAAGACGCGGGGCTCAGCAAGGTCGGGCATGCGGCCGTCGAGCGCATGAACGAGCTCGGCATCCTCGTAGACGCGAGTCACTGCGGTCGCGTGACTGCGGCCAACGCTATTCGTCACTCGAAGCTCCCGGTTGCATTCACGCACACAGGATGCGCAGCATTGGCGGATCACCCGCGCAATCGCACCGACGCCGAGCTGCGCGCGGTGGCGAACACGGGCGGCGTGTCGGGCATCTACGTCATGCCGTACCTCGCGGGCGGCAGGCAACCCACCGCCGCCGACGTCGTGCGGCACATCGAGCATGCCGTAAACGTCGCCGGCGAGGAACACGTCTCGATCGGCACGGATGGCACGCTCTCGGCGGTCGCACTGACGCCGGAGTTCGTGCAGTCGTTTACGGCGAACGTTGCTCGCCGCAAGGCGGCAGGCATCGCGGCGCCGCAGGAGTCCGAAGACGGCTACCTGTTCGCGAACGATCTCAACACGCCACGGCGCTTCGAGCAGCTGGCGGACCATCTCAGCCTGCGCGGCCATTCGGACGACAGGATCGAAAAGATCCTGGGCACCAACCTCCTGCGCGTGTTCGACGCGGCGTGGGGCGGCTGACGCCCGCAACCATGCTGACCTGCTCCCACCGCCCGCCCTGCCCGGGCTGCCCCCGATTTGGTGAGCCGGGTATCGCTCCCGCGGCACAAGCAGCGCTGGAATCGCTGGCCCGCGCCCATGGCTTGCCTGGTGTTGCCGTGGTGTCGGGTGCGTTGTCAGGCTTTCGACTGCGCGCCCGCCTGGCCATTCGCGGGCGCCTCGGCACGCCCAGGCTCGGCATGTTCGAACTCGGCACGCATCGAGTGGTGCACATCCCGAACTGCGTCGTGCAGCATCCACTGATCAACCGCGTCGCGGCCGTGGTGCGGCGCGCGCTCGTCGATGCGGAGATCGCCCCCTACGCCGAGACCGTCCATCGCGGGCTCGCCCGTTACCTGCAGGTCGTGGTGGAGCGCAGCTCCGACAGCGCGCAGGTGGTGATCGTCGGCAACAGCCCGACGGTCGAACCCTTCGCCGATTGTCTCGAACTGATTCGCGACCGGCTCGGCGACGAACTGCACAGCCTGTGGTTCAACGCGCAGTGCGAACGGACCAACACGATCCTGGGACGCGAGTTCACGCATTGGTGCGGCCCGCCGAGTGTCGTCGAACGCTTCGGTGGCGCAGCCGTGCATTACCCACCCGGGGCGTTCGGCCAGAACAACCTCGAAATAGCGGAACGCATCATCGAACACGTGCGCGAACAGGTTCCGGCCGGCGCGCGCGTCGCCGAGTTCTATGCGGGTGTGGGCGCGATCGGTCTTTCGGTACTGCCGCGCGTCAGTCACCTGCGCATGAATGAAGTGAGCCCGCAGTCACTGCAGGGCCTGGCGCTCGGGCTCGATGCATTGGCGCCGGAAGAGCGGGGAAAGATCGAGGTCATTGCCGGCTCCGCGGGAGCGATGGCTTCTGCGGCACTGGATGCCGACGTCGTGATCGCGGATCCCCCGCGTAAGGGCCTGGATCGCGAACTCCTGGAGCACCTGGTCGCCGCTCCACCCGAGCGATTCGTGTACGTGAGCTGCGGGCTCGAATCATTTCTTGCCGACACGCAGAGACTGACCGCCAGCAGTGCGATGCAGCTGAGCGATCTACGGGTGTTCAACCTGATGCCGTACACGGAACACGTCGAAGCCGTTGCCTGCTTCGAACGGACCTGACGTTTCCCGGCGCGCTGCTTGACGGCGCCGAGGATCGATCCTGCGGTTGGGCTGCGATAAGCTGCCAGCGAGCGCAGGAGAGTCCAACATGACGGACGAACGACCGATGCAGCGAGCGAGTGACTTCGATCCCGAGGTCCTGCTGATCTTTGACCAGTACGTGCACGGCGACATCGATCGGCGCACTTTCCTCGCGCGCGTGGGGAAGTTCGCGGCCGGCACGGTGACCGCCGCGGGTTTGCTGGGCGCGCTGAGCCCGCGCTTCGCCGAGGCGCAGCAGATTGCGCCCGGGGATGCGCGGCTCGAGGTGCGTTACGTCGAGTACGATTCGCCCAAGGGTCATGGGCGGGCGCGCGGGTACCTGGTCCGGCCGGTCAAGGCCAAGGGGTCGCTGCCGCTCGTGCTGGTGGTGCACGAGAATCGCGGACTGAACCCGCACATCGAGGACGTCGCGCGGCGAGTGGCGCTCGAGAACTTCGTGGCGCTCGCGCCCGATGCATTGTTTCCGCTCGGCGGCTACCCCGGTGACGAGGACCGGGCACGCACTCTTTTCCAGACGCTCGATCAGCCCAAGGCGTTTGAGGACTTCATCGCCGCGACGCATTTCCTGCGCGCACAGCCCGGCACCGGCGACCGTCTCGGCGTAGTGGGCTTCTGTTACGGCGGTGCGATCGCCAACCGGCTCGCGGTGGCATTGCCCGAGCTGGCGGCGGCGGTGCCGTTCTACGGCAGCGCGCCGCCACTCGACGACGTGGGTGCGATCAAGGCGGAACTGCTGCTGCATTTCGCCGCGAACGACGAACGGGTCAACGCAAGCTGGCCGCCGTACGAGGCGGCGCTGAAGGCGTCCGGCGTGAAGTACACGGCGCATGTCTACCCGAACACCCAGCATGGGTTCCACAACGACACGACGCCGCGCTACGACGCGGAGGCCGCACAGCATGCCTGGCGCCGGACGGTGGAGCTTTTCAATCGCGTGCTGCGTCCGTGAGCGAAGTCATCGACCGGAGGCTGGGGTTGGCCTGGAAGGTTTACCGGCCATGACCTCAAAGCAAGACTCGCCCAGGTCCGTTAAACGGGGCCCACCTGTGGGCGAACGGGTACCGATGGCGGCCCACCGCACCCAGGGACCGATGTCACGCCTGCTCGACGCCTCGATCCTGCTGTCCTTCGATCGGACAGGGTATCGGCGGCACGCTGCCGCCTTCGACCCGACGGACCTGGCGGTGGATCTAGCGGGGCGCGTGTGCCTGGTGACCGGCGCCAACTCAGGGATCGGCTTTGAAACTTCGCTCGCGCTCGCCGCGCGGGGTGGTCGCGTGTGGATGCTGTGTCGCAATCGGGAACGTGGCCTGGCCGCAGTCCGCAAGCTGCGGGCGCGGACGGGATCGCGACGGGTGCATCTGGGCGTAATCGATGTCTCGGATGCGGCGTCGGTTCGGCGCTTCGTGCGCAGCCTTAAAGCGCGGGTGGTCGACGTGGTTGTGCACAACGCCGGTGTCCTGCCCGACGAGCGTACGGAGTCGGCCGATGGGCACGAGCTCACCTTTGCCACGCACGTCCTCGGGCCGTGGCTGCTCACGACCCTGCTGCTGCCGCGACTGCGCAGGTCGCGTGACGCTCGCGTCGTGCTTGTCTCCTCCGGCGGCATGTACACGCAAGCGCTCTCGTTGCGTGACTGGGAGTGGCGCGCGCGTCCCTATGACGGTGTCGTCGCCTACGCGCAGACAAAGCGGATGCAGGTGGTGCTGGCCGAGTTGCTCGCCGCTGAACTCAAAGGCAGCGGCATCTGCGTGAATGCAATGCATCCCGGTTGGGCCGATACACCGGCCGTCCGTACGTCCCTGCCCCGCTTCTGGAACGTCATGCGGCGCGTGTTGCGGACCCCGGCCGAGGGCGCGGACACAGTGGTGTGGCTCGCCGCGAGTCCGGCGGCTCGCGGCCAGACTGGGCGCTTCTGGTTTGACCGCCGGGCGCGCTCCACTCACCTGCTGCCCTGGACGCGCGAGCGCCGCCAGCAGCGGCAGGCCTTGCGGAGACTGTGCGAACGGTTGACCTGATGGTCGCAGCTCAGGCGCGGGCGGCGTCCTTCAGCTTCTTCATCGGACGCACCTTGACCTTCACGGTCGCGGGCTTGGCCTTGAAGGTCGAGTGCGGTCCTGGTCAGCACGCTCTTGATCGATTGCAATGTGATCGTTCGCCTGGTTCATGCCACGGCCCCGGTCCCTGTTGTTGCCCTGGGACCATTGGCTGTACTCGTCAACAAGCGGTGTGCCGCCTCTGCAGCTCCAGGCAACTGTACGCGTACACGTGCTTCTCATCGGCTGCGTGCTGCTCCACCTGCACTTCATCCCATTCGCCGGCACCGAGCTCCGGAAAAAACGTATCTGCGTCCACAACCGCATGCACACGAGTCAAATGGATCAGGTCCGCGCGCGGCAGCGCCAGGCGATAAATTTCCGCACCGCCGATGATACAGACCTCGGGCACGTCGCCAGCCGCACGCAGCGCTTCGTCGAGGGACGCAACGACGGTGACGCCGGGGACGTCAAACCCGGCCTGACGCGTGATCACGATGTTGTGCCGTCCGGGCAGCGGCTTGCCGATCGAATCCCAGGTCTTGCGACCCATGACGATGGGCTTGCCCATCGTCAGGGCCTTGAAGCGCTTGAGGTCGTCGGGCAGGCGCCACGGCAGTCCACCGTCGCGCCCGATCGCGCCCCGCTCGTCCGTCGCCACGATGATCGAGACGAGCGGCATGCGATGCCTCAGGCCTTCTTGCGCTTCGCGACGGGTTTCCTGCCCTTGGCCGCGGCCTTCTTCCTGGCGGCAGCCCGCTTCTCCTTTTTCTTCTTGGCGTCGATGGACTCGCGATCGAGCATCGTTCCGCGACAGTTCGCGGCGCCGCAACGGCAGTTGTAGAGCGCCAGCTCGTCGGGATCGTCGGTGCTTTCCCACGTGAGCTGGTAGTCGTACCCCAGCTCCTCGCCCGGCTGGATCGTGCGAATCGCCTCGATGAAGACCCGGCGGCCTTCGATGATCGTCTCGCAGTTCGCGTCGCACTTGTGGTTGATGAAGCGCGCGGGATTGCCGCCGACGCCGGCGTCGATGCAGAGATCGTCGTCGACGACGAAAAGGAAGGTGTGGCCGTCGTCATCGGCTTTCATCTCGTAACGCGAGTCCGCCTCCTCGTGCGAGATGCGGTCACCGACGTATTCGATGATGCGCGTGCCGCTGCGGATGCGGCGGGCCGCGTACACGCCGCGACCATGGATCTTCGAGCGCTTCACGACGTACAGCGGATTGCTCTCGGCGGTCGCTGGTTTCGCCGTCTTCTGCGCATGGCGCATGTGCGCGTGATGCGTCACGGCGGTCTTCGACGACCTGGTCACGGGCTTTCTCGGGGGACTCTTCTTCATACGGCGATGGGTGCCTTGATGGCGGGGTGTGGCTGGTATCCGGCGAACTCGAAGTCCTCGAAGCGGTAATCGAAGATCGAGTCCGGCCGGCGCTTGATGACGAGTTGCGGCAGCGGCAGCGGCTCGCGCGAGAGCTGCAGCCGCGCCTGTTCGAAATGATTGACGTAGAGGTGCGTGTCGCCGCCCGTCCAGACGAAATCGCCGACGCCGAGGTCGCACTGCTGCGCGACCATGTGCGTGAGCAGCGCGTAGGAAGCGATGTTGAACGGCACGCCGAGGAACACGTCGGCGCTGCGCTGGTACAGCTGGCACGACAGCCTGCCGCCCGCCACGTAGAACTGGAACAGCGCGTGGCACGGCGTCAGCGCCATGCGCTCGAGTTCGCCCACGTTCCAGGCGTTGACGATGATGCGGCGTGAGTTCGGGTCGCGCTTGATCAGGTCGATGGCGCGCGCAATCTGGTCGATCTCGCGGCCGTCTGCAGCCTTCCACTTGCGCCACTGGGCGCCGTAGACGGGGCCGAGCTCACCATCGGCATCGGCCCACTCGTCCCAGATGGTGACGCCGTGCTCGCGCAGGTAGCGCACATTGGTCTCACCGCTCAGGAACCAGAGCAGTTCGTGCACGACCGACTTCAGGTGCAGCTTCTTCGTCGTCATCAACGGGAAGCCGTCGTTCAGGTCGAAACGCATCTGCCAGCCGAACACCGAGCGCGTGCCGGTGCCGGTGCGATCGCCCTTTTCGGCGCCGTGATCGAGGATGTGCTGCAGCAGTGCGTGGTATTGCCGCATCGCCGTCAGGCCGCGCGGAAGTTGCCGGACGGCTGGCGCTGCCGGTAGGCGTACGCCAGCATCGCGAGGCCGGCCAGGATCATGGGCAGCGACAGGACCTGCCCCATCGTCACCCAGTCGAACAGCAGGTAGCCGCGGTTCGCATCGGGCACGCGCACGAACTCGACCAGGAAGCGGAACACGCCGTAACAGACCAGGAACAACCCCGAGGGCGCCCAGCGGAACCGCGGCTTCGACGTAAACCACCAGAGGATCAGGAACAGCGCGAGGCCTTCGAGCGTCGCTTCGTACAACTGCGAGGCGTGCAGTGGCACACCGTCGACCACCACGGCCCAGGGCACGTCCGTCGGCTTGCCCCAGAGTTCGCCATTGATGAAATTGCCGATGCGGCCTGCGCCGAAGCCGATGGCGGGGAGCGGCGCAGCAAAGTCGAACACGTCCACGAGCTGCTTCCTGCGGCTGCGCGCAAACAAAGCCAGCGCGACGAGCGTGCCGATCAGGCCACCGTGAAACGACATCCCGCCTTCCCAGATGCGGAACACGCTGAGCGGCTCGCTCAGGATCCGCTCGGTGCCGTAGAACAGCATCCAGCCGAGGCGCCCGCCCAGGATGATGCCGACGGCGGCGAAGAAGATGAGGTCGTCGACCTCGACCGGCTTCCAGGTGGACTCGGGCCGTCCCGCCCGGCGACGAGCCAGCCACCAGGCCGACAGGAAGCCCACCAGGTACATGAGGCCGTACCAGCGGACGTGCAGCGGTCCTAGCGACAACGCGATGGGATCGGGGTGCGGATAGACGAACATCGGCCGCGTATCTTACCTTCCGGAGCGCTCAGCCGCCCGTCTGGATCGGGATCACTTCGGTGCCTTCCGGAAACAGTTCCTGGCGGATCTCGTGCACGAGCCCCCAATCCAGCGCGGTGTCCGGATCGAGCGTCTGGCGGGCGAGCATGGCCCGCAGCACCTGCTTCTTGGACTGCTTCGTATTGGCCGCGATGACGCTCGCGCAGTTTTCCATGTCCACGCGCAGGCTCTTCACCAGTTCCATGAGCTTCGGCTCTTCGTAGCTCGCGGCCTCGCGGAAATTCATGCTGACCGGGTGCATCAGGAAGCGGGCCTGCGGCACCGAGATGCGTGTCTGACCGGCGCAGTAGAGCGCCACGCCGATCGAGTCCACGCTGCCGATGTTGTGCGTCGTGACCTCGGCCGGGATGCCCTTCAGGTAGTTGTAGGCGGTGAGCCCGTGGAACACGGAACCGCCCGAGGTCGAGATCAACACCGTGAAGTGAGTGGCGCCGGCCGCCAGTTTCTGGTCCACCGTGCGCATCAGCGTGCCGATGCTGGCTTCGGTGACCGGG
This sequence comes from uncultured Gammaproteobacteria bacterium, assembly GCA_963827615.1. Taxonomy (GTDB): domain Bacteria; phylum Pseudomonadota; class Gammaproteobacteria; order Steroidobacterales; family Steroidobacteraceae; genus RPQJ01. The sequence continues at coordinate 11,637 of CAWHCA010000013.1, read as the reverse complement.
GTATAGAACTTGATGACGAAATTGTCCGCCATGCCGGTCTCCAGGCTCAGTCCTGCACGACCCGGCAGAACAGCGACTTCAGGTAACGCGTCTCGGCGATCGCCGGATGGAGCGGATGATCGGGTGCGTGTCCACCCACTTCCACGACCTGCACGAAACGGTCGACGTGGCGCGCCGCCTGCTGGATCGTGACCATGAGGTCGTCCAGCCCGAGATGGTGCGAACACGAGCAGGAGACGAGGAAACCGTCACGCGCCAGCACCTGCATCGCCTGCTGGTTGAGCTTGCGATAGGCCGCCTGCCCCTTCGGGATGTCCTTGCGCCGCTTGATGAACGCCGGTGGGTCGATGATGACCACGTCGAACCGCTCACCCGCCTCACGCAACGCCGCCAGCGCGTCGAAGGCATCCGCTCGCTCGGTACGGACGGTGTGCAGCCCATTGGCTGCAGCGGAACGCTGCAGCAGTTCGAGTGCAGGCGCTGACGAGTCCACGCACAGCACCTGGCCGGCACCCCCCGCGGCGGCCGCGAGACCCCAGGCACCGAGGTAGCTGAAGACGTCGAGGACGCGCGCACCCTTGACGTACTTGAGCAGCGCCCGCCGGTTGTACGCCTGGTCATAGAACCAGCCGGTCTTCTGGCCGTGGCCCATCGGCACGAAAAAGCGGACGCCGTTTTCCTCGACCACCGTTTCTTCGATGTCGGGCCCGAGCGCCGTCTCGACGTAGCTCGGCAGGCCTTCGAGTTCGCGGGCCCCGGAGTCGTTCTTCCAGATCAGCGCCTTCGGTCCGAGCACTTTGTCGATGGCTTCGACGATCGCGGGCTTCATCGCTTCCATGCCCGCAGTGCCGATCTGGCCGACGACGATGTCGCCGAAGCGATCGAGTACCAGCCCGGGCAGCCCGTCGGATTCGCCGTAGACGAGGCGGTAAAAAGGCTGCGCATACAACTTTTCGCGCAGCGCCAGCGCGACCTGCAGCCGGTGCACGATCAGCGACTTGCCGGGGGCGAATCCCGGATCGCGTCCGAGGATGCGTGCGCAGATCAACGCGTGCGGATTGACGTAGGCGTAGCCCAGGAAGCGGTCGTTGCTCGCAACGACGCGACAGTGCGCCCCGGTTGCGAACGCCGTGAGAGGCGTGCGTACCGTGTCGACCTCGTTGCTGAAAATCCACAGGTGCCCGCCCGCAATGCGGCGCTCCTCGCGCGGCTTGAGCCGCAGCTCGGGCAGTTCGCTGGACGAAGTCGAGAGTGCCGGGGGCGGCGTTGACATGCGCGTTTCCGCCGGCGAGCGGCAGCCTTCCGTTATAGTCCCCGCATTCTAGTCGATCGAAACCCGTCAGGTTCCGCCATGACTTCGCCCAGCCCCTCCCGCCACCAGAATTCCCTGGCGACCGAAACCAGCCCCTACCTGCGCCAGCACGCCTCGAACCCGGTCGACTGGCACCCCTGGGGACCTGAAGCGCTCGAACTCGCACGCAAGCTCGACAAGCCGATCCTGCTGTCGATCGGCTATTCGGCCTGCCACTGGTGCCACGTCATGGCCCACGAATCGTTCGAGGATCCCGCGACCGCCGCGCTCATGAACCAACTGTTCGTGAACATCAAGGTGGATCGCGAGGAACGCCCCGACATCGACCGAATCTACCAGACCGCGCACCAGGTGATGAACCAGGCAGGCGGCGGCTGGCCGCTCACGATGTTCCTGGCGCCGGATTCGCACCGGCCGTTTTTCTCGGGCACGTATTTCCCGCCCGAGCAGCGTTACGGCATGCCGGGCTTCCGCGCCGTGCTCGAGAAAGTGGGCGATTTCTACAAGACCCGCCGTGGCGACCTCAAGGAGTACGGCGACAAGCTGGTCGACGTGCTTGGTCAGTTGCAGCCGCCGACGGATGCGTCAGCCGGCGCGCTGTCACGCGAGCCCTTGCTGACAGCTCGTGCGACGCTGCAGCGCGAATTCGACGGCAGTTTCGGCGGCTTCGGCGAAGCCCCCAAGTTCCCGCACCCGGCCAACCTCGAGTTCCTGCTGCGCACCTGGCGCGCCTCGGCCGCGAGCGACGAGCCCGACCTGCAGGCGCTCTACATGGCGACGCTCACGCTGACGCGCATGGCCGAAGGCGGCCTGTACGACCAGCTCGGCGGCGGCTTCTGCCGCTATTCCGTCGATCCGTACTGGATGATCCCGCACTTCGAGAAAATGCTGTACGACAACGCGCAGCTGCTCGGCGTGTACGCGCAGGCTGCCGTCGCCACCGGCGAACTGATGTTCCGCCGCGTCACCGCAGAAACGGCCGAGTGGCTGCTGCGCGACCTGCGCTCGCCCGAGGGCGGTTTCTACTCGACGCTGGATGCGGATTCCGAGGGCCACGAGGGCAGGTTCTATGTCTGGACACCGGACGAGGTGCGAGACCTGCTCGACGTCGAGCAGTACGAGCCCTTCGCCCAGCGCTTCGGCCTCGACCGCGACGCGAATTTCGAAGGCCAGTGGCACCTGCACACGTTCAAGTCGATCGCCGACATCGCGACCGCTCTACGGCTCGACGAGGCGACCGTCGAAACCCGCATCGACGAAGCGCGGGCGCGGCTGCTCGAGGTGCGCAATGCACGCGTCTGGCCCGGTCGCGACGACAAGATCCTGACCTCATGGAACGGCATGACCATTGGTGGACTGGCGCGTGCCAGCCGTGCGCTCGAACGTGACGACCTGGCAGGTGCCGCAGTGCAGGCCATGCATTTCCTGCGGGCACGCTGCTGGAAGGATGGACGACTCCTGGCCGTGCACACGGACGGTGAATCGCGCTTTCCCGCCTACCTCGACGACTACGCGATGCTGGCGTGGGGCTTGCTGGAACTGCTGGAAGCGCGCTGGGATGCCGACGCCCTCGCCTGGGCCGTCGAACTCGTCGACGTGATGCTCGAGCATTTCACCGATCACGCGGCCGGCGGATTCTTTTTCACCGCCGACGATCACGAGTCGCTGATCCTGCGGCCAAAGACGTTCTCGGACGATGCCACGCCAGCCGGCAATGGCGTAGCGGCCCGCGTGCTGATCCGGCTCGGTTACCTGCTCGGCGAAACGCGTTATATCGACGCCGCGGAAGCCACCCTGCGTTCGGCGCATGCAGCGATCGAGCGGTATCCGCACGGGCACGGCACGCTGCTGATGGCGCTCGAGGAATTCACGTCGCCGCCGTTGATCCTGGTGCTGCGTGGCGAGAGCGACGAACTCGACGTATGGCGCAGCGAAATCGACAAGCTGTACGACCCGCACCGCATGATCGTCGCCGTGCCGTCCGACGCGAAAAACCTGCCCGCGGCTCTGGCCGGCAAGAAGGCACTGGGCGGTGCGGTGGCCTACGTATGCCGCGGCATGACGTGTTCGCCGCCGGTGCCGACGCTCGCGCAGCTCGTGCGCGCATTGCGGGGTCAGTGAGCTACTGACACGCACGAGGGCTGAAACTGCCAAGGCCCGCTTCCGGGGTTGCGGTCTTCCTCAGCGCTCCGTGTCGAACGCCGCAGCTCGAACGCAGGTGCGAGGCGGCACGGCGGGTTCTGTTGCCTCGCTGACACCATCGCCTCGCACCCGTTCGAGCAAGGCTCGCCGCAAACGAATAGGGGACGTGCACCTATTTCCCGTCAGAGTTATCGGGAAATAGGTGCACGTCCCCTATTCGTTTGCGACGCGCGTGAGACCCCGGAGCGCTGAGGAAGACCGCAACCCCGGAAGCGGGCCTTGTTAACTTCAGCGCGGCGCCGGTGCTGTTGCTGTAATCGCCCTTGCTGACGTCGAAGGTGTCGCTACTCACCGGCACGCCAAGCGCGTGGCCCTCATTGACGCATGAAGGGTTCGCCATGTCCGCTCGCGGAAATCTGCTGGCCCTCGCCCGTTTGCGCATTGCCTTGACAGCTTTCATGGGCACGACTGGAACGCAAGCGGTCGGGCGCTGCCTCAGCCCCCTGCTTCGGTCCGCTTCGCCGGCCTGAAATTGACGTCGATCCGCGTATACGGACTGCGGCCCCGCGAACTGATCGCGATGCTGATACCATTCACTGGGAACAAGGCCGGCGGGATCAATCCTGCCGGCCTCTGCTCACCCCCCCCGCATCAAAGTCCTTCCCAGGAGTTGATCATGCGCAGCTACCTCGCCGAATTCATTGGCACGTTCTGGCTGGTGCTTGGCGGTTGCGGCAGTGCCGTACTCGCAGCCAACTTTCCGGAGCTGGGCATCGGCTTCACCGGAGTGTCCCTCGCGTTCGGACTGACGGTATTGACGGGCGCGTATGCCCTCGGCCCAATTTCCGGCGGGCATTTCAATCCGGCGGTGTCGTTCGGTCTTTGGGCCGGCGGTCGCTTCCCAGCGTCGCAGCTACTGCCTTACGTGATCGCACAGGTGGTTGGGGCCGTGGTCGCCGCAGCGTTGCTCTTTGTCATCGCCAGCGGCCAGGCCGGCTTCGACCTGCAATCCGGTTTCGCCTCGAACGGCTATGGGGAGCACTCGCCGGGCAAGTACGGGCTCGGTGCAGCCCTGGTCTGCGAAGTCGCGCTGACTTTCATGTTCCTCATCGTGATCCTGGGCGCAACCCACAAGCGCGCGCCGGCCGGATTTGGCGGGCTTGCCATCGGCCTCTGTCTCACCCTGATTCACCTGATCAGCATCCCGGTCACCAACACATCGGTGAATCCAGCGCGCAGCACGGGGCCGGCGCTGTTCGTGGGTGGCTGGGCCTTGGCGCAGCTCTGGCTGTTCTGGTTGGCACCAATCGCAGGCGCCATAATTGCGGGTTGGACCACGCGCACGTTCTTCGACAAGGAGACGTGAGTTCAGGAGCGCGGCAACGACTGCTGCAATTTGGTTGCGATGCGCGTGAGACCTCGGAGCGCAGAGGAAGACCGGAACCCGTTCAGCGGGCTCTCGCAACTTCCGCGCTCAATACGCCGTCAGCGCCTGCCCGCTCCGCGGTGTCGCGCCTGCGCCGCCGGGATCTGCAAATGTGACCGGGACCGAGTCGCTGCGCAGGCCGATGTTGCGCAACACGACGAAGTGCAGGTGCGGCCCCGTCGAAAACCCCGTGTTGCCCGAGTTGGCGATGTATTCGCCGCGGGCGACACGCTGGCCGATCTTCACCCGCACGGTGTCCAGCTGCAGATGCGCATAGATCGCGTGCGTGCCATCGTCGTGCAGGATCTGCACGAAGTTGGCTTCGTCCATGTCCTGCAGCTTGAGGCCGGTCTTGAAATGCCGTGCGGCCACGTTGATCACCAGCCCTTCGCGCGCCGCGTGAATGGCCGTGCCGACGGGCATCGCGATGTCGATCGCATTGCGACTCGTGGCATCAACGTGCGTGACGGCATCGGGCGGAGCCTGAGTCACCGTGAACCGCTGCGCCGGTGCGAACGGCGCGCGATACGGTCGCGATCGGCCGGTGCTGTGCGCCGGGTTCGCCGACCACGTAGCCGTATTCGTAGCGAATCTCCGCGGGCCCAGCGGCCGCTGCAATGTCTAGCAGGACCCTTTCCGACTGCGGAGCCACCGTTCCGCGCCCCTGCTTATTGCCAGCGGGCGTCTGCGCCTTGACCGCAAACTCGACGATGCACTGGCACCGGTTGACCGCCACCAGCGCAACGCCCGACTCGGTGGACCGCGGTTCGACGGTCATCTTCAACGGCGCTTCACTGCTGCCGCCCGAGCGCCACGCTTTGTGTCGCCTGCCCGGGCGGTGGTGGTCGATCGGTGTAGACCCACTGGCCGCTCGAGTCCTTGTAGCGATAGGCCGCAGCTGCCGTGACCCCGCACACCAGCAGGCTGCAGACCAGAGTCCCGAGCGAGCGGAGTGTCCGCGGCATGCTCGAGGGGTGGCGGATCGAGTTCATCGCAAAATGCTAGCGCAACGCAGACCGATAGCCAGTGGCACTACTCTGCAGAAGCGCCAGAAATCACGCGATCAGGACGTGCGTTCGAGCCGTGCGCGAATCGCCAGCAGCAGGTCGCCGTCGGCTTCCGGCTCGAACCGCGGCGCGGCGTTCCAGTCGTAGCCCCACGGGTTGGCCTTGATCAGGTCGGCGGGCTCGTCTTCGTAGCGCGGAATCACGTGCGCGTGCAACGCGGGCTCGACGTTGCCGAAGATCGCATAGTTGATGCGGACTGCGTCGGTGATGTCCTGCACGGCCTGCCCGATCCGCGCCATGTCGGCGAGGAACGCCTGCTGCAGGGCCGGCTCCAGCGCGTTCAGGTGCGGCACGACCGGGTCGGGCAGCAGCAGGCAATAGCCGGGCAGCACCTGCGGATCGCCGAGCACGGCCCAGCCGGAGCGCAGCCGCGCGATCATCGTGGGATCCGCGCCGGCGCGGCACGCTGCGACGCGTCGATGAATGGCGGTGTCGGTCACTGGGTCGTTCGTCGGGGTGTTCACGGGGTCGGCCATGGTCACTTCCTGAACATGAAATAGACGGCGCCCAGCATGCAGATCGACGCCCAGAGGTAATCGAGCTTGAGCGGCTGCCGCATATAGAGCAGCACGAACGGCACGAACACGGCGAGCGAGATGACTTCCTGCACGATCTTGAGTTGCGGCAGCGTCAGCACCGTGTGACCGATGCGATTGGCCGGCACCTGCAGCAGGTATTCGAACAGTGCGATGCCCCAGCTCACGAGCGCCGCCACGTACCAGGCGCGGCCGCTGAGGTTCTTCAGGTGCGCGTACCAGGCGAACGTCATGAACACGTTCGAGGCTGCGAGCAGCAGGATCGTCGTCGGCACGGCGGGCAACGCATGCATGGCGGAACCTCGCTCAGGTGAACGGTGCGGGCAGCCTCACGCCAAGGTCCCGCAGCTTCGAACGCGTAAGGCCCGCATCGGAATGGTGGATTGCATGCCAGCCGCATTCGCGTGCGGCGATGACGTTGGGCAGCAGGTCATCCAGGAAGACAGTCGCCGCCGGGTCGAGGTCGAACATCAATTCGGCCTTGCGGTAGATGTCGACGTGCGGCTTGATCGCACCCACGCGGAACGACGCGCATGCACCGTGCACCAGCGTATCCAGTCCGTACAGCGTATCGAGGTGCGCCCAGTGCATGTCGCCGATGTTGGAGAGCAGGTAGACGCGGTAATCCGCTTTCAAGCCCGACGCGAGCGTGAACATTTCGTCCCAGGGCTCGAACATCGAGAGCCAGTGGTCGCGCAGTTCGGCCAGGTCCAGCGGATGCGCGGATGCGCCCGCGATGCGCTCGAGCAGGACGTCGCCAGGGACTTCGCCGCGCTCGTGACCCTCGAGATCGACGGACTTGAGCCAGCCCGGCAGGTCCGACATGTCGACGCCGGCTTTGGCCAGGTAGCCGACGAAGGGCTGGTAGTGCAGCTTCACCAGCACGTTGCCGACATCGAACACCACGTTGCGAATCATCGTCCGATCACTCCTGCGGCTGCGTCGCGACTGCAGGCTCCGTGACGACGCCCTTGTGTGGCGCGTGCGGATGCCACCCCATGACCAGCATGACGGCGGCAAAACCCGCGACATATGCCAGCGCGACGTGCCAACCGCCGCGCAGCCACGCGCCGACCGAGCGTGCCTCGGGGAACAGGTTCGTGATGGCGACACCCGCCGATGACCCGAACCAGATCATCGACCCCCCGAAGCCGACCGCGTAAGCGAGCACGCCCCAGTCGTACCCGCCCTGCTCCAGCGCGAGCTTGGTCAGCGGGATGTTATCGAACACGGCCGAGACGAACCCGAGACCGAGCGCCGTGAGCCACGATGCCGCCGGCAGCTGTTCGACAGGCATCATCGATGCCGCGAGCACAAGGCTCAGCAGGAAGGCCGTGCCCCTGAGGGCCGCGGGCAACACGGACCAGTCTGGCCTCCGCCAGGCGGCCGTCGCGAGGATAGCGACCCAGACCGCCGCGCCCAGGAACGGAAATCGGTCTGAATATCCGGGGAACCGGACATTGGTCAGGACGTTGACGGCGATGGCCGCGGACAGGATCGTCGCGACGATGCCGACACGTTCCCAGTCGACCTGCAGGCGATTACTGCTCTGCTGCACGATCGGTGAGTAAGCGTGCTGTTGCAGCGCTGCCGGAATGCCGCAGACGACGAGCGCGACACCGGCAGCCACGTAGGCATGCAGCACGTCGAGGGGGCTGACCCCGTCGATCCACATCATGGTCGTGGTCGTGTCGCCCACTACGCTGCCCGAGCCACCGGCGTTGGATGCAGCCACCAGCGCGGCGATGTACCCGATGTGCACCTTGTGCCGGAACACGGTGGCCGCGACGGTGCCGCCGATCAGGGCGGCTGCAATGTTGTCGAGGAAACTGGACAGCACGAACACCATCACCAGCAGCAGGAACGCGCCGCGCCAGTCATCGGGCAGGTAGTCCGGCAGCTTCGCCGGCACGTGGCTTTCCTCGAAATGCCGCGACAGCAGCGCAAACCCCATCAGCAGGCCGAACAGGTTGGCGAGCACCACCCACTCGGCGCCGAGATGCCCGACCAGGCCCGTAAGCCCGGCGCCTTCGTGAAAGCCGGCGAAGGCGATCTTGTAGAGCACGATCGATGCCAGGCCGGTGATGGCAACCTGGAACGTGCGGTGATGGAACAGCGCGACGCCGAGCAGAGTCGCCGCGAACAGGAAAAACTCGAAGGGGATGCCGAAGGGCTGGAAGCCAGCCGCCGCAGCGAGCGGTTCGGTCACGCCGTCGCCCTGGGCACGTCGATGCGTTCGAGTTCGCGCCGGCCGTCCGCGCCGGTGCGCAGTCGCAGGACGAAGTCGAAACGGTCCACCTCGGTGCAGTAGTCGAAGTCGGTGAGCGGGGCCCAGTCGGCTTCCCGGTCGAAGAACTTGATGGCAGCAGGCGCATTGCGCAGCCGGTCGCGGGCCTCGGCAGTGGTTGGCGCCCTGCCGCCGCTGAACAGCGTAACCAGCGCTTCGGCGCAGAAATCGTCCTCGGCGCAGCGCTCGCGGGCCTCGTGCCCCATGCGCACGATCGTGACGAACTGCGGGTTGCGCGACTTGACGTAACGCACGAGCGCCGACACGTTGACGAGGCTGGCGGTCAGCACTTCGTCGGCACCCGTCGCATTCACGAGACCTTGCGTGCCCGCGTGCGTCGTGTGGACCACGGGCCGCCCTGCCACGCCGATCGCGAGAATCTCCGTCGGCGAATTGCCAGCGTCGAACCCGGGCAGGCGGCGCGCGTGTCGTTCACCCACGAGCACCGCGTTAGGCATCACGTCGCGCAAGGCTAGCGCGTCTTCGATCGCACCGACGGGCATTACGCGGCTTGCACCCGCGGCCACCGCATGCGGCGCAACCGTGAAAGCCCGGAACACGTCGATGACGAGCGCGATGCCGCGCGCGCGGGAGGCACCTGCCACGTGATCGACCACCTCAATTTGCACGTCGCGACCTCGCCTGCACGTTGAGCGCGACGATCTTCGCGCGCGGGATGAAGTTGAAATCCGTGGCCGAACACGCGGTGTACGCACCCATCATGCGGCCCACGACCAGGTCGCCGATCTGCAACTCGGGCAGCGGAATGTCCTCGCGCACGACGTCGATGCTGTCGCACGTGGGACCCGCGAGCACGCTCGGATGCGTCGGGCCCGTGCGTCCTGGCACGTCGATCGGATAGAGGGCGTGGTCGTACAGCTGGCCGTTGTACGAGCCGTACAGGCCGTCGTCGAGGTAGTACCACCAGCGGCCTTCGCGCTGCGCGCGGCCGACGACCGTGGCGACCGACGTGCCCGACGGCCCCGCGATGAAGCGTCCCGGCTCGGCGATCACGCGTACGCCGCGCGGTAGCGTCTTCAGTGCCTGCCGGATCGGTCGGCAGAATTCGCGGATCGGCTGCATCGTCCCGCCATAAGCGATGGGGAACCCGCCGCCGATGTCGAGCAGTGTCAGCTCCGCCAGGCCCGACGCGCTCGCCTGTTCCGTCAGCTCGGCGCAGACCCCGATGGCTTCGACGTATTTCTTGGGCTCGGCCACCTGCGAACCGACGTGGAACGACAACCCCCGGACCGTGACGCCGAGGCTCTGCGCGAGTTCGAGCATCGGCACGACGGCCGCCGGCTCGCAGCCGAACTTGCGCGACAGGTCGACGACCGCCGTCGGATCGCGGAACGACAGCCGCAGCAGTACTTCTGCGCGGGCGCGGTGCTGGCGGAACTTGCGCAGTTCGTCGGGGTTGTCGACCACGAACGTGCGGATGCCGAAGCGCAGCGCAGCGCGGATCTCGCCGTCGGTCTTGATCGGGTGCGTGTGGATGCAGCGCTCGGGCGGGACACCCGCCGCCTTGACGAGCCTGATCTCGCCGGACGTCGCCACGTCGAAACACCCGCCGAGATCGCGCAGCTCGGCGACCACCGCCGGGTGCGGCAAAGGCTTCAGGGCGTAGAACAGCCCGACGCCGGGCAGCGCGGCCTGCAGTGCCTTGTACCGGCGACGCACGACGTCGCAGTCCAGGAGGAGCAGCGGCGAGCCGTGTTGCGCGACGAGCGCCTTGAATTCGGCTCCCCGGCTCACGCGGGCTCAGTCCTGGCCCAGGTCGGCGCGCAGCGCCGCGATGTCTGGATCGCCGTAGACGACGTTCTCGGCCGAGGCCGCGCGATGCAGGCGATCGCGCACGGCATCCCAGGCTTCGCCCGCCGGCACTTCTTCGACCAGGATTTCCTTCGCGCCCGACTTGTCGAGCGTGCGCAGGTTGACGTACAGCTCGGCGGCCGTAAACGTCGGCGCGACGGCCGGCGTTGATCCACGTCATGTACTTGTTGGCCACGCGCGGCGGGCGCATGGCGAGGACGGCAATCTTCTCGCGGTGCTCGGTGAAGCTGGCCCACGACGTCCTCGAGCGTGCGGCTCGCGACGATGCTGAGCGACGTGCGGGGGGCGTAGTGCTTGGCGTCGCTGCCGGGGACGCGGGGCGCACCGTTGTCCGGTCCCGCCTGGATTTCGGGCACCACCGTGCGCAGTTGCGTCAGCGTGAGCGAGCCCGGCCGCAGGATGCGCGGCACGGTGTCGACACAGGAGACGATGGTCGATTCGAGGCCGATCTTGCAGTCGCCGCCATCGAGCACGATCCGCACGTCGTCACCGAACTCCTCGCGCACGTGTTCGGGACGCGTGGGACTGATACGGCCGAAGCGGTTGGCGGACGGCGCCGCGATGCCGCTGCCGAAAGCGCGGAGCGGTTGCTGGGCCACCGGATGACCCGGCACGCGCACGGCGACGGTGTCCTGTCCGCCCGTATGGGCGCCAGATCGACGGCCGGCGCACGGCGCAGGATCAGCGTCAGCGGACCCGGCCAGAACTTCTCCGCAAGTGCAGCGGCGGCAGGCGGTACGCTGAGCGCCCAGCGCTCGAGCGCCCGCGGGTGTTCGATGTGGACGATCAGCGGATGTGTCGCCGGACGCCCTTTCAACTCGAAGATCTTGCGGACGGCGTCGGGATTCGACGCGTCCGCACCGAGTCCGTAGACCGTTTCTGTCGGGAATGCAACGACCTCGCCTTCGCGCAGGGCCTCAACGGCCTGGTCGATCTCGTCCTGGGGAGTCGCGCGGTCACCATAGAACGCGAATGATAGCGTCAAATTCCGCGCGCCGTGCAGGCGCAGGCTCAGGGAATCGCCTTGCGCTCCC